>NZ_CP113917.1:1200000-1800000 GCF_029395475.1 Bifidobacterium sp. ESL0775 | reverse complement strand
TAGGGCGGTCTAATTGTTAGGCCGAACTGATTTTGAGCGTTAGTCGCCCGTCGCGCTGTTGGTTGTGTGCGACGGGCGACAGCGCTATGTTTAGAGATATATTCGTATATTTGTCAAGGCGGCGCGAGTTGCGTTGTGCCTTAAAGAAATCAAGGAAACGTTATGGCAGGAACCAATCCACGGGCCGCGCGTATCGCGGCGTTGATCCAGCGCGTCATTGCCTCGTCGATGGAACGCACTTTGCATGACAAACGCTTGAACGGCGTCACCATCACCGATGTGCGCGTCACCGGCGACTTGCAGATTGCCCGCGTCTACTGGACCCAGCTCGGGCAGGAGGGCAAGGCCGAGGGAGAGCGCAAGCGTGCGGAACAGGCGCTGAAGCAGGCCACCGGCAGGCTTCGTTCGCTGGTTGGCGCGAAGGCCGGTCTGCGGCTCACCCCGCAACTGCAGTTCATCTATGATGAAGTGCCAAGCGAGGCGCACGAGATCGAGGACATCCTGGTCACCGCGCATAAACGCGACGAGGAGCTCGACAAGGCCCGTGAGTCCGCGAAGTATGCTGGTGACGAGAATCCGTATGTCGAACCTCGCAAGAAGAAGACCGCCGCCGACTTTGAGGATGATGGTGTCGAAGAAGAGTAAACAACCGGAGCTTTCCGGGCTGGTTGTGGTCGACAAGCCGCTTGGCGTGACCAGCCACGACGTGGTGGCCGCCGTACGTGGGGAACTGCACATGCGCCGCGTCGGCCACGCGGGCACGCTTGATCCGCAAGCCTCGGGGGTGCTGGTCATCGGTTTCGGCCACGGCACACGTTTGCTCAATTACATCGTCGATCACACCAAGACTTACGAGGCCACCATTCGCCTTGGGCAGAGAAGCACTACCGATGATTCCGAAGGTGAGATCACCACGGTTGCGCTGGTAAGATTGGCGGATGATTTCGGTAACGATGTTGTCAATCAACGCGACATTGACCCTGAATCAAAGAACGGGCATGATTCCCATGAGCGTTCATCCCACGCTTCTTCGGAGCTGGCGATGGCAAATGATTTAACGCTGCCTTTCGATAGCGGAATAACCCGTGCCGGAGATTCTGGCGGAGTTCGGGTACTGACGATTCAGCAGATTGAACAAGCCATCAACGAACATCTGACTGGCGATATCGAGCAGGTGCCGAGCGCCTATTCCGCGGTTCGCGTCAACGGCCGTCACGCCTACGAGTTGGCCCGTCAAGGCAAGGAAGTAGAGCTTGACGCACGTCCCGTTACCATCAGCAAGTTCACCGTACTGGGCGCTCGCAATGTTGATGTAAGTACCGATAATTTTGATACTGAAAATAACGTGAATGGGTCTGCAGATGCAACAACTCCTGTTGTTGACGTGGATGTGCGTATCAGCTGTTCGACGGGCACGTACATCCGTTCGCTTGGGCGTGATTTGGGACAGCTTTTAGGGGTCGGTGGCTACCTGACGAAGTTGCGTCGCACGCGGGTTGGTAAGTTCGATTTGGCCGATTCGCAATTGGCCGAACGCGTGGTCACGGCACACGCCAAGCCGCACACGTTCACCAATCGCGAGGGTGTGACGCTGACCTTGAACAAGGCCGTGTTGGATGTTGATGCCGATAAGCTCAGGCGACGCTCCTTGACGATGCTCGAGGCCGCCCAACGCACAATGCCAACCATTCCCATCAGTGATGAGGATGCCCAGAATCTGCGTTTCGGCCGTAGACTGCCGATGACATTGACCACTGAAGCGAATACCGAGCATCATTCCAGTATCGAATCGATCAACAGGTTGTCGGCGATTGCTGACACCACGATTGTTGACACTACAAATAAGAGGACTTCGTCCAATGTCGACAGTGGTCAAGACGATGGGATCAGTGGTACAGCGGCGGTATATCTTCCACAAACTGGCGAAGTCGTTGGCATTGTGGAGCCTGCAAACAACCATGAGCTGAAATCCGTGGTGGTTTTTCCCGCAGTTGGGTAAAGCCTCAAGAAAAGGGGTCTTCCGCACATGCGGCATGGCTGATAGGATTGGCTTCCGATAAACAAGACAAAGGATTTTGATGAAGATCACCAGGTTGACACCCGACGAAAACGGATTGGTGGATTGGCCCACCCTGAGCTCGCACAAGCGCGCGGTGATGACGATCGGCGTGTTCGACGGCATGCACAAGGGACATCAAGCCGTCATCAAGCGCGTCGTGGAACTGGCGAAGCAGACCGATTCTCTTGCCGTGGTGATGATTCTCGACCCGCGTCCGGCGCTCGCGCACACCTACGCCGACGAACATGACGACATGGATCTGCCCAAGGATTTCGTGGACACGCAGGCGCTGAGTTCCGTCGACCAGCGGATCCGCATGATGGGCGAGCTCGGCGTCGACCGTGTGCTCGTATTGCGCTATACGATGGCGTTCGCGGCTAAATCGTTCCGCTTCTTCTTGGGCCAGATGGTCGGCAAGCTCGGCATGCGTACGCTCGTGCTCGGGCAGGACGCGGCTTTGGGCGCGAACCGCAAGGGTGATATCAAAGCCATTCAGGAGCTTTGCGAAGCTACACGCGTCTTCGAGCTCGATGTGGTTGATGATTTGGGACCAGGCTATACGTGGGTTCCCATGCATTTCGAGCCGAAGATGCCGGAAGGCACCGGCGAGCCGCAAGACCCGCGGGAAGGCATGAACAAGGCCGAACTGCGCGCATGGACGAAGAAGAACAACTGCCGCAAGGTGCGAGTGTGGAGCTCGACCAACGTGCGCTTCCTGCTTTCGCGGGGCTGTGTGAAGGCCGCCGCCGAGATTCTGGGCCATGACCATGCCGTGGAAGGCGCGGTGGTGCACGGCGAGCAGCGCGGGCGCGAAATCGGATTCCCGACCGCGAACCTGGCGCAGGTGGTCGAAGGCTATGTGCCGGTCGACGGCGTGTACGCCGGTTGGCTGGTTGATTTGGGGCCGATTGATAATGGCGAGAACGTTGGAAAAGGTACTGATGGCGGCGATGCTGTGAAGACAAGTACCGGTAGCGAGGGCAACGCGACCAGTGGTGTCAATGCCGCTAATCTTGCCGCGCCCTCAGATGAGATGCGCATGGCGGCAGGCTCGCCGTGGCGTTGGCCGGCCGCGATTTCGATTGGTACCAAACCAACCTACAGCGACGAGACCGGCATCAACGAGCGTGTCATCGAGCCGTATTGCGTCACCAAAGATTGGCTGGAGCTTTACGACCATAAGGTGCGCGTCGAATTCACGCAGTTCCTGCGTGGCCAGGTCAAGTTCAAGGATACCGACGAATTGAAGGCGGCGCTGCAGGATTACGCCGACCAGACGTTAGAGATTACCGAAATGAAGTGAAACCTGACAATACGTGGTGAATTAGGTATTGATCTGGGATAGCCACGCTTATATCGAATAACAAAACGTCGTAATCATGTCGCGGTTTGATGGCTGATGTGAGTACGGCGTTTTATTGTTACTGGCGGTTTTGCGTTTCCGCGTGGATCCGCACAGCATTTTCTACTGCTTCTATTGCTTACACTTCGCGGAAATGGCTGAAGAATTCGCGGGTGGCAGGGTTCTGTGATTCCTCCATGACTTCTTTGGGTGTGCCATTCTCGGCGATGACGCCTTGCTGCAGCAGGACCACGCGGTCGGCGGCGTGATGGGCGAATTCCATCTCGTGCGTGGCCATCAGAATGGTGGTGCCGCGATCCTTAAGTTCGGTGACCATTTCCAGCACCTCGCCCACGAGCATCGGGTCGAGCGCGGAGGTGATCTCGTCGAGCAGGAGCAGCTCGGGGTCGGTCATCAGGGCGCGGGCGATGGCGACGCGTTGCTGCTGGCCGCCGGAAAGCTGGTCGGGGTAGGCTTTGGCCTTGTTGTCCATGCCGATGCGCTTCAAGAGCTCGTGTGCCTTTTCCTCGGCTTTTTCCTTGGGCCAGTGGTGCACCTTGATGGCGCCCAACGTCACGTTCTTGATGACGCTCATGTGCGGGAAAAGATTGAACTGCTGGAAGACCACGCCGATGCGTGCGCGGGACTTGTCCGCATTGACGCGCGGGTCGGTGATGTCGGTGCCGTTGAGCCAGATCTGCCCGTCGTCGACGCGTTCGAGCAGATTGATGCATTTCATCAGCGTTGATTTGCCGGAGCCGGAAGGGCCGAGCAGCGCCACGACTTCGTGCGGGTTGATGTTGAAGGAAATGCCTTTGAGCACTTGGTTTTCGACCTTGCCGTTGCGGTAGGTCTTTTTCACATTGTCGAGATGCAATACGGGTTTGACGGCATCGGTGGCTACATCCGTCTGCGTGCTCGGCGACTGGGTGTTCTGCGACAATGTATCTTGCGTCTGCGTGTTGGTCTCGCTCATTGGTGCCTGTCTTTCAGAATTCGACGCCGAAACGGATTGGTGGGTTGATGGTGGTTTTTCTCATACCACACCCATGCCCTGCTCACGGCCGCGCAGGCGCTTGGAATACCAGTCGTTCAGGAGGATGAAGGGCACGCTGGTGCAGATGAAGAGCACGCTGGCGACCACGTAAGGGGTGAAGTTGTAGGTCTGCGCCACGCTGATCTGCGCCGCGCGCACCGCGTCGACCGCGCCGAGCGTGGAGATCAGGCCCGCGTCCTTCTGCATGGAGATGAAGTCGTTCATCAGCGCCGGGGCGACGTTGCGCAGCGCCTGGGGAATGATGACCATGCGGATGGTCTGCCCGCTGGTAAGCCCTAGGGAGCGTGCTGAGGCGCGTTGCGAGGGGTGCACGTCCTGGAAGCCGGCACGCAGGACCTCGCCCACAAAAGCGGCGTAATCAAGGGTTATCGCGATGGTTCCGAGAACTGCGGAGGGGATGCGCCCGAAAATGTTGAGGCCGGGGATGCCAAAACCGATCAGATAGAGCAGTACGATCATCGGGATGCCACGCATGAACGTCGTATACAGCGTCGCCAGCGCGCGCAACGGGAACAGCAATGGCGAAGTGCTGATGCGGATCATCGCCAGCGCCGTGCCCAAAATCGCCACGCCCACGGTGGCGAAGAGCAGCACTTCAAGATTCAGCCACAGGCCTTTGAGCACCGCCGGGAACGACTGGACGAAGTACTTGCCCGAGAAGAACGATTCGCGCACATTTGGCCAGCCGGGGGAGACCTTGAGGCCGATCACGATGAGTGCGGCGAGAACGAGGGTGCTGACGATGCTGATGCCGACGGAACGGAGGTTCTGTTTGCGTAGGTAGCCTTCGCGCTCAAGCTCGACGGCGCTGATGTTCTGTGTTGCAGTCTGCGGCATTGATGACCAATCTTGTAAGAGAATGACGGCCTGACATGATGATTATAGTGTGACCCTTTAACCGCTGCGACATTGCTGTCTTGGCTGGTCAAAGGGTCACAAAGCAACGGAATCGCTAAGGTTCCTGGCACTCAGTTTTCGAGCATCGGAATGTCGGTGGTGTACTCCTTGAGCCACTCGTGCTGCAGCTTGGTGATGGTGCCGTCCTTCTGCAGGGCGTTGACGGCCTTGGTGACCGCCGGCGTGAGCTTCGAGCCCTTCGGCAGAACGATGCCCATGCCGTCCTTGTCCTCGGAGCCGGGGATCTGGCCGATGACCTTGGCGTTCTTGACCTGGCCGCTCTGCACCATGTAGACGGCGTCGGGGGTGTCGACCACGAGCGCGTCAATTTGGTTGCTGTCGAGCGCCTGGGCCAGGGCCGCGTTGTCGTTGAAGGTCTTGACGTCTTTCTTGATCTTGGAGACGGTGAAGTCGTAGCTGGTGGTGCCCACCATGGAGCCGATGGCACCGGACTTCAGGTCGGAAAGGGACTTGGTGTTGGCGTACTTGCCGTTTTTGAGGACGACGACGGCCTGCGTCTCGTTGTAGTAGCTGGGGGAGAAGTCGACGGCGTTCTTGCGTTCCGGGGTGATGGAGAACTGCTGGATGTTCATGTCCCAGTCCTTCTGCGCGCCCGGTGCGACGGCTTGGTCGAAGGTGGTGCGGGTCCACTTGACCTGCGACTTCTTGAAGCCCATCTTTTCGGCCACCGCGTAGGAGACCGCGGCCTCGTAGCCCTTGCCGGACTCGGGCTTGTCTTTGATGACCCATGGTTCGTAAGTGGGCTGGCCGGTGCCGATGGTGAGCGTTCCCGGCGTCATGGTCTGCTGGGTGATGTCGTTCGAATTGGCGGAGCTCGCGGTATTGCTGGACTTTCCGGAACCGCAGCCCGCGGCACCCACGGCCAGGGCGGCGACGCTCAGCGTGGCGGCGAGGGTGCGGACAAGGCGTTTGGACAATGGTGATGACATGATTGGTGACCTCTTGCTATTTGGGAAGTGAATACACATAAACCATACCGGCAAGTGCGAATGTGCTCTCGCGACAGGTTTGACGTTTGCATCATAGCATTTATCATCACTTTTAAATACGCAGACACACGTTTGGATGATTTGGATAATTGATAACGGGTTATTTGATATTCGAAAGGTGCGGTTTGTGGCCTTTGGACAGGGCTTCGTAGGATGTTCGTGCAAGTCAGAAGGCGTTGTCGTTATAGGTGAGTCTGCCGGAAATCACCGTCGCGCGGTTGCGGCCGGCGCCGTGGCGTACCAGCTCGTCCAGCGCGTGCTCGATTTCGCGCGGGGTGTGGGTTTCGGCTGGCATGTCGATGAAGGCGAGGTCGGCTAGCGCGCCGGCGTTGATCTGCCCGATGCGCTGGGCTCCGACGTGCATGCCCATCGATTCCGCCCCGCCCAGCGTCATCATGCGGATGATTCGGTGGCTTAGGTCATCCTTGGCATAACCCTGTTCGCGGGCGATGGCGTAAACCATCGCGGCCTCGTCGAAAAGGTCGAGGCTTGGGGAGCTGGAAAGCGAATCGGTGCCGATGGAAAGGATGTTGCCCTCGTCCATATAGCGGCGCACGGGCGCGGCCTTGCCGGTGTGAGTGATCTCGTTGGAACGCGGGCACAGGGCCACGGCAACCCCGCGCTGGCGCAGGATACGGCGGTCCTCGCGGTTGGCCCAGACGCCATGGGCGATATGTACATCGGGGCCAAGCGAGCCGAGGCTATCGACGAACTGGATGGCCGAGGCGCCTTTGCCGTGTTTCTTGAGCTCAAGGTAATTGGCCCAGCGCTCGTCGCTCCAGTCCTTGGCCGTGTAGGTGGTGAGGATCGCGGGATGCGAGCCGGCTTCCAGTGGCGTTTCGGCCAGATGGATGTGCAGGCGCATGTTGAGGCGGCGGGCGATGTCCGGCAGATCGATGAACGGCTCGGAATCCAGGGTATAGGGCGCGTGCGGACTGATGCCGATACTCGGCAGGTTCAGCGCCTCGAGCCGGGTGAGGCTTTCCCTGAGCGCCTTCTTGCCGTGGTCCTCCCAGTCCTTGTTGTGCCAGTTCATCACCTCCCAGTAGGCGATGCCGTGCAGGCCCTGCGCGGCCAGCGCCCCCGCCGCCTCGATGTCGGTGACGATGTCGGCGGCCGCCGTGGTGCCGCTTTCCACGAGCTGCCGCGCCCCGTCGAATGCCCATTGCCTCCATGGCTTGGTCTGCTTGGCCTGCGCATAGACCTTGTCGAACGCCAGTTCCCAGCCATGGAAATCCTTGTAGTGGCCTTGCCCGACGCTGGCCATACCGGTGTATTGCAAATGGGTGTGCGCGTTGACAAGGCCCGGCATCAGTATCCCGTTGAAGTGCCGTTCCACAACGTCGCTTGGATCGATGCCCTCCTCCTTGAGCTCGCCGAGCACCCAGCGCCGTGTGCCGACGTGCAGTACCCGTTCGCCGCGGATGGCCACCGCACCGTTAGGGATGACGGGAGCGGTCACGGGAATGACGAGTTTCGCCGAGTAGAGATAAACGGTTTGGTCGCCGGCATGGTCGTTAGCGGCAATGTCGTGGGAAGTGGGGGACGGGTTCATAAGTCGCTTTCGTTGCTTTGATACTGGAAATGATTATCTCATAGAAATTGTGGATGCATCGCCGATTGCGCGGACGTCCGAAAGCAAGGTATGTGCATCTTGCCGTGGAGTATTGATGGGTTATTATGCGGCAAAAACGGCTGTTGGAAATGAATGGTGGCAGGTTTTCGCCGTTCGTTCCGATTGCAATACTACATTGCGTTTTGCGGAGGACTTAGTATCAGTCCTGCATTGCGTCGAAACGGGTGGTCTTCCAGCTGTAACCATTGTCGGCGACCGCGTGGCTTGCCTGGTAGCCACGGACCTGCAAGGCGATGCCGGCGATTTCGCGGTCGGTGGCGGCATCGAGACGGATGACCTCGTTCGGCAGGTTTCCTTGGTTTTTGATGAGGTGGGCGACCGCGCTCAGCTGGACGGCGAAGCTCAGATCCATGATTTCGATGGGATTGCCTCCGCCGGCAGTGTAGTTGACGCCGTCGCCTTGCGCGAGCAGCGTGAGTTCCGGCCCGTCGGGGACGCGGATGGTGGTGACGTCGCGTCCGGGCTGGCGGTGGAACGAGGGGATATCGTCCAGAGCGATCTCGTCGGCAATGCCGCCGACGACGGTGAGCATGGCGTTCGGTTTCATCAAACGCAGGTGCTCAAGCGCAAGTGTGTGCCGCACGCCGGTGGCGGAGACGGCCATATCGGTTTCGGGCAGGGCCTCATCGATATCGGCAGCGGGGAAGCCTTCGAATACCGCCTTGAGACAGGCGACCGGATCGATGTCGCAGACGGTGACGTGTGCGCCGAGCGCCCGCACGCGCAACGCGAAGCCGCGCCCGACCGGTCCAAAGCCGATGACGGTGACGTTCCTGCCCGCGAACCATTGCGCGCCAAGGAGTTCCTGGATAGTGGTCACGCAGGTCTCGCCGGTGCCATGGGCGTTGTCGAAGTCGGTTTTCAGCGCGCTGTCGTTGACGGCGACGACGGGGTAGGGCAGTGCGTCGTCGTCCTGCATGGCTTGGAAGGCGCGGACGCCGCTGGTCGTCTCCTCGGCCACACCGATGAGGTTTTCGACGATTTCCGGGCGCTCGCGGGCGGCGAGACGGGCGAAACTGGCCCCGTCGTCGATGATGATGTTGGGATTGAGCGTGTCCAGGAGCCGCAGTGCCCCGTCATGGTATTGCTCAGAAGTCCAGTCGTTTTTGGCCTCTACGGCAATGCCTTCGGCGCGTAACTGCTCGGCGACGCGCTCGTCCACGCCGCCGGGCTCACAACACACGCCAACTTGAGCTCTAGCCGCCTTGAGCTCACGCAGCAGCACGGCGGTTTTGGGTTCGAGAATCAGGCAGGTTGCTATGCGGGCGTCGCTGAAATCAATGGGTGAGGCATTCATGACGGTTTCCGGCTGCTGATTGTTGGCTTCGTTTGTCGTGCCATGTTTGGCGTATGTATTACATTCGTTATGGTTTGCCGAACCGCGTCCGGTAAGTCTTTTCATCAGTTCACGGGTGACGGGCATGTGCGCCTGCGCGTAGTCCATCGCTTCCAGTCCGCTAGCCTGTCGCATATCGGGAATCGCTGGGGTTCCGGCATTCAAGAGGTTGCTGTCTTGCGTGTCAGCGTTGTCGGATTCAGGAATGTAGCGGTAAACGAATGGCTTGCTGTTTATGGAATTATCGGCAATTGGTAAATCGGAATCCACATTTGAACGCTGTGAAGGTGCTGCTGAATCGCCCTTTGTGTCTTTAGAAACAGCCGATGAATCCGATTCGATGACATTCATTCCCCAAGCTTCGGCCTGATTGCGGAGCCGGGTGTTGCTTTCGGCGTTGTTGCTGCCGGCCTCGTCAACAAGCAAACTGGCTCCAGCTAATGATTGATTGGTGTATTGCGAAAACGTGTGTGCCCACGAAGCGAAATCCCGATAGGAATGGTTGGAATAGTCCATTGTTCTGCCCTACTCAAGTGTGAAACCATCGAAGGTGAAACCGGGACTCACCACGCAGGAAACCAACGCGTCGCCTTTGCCGGGAACAGTGCGTTGCCAGCAGCCTTCAGGGATGACCACTTGGCCGATAGGTGCCGCTGCGGATGCTATGCCGTCGTTTGTTGAACCGGCTGAGGCGATGCCTTGTCCGAGCGTGTAGAGCGTGCGGCCGGACTCCTCGGCCGGGGCGTCACCGTAGCCGCCCAGCTCAAGGCCGACGGTGGCAGGTCCGTGCCAGAGCCAGATCTCGGTGGCGTCCACCTTGTGCCAGGCGCTTGCGTCGCCTTCCGCAAGCAGGAAGTAGATCAGCGAAGCTAGTGGTCGACCCTCCGTAGCCTTCATCGATTTCAAATCCGCTTCCGTTGCCGCGTATGCGTTATCTGGATCCGCCGGTGTGGTGGTGATGCCGGTAGCGTCGGAATCTGCTGACGTGACGGTAGCGCTGACGCCACGCTGTACGTCCTCGTGTTCCGCAGCCTGTCGCGTCGCCATCCCCGCTGCGGCCTGCAGGCTCAGCCAGGTCTGCCGGTACCATCCGCCTTCGGGGTGCGCCTCAAGATTCAGCGCCTTGATCACATGCTGCGCGTACTCGCTCATATCCTCATATGCGACGCTCATTATGCTGCCCTTCATTATTGCGTGGGTGAGGCTCTTTTGAGGCGCTCACTCGTAAATGTGGTTCGATTTCGATTCAGTATGAAAATGTTATCAATTTGCCTGTTGCGATGAAATGGAAAGATGGTTGATTCGTTATCTTCCTTTGGAGACGCCTAGCGCATCCAGTGCGTCGCGCAGGGACGAGACCTCTACGATTTCCAGGCCCTTGACGGCTTTGATGCCGCGACGGCCGCGATGGGTGGGAACTACGGCGCGGGTGAAGCCCAGTCTTGCGGCTTCGTTCAAGCGATGGGAAAGCTGGGGAACGGGACGTACTTGGCCGGTGAGGCTAATCTCGCCCATGGCGCAAGTGGTGCGGGCGATGGGTTTGCTGGTGGCGGCGCTTGCCAGTGCGGCGACGATGGCGAGATCGCAGGCTGGCTCCTTGGCCAAACCGCCGGCGATGGTCGAAACGTAAAGATCGTTGGCCAGTAGGTTCACGCGGCCGTGACGGTACAAGACCGCCGAGAGCATGGCGAGACGATTGGAATCAATGCCGTTTGTATTACGCCTAGGTGTCGGCAAAACGGATTTCGTGACCAGCGCCTGCACTTCGATCGGCAGGCTGCGGTGGCCGTCAAGCGTGAACGTAACACAAGTGCCTTCGACCGGTGCGTCCTCGGTGGAAAGGAATAGGCCGGAAGGATCGCTGACCTCTTCAATACCGTCGCCGCTCATGTCGAAGCAGCCCACTTCGTCGGTGGGCCCGAAGCGGTTCTTGGCAGCGTGCAGCAGGCGCAGCGCGGTCTGGGAATCGCCCTCGAACTGGCAGACCACATCCACCAGATGTTCGAGCGTGCGCGGGCCGGCGATGGAGCCGTCCTTGGTGACATGGCCGACCAGCATCACTGGAATGTCAAGCGTTTTGGCGGTGTCGATCAGGGCGCTGGCTACCTCACGCACCTGCGTGGAGCCGCCTGAGATGCCATCGACGTCTTGGGAGACGATGGTTTGCGCAGAATCCACGATGGCGAGGCTCGGCTTCTCTTGCTCGATCAGGCCGAGCACGGTGGCGAGGTCGGTGGTCGAGGCCAGCAGCAGATTGCTTTCCAGCGCGTTGATGCGGGAGGCGCGCATACGCACCTGCGCCTGCGATTCCTCGCCGGATATATAAAGGACTGATTTCTTGGGATAATTTCGTGCCACGTTGCCGGCGGTCTCGAGCAGCAGCGTCGACTTGCCGATGCCCGGTTCGCCTGCGACCAGAACGACCGAACCCGGCACGATGCCACCGCCCAGCACGCGGTCGAACTCGCCGAAGCCGGTGGGGATCCTCTTGACGCTGTCGGTCGAGATTTCGGTGATCGGCCTGGCTGCGGCGCTGCCGGCCATGACGGCGGAACTGGCCTGCGTGCGTGAGGTGCGTCCGGGCGCTGCGGTGCGCGATGCGGCGGCGGGCCGTGCCTCATGGAACTCCTCGATGGTGCCCCACGCGCCGCATTCGGGGCAACGCCCGTACCATTTCACGCCGTTCCAGCCGCACTCCGAGCAAACGTACTGTGTCGCAATCTTTGCCATGATGCTGACGCTAGCCAATTTCGCCGACAAGAGCAAGTGCAGGCGATGATATCACCTTGAAATTCAAGTTGATATTTCGCTCAAGGTTCAGGGAGCAACAGGGCTGATGGCGGCGAACCAGCGTCACCCCGCTGTGAAATAATTGCGACTATGTCGAGCGAACAGAAATCTTCTTCCCATGGAAAGCTGATCGCTGTCGTGGTCGCGGCCGCGGTGGTGATCGCACTTGCCCTGCTTTCGGCGTTTGTATGGCCGGGCTGGGCGATGAACAAGGGAGGGAATGGTGAGCAGAAGCAACAGGTCGCTGCCAGCAAGCCCGCGCCCACCGCACCAAGCATCAAGGCCAAGGATCTGCCGCAAGACGCTTCGCCGCTTTTAAAGGCGATGCCCGATAGCGTGCTGAATTTTGCCCGCACAGAGGCTGCTCCCAGCGCCAACTGGACTTCGGCCACGCCGTTGGAGGAGTACACGCTCACCTATTCGACGGGTGATTTGCCCAAGGACGTCACGCTCGTGGTGGCGCAATGGTCAGGTAGCGATAGTGCGAAGGCTCAGTACGACTCGCTCAGCGGAGCGCTCAAAGGCACGGATCTGGCCAGTGGTGATGTCAAGGTCTCCGGTAACGCCACTGGGAAATATGTGGTGAAGGTCACGGATACGAAGAGCAAGGCGGCGACGGCGGTCTGGCAGAACGATACCGTGGTGTTCCAGGCCACCGGTCCCAAGGACTCGATCCAACGGTTCTATTCGAAGTTCCCGCTCTGAAAACACGCAAACGGCCTGATGGGTGTGTTCATGTCAGTAAGTGGTCTTGAATTGGCGGAATCAATCTGTTTTGTTGGTATGATTTCCTGTTGATTGGCAAAAATCAGGATACATGGCGTTTTAAGTCGGCAAGAGCGAGTAATATAGGTCAAGTTGCAAACTTACAGTCAAGGATTGGAGGCTTCAGATGGGTTCCGTCATCAAGAAGCGCCGCAAGCGGATGAGCAAGAAGAAGCACCGCAAACTGCTGCGTAAGACTCGTCATCAGCGCAAGTAGTATCAGCTTTTTACAAGGCTCGGGGTCGTTTGGCTCCGGGCTTTTTGTTTTGTCGTTGGCTTGTTTTGGCTTGGGTCGGGAGAAGAAGCGTCATACGTCTGCCTCCTTAAGGTCAAACCTCGCTTATACGCAAATACGTTGGTTTATGGCCTCAGACTGCGGCTGTAAACTCAATATGTTGGCCTGCTGCGCCATTGCGCGTGATGTAACTGTCACGTAGCGTAAACCGTTGGCATATCCGACCGTTTCATGGCACCATGGGGTCATGGCACAAATTACTTTGGGTGGTGCGCCCACTCGCACCGTAGGAAATCTCCCCGCCGTCGGCTCCAAAGCCCCGGCTTTCTCTCTCGCTGACGGCGATCTCAACGATTTCGGCCTCGACAAGTTCGCCGGCCACAAGGTGATTTTGAACATCTTCCCCTCGCTCGACACGGACGTCTGCTCGATGTCGGTGCGCAAGTTCAACACGATGGCGCAGGATCTGGACAATGTCACCGTCATCTGCATTTCCAAGGATCTGCCGTTCGCCCAGGCCCGTTTCTGTGGCGCCGAAGGCATCAAGAACGTCGTCACCGGTTCCGCCTTCCGTTCCTCGTTCGGCGAGGATTACGGCGTGACCATCGCCGACGGCGGCATGCGTGGCCTGCTTTCGCGCGCGGTCGTCGTGGTTGACGCTGACGGTAACGTTGCGTACACCCAGCAGGTTCCCGAGATTCACGACGAGCCCGATTACGATGCTGCCCGCAAGGCGGTCGAAGCGCTGTAATAAGCAATACAAAAAAGGCACGCATTGCGGATTGAGCAATTGCGTGCCTTTTGGTTTATCGGCCGAAGTCAGCCGATGTTTTATCGAACTCAGTTTTCGGAAACGGTCAGAATACGCGGGCCGTTGGGGTTGCCGACGATGACCTTGTCCACGCGGTTGAGGAAGAGGCCATGCTCCACCACGCCGACCGTGTTGATGAGGTCTTCGGCGAGATCCTGCGGGTGATCGATGCGCTCAAGGTGCAGGTCGACGACGTAGTTGTTCTCGTCGGTGCGCACGTCGGTGCCGTCGGCGTTCTTGCGCAGGACCGGCTTGTAGCCCTTGGCCTCGAACTTCTTGATGACATGTCCGGCGCCGAAGGGGATGACCTCGACGGGCAGCGGGAACTTGCCGATGGTGTCGACCACCTTGGACTCGTCGACGATCCAGATGTTGTAGTTGGAGTTCTCGTTGACGATCTTCTCCCAGAGCAGAGCCGCGCCGCCGCCCTTGATGCCGTTGAAGTTTTTGTCCACTTCGTCCGCGCCGTCGATGGTGAGGTCGATGTGGTCCACGTCATCGATGTCGACGATCTTGATACCGTAGCCCTCGGCCTGCTTGGCGGTGCGGCGGGAGGTCGTCACGCCGGTGAACTTGAGGCCTTCCTCTTGGGTGCGGCGGCCGAGCTCATCGACCAGGAAGCGTACGGTCGAACCGGTGCCGAGGCCCGCGATCATGCCGTCTTTGATGAACTTTGCGCCCTCGATGCCGGCCGCCTTCTTCAGCGCGTCTTGCTCTTGCTTATCCATTGATACTCCTTTTAAAGGCTTTGCTCCGTCATGTAGTGACGAGCGTCACTTTCCATAGTATCGGTGTTCCGATACTTTTCCTGTTGTTCGGGTTTTGTTCGTTTCTGTCACTTTTTGTTGGTGTTGTTGGCGATGAGGAATGGTGCATTGTCGAGCACGATGGTGCCGTCTCCGGCCACATACCCGTCGATGGCGATGACCCCGCGGATATGGCGCGGCCGGCCGTTGTAGGTCGGGCTGGTCTGCGGGGCGGGGAAGAAGCGCAATGTCCCATTCACGCTCAGACCACTGTTGAGATAGGGCGGCGCCTGATCCTCCTTTGGGGCCGACTTCGCGTCCTGCGTGGCAACGACATTTTCCGTGTCTTGGTCGGTATTGTCGTCGTTATTGGCTTCGTCAGATTCGTCGGTATCAGCATCGTTGTCATCGGGTTGGCCGGCATTATCGGATTCATCGACATCATCGAAATTGTCCTCATCGCCGTCAAAATCGTCGTTGTCGTCGGATTTTGAAGATTCGTTTGCCTTGGTTGGTTCGCTCGGTTCGTTGGTACCGGCGACGTCATGGTTTGTCGAAGGCTCGCCTGCTTCGGCCAGAGATGGCTTCTTTGGCTGTGAAAGTACGCCTGATTCGTTTGTCTCGTCTGGTTTATCGGATCCATTCGCCTTGTTGTCGGTAACCGGCAATTGTGTCTCGGTGGCGGTTTTGTCGCTTTTGTAGGCGGGAATGGTGACATCGTCGCCTACCGGCGATGCGCTGAAATCAGGGTTGGAACGCACAGTGCGTCCGATGCCGTGGGGCTGCCCTTCATTGTCATTGTCCTCGTGATGATTGTTTCCGTCGGACCACTCGTCGTTCTCGGCCGCGCGATGATGCGCGACTATCGGCTTGCGAGGACCGAAATCATATTCAGGCACGCCCTCCGGTTCCGCGAGTCGTTCAGCCAGCGTTGGTTTGTGGCCGTTTTGCCCTGCAGCGTGATCAGTGGCGTTTCCGGAGTTTGCCGACGGGTTTTCAATATCTTCGGAATTGTTCCAATCATCATCGTCACTGCCGGCGGACTCCGCTCCGCGACCAAGATGGTATTGTTCTGCAGTGATTTTGCCATCGATGAGCATTTTGGCGTCGGCGGGGATATCCACGCCTTTGGCGTACGGCGAGACGAGCAGCGACTGCCAGCCTTCCAGCGGCAGATAGCCGTCCTTGACCCCACTGCGTGCGTCGCCGGAGTAGGTGTGGGCGAGGTCGTCGACCTTCTCGTTGCCGGGATTGCCGTTGTGCCCCTTGACCCAGACGAATTTTACTGGTCCCTCGCGTCGGCCGATTTCGGCGTCAATGGCCTTGATCAGCGGCGCGTTCTTCACCGGTTTTTTTTGCGAGTTCTTCCAGCCGTTCTTCTTCCAACCCTTGACCCAGGTAGTCGAGCAATTGATGGCGTACTGCGAGTCGGTTTCGATGGTCAGCGGTTCCGGCCCGCGATGCGCCCTCAGCGCCTCGAGAACCGCGCACAGCTCGCCGATCTGATTGGTGCCGTTGGTGGCGCCGCCCGCGTCGCTGTCTCCGTCGTGCTGATGCCCGTCTGTGCGTGCTGCGTTCGCCGCGTGATCCGCCCAAGCCCAACCCATGGGGCCGTTGGGATTGCCGAGTGCGCTGCCGTCCGTAGAAACCGTAATAGTCATAGTCCCAAGCCTACGTTTTGCCGGCGAAATCGGGACACATAACGCGCAGGTCGGTAGATAGGTTTTTCGAAATGGCGGAAATCCGCCATTCTTATTTTCCTATCTACCGACTTGTGCGATGTCCTATGACGAATTATTCGCCGAGCGCCTTGTCGACCACGTCCGTGGCCTCGGAAAGCACCTGGTCGAGTGCCTCGGGTGAGACGAACGACTCGGCGTAGATCTTGTAGATGTTCTCGGTGCCGGAGGGGCGGGCGGCGAACCAGTTGTTCTTCGTGGTCACCTTGATGCCGCCGATGGGCGCGTCGTTGCCGGGCGCGCGGGTGAGCTTGGCGGTGATGTCCTCGTCGGCCAGCGTCGTGGCGGAAACGGATTCGGGGGTCAAGCCCGCGAACTTCTGCTTCTGCTCGAGCGTGGTCGGCGTATCGACGCGCTTGTACCAGCTTTCGCCGAACTTGGCGACCTGCTCCTGATGAAGCTGGGCCGGGTTCTTGCCGGTTTTCGCGGTGATTTCCGCGGCGAGCAGGTCAGGGATGATGCCGTCCTTGTCGGTGGTCCACACACGGCCGTTGCGACGCAGGAAGCTCATGCCGGAGCTCTCTTCGCCGCCGAACGCGACCTTGCCGGTGAACAGCGGGTCGACGAACCACTTGAAGCCGACCGGCACCTCGACCAACGGTGCGCCGATGGAAGCGGCCACGCGGTCGATCAGCGAGGACGAGACCAGCGTCTTGCCCACGCCGGTGCCCTTGGGCCAGCCCGGACGTGCGCCGCCGAAGAGGTAGGCGATGCACACGGCGAGGTAGTGGTTCGGGTTCATCACGCCCCAGTCGGGGCAGACGATGCCGTGGCGGTCGGCGTCGGGATCGGTGCCGCCGACGAGGTCGTACTTGCTCCACGCGCCCGCGTTGAGTTCGTCAACGAGGCCCTTCATTGCGTACTGCGAGCTCGGATCCATGCGGATCTTGCCATCATGGTCGATGGTCATGAACCGCCAAGTCGGATCTACGTCTGGGCGGACCAGGCCGATATTGAGGCCGTACTTTTCGTTGATCAGCGGCCAGTAATTGACCGAAGCGCCGCCGAGCGGGTCGATGCCCAGGCGCACGCCCGAGGAACGGATGAGATCGAAGTCGATGACGTTGCCGAGGTCGGAAACGTAGTGGTCGCGGTAATCGAAGCGCTCGACCAGCGGCGACTTGATGGCCTCGTCGTAGGGCACGCGCTTGACGTCGCGGAACGAGCCGAGCAGCTCGTTGGCGCGGTTGGCGATGGCCTCGGTCGCTTCGGCCGGAGCCGGCCCGCCGGTGACCGGATCGTACTTGAAACCGCCGTCGGTGGGCGGGTTGTGCGAAGGGGTCACGACGATGCCATCGGCAAGGCCGTCACCTTCGAAGCGCTGCGAGCCATCGGCGGCGCGGTTGTGGGTGAGAATCGCGTGCGAGATGACCGGGGTGGGCACGAAATCGTCGCGTGAATCGATACGCACGGTAACGCCGTTGGCGACGAGCACCTCGATGGCCGTTTTCATCGCTGGGCCGGAAAGCGCGTGGGTGTCGCGCCCTAGATAGAGAGGCCCGGTCACGCCGGCTTTCTTGCGGTATTCGGCGATGGCTTGCGAAATCGCGACGATATGCGCCTCGTTGAACGAGGTCTTGAGCGACGAACCACGGTGTCCGGAGGTGCCGAAAGAGACGCGTTGCGCTGGATCGGCGGGATCTGGGATGGCGTCATAGTACTGTCCGATGACCTCGTTGACGTCGATGAGGTCGGCTTGTGTGGCGGGTTTGCCCGCATTGTTTGCAACCATAGTTCCATTGTGCCACAGTTGCCGGGCGAAAGCGCGAGGTTTGTGCGCTATCACAACCAATCGCACACAGCCGTTGTGCAGTCAGTTGACAGATTGGTGGCGGTAAACGGATTCTGATTCCTTGTGGCGTCCAATTTCCGTCATTAATTCATAGATTGATGCCTTAGATTTCCATACCATTGTGTGCTGTGTCGTGATTGGCAATAATAGCGTCGAAAATGCGAAGCTAGATGGAGGGGTATTGTTAAACGGTTTGGTGCCCATGGCGGTCAATTGGCTGGGTAATGTCATATAAATTCTTCTCTCAGCCCGAAAAACCCGCTACGTATCGCTCCAAACCTACGATGAAACGGAGAAATCACCTGTCAACCTACGTTTGAGGCGTCTCCATGACATTTTACGGCATCAATTACCTGCAAAGCCAGCATGGCATCAACCAGGTCATCCGTTTCACCATCATCATCGTGCTGTGCGTGGCGTTGGTCGCGTTCTTCGTGTTGTACCTGCGGCACCGGCTCAAGACGAAATACCGGGACTTGGGCATCATCGCGCTGCTATTGGTCGTTGTGATGCTGGGCAGCGGCTATTCGCAGTTCCAGCAAAGCGAGACGGCCAGCGCGAAAAGCGAGCAGATGGTCAGTTTCGTGCAGCACGTCGCCAAGGAGCGGCACGTCTCCGAAGATGATGTGTTGGTCAATTCGAAGTACCTGAACCAGGACGTGATCGTCAAAATCGGCAAAAAGTATTACACGGTGAACCTCAACACGGACTACACCGCATACAAGCTCACCGAAACCCACATGCTCACCGACGTCAAGATAGAAAAGTAAGGAACCGCAATGCTTATCAGCACCACACTTATCATCAAGCTCGTCGTGGGCATCGTCTTCCTCATCGTCCACATCAACCTCTTCGGCAAATCCAACCTCGCGCCCACCAGCGCCATGGACCAGATCCAGAACTACGTGCTCGGCGCCATCATCGGCGGCGTGATCTACAACGAGCAGATCACCGTGCTCCAGTTCGTTTTCGTGCTGGTCACATGGATGCTGCTGTGCATGATCATCAAGTTCGCCAAGGAAAACAGCCGGTTCTTCAAGAAACTCATCGACGGCAGCCCGGTCATGCTCATCTCGCACGGCAAGGTCGATGTCGCCACCTGCATGCGCAAGGGCGTCTCCGCCAGCGACCTCATGCTCAAGCTGCGCGCACAGGGTGTCTACGAGATTTCCAAGGTTCTGAAGGCCTACTTCGAGCAGAACGGCCAGTTGACCGTCATCTGCTACGGCGACGAGACGTTGCGTCTGCCGCTGATCGTCGACGGTCAGGTCGACACCGACGTGCTCGAGGCCATCGGCCATGACAAGGAATGGCTCGAGGGCGAGGTCAAGAAACAGGGCTACGAAGGCACCAACGGCGTGTATATCGGGGAATATGTCTCGAAGAAGCTGGAACTGACTGGTTATGCGAAGTGAAGTAGAAGCTATTCCGGTTCGACGATTTCGAAATAGACGTATCTGTTCGGTTTCCGATTCGACATGAAGGCAGGCATTGCAACGATGTCTGCCTTCATTGTTGAGTGGCTGAGTTTAAAGAGGAATCCGATTACGAGGCATAATGCCTGCGTTGCGCGTTATTGTTCGAGTTCCGCCTTGGCCGGAACGCGCACGCGCAACGACTTTTGCTCGACGCTGAAGCGGATGTGGCTGGTGGAGCCGAGCATGTCGCCGTCGACCTGGGCCAGCGCCGGCTTTTCGAGCCTGATCTCGGCGCTGACGCCTTGGATCTGGTCCATGGTGGAATTGGTGGAAAGCGGGCTTTGCTGCGCCTTGCCGGTAATGGTTTGATGCATGACATCGCCGAAGAGGTTCATCCAGCCCAAGATGCCGCCGGAAGTGTCGATGATCTCGAAATCGAGCAAGCCGTCGTCGAACGAGGCGTCAGGCATCAGCGAGAACACCGGAATCTGGCCGCAATTGCCGGCCATGAAGGTGCGGAAATGCACCTCCCCGACGGTGTGCGAGCTGCCGTCGGCGCTGGTGATGGTGACGGCCCCACGGTATTTCGGTGCGAACAGGTGCTTCATGCCACCGGAGAAATAGGCGAGCCAACTGATGCTTTTCTTGAGCTGCGGATCGGTGTCGCTGATCATGTCGGCGTCGAAGCCGATGCCGGCGATAATCAGGAAAGCGTGGGCGTGGTCGTCTTCGGGCCGGTCAAGCAGGGCCATGCGCCCCATGTCGACCATCCGCTCGCCGTGCGAGGTCGCGATGGTCAGGGCCGCGGTGATGTCGTCGACGGGAATGCCCATGTTACGTGCGAAAAGATTGCCGGTGCCGATGGGAATGATGCCCAAGGTGTGGCCTGTGCCGCTCACCGCGCTCGCCACGGTGCGCACGGTGCCGTCGCCACCAACCGCCACCAGGACGTCGGCACCGCGTCCAAGCGCCTCAAGTGCGCAAACGCGTCCGTCGCGTTTAAGCGTCGTCTCGATGAACTCGATGTCGGTAATCCTGTGGTCTTTGCAGAATTCCTCGATATGCAGTCGTGCCCGCGCGGCCTGTGGTTTGGAAGGGTTGATGATGAAGGCGTAACGGACTTGGTCATCGTCGCGTTCGTTGAGCTTCTGCACCCTGCGCCAGCGCTTCCAGGCGCGCCATATCAACGCTGCGGCGACGGCGAGAACGCATGCCGCGACCACGGCGATGATGATGTAAAGCACAGTCCTAGGCATGGCTCTATTGTGACGCGCCTCACTGACGTTGCGCCCAAAGCTGTAACAAAAATGAACGAACCCTACACGCCCCCGTCTCAAAATATGTCATGATATTTGTCTTTTTTCGACATCCGCCATTATCGTTGGAGCCATGTTCGATTTGGGAAATGAGTTTGGCACCACAGCAAACGCCGTGTGCCGCTCCTTGATTGCCCAAAACATGAGCATTTTCGCTTCGACCAGCCGATCGCATTCGTCGTCGGTCGTCGTAAGCGGCGATATTTCGGATTGATTCGTCGGATTTAAGTAGACACTCGAATATCGCATATCGCAACGGCATGATCTGCCCGGTAAACTGTGATGTTTTGCCTCTTATTGGGCAGTGACCCATCGGAGCGAATTTTCAAAAATCCAACAAACATGAGGGAAAGTGGATTGCCATGACGAGAGCAGAAGAACAACCGGTGAAACGACGAGCGGACGGCGCACAAGTCGGCGAATCGACTGAGGCGCAGACCGACAAGGATGGCAAAGCGTACGCGCTGAAGTGGCACGGACAGGACGTGCGTTGGATGCTGAGCCTATTCGGCACGGCCATCGGCGCGGGCGTCCTGTTCCTGCCCATCGACGCGGGCGGTGCGGGCATCATCGGCATCGTGCTCATGTTGCTCGTGGCCTACCCGCTGGCCTATTTCGCGCACCGGGCGATGTGCCGGTTCGTGCTTTCGGCCAAGAACCCCGGCGACGACATCACTGACGTCGTCGAGCAGCATTTCGGCTTTGGTTTCGGCATGGCCTTCACCATCATCTATTTCGTCGAGGTTCTGGTCATTCTTCTGATGTATTCCGTCTCCATCACCAACACCGCGCAAAGCTTCATCGTCAACCAGCTGCACATGTCCACGCCGCCTCGTTGGCTGCTTTCCCTCGTAATCGTCGCGGTGCTCATCCTCATCATGACCTGCGGCACCCGCGCCGTCACCCGCGTGATGAGCTGGCTGACCTGGCCGGTCATCGCCGTTCTGGTGATTTTCGCGCTCTACCTCATCCCGCGCTGGAACCCCTCCATGCTCACCAGCTTCCCCAGAAACGCTTCCGGCGCGTTCGATTTCGGCACGCTCGCGCTCGATTTGTGGCTTCTGGTTCCCGTCATCGTGCTCACCTTCGACCACTCCGCCATCGTCTCCTCATTCTCCGTGAACGTCCGCAAACGCTATGGCAGGTATTCCGACGAGAAGATCGGCAAGATCCTCAAACTCGGCGAGCCCATGATGGTCACCGTCGTGCTCTTCTTCGTGTTGAGCAGCGACCTTGCGCTGACGCCCGGCGACTTGGTGAAGGCCAAGGCGCAGAACGTCTCCATCCTGAGCTATCTCGCTAACGTGCTCAATACGCCGGCCATCTCCTGGGTCGCCTCCATCACCGCGTTCGTCTGCATCTTCAAGGCGTTCCTTGGCCATTACCTTGGGGTTGAAGAGGGCCTTGGCGGCATCATCCGCAAGATAACGCATGCCAGAGGCGTGGTGGTCGAGCGCAAGAAGCTCAACGTCGTCGTCAACATCCTGATGTTCCTTGCCTGCTGGTTTGTCGCCTGGGCCAACCCATCCGCCATCGGCATGATCGAGACCATGGCCGGACCGCTGATCGCCTTCGTGCTCCTGCTGCTGCCGATGTACGGCGTCCACAAGGTGCCGGCGCTCAAGAAGTACTCCCACAAGATCAGCAACGTCTTCATCGTGGTCGTCGGTGTGGTCGCGGTCAGCGCGATTTTCTACAACATCGTCGAGTTATTCATGTGATTCGTGGTGCCAGGCGTTATCAAAAATTGATAGTAACACTGTTATTAACTGATAACGCTAATCAATAGGTAATGAAGTCAAAACCTCACCTACGGAAGGGCCGCAAACCCGCCGTAGGTGTCCTTTTACACAAGTAGGCTTGAAGTATGCTAGATATCCAATTTATCCGTGAACATCCCGACGTTGTGCGCGAATCCCAGCGCAAGCGCGGCGAATCCGTAGAACTCGTCGACGAGGTCTTGAAGCAGGACGAGACCCGTCGTTCCGCGCTCAAATCGTACGAGGAGGCGCGTGCCAGCCAGAAGGCCATGGGCAAGAAGGTCGCCTCCGCGGCGCCCGACGAGAAGGCCGCGCTGATTGCGCAGACCAAGGACCTCGCCAACAAGGTCGCCGAATACAAGAAGACTTCGGACGATGCCGCCGAGGCTTACACCAAGGCCATGTGGCAGTTCTCCAACGTCGTCGAGCCCGAGGCTCCCGAAGGCGGCGAGGACGATTACGTGGTGGTGCAGAAGGTCGGCACGCCGCGTGATTTCAAGGCCGAGGGCTTCGAGCCCAAGGACCATCTGACGCTGGGTGTCGGCGTGGCCGGCATCGACATGCGCCGTGGCGTCAAGGTCTCCGGCTCGCGCTTCTATTTCCTGCGCGGCGCCGTCGCCCGCATGCAGATCGCCATGCTCACTATGGCCGTTGACCAAGCCGAGGAGAACGGCTTCACGCTCGCCATCACGCCGACACTGGTGCGCCCCGAGGTCATGGCTGGAACCGGTTTCCTGAACTCACACGCCGATGAGATCTACCGCCTGCGTGAGCCTGATGACCAGTACCTGGTGGGTACTTCCGAAGTGGCGCTTGCCGGCATGCATGAGAACGAGATCCTGGATCTTGGCAACGGCCCGCTGAAGTACTGCGGCTGGTCGAGCTGCTACCGTCGCGAGGCCGGTGCTGCCGGTAAGGACACCTCCGGCATCATCCGCGTCCACCAGTTCGACAAGGTGGAGATGTTCGTCTACTGCAAGCAGGAGGAATCCCGTGAGATGCACAAGCAGCTGCTCGGCATGGAGGAGCAGATGCTGGCTAAGGTCGAGGTGCCTTACCGCACCATCGACACCGCCGCTGGTGACCTCGGTTCCTCCGCCGCGCGCAAATTCGACAACGAGGCTTGGGTGCCGTCTCAGGGCCGTTACCGCGAGCTCACGTCCACCTCCAACTGCACCGAGTACCAGGCGCGCCGCCTCAACATCCGCGAGCGCACCGAGGACGGCTCCACCCGTCCGGTTTCCACGTTGAACGGCACACTGGCCACCACGCGTTGGCTTGTCGCCATTCTCGAGAACCATCAGCAGAAGGACGGCTCCATCGAGATCCCGAAGGCCATGCGCCCCTACATGGGCGGCCGCGAGGTCATCGAGCCCACCAAGTGGGAGGCGTGAGGCTGAGCTTTCATTGCTACGGTTGTTTGTTTAATGGCTGTAGCAGTGACTCGTCTAACGACTCGTACGACGATGCGCCTGCTGTCTGCGGGCGGTTGTTATAATTTCATTCGTTGCGTTTGCGGTGCAAGCCGTTAATGCAACATGGACAGGTGTCTGAGCGGCCGAAAGAGACGGTCTTGAAAACCGTTGAGGAGCAATCCTCCGCGAGTTCGAATCTCGCCCTGTCCGCATTATAAAATAGGTTCCGGATACTAGGTCTATCCGGAGCCTATTTTCTTTATCGAAAAGCCAGTGACGGCAACGATTTCGGTGTTATGCGCGTTCATCTGCAGTAACTGTATATATCCTCGTCGATATACTTCTATAGCTTTCTCTAACGGGGCGAAATGCGGGGCGAGAAAATTGCGTTCATTGAGCTTGCCCCTCTTCTCGGCAATTGGGTGATTTCGCAGGAAAATGTAATATGCCAATCTGGGCTTGTAACCGTATGGCTCCTGTTTGTGGGAGTTTTTGTAGTGAGCTGTCCTACCTGTGTGCAGGCAAGTTAAGCTGAGTTCTTTTAAGGAAGTGGGTAGTCATAGTAATAACTTGAAAGGTAACGTAAACAAGAGTAAATTTAACTTAAAAAGGAGTAAATCATGCAAGTCTCAGCAGCACGTACGCGTATCCAAATCAGTACTAAAAAGACGCTTAAGGAACAGGCGGAGGCGCTTTTCGATTCGTTGGGAATCGATTTGGGAACGGCGGTCAATCTCTTTTTGGCGCAGTCGGTGAAGGATGGGGGTTTGCCGTTCCGTCCTACCTCGATTTCCCCGTTCGAGAACGCCGTGCTTGAAGCAGCGCGCGAGAAGCCGGTCTATGTGGGAAGCATGGATGAGATGAAGGACATCATTGACAATGTTTGAAGTGGCTTATGAACCGGCGTTTCTGCGTGACGTCCGTAAGCTCAAACGTAAACATTACGATATGGGTAAACTCAATCGGGCCTTGGACGTGCTGCAGGCTCAGGACAAGGAAGTGCTGAGAACCCGGTATCGCGATCACGCTTTGAAAGGTAACCTCAAATCGTTCCGTGAGTTGCACGTCGAGGGAGATTGGCTGCTTGTCTATCAAATCGTCAACAAGACGCTCACACTTACTCTCACCCGCACCGGCAGCCACGATGATGTGCTGTGAATGTGGTTGATACGGGCGATGAAACAATTGACGATGTCCCGGTCTGAGACATGGGAGCCGGTGACATGCGGTCGGGAAGAGTTATAAGAGGCTACCTTCCTGCAGGCTCGTCGATCGGGAATGTATGGTGGCAATGATGTGAACCACTGTCTTGCTTGCACGCCTGCATTCGACAAGGATTCGAATCGCTACATTGCGATCGGCATCGATGGCAGAGGACGATATGTCGAGCTGGTCGTCATTCGCAAGGCGGGTGGCCTGTGGCTGGTCATACATGCGCAGACACCGCCGCGACAAGACATCAAACGAAGACTAGGCTTTGGAAGGAGCAGATAATGAGCGATGAGGAACTGTACAGGCTTTTCGGAACGACTGAGGATGATGTGAATCGTGCGGTCGACAAGGTGGAAGCCGGTGATTATTCTGATTTTGATTTTTCGCAAGTCATGCAGGGACGGCCCATGGAGAAGGAGCGCATGGAGACGGTTTCAGCGCCGGTGGCGGAGTCCCGTGTGAAGGCAATGAACCGCGTGACCAAAGGACAGGGCATCTCTCGTAGTGAATTCATCCGTCGTGCCATCGATCGCGAGCTTATGGCATCGTCGTGAGCAAACGTGATGAGGAATTGCTCGAGTAGTTTGGTATAACCGAGAAGAAGATCGAGCAAAATGCTGAACGGGCGGAATCAGAGATGTTTGACGATGGGTTAGGCGGACGAGTCTACTAGATTTGCATCTTGACTATGGCGATGGGCAGATTTGGTTTTGACTTTCTGATAATTACGAAAGGACTTTCGGCTATCAAAATGGCAATAACCGACGTGGTGTTTGGGCTCGATGGGGTGCTCGTTGAATGGGACGGGCGGAGGCCGATTACCGAGCAATACCCTGAAGGCATTGCCGATATGATGTTTGACCCGTGCGACGAGTGGGGGATGGAGTTTTACCTGGCGATGCTCGAAAGCGGGTGGAGCGAGGAACGGGTGCTCGCCTCCTACGAGAAGCACCACGGGCCGGCCATCGCTTGGGTGCTCAAAATGTACCTTGACCACGAAGAGGACGGGTTCGTCGGGATGATGCTAGGAATGGCGGAGTTGCTGAGCGAGCTCGACAAGGCTGGCGTAAAGCTTTGGGGATTGGACAATACCACTACGAAACATGTTCGTCTGGCGCAGAGCCAGTTCCCTGAGCTTTCGAAATTACGGGATTTTCGGGCTTCTTCCGTTGGCCGTCTACGTCTGCCTGATCCGGTATTCGTCCGTGGTGCCATTCGTGATTTCGGTATTGATCCGGAAAGTGCGTTATTCGTATATAAAGATGCACGAATCGTTAAATCCTTGTCTGGCATGGGGTTGAATGCTGTGGTGTTCAAAGGTGCCGATAGCCTGCGCAAAAGTTTGCGGTCGACCTGTGCGTGATGTAAAGCCAAATTTTCCTAAAGCCATATTTCAGTCTGTAATGCAATAGTTTATCGGCAAATAGTCTAATCTGAACGTTTATGAACCAAACGGTTCGAAACTATGCGTAACTGTTTCGTCAAAGCCTGCGATTGCGGTTCTCGGCTGAATGTAGAGACCCCTGTGAAAGAATAAGGACGTTCATGCACATAACCGCGCAGCCGATGCGATTGGATATCTGAATCCATCGTCCGGTTGACTACTCCGCGGCTAACGAGGGGAACACCATGGTTGGTCCTTCGACTGATCACATCCAGCAGCCTGCCTCAAGCACGGAGCTTGACGGCCAAGGCGAATCCAATAATCCGCAGCAGGTTCTTGACGGCGACCCGTCGCTCAAAACCTCCGATGACGTCGCTAAAGCGCTTGACGTCAATCCCGAAACCGGTTTGAGTTCGGAAGAAGCCGAACGCCGTCTCGAACGCTTCGGTACAAACAAGCTCAAGGCCGCACCGCCGGTGCCGAAATGGAAGAAATTCCTTGAGCAGTTTAAGGATCCGCTGGTCTACTTGCTTTTGGCGGCCACGGTTATTTCGGTGATTGCGTGGGGCGTCGAGAAAGCGATGCCGCATCCGGGAGCCGAAGGCGGGGAAGCGCTGCCGTTCGACGCCATCGTCATCGTGCTCATCCTTATCGTCAACGCCGTCATCGGTTACGTTCAGGACGCGCGCGCCCAGCAGGCGGTCGAGGCGCTCGCCAAGATGACTGCTCCGCAATCCACGGTGCTTCGTGACGGGCAGGTGCAGCACATCGACACCACGCAACTGGTTCCCGGTGATGTCCTTGTGCTTGGCGAGGGCGACGCGGTAGGTGCCGATGCCAGATTGGTCTTTTCGGCCTCCCTGCGTGCGGCCGAAGCCAGCTTGACCGGCGAATCGGTGCCCGTGGCCAAACAGGCTGGAAAACTTGACGAGGCCAAGGCACTCGGCGACCGCACCAACATGGTCTTCAATGGCACCGCCATCACGCAGGGCGCCGGGCGTGCCGTGGTCACCGCCACCGGCATGGACACGCAGGTCGGCAAGATCGCCGACATGCTTTCCGCCTCGGACGAGGGCAAGACGCCGCTGGAAAACGAGATGGACAACGTCTCGAAGATTCTCGGGCTTGCGGTTTGCGCCATCGCCGTTGTGGTCATCATCGCGCTCGCCGTGATGGAAGGCTTCCACAGCGCGCAGGACGTCATCGACTCGCTGCTGCTTGCGGTTTCGCTCGCCGTCGCCGCTGTGCCCGAAGGGCTGGCCGCCATCATGACGGTGGTGCTGGCGCTCGGCGTGCAGCGCATGGCCAAGCACCATGCCATCGTCAAGAAGCTTTCATCGGTTGAGACTCTAGGTTCCGCTTCGGTCATCTGCTCGGATAAGACGGGCACGCTGACACGCAACGAGATGACCGTGGAACTGGTGGTCACGCCCAGTGGCGAGGTCAAGATTACCGGCACGGGCTATGCGCCGGTCGGTGAGATTGTTGGTGTTTCGATCACTGATGACAAGGATACTGAGGGCGCTGGTGGCGCTGGTACTGCCGATTCTGCCGTTATTAACGCTCACGAGTCTGATACGGAATCGAACGGCGAAGCCACATCGGCGGCGTCGATGGACGTTGTTGCGTCTGGACGTATTGACGATGCCCAATTTGCTGAGATCGAGGCCGTCCTGTTGGCCGGTATGTTGGCCAATGACGGTGAGCTCAACGATAAGCAGTCCGTTCAAGATGATGAGCAGCAGCAAAGTGTTAATAATAAGGTCAACGGCAATGTTGCTATACAAAGCGATAAAGCCAGAGTCAAGGATTCCGTAGCTGAAAACGCTGGCCATAACGAACAGAATGATAAGGGCGACAGTAAGGGTTCCTCATACGGGGATAACGGACAAGCCAACCAGAACAGGCAAAACGACCAGACCGACCAGAACCGCTGGGAGGCGGTAGGCGATCCCACGGAAGTCTCGCTGATTGTTGCTGGACGCAAGGCCGGTTTGCAACGTCGTGCCGCAGATTTCCACCGCGAGATGGAATTCCCCTTCACTTCTGAGCGCAAGATGATGTCGGTAGTAGCGACGGACACACGAGATGGCAACCTTTCCGTGTTTGCCAAAGGCGCCCCCGATGTGTTGCTCAGCCATTGCACTCGGATTGTCGACGGCTCTGAAGTGCGTGCGCTGATCAAGCAGGACCGCGAACGCATTCTGAGCGACGTGGAACGTCTGTCTTCCCAAGCCTTCCGTACGCTGGGTCAGGCTTATAGGCCATTGGGAACCGATAGCCTGAGCAATATCGACGGCTTCGACGATGGCCCAGACGACGGCGATTTGGAGGCACAACAGGATGCCGTCGAATCCGACCTGATCTGGGCTGGAACGGTCGGCATTATCGACCCGCCGCGTACCGAAGTCCGAGGCAGTATCGCGCAGGCGCACCGCGCCGGCATCCGCACCATTATGATCACCGGCGACCACCCGCTGACCGCCGCCCGCATTGCCGAGGATTTAGGCGTGGTCGATTCCGTCGGGTCAACGCAATCCTCGGATACGGCTATGGCTGAATCCGTGCAAAAGGCCGGTGTTTCAGATAGCAGCATGTCAAACATGCCCAAGACCCTGAGCGGTCCGCAGCTTGACGAATTGTTCGCCCGTGACGACGATGACAAGGCCTTTGACGAGGCAGTGGCCACGACCAGCGTGTTCGCGCGCGTGGCTCCGGAACACAAGCTGAAAATCGTCAAGTCCCTGCAGCGTCACGACAACATCGTGGCCATGACCGGCGACGGCGTCAACGACGCTCCGGCCGTCAAGGCGGCCGACATCGGCGTGGCGATGGGCATCACCGGCACCGAGGTCACCAAGGAATCCGCCAAGATGATCCTGGCCGACGACAACTTCTCCACCATCGTCGACGCGGTGCGCGAGGGACGCGGCATCTTCGACAACATCCGCAAGTTCCTGCGTTACCTCCTGAGTTCGAACATGGGCGAGGTGTTCACCGTGTTCGGCGGTGTGGTGCTCGCCGGATTCTTGGGAATCACGCAGCCCGGCTCCACGGGCGTCACCGTGCCGCTTTTGGCCACGCAGCTTCTGTGGATCAACCTATTGACCGATGCGGCGCCGGCTTTGGCGATGGGTGTCGACCCGAGCGAAGAGGACGTGATGGGCAGGCGTCCGCGCAAGCCCACCGACCGTGTGATCGACGGCGCGATGTGGATGGACATCATCGTCATCGGCATCACCATGGCGCTGGTCACCCTGATCGGCATGGATATGCACCTCGCGGGAGGCCTCTTCACCGACCGCTCGCTCGGCGGAGGCCACACCTCGCAGATGACGCAGGCGCGCACGATGGGCTTCACGATTCTTGTCTTCGCACAGATGGTCAACGCTCTTTGCTCGCGTTCGCACACGCAAAGCGTCTTTAAAGGCTTATTCTCCAACAAGTGGCTTTGGGGCGCGATCGGCCTCTCGATTGTATTGCAATTGGTGGTCGTCTATGTGCCGTTCCTCAACGTGCCCTTCGGAACGGTTCCCCTGACACCCATGGAATGGCTGGAATGCATCGGCCTTTCGCTGGCCGTCTTGGTGGTTTCGGAAGTCTACAAGTTCATTTTGCGCTTCCTGGATGCCCGAAAAGCCAAGAGCGCGAAGTGAATAGGCGAACAAACTAAAACCGAAAAGTGAAGATACCGGCAGAAACGCATACCCTAGATTGACGCAGAAGCATTCGAAACCCTCGTTTGCTTAACTGTGACTACGCTCCAAATTTGGTTTTGAATATGTGTTTTTGCTGGTATCTAGAAATGTAAACCAGTAAATTCAGAATCGTACAAATTAAGTGATGGATGGTATGTGGTAGCAGTCGGCTTGAGGTAAACCTGGCCGGGATCGGTCGTGTCGAGCCGTGGAAAGCCGCAATAAGTCCATTTTCACACAATCTGTCGGTCGGCGGCCCAGCGCGTCAGCTCGGTGCGGTTGGAAAGCTGGAGCTTTTTGAGCACTGCGCTGACGTGCGTCTCCACCGTCTTGACGGAGATGAACAGTTCCGCGGCGATCTCCTTGTAGGTGTAGCCGCGGGCGATGAGGCGCATGACCTCCTGCTCGCGGTGGGAGAGCTTGTCGAGTTCGTTGTCGTGCTCCGCCTGCCCCGCACCTTGGAAGGTGGAGAGCACGAATCCGGCCAGTTTCGGCGAGAAGACGGCATAGCCTTCGTAGACCTGGATAATCGAGGAAATCAGGTCGTCGCCGCTGATTGTTTTGGTAACGTAGCCGCGAGCCCCCGCACGGATGACCGCACCCACGTCCTTCGGCGAATCGGAAACGGAAAGTGCGAGAAATGCGGAATCAGGGGAGAGCGGGTGCGATTTGAGCAGTATTTCCGCGCCGCCTCCGCCTTCACCTCCGGGCACATGGACGTCGAGCAGCACCACGTCCGGCTTGGTGTCGGCGATCATCGCCACCGAACCTTCCACGTCCGGCGCCTGCCCGACGATGGTGAAATGCGGGCTCAGCGTCGCGATGACCCCGGCGCGGAACATCTCGTGGTCGTCAACCACCGCCACGCGGATATCGTGGTGATTGGTGTCTGATTCGTTCCCGCGTTGTGCGCCGTTGCCGGCCATTTCGCCTATGCCGGTCGTAGTCTCATTTGATTTGTCGCCGTTCATTTTCTCCTCGTCATCATTATCCTATCGGCGTTGTTGCCGATCGTGTTCGTCCACTTTTGCTCAGTACTTAGCGGTTTACCATGGTTCGGTCTCGGCTTCTGTCGCTCATTGTCCTGTTTCCGTTTGCGTCTCTTCTGCCATTGTGCCATCAGCGTTGCCGTTTTCCTTGGGTATCGGCATGGTCATGTGCACCTCCGTGCCCCAATTCGGTCGTGAGACGATGTTGACGTTGCCTCCACGACGTTCGATGCGGCCGATGATGGATTGGCGGATGCCGAGCCTGTCCGGCGGAATGGCATCCTGGTCGAACCCGTCGCCGTGGTCGCGCACAAAGACCTCGGCCTGCGTCCCGCCGACCTCGCAATAGACCGAAATCGGCTCAGCGCCGTGCTGGGCGGCGTTCAACATGGCCTGTTCGCTGGCGTTCAGGAGCGCGTCAGTCTGGGCGCTGGGCTGTGTGTCGCCCACGGTCACCACGTCGATGGGTTCGCCGAATTCGTCCTCGATATGCGCCGCTATGTCTTTGAGCCCGCTGCTCACCGAACGGTCCGAGGGTATCCGTTCCTGATAGAGCCACCGCCGCAGCTCGCGTTCCTGCTTGCGGGCCAGCGTGAACACGGTTTTCGGCTCGTCGCTGTGCAACTGGATGAGCGCGAGTGTTTGTAATACGCCGTCATGCAGATGGGCGGTCATGTCGGCGCGTTCTTCCTCGCGTTCTTTCAGCGCGTGCTCGTGGCTCAGTTCGTGGATGAACCGGTTCGCGAGCGGAATGATGGCCAGCGCTACACCAATAAGCAACGCCACACCGGCGATTGCTGCGGAAAGAGGCAGGTGATGGCTGAACGTGTAGGAATCGGCGCAAATGAAATAGCCAATTGCCATCAGCACCACACCAATCAGCAGATAGCGTATCTGCCCGTCCTCGGCGTTGAAGCGGATCCAGGATATCCCGATGCCGCACAATGCCATGAAAATGCCGAACGTCAGATCGCCAGGTAAAGGACTGACCTCCAAAACCAAGGCCAACGCGATCAGCGCGATGCCTACCAACGCGATAATCGAGGGTTTTGAAGCGCTTTTGAATGCTTGGGCGAGGTTTTCTGGACCATTGCTTGTTTCGTTGTTTTCGGCATTGGCGGTGTTGGTAGTGGACGATGACTGGGATTGCCGTGTGCTATTGGCGCTGGCGGCATCTCTGGCTTCGGAATCGTCGGAAGCCCTGTTTTGCCCAGTCACCGTATTGTCGGCATTCCCGTATGACAACGGCGCGTGCTCGGCTTTCCAGCGCGCCTCACGCTGGTCGCGTTCCGCAGTAAGCGGGTCTCCGACGGGAACGAACGCCCACAAAAAGATATAGGCCACGATACCCGCGCCGAAAAGGAACGTTGCGGCGACAAAAGCCAAGCGGATCCAAACCACGGGCACACCCAAATGCAGGCTCAAACCTCGGCATACCCCGCAAAAGATGCGTTTCTTTTTGGGGCGCAACAGTGGTAAACGGCGTTTTGGAGTCACTGGGAACCCGCTAGTGGGCGTGTATTGCCGCCATGCGTGCGTCCGGTTGCCGGATGGCGGAGAGGCCTGGTTGTTGGCTGAATCAAAAGGCACGTTCCGGTTTTGTCGGGGACCGACATATTGGTAAGACGGCGTATTCTGCGATGGTTTCGATGTATTGCCAGATCTCGACGCTTGCGGATTTTGCGGTGAATTCGGTGCGTTGTCGGTTCTTGGCATAGGCGTGTGTTGCGGCTGATTCGACGCATTGTTAAAACCTGCTGCGGGTGCGGTCTGTGGTGCGTTCGGTTCGTCGCTATACGCGTGGTTCGATGGCTTCATACTTCCATTGTGCATGATTTTGCGGGATTCAGGGTGCGTTCGAAGCAAAAATCAGGGTTAAATCAGGGTGTTCCCTGACCCTTTCGAGCGTTTCCGGGTGCTGTAATGGAACCATGAGTAACAACACGTACGGCAACGGCTACCAACAGCCGACCAATATGAACAATCCCATTCCGCCTCGTCACGACAAGGTCGACCGATTCTTCGCGTGGATCCGCGGCAGCGGGTTGATGCGCGGCAACAACCGCTGGATTGCCGGCGTGTGCGACGGCGTCGCGGTGCGTTATGGGCTGAGCCCCGTTTTTGTGCGTGCGGTGGTCGCGGCCTCCACGCTGATTTGCGGTTTCGGCGCGGCTTTCTACGCGGCGGCTTGGGTGCTGCTGCCAGATTGCCGCGATGGCAGGATTTCCGGCGAGGAGCTGGTTTACGGTCACTGGCAATGGTCATTGCTGGGGCCGATCATTTTCATGGTCATCGCGTTCTGTTTCCCTGGTATTGGCGTATTGCTCGCCGTCATCGCGGTGGTGGTGCTGCTGGTCATGATCAACAGCCTTGCGAACAAGGCGCAAGAGCAGCGCGGAGCGGCTTTCGCCAATAATGGGCAACAAACGCAATATCAAGGGCAATGGCGACCGTCGCAAAGTCAATATCAGGCTGGACCAATGCCGTATAGCCAGTCCGGCAATGCGAATCCTGCCTTTTACGCGAATACGAACTCAGCTCCGTATGCACCTCAAACTTGGCAGCAAGGGCAGAACAATGCACAAGCTGCGACGCAAGGAAACAATGAGGCGACGTTTCGCGAACCCGGGAATGTGAGGGCGGACGACCCTTTTGATGGAGCTGATGCGGATAAGCGTCAAGATGATGCGGTTTTAAAACAGGATACGTCAAATGGCGATATGAATGCCGATCGTTCCGTCAATGGGGGAAATGGTGAAAACCGCTCTGAGGATGCCGCCGAACAGCGTCCTTTTGGCAATGACTATCATGAATATTCCGCTGCCGCTCCAAACGCGCAGAATAATCCGCAAAATGAACGTCCAAACGGGTCCGGCTTTAACGGACAGCCTTCCGCGCAACCTTCTTCGCCGTTCGCCGCAAGCCCGTCGCCGGCTTACGCCGCTCCGCCCACCTATATGGCCGAGCCGGCGCAGCCTTACCAACAAGCTCCGGTTCAGAGCGCGACGAAAACGTGGGGACCGAGGCGCGCACGACGCAAGCCGGCCGGATTTGTAATCGTCCTGCTCACGCTGGGTGCCATCCTTCTTTCGGGAGCGCTTGTCGCAATAAACTGCTTCATTCACGGCGGATATATGGGCACGATTTTCAAATACGGGACGTGCTGGATTGCCGGTGTGCTGATAGTGCTGGGTGTGATTATCGTGGTGCTCGGTCTGGCCGGACATCGTGCAGGAGGCTTGCACCCTTTGGTTTGGATTGCCGCGTTCGTAGCGATAGTTTTCATCGTTAGTGATATTAATTATTCCTCTGTGCTGACCGGTTTGGAGCAGGAAAGCGCGTCCTATCACCAAGTCGACGTCAGCGGTTTCAAAGCCATCGACGGCAGCAACGACCAGCAGCTCAAAAAACTCAAACAGGGAACCGCCATCAAAGGCCATCGGCTCGACGATGACGCGGTCAATATCGATTTGAGCGATTACGCCAAAACGCACGGTACCCACGATGTCACGTTGAAGGACGGCAGCACGGTCAAGTCCGGTTGCCCGACCGGAACGATTCATTTGACCAACAGTCGAACGACGGTTTTCGTCACCCTTCCGGCGGGTTGTTCATACGGCTTGAGCCATGAATCCAATTCCAGGGTTGACGGCAGTGTGGTCAGGGTCGAGACCGAAGACGGGGCGATCATTGTCGACGGAGTGTATGCGGGCAGTGAAGTGGGTACAAAGTCGTTGGGCAGCGGCTATGTGGCCATTGGCCGTGACACGCAGACCGGTATCGGGGGAATGAGTTACCAGCGTATCGGTGACGGCAATGGCTATGGCGCCAATCAAGACTACCAGTGGCTCACCGAGACGAAAAAGATGCCGAAGAATGGCCCTGAACTCACCATCGACGCCCCTTACATCGTCGAAGGCCGTGTGACAGTGCAATATCCTGCGGAAAGCACTGTGCCGACCTATGAGCGATTCGCCAAAGGCGAAGCGGACGCGAATTGGAGGTGATGGCAATGAACAACGAATCGAATGAGGAGAACGAAATGACGAACCCGACTTCCGATAACGGCATGGCTGAGACGGAGGCCATACCGTCTCAGAACATTGTCGACGAGACTACTGAGGCCATACCGTCTCAAAGTGTTGACCATGATACTACCGAGGTCGTTACGGCTCAAAGTGTTGACGACGATACTACTGAGACCATGCTGGACCAGAACACTGGCGTAGATGTGGCTGCCGTCGAGGACAATAATCAGGTACAAATCGATAATGCTGAAAATGAACCGCCAGAGGTAGCGAAAACCGAGGCTGAAACGGGCAGCGTGTCATCTGCGTCGCCGCAGCAGGCCGGATATGTGCCACCGTCGAATTTTGCCAGCGGTCCTGCGACTTCCGGAACATACGTGCGTGTGCCGCGCGACCTGCCGCAGCAGATGCCGAAACCACTGCCGCCTGCTGGGCCGAGCAAGGCGACGATTGTGCTGAGTTTGTTGCCGCTGTTCCTCGGAGCGGTGACGCTGATTGTCGGAGTGGCGTTCCCGATGGTGTTCGCACCGATATCCGGAGGTGTGGATGCGCGCTCGCTGATCGCGCTGGGCTTTGTTGTGCTGGGTGCGTTGCTGATTGTGCTTGCTGTGTTGCTTGGTATGGCGTCGCTGATTCACGGGTTCGCGGCGAAACGGAAGACAAAAAGCCGACAATGAGTTGGCACGCAATAACGTGGCTGTGATAATGATGCCGGTGCAATGTGAAGATGACGTTGCACCGGCATCATGGTACGTGTGGCGATACGATGTCGACAGGCCTGTGAATCGACTTCCGGTTTACAAAGTATAGAGCCCGAAGAACGCGATCAACACCGGCGAAACCACGGCGGCGATGGCGCATAACGCAGCGACGATGAAGTGCGCAGGGGTCCAGAAGCCTTGGAAACGGTTGGTTTGCAAACGTCTGCTGCTTCGTGAACGCCAAAGTTCCATGATAAGCCAGGTCAGCAGGGCGACGTTGACCAGCGCGACGACGTGCAACAGCGCCCAACCCCAGCCGAGCAACGTACCGCGGGGAGTGAGCGTCAACGCTGATTTCGCCGCAATGACGACGTAAGCGAAGAACGCGATGATACCCAATACCGCGCAGCAGCCGTTCAAGGCCAACGCCGTTGTGAGTCGATGAGGGAATCGGTTATCGGTAGTGCCGGGAATGGATTCGTAAATCGCTGAATCGGTTGCCGCCGAATATTTCATATCGCTCACGTCGGAATAGGTCTTTCCAGTCGTTGAGTTGGGTATCAGGGGCTTCTTTATACCGTTCTTGCCAGACGAGGCTGAGAAGCCTCGTTCGGTTTGCTTGCAACGTTTCCTCAGATGCCCCATAGCAATAACAAGCCCGACGATTCCTGCCATTGCGGCGCACACAATGATTGCGGCCAGCAGCGCCAATATCGTGCTCAGCGACCCGATGAGGCCTGGTTTGACGCTGCCAGGAACGTCAAACCGTTGATGTGGCTGGTCTCCGGCGATTTGCGGGGTGATCCAATCGCCGGATTTGGTTCCGGCGGCGATGGCGTTCGTCCAGTCCTCAAGGTCGTGTGTGTAATGCATATCCAGCGGCAGGCCGGGCACGGAGGTGTGCGCACCGACGCGCATCTGGTGGTTGGCGTGGTAATAGCGTACTGATACGTTCTTGTTTCCTGCCGCGCTGGCGGCGTTGATGATGTCGGTCGCGCCTTGCTCGATGGGCATGGAAAGATCGTCGGTGCCGAAGCTGATCAACAGCGGCATCGTGAGGTCCTTCAGGTACCTTTCGGCTGGGAAATCGGCGTATTGCAGCCCAAGTGGCGCAAAGTCAAGCCCGACAAACTTGTCGATGTCGCGGCTGAGTCCTTTGGGCGAGCCGATGTAATCGACGTATGTGTTGGCGGCCATCGCCATCTGCCGGCGCCCGGAAACCGCGGGCGGCGAGGTCAGCATCATGAAGGGGATTGCACCCGGATGGCGGTGTGCCATGGCCTCGGCGATCCAGGTGCCTTCGGATTCCGCATAGATGCCGGCCTGCGCGGGGTCGACGTCGGGTTGCGCTCGCAGGATGCTGAGCGAGGTCATATAGTCTTCGGCCATCGCGTAATAGTCGCGGTGGAAGGTGGTGTAGGTGTCGAGCCGTTTGTCGGGCACCAGCGTGACGATGCCGGCCGAGCTCATGGCCGAGGCGATGTCGCCGTAAACCTCGTTGGCCTTGCCGGTGCCGGCCCCGTGGATGAACAGGGTCGCCGGTCGCAAGCCCCGCGCCCCAACAGGGGAGCGCAGGATGGCGTTGATAGTGACGTTTGGGGCGAGCTTGATGCGCAGGTTTTGGCTTTTGACCTGATATGTGCCCTCTTGGTCGGTTTTCAGCACGTTTCCGGCATTGGTGTTGTTGTCTGGTTTCCTGGCTTGGTTATCTGTATTACGCTTGTTTGCCGGGTCTCGAGTGTTTGCCGAACCTTGTGTGTTTACCGTACTTCGCGCTTGGATGGTGGAATCGGTGGATGCCACCTTAATATGCTGTGTCAACGGTTCCACGCTCCATTGCGGCATCATCGCGGCACCCAACGCCGCTAAAACGGCGACGAGCGCGACGAAGATGGCCACGGATGGTAGGAATCGTTTCAGCAATCGCATGCGTGCCACTCTAACGCATCGCTTCTATCTTTACGTCTACTGTTGCAACACCTCGGCCTCGTCCAGCGACTTGAATCCTCCAAGCAATACGGTGTTGCGGATGGTCTCTTCCGTGAGGTTGCGATTGGCTGCGGCAAGGCTTTCAATGAAATCCTGATACAGCCGGAACGTCTTGTCGGAATACGTGCCGAGTTCGCCGCGCAGGTAGGTCTCGAACGACGTTTTTTCGTGGGTGTCCTCCGACGTGTGCAGCACCCGCATCTCACGGCCGAGCTTGGGGTAGCGGCTGCGGAAATCGTCGGCCCACGCCAATTGCTGCGTGATGACTTTCTCCTGTTCTGCCACGCGCTCGGCGGAACGTGCGGGGATGTACGGCTCGATATCGGCGTGGTATTCCTGTGGCCAGGTCGAGATCATCATGCGCCCGTACTTCTCGGTGATGAGGTTGCGGTCGACACGGTCCGCCTCGTCCAGATCGTCGGCATAGCTCTTGAGCAACGGCACGGGCCAGGTCATGAACTGGCTCAAACGCATCTGGTGGAACGTCGGCCAGTTGCCTTGGCAGGCCGCGCGTCCGCCCTCGTTGTCGGTCTTCTGGAACTGGTCCCATTCGTGCTTCACCACGCGTTCCAGCAAATCGAGCCGCTCTTGGTCGTCCGTGGAAGTGGCGTCTTCCTGTGTGCGTTGCTGTGTTGCGTTGTCTTCCATGATGCTCTTTCCTGGTATGCCTGCTTTGCATATCGTTACGGTTCATCCGTGAATATCTGGTATCAACTCTAGCGGTTTTGCGGATGATTGTTCATTGCGTTGGCTTATAGGCTATGTAATACCGGATCATCGCTGCCGATATGCGCCTCGACATAAGGTCGCTGCCACTCGAGGAATTCCTCGTCGCTGTTGGTCAGACCTTCGTCTTTGAGCTCCGTGACGATTTCACCGCAGATGTGCTCGATGGTGGATTGCACCTGTTCCTGAGCGGGTGCGGAGCCCTTCCCGCCCTCGCCGAATCCGGCGCCGCCGAAGCAGGCCGCCGAGGAAAGTCGAAGGATGACTTCGAGTTGTTCGCAGACGTCAGGTAAGACTGTTGACATTCTTCCGGAAAGCCGTCGCAGCGCCGCGAATTGCCACTTGTAATACGGCATGTATCCAGCGCGGATCGGTTCGTTGATCAGGAAGATGAACGAGCAGACGTTGGTGGTGAATTCGCGGATGGACAGCCATACCGCCGCCCCGTCGCCGCGTTTGAGCATGCGGGGCAGGTTGTATTGCCCGGCCTGTGCGATCATGCCGAGCCGGCGAGAGATCAAGGAAAGCCGCACGTCGTCCGGCATCATCTTGAAACCTTGCCGCGTCTTGGAAACCGCACCGAGCGGGTCGGCGAAGACCTCGCCGTTGGTCGCCGCGGCGAGCGTCGGTTCGTCCAGCAGCAACCATTCGTGTGGCTTGTCGTCGGCGGGCGCGGTAGGGTAGCCGGTGATACCTGCGAAGAAGTCGCCGATGCGGAAGACGCCGGTGCGCCGTGAACCACCTTGCGCCCGCGCCGTGGATTCACGCGGACCGAAGCCCATGAATTCCTGTGGCAGTGCCTCGTAGTCGGCCTGCAGCTTCTGGCCGACCGCCGCATAATCCTCATCCGTGAGCCATAGGCAGAAGCCAGGTCCGAAATCGTGGTCCTGCGAATATTGATCGTCGAATCCATAACATTCCGAGCCATGCCCGACCAGGCCGGCGGCGATGCGCCCCTGATATTCGGGGTATTTTTCCTCAATCATCGGTTTGCCGCATTGTTCCCAGTAAGCGCGTGCGAGTTTGAGACCTGAAATAGTTGGTTTGTTCTCGGTGGCAGCCTTGTTGGCGGTGTGTGTCGTGTTTCCGGCTGTTTGCGCGGATTCATCCCGTTTTGCGGAAGAAGCCTCATTTGCCGCTTTTCCCTCATCTTGACCCAGGCCAGCGCCGTTGGCCGCCGATTCGTCTGCGTTTCTGGATGCTTCCCGCGCCGCCCTTGCGGTCTCCTCGACCTGTGCCAGGTTTCCCGCGGTGATTCGGTAGTAATCGGTGTCAGTCCCATAGCATTCTTCGATGACTTTGAGCGCCTTGCGATAAGAGTCAATGGCCTTGTCGAATAATCCTGCGGCAAAGCAGACCTGCGCGTATCCCGCCAACGCCGAGGCGAAATGGGCGCTGTGCTCAAGATGTCCGTTCTTGTAGATTTCCAGCGTTTTCAGTGAGTGCTTCATCGCCTGATCGAGCAGCGAATCGACGGTTTCGGACGATGCCGCATCACCTGATTCCGCTTGGTTCTGCGATTGCGTCGATGTGGATGGTGAGGTCTGTTGCCCATTCTGATCATCCTGCGCAGCTTCGGTCGCCCGTTGCAGCAACACGAGCGCAAGGTTGGTATGCGTAGAGGCCACGTCGATATCGGTCTCGGGGTCGGTGCTTGAAGTCTTGAGAATGGCAAGCGCTTTTTCGAGTTCCGCTTGTGCCTCCTTGAGTTTCCCGGTCTCGCTGTAGAGCATGGAGATGTTGTTGTGCAGCGCAGCCATCCGGCGGTCGGTGGGCGCCAACGTCTTCTGCGCCGATGCCAGAGCCTGTTTGTACAGGTCCTCGGCCTGGTCATACCGCTTGGCCGCGCGCATCCCGGTCGCGGCGTTGATGAGCGTGGTCGTCCAAGCCTCAGTGCCTTCGATGCCCATCTTCAATCCCAGTTCGAGCGCCCGCTGGATGACCCACTGGTTGTCCTCATGCCGCCCGTGTGAACGGTAGAAGCCCATCGTCTCGTTCAACACGGTCAATAGCCCTGCGTCATCGCCAGCGTTCTCAGCGTCGACCATCGCCTGTTTGAGGTACGGTTCGGCCTTGTCTTTGGCCTCGTGCGCGTCGAACAGGGCATCGAGCCCCTTCAAAAACTCGTCGGTGTCGAATGTCGCGTTTGGTGTGGGCGCAGTGGCGTTGTTCGGGTCGCTGGCGTCGTCAGGTTCCCCTGAAACCGAAGAATGCGCCTCGCTAAAAGCCTGCAACAGCTCTTCCGGCGTCTTGCCGTGTGCATTGTCGTCCATGACTGCTCCTTTGTGTCCGCTGATTCCAAGTCTATTGCGGTTACGATATCGGAAGCGTTATGTCGATGTGAGCTATATCACAGCAATGGGTTTTGGTTGAATGGCGTACAGAAGGGCGTATGCGAGGCAATCCGTATTTCGACAAGCCGCACGCTAGACTGACCGTATATATGGAAAGTCTTGATACGGCTTTGCCGAAAGTGGCAGGGGAGCAGCGTGAAGGTTAAGGGAATTGGCCGATCCGGCGATATGTTGCCGGTTAGGGGATCATCCGCCGATGTCGCGGCCAGATCGCGTGATGGCGTAGCGAATGATGACGTCCGTCAACGTTTGCCAATCACTGCCGAATCAGACGAGAGCGTGTGGCCGAAGCTTCGAAAATTCCTGCGGCCTTCGAAAGTGGGTTTGGCGATTCCCGCTGTGCTTGGCTTCATGGTCGCCTGTTCGAGCCAGGCCGCCCAGTTCGGTTGGGTTCCTTTCGACCATGTCTACCTTTATCTGCAATCGGTCTGCTATGCCGTGCTTTTTGCTCTGTTATATATGGTCGTGTACCGCGGTGTGGAATTTGTGAGGACCCGTGTATTCGACGGCTTCGGGGAAAGTGCCGCTGAAAACAAGTCTCCGAATGGTATTTCTGAGGATGACGACAAAAGCGCTTCCGGGCTTGTAGCGGCGCAAAAGTCCAGGTTTGCCGCCGTCCGCTGTTATTTCCATTTCCGCTATACAGAGCGTCCCGCCGCGATTGCCGCCGACGCCTCGGTATTGCTGTGTTGCTGGCTGCCGTATATCATCCTGCTGTTTCCTGGAGTGATCCACTTCGATACCGGCGATCAAATCGCCGAATATTATGGCATGCCGCTTTATGGCATGAACACCGGCAAGATATGGGACCACCATCCATTCCTTGACACCTATTTGTATGGTTGGTTCGCGTCGCTGGGCAAGGCGCTTTTCGACAATTACAACATCGGCATGTATGTCTACGCGCTCCTGCAAGCCGTGGGTTTCGCGTTCGGCATCGCCTGGTTGTTGGCCTATCTCGCCAAAACCGACCTCAATCGCAGGCTCCTGCATGCTTTCGCCGCGTTCTTCTGCTTCTTCCCTGTGGTGCCGATGTGCGTCATGTCGATCGCCAAAGACACGACGAGCGCGATGTTGTTCGTCCCATGGGCGGTGATGTATTGCAAATTGGTCGACAGCAAACTCGAGCTGATGCGCAGCCCTGGGTTCGTCACGGCCTTCGCGCTGGATGGGCTGTTGGTGGCCCTGACCAAGAAACTGGGATTGTATATCGTCGTGCTGTGCCTGCTTGCGTTGGTTATCGGCAAGTTCGCCGCGAAACTCAAGGCGGCCGCCGTGGCGCTCGGAGTCGTGTTGTTCGTTATCGTGGACATGGCTTTGCCGAAATTCGCCTACCAGCGCCTCAACGTGGTGCCTGGCACGCCGGAGGCCGCGCTCGCCCTGCCGATCCAGATGATGGCCCGCGCCGCGCACGACCATCCCGACGACATCAGTGATGAGGACCGTGATATCGTCGACGCCTATCTCGAATATCCATGGGACGTGATCAGCCGGAATTACGACCCGTGGCTTGCGGTTCCGGCCATCGGTTGGACGGTGAAGGGCCGGGTGCCGGTTTCGCGTTTCGCCAAGGCGTGGTTGGATGTCGGCCTGCGCCATCCCGATTCGTACCTTCAGGGCTTCTTCTGCTTGGAGAGTGGATGGATGACCTTCGATGCCTTCAGCGTCAAGAATCAGCCGATTCCCAAGCCGATGTCGGTGGTGATGCTGCCGATGACCACCTCCGACACCGCCACTTACACTTACGGCCTGCTTCAGCCGCACACCCCGCCCACCGAAGCCAGCGAAACGGTCAAACAGCTTTACCGGATCATCGTCGATACGCCTGGCGTCAACATCCCGTTCTTCATGGCGTTGTGGACGTCGGTCCTGCCGGGATTCGTATTGTATTACCTGTGGCGGCGCCGGAAAGAGCGGAAGCGCGATCCCGACACCATCGGTGCCATTGCTTCCGGCCGTAGCCTGCTGCTCAAATGTCTGCCGTGGCTGCTGACCGCTGCCAGCCTTTACGTCTGCGCCGAAAGCCTTTCGCGGCCAGGCCGCCCATCGCCGACGCGGTTCGTGTTCCAGCTGGTTCTCCTGACGCCCATGGTGATTGGTTTCCTGTGCAGTGGCAGGGAACAGAGGCCTCATAAGGGCAGAGGGCGACGTGGCTGAAAAGCTTCCCGGCAACGTCAGCCCTCGTCGACGCCAGCGGAGACAAGGTGCGGCATTGAGGTGTGCGGACGTGCGGATATGACGAAACCCCTTGCAAAACAAGGGGTTTCTAGTTGGTCGGGCTGGCGAGATTTGAACTCGCGGCCTCTTCGTCCCGAACGAAGCGCGCTACCAAGCTGCGCTACAGCCCGATGAACAACAGCAATCATGATACAACGACCCCGTCGACGAGTCCATCATGCGTGTCGGCATGCATCTTTGCATTCATGCTTTATTAGTCACTTGACGGCAAAATAATGGCGTGTATCGGCTGCTCGGTACACTCGGGGATTATGAGCGAAACGAATGAAACCGGCGAAAACCGGAATGAAGAAGAGGCCGAGACCCCGGTAATGTCCACTGTCGAGCGTGCGGAACTGCGTCTCAAGCAGGACGAGGCCATCGCCGAAAACATCAACGAGGGCAAGTCCTTCGACGAGTCCATCGACCCGACCAACAAAGAATTCGGCTCGGAAGGCCAGCCCGAACAGGTGCAGATGCGTGTGGCCAAGCGTGCCCAGATGTTGAAGGACGGCGTCGCGCCGTATCCGGTCGTGGTCGAGGTCACCGACACGATTCCGGAAGTCCGCGCGAAATACGAAGGCAAGCTCAATGCGGGCGACGAGACCCAGGATGTGGTCGCCATCGCAGGCCGCGTGCTCTTCCTGCGCAACGGCGGCGGCCTGTGCTTCGTGCAGCTTGCCGCGGGCGACGGCACCAAGATCCAGGGCATGATCTCCAAGAAGGAGATCGGCGCGGATTCCCTCAAGGCCTTCAAGCAGTTTGTCGATTTGGGCGACCACCTTTACTTGAAGGGCCGCGTCGTCGCGTCCAAGACCGGCGAGCTTTCCGTTTTCGCCAGCGAGTGGAAGATTGCCGCCAAGGCTCTGCAGCCGCTTCCGGCGTTGCACAAGGAGCTCACTGAGGACACTCGTACACGCAAACCGTATATCGGCATGATCGCCGACGAGAAGATCCGCGACATGGTTCGCAAGCGTTCCAAGGTCGTCACCTCGCTTCGTAATACGTTCGCCAAGGACGACTTCCTTGAGGTCGAGACCCCGATGTTGCAGACGGTGCACGGGGGAGCGGCCGCTCGTCCGTTCATCACCCACATGAACGCTTTCGATATCGACCTCTACCTGCGCATCGCGCCGGAACTCTTCCTCAAGCGCTGCTTGGTCGGTGGCATCGAGCGCGTCTTCGAGATCAACCGCGACTTCCGCAACGAGGGCGTCGACGGTACGCACGCTCCGGAATTTACCATGCTCGAGGCCTATCAGGCCTACGGCAATTACGACACCATCGCGGCCCTCACGAAGAAGCTCATCCAGCAGTCCGCCATCGACGCGTTCGGCTCCACCAAGGTGACGTTGCTTGACGGCAGCGAATACGATTTCAGCGGCGAATGGAAGCAGATTTCCATGTACGACTCGCTTTCCGAGTCGCTGGGTGAGGAGATTACCCCGGAAACATCCGTGGAACACCTGGGTGCCATCGCCGACAAACTCGGCGTGGAGCGCGACGAGGTCGAGAACCATGGCAAACTGGTCGAGCACCTTTGGGAGCACTTCTACGAGGCAGGTTTGGGTGCCGAAGTCCCCACCTTCGTGCGTGACTTCCCGGTCGAGACCAGTCCGCTGGTCAAGGCTCACCGTTCCAAGAAGGGCGTTGTGGAGAAGTGGGACCTCTACGTACGTGGCTTCGAGCTGGCGACCGGCTACTCCGAATTGAATGACCCTGTGGTGCAGCGTCAGCGCTTGGTCGACCAGGCCAAGGACGCGCTCGCGGGTGACGTCGAGGCGATGGACATCGACGAGGACTTCCTCGAGGCCCTGGGCGTCGGCATGCCGCCTGCCGGTGGTATGGGCATGGGCATCGACCGCCTGCTGATCGCGCTGACGGGCGCCACCATCCGCGAGACCATCACCTTCCCGCTGGTGAAACCGTTGAACTGATCGCCGCAAAGCCGGGCGGCGGGCAATGAATCCATTGTCCATCCATGTTGCGCACTGGATGATTTCTGGTGCAAAGCGTGCTTGCCGGGTGATGTGTGGTGATGGCCTTGAACACCATCAATTGACGCAGATATGTTGCCGGCCTGCCAATGGGCCGGCAACATTCGTTTGTGATAAGACGGTGTAAGGCGAAGGTTGAGGCCGGACTGCTATAGTTTTTAAAGTTGCACAGTTACTGGTATATGGGAATTCCGGTCGACAGCGATCGAGAAAGATGTGATTGCATTGAAGAACATGGATTTGTGGATCAACGGGCTTCGTCCGAAAACGTTGCCGGCGTCCATCGCGCCGGTTCTGGTCGGCGTGGTCGCGGCTTACCGCCTTCTGGAGGCGAAGGCGGCCGCAGGCTGCACGACTAAACCCAGCGAGCTTCAAGGATGCACGGCGGTGCCGACGACCACGGCTTCCGATGCCTTCTCTGTCGGCGTCTCGTCGGGCAGGTTCGCTCTGGTTTCCGTGCTCTGCATCATCATCGCCCTGTTCCTGCAGATCGCGGTCAATTTCGCCAATGACTATTCCGACGGCATCCGCGGCACCGACGCCGGTAGAGGCGCCAGCGAGTTCCAGACCGCCAAGCCGCAACGCCTGACCGCCTCAGGCCTGGTCGCGCCCAAGCAAGTGCTCGCCGCTGCGGGCGTCAACGCCCTGATCGCCTGCCTCGCCGGTCTCGCAGCCATCGCGCTTACCGGCCATTGGTGGATGATTATCCTCGGCGTGCTCTGCCTGCTCGCCGGATGGTTTTACACGGGTGGCAAGCATCCGTACGGCTACGCCGGTTACGGCGAAGTCGGCGTCTTCATCTTCTTCGGCCTTGTGGCGGTGCTCGGCACCCAATATGTGCTCACCGGCGGCATCAACATCGCCGGCGTCATCGGCTCAGTGCTCTGCGGCCTTTATTCCTGCGCCATCCTCATGGTCAACAACCTGCGCGACGTCGAGGAGGACAAGGCCAGCGGCAAGATGACGCTCGGTGTCATCCTCGGGGCGAAGACGGTGAAAACGGTGCTGCTCGTCATCTACTTGCTCTCGGTGGTCCTCACCGTGGTCTTCGCGCTGTATCCGCTGGTCTACGTTCTGGCGTCCTTCGTTCCCAGCCTGGCATTGTTCACGGGCAGTGTGAGCATCATCCGCATGGTCCTGACGGTGCTGGCGCTGCTTCTTGGCCTGCTCATCATCAAGATCGCCATCGATATGGTTAACAGCGTCAACGTCGGGAATTTCGTGCGTGCTCTGCCGATGTGCAGTATGACCCTGCTGTTGTTCGCTCTTATCTTCATCATCGCGGAGCTTGCGTTGGCTTGGTGATTGTGAACGTTCACAATTTCCTGGCTCAACCGTCCCATTCATCGCCTACCATTAAACTATGTCTTATAAATTAGTATTGCTCCGGCACGGCCAGAGCGCATGGAATAAAACAAACCAGTTCACCGGCTGGGTGGACGTTCCGCTCACCGAGCAGGGCGTCGAGGAAGCCAAGCATGGTGGCCAGCTTTTGAAGGAGAAGAACGTCCTTCCCGACATCGTCTTCACCTCGCTGCTGCGTCGCGCGATCAACACCGCCAACTATGCCCTGGACGAGGCCGATCGCCTCTGGATCCCGGTCAAGCGCAGCTGGAGGCTCAACGAGCGTCATTACGGCGCCCTGCAAGGCAAGAACAAGTCCGAAATCCGCGAGAAGTACGGCGACGAGAAGTTCATGATCTGGCGCCGTTCCTACGGCACCCCGCCGCCGGAGATCGATCCGAGCGACAAGTTCTCGCAGAACAACGACCCGCGCTACGCTGGCGATCCGGTGCCTGAGACCGAGGCCTTGGCCAACGTCGTCACGCGCGTGACCCCGTATTGGGAGTCCGAGATCGTCCCTGAGTTGAAGAGCGGCAAGACCGTCCTGATCGCCGCGCACGGCAATTCGCTGCGCGCCATCGTCAAGATGCTTGACGGCTTGAGCGAAGAGGAGATCTCCAAGGTCAATATTCCGACGGCCATCCCGCTGGTCTATGAGCTTGACGAGAACATGAAACCGATCAAGCCTCGTGGCGAGTATCTCGACCCCGAAGCCGCCGCCGCTGGTGCCGCCGCCGTGGCCGCACAAGGCCAGGCCAAGAAGTAAGCCTGATTTACTTTCAATAGAAAAGGCGAACCGCGCAGATGTTGCGGTTCGCCTTTTTCGTATTGCTATAAGCGGGTCGGAATGGACCGTCTATGGAAATAATTCAAGACTTCCGGTAATCAGTCCTCGTCCAGGTCCTGGGGCTCCTTGCTCGGGTCGAAGCCGGAGACGATGTAGACCACCTGGCGGGCTGTGGAGACCGCGTGGTCGCCGAGCCGCTCCATGAACCGCGCGGTCAATACTACATCGATGAGCTGCTGCTTGGTGCCCTTCCATGAGTCGTCGAGCACCAGTTCGAAACTTTGATGATGCAGCTCGTCGAGTTTGTTGTCGTCGGCGATGACCTGCTGGGCCAGCGTGGTGTCCCGGTCGGCCAGCATTTCCGGCAACCTGTCGGCGGTGATATCGAGGAGCTCGCGCATCGAATCGAAAATCCGACGGGTCTTCTCGTCTTGAGGCAAAGCGGAAGCGGGGCGCGCACGGTACGCGGTCTGTGCGATATGCTGCGCCAGATCGCCCATGCGTTCGATGGTCGACGCCAACCGCAACGTGGCGACGACCACGCGCAGGTCGGTGGCCACAGGGCTTTGTTGCGCCAGCAGTCGCACGCATTGGTCGAGGATTCGCTTTTCCAGCGCGTCGATGGTCTCGTCGCCGTCAATCACGGTTTTGGCGCTTTCCATGTCGCCGTCCATCAAAGCCGACCCGGCTCCGTGCATGGCCGCGCAAACCCTGGTGGCCATGTCTTCCAGATCGTCGGCTACCGCCTTGAGTTCTTCGTTGTAGATGACGCGCATATAAGCTTCTTTCGTAGTGGTTGGATGTGGCGGTTATGCGTTGGGTTTGGTTGACGATGGATAAAATTTACGATAGTGAAAGCTATAAGGTGGTGATGAATGGGATGAAGGAGGCACGCCTGCCGTCAGTTGGCGCCGAGCCTGCGGTAATCCCAGCGATCGTAATGCTCCCAAACCAACATCAGCACGCCGATGATGACACCGGCGGAACAGAGGATGACGGCCTTCAAAACGTGGAATCCGCAAGTCAACAGGATGACGCTCACCACCAACGCGATGACCCACCAGCTGGTGATGATGGCAAAGGTCTTGCGCAAATCGACCTGGACGGGTTTTGGCGCGGGCTTGCACACGTCGGGGTTGATGATCGGAGCGAACTTCATACCAGCGATTTTAGTAGCTGGGGTTAACCTTGGGGTACCGGTAAGCTGATAGCCGGTGTCTGCACAAGGCGGCAGACGGAACAGAAGCACCAATCCCACAAGGAGCACTGCCAAGTGTATTCGATTCACCCGGTCGTCAAGCGGTATGCCTGGGGCTCGTATACCCACTTGCAGGAGATGTTCTCCTCGGAGCTTGCCAGGCAAACCGGGCCAGTGGGGGAGGAGCGCGTCGATGGGTCAGCCCGTATCGATAGTGGTCCGATCGCGGAGATGTGGTTCAGCGGCCATGCCCAATGGCCTTCGATGGTGGATACCGGTGATGAAGAGGGAACTGTAAAACAGCCGCGACACAAGCGATTCATGGTCGCGGCCGAACCGGATTCGACCTTGCCCAAGACCAGGAACACCCAACCGGGTACGGCTTCGATGGCGCTGACGGACCTGATCCGCAGCGACCCGCAATCCATGCTGGGCGCACGGTGTTCGGGCGAATTCGGGCCGGTGCTGCCGTACCTACTCAAAGTGATTTCCGCGAGGATTCCACTCTCCCTGCAGGTCCATCCCGTCGATTTCCGCGCCCGTGCCGGTTTCAACGCCGAAAACGCCGAGCGCAAGCCCATAAACGCCCCGGACCGTTCCTTCAAGGATCCGGTGGCGAAGAACGAGATGGTGGTCGCCTTGGAGCCGTTCAAGGCCTGCGTCGGGTTCGCCTCGCCGGCGTTCATGCTCGCGAACCTCACGCTGGTCGACCATCCTGTGGCCTCCCGTATGGTCGAGGCGCTGACCCCGCAATCGCCCCGTGGCGTGTTCGAGGGCGCGCAACCAATCAATTCCACGGCCACAGACCAGGATTTCGCCGAGGCCGACGCGATGATGCCTATGGCCTCCATGGTCTGGCAGGACTCCCACAAACGGATTTTCAGGGCCTTCCATGCCGCGGTGACGGCAGGCGAGGTCCCCGGTCTGCACGCGGCGCTGAAAAAGGCCGCCTCTCAAGTCTCGGATGACCGTTCGCAACTCGCCTTCAGTCTTGCGCTCGCCGCCTCCGAGGCGTTTGAAGATGACCCGAGCGTGCTCGCGCTGCTGATGATGAACCCGCTCGAGCTGGACGAAGGAGAGTCCGTCTTCATTCCCGCTGGCACGCCACACGCCTATATCCACGGCACCGGTGTGGAGGTCATGACCAATTCCGACGACGTGCTGCGCGCCGGAATGACGGTCAAGCACAAGGACATCGTCAACGTCTTGAAAAGCCTGGATTGCACCCCGTCGCCGCCCATCGACCCGGGCGTCAATTGGATGGGCGACTTGGGCTCGATGTTCAGCAACCGGGTCGTCTACCGGCCGCGCATCGACGAGTTCATGCTGAGCTACGGGCGTGTCGGTACAGGCCGGAGGCCTTGGCCCATGGTCGAGCGTCTCACCCGTCGCTATGGCCAGTTGGTGACGCTGGGCGCGCGGTACACCCGGCATTTCGGTCCGAGGATCGTCGTGTGCCTGCAAGGATCCGTGCGGGTGAGCGGTACTGGGCAGGGCAGGGTCCTGCAAGGTGGGGAGGCGGTTTTCGTTCCCGCCAGCGATGGGCGCATCCAGATCGGCCCAGACGAGGGGACGGGCTCGTTCATCGTCGTCTCCACACAAGTGTGAGCGCGTGCGCGCTTGAAAATTGTGAAGGGTGGGAACATAGAGCCGGATTCGAAAATTTCTTTCATGCATCGTCATAATTATTGTCTATTTGTGAAGGAAATGTGACACGCCGAACAAGCAATATTATTCCGCGGTTTTCCAGTCATTGTCGGTTGAATCGCTGGCGGAAAATCCGAGGTTGAAGTATTCTGGTAGCAGAATTTAAGAAGTGGCGGTGTGACTTTCAGGGCTTTATTGCTACGGTGTTGTTCCGGTAAAGTTGGCAAGGCATCTGCCACTACGTAGTTTCCGCAAGGAGTTGATTTATGAGTCACGGTGCGCATAAGGCACGGAGAGGTACGAAGCGTCAATCCGGTATTGTCGCCTCCCTTTTCGCACCCGCCAAAGCGACACACTCTCTCAAGGCCGTGCGGCAGGCCCAGGCTGTGGCGACGAATGGCGCCATGGTCGGTCTGGCTCCGGAGGTCGTCGATAAACTTAATGAGATCGTTCCTCCAACCCGTCGTTCCATCCGCCTGGCCCGCGAAAGCGAGAACCGGCGCCATGCCGCTGTGGTCTCGGTTTCCTTGGCCGCCCTTGTGGGCGCCACCGCGACTGCGGTGATGTCGGGCAACCCCAGCCGGCCCACGTTCGCGTCCGGCGAGGAGACGACCACCACCTCCACGTTGCGTCCTGTAGGCGCGGCCTCGCGCTCGGAAAGTCGTGCCCCGTTGCAGGAGCCTGGTGTCAAGAGCATGTCGCGTGAGGGCACATGGAGTCTGGGTTCGGACAACACGTCGTTGGATGTGTCCTCAATGTCGAAGTCGATTGCCAACAACCCCCAGATCGCGGCGTTGATGGATCAGGATTATTCGATATTGCCAGCCGGTTTCAACCCCAACCATGCCACCGGTGATTCCGGCAATGGCTATGCGTTCAGCCAATGCACGTGGTGGGTTTATGTCCGCCGCCACCAGCTTGGCCTTCCCGCCGGCTCGCAGATGGGCAATGGCGGCCAGTGGGCCGCCTCGGCGCGTGCTTTGGGCTATTGGGTCGACAACACTGCCCGTCATGCGGGCGATATCATGGTCTTCGCGCCGGGTCAGGATGGTTCCAGCCCGACTTGTGGCCATGTCGCCATCATCGAGCAGGTCAATCCCGATGGTTCGGTGGTCACCTCCGAATGTGGCGTCACCTTCCAGGGCAAGACGTTCTCCCGGACCTTCACCGCCGCCCAGGTCGCGGCCCATCAGGTCATCCACTACTGAGTCCTTCTGGTTGTTAGCCGCAGCAAGCGTTTTATTGTGTCAGGTGTTTTGACGCTTGGTTTGGCATGTCTTGGCTTTGAACTTCGTATACGTGATTTCAGGTGTTTATCACACTGATTTACGTGGCGTTTTTCCGATATCGTCCGTCGCGGAATGGCCCAGAAATGTTTCCTCTATCTGATAGGATGAAGGAATGATGAAACCTTCGAAGATTTGTGCATCAATCGCGGCGGTCGCCTTGACGGCATCGGCGTTGGTAGCATTCTCTCCAATCGCTTCCGCTGCCAATGAAGACAACGATCCTGTCACATCCTCACGTTCGTTCCGCAAGGTCAACACCGTGCGTAGGGATTTGCTGAAGGAATCCACTTCCACCGATGTCGACGCCCAGTCGAATTGGGGCGGCATCGAGTCCCTCGATGTGCCGCAAACCCAGTCCCAGGCCGAAAAGGACGCCGCCGCGGCGCAGCAACGTGCCGCAGATGCCGCCGCGGCCGCTTCGCGTTCCGCCGCGCGTGACCCTTTGGCCTCCTCGAGATCGCAGAATTTCACCGTAACCCCTCCCAACGGGCAATCGGTCGCCAGCCTGCTCGCCTTCGTCAACCAGTTCGTCGGTGTGGTGCCTTATAGGCTTGGCGGCAACACGCCTGCTGGTTGGGATTGCTCAGGATTCGTGCAGTATGTGTTCGCCAATTTTGGCATCTCGCTGTCGCATAGTTCTGGCGCACAGGCTTCCGCTGGCCTTGCCGTGGCCGATATTTCCCAGGCGATGCCTGGCGATATCCTCGCCAATTCGGAGCATGCCGCAATCTATGTGGGCAATGGCATGGTGGTCAATGCGCTCAATCCGAGTGCGGGCACGGTTTACACCCCCGTTCGCTACGCCTTCGGCAGCCCATATTCCATCCGCAGGGTTCTGTAGTATTCCGGATTTTTTTTGAACGCGTTCCAGCACGGGGCGCGTTTTTTATATAGCGCAGAATTTACACGATGGTGATAAGGCTGGTATCCTTGAGAAAGAGCCGTTATGAATCGGCCTCATGTATGTCAAGGAGGTAGCCATGGTAAACGACAAGGCTATTTTGGTAGGTGTTGATGGGTCGCAAGCCAGCTACAAGGCAACCTGGTGGGCGGCGAATTATGCCAAGCACGCAGGGTTGACGCTGCAGATCGTTTGCGCCTATTCATTGCCGAGCTACGCGGCGGTTTCGTTCGATTCCACCTACACGTCGATGGGCGATGACAACGCGGCCCACATCGACGCGCAGGAGATTCTCTCCAAGGCCAAGGCCATCGCCGACGAGCAGGGCGTCGAAGCGCAAACGCTCATCGTCACCGGCGACCCGTCCTCGGTCTTCGTCGAGCTTTCGCGCAACTACAACCTGATCGTCATCGGCAACCGCGGCAAGGGCGGGTTGGCCGAACGTCTGCTCGGAACCACCAGTTCCTCGCTACCTGCCTACGCCTATTGCCCGATCATCGTGGTGCCTTACACCGATGATGATGGCAAGACCATGCATCTGAACAACACCATCAAGCGTGTGGCCGTCGGCATCGACTCCAGCCCGTGGGGGCTTAAGGCGCTGCAGATCGCCGCCGACCTTTCCGCCGACCGTGGCGCCGAACTTGACGTCATCGACGCCGTGGCGGGCCTGCAGGGCGTGAGCGACGAGGACGGCGTTTACGATTCCTATATGGAGGATCTGGAGACCCAGCTCGCCCCGGTTCGCCAGGCGCATCCGGAGCTCAAGATCACCAAGACCATCGTTCCCGAATCCGCCGTCAGCGCCTTGACCAAGGCCAGCTACGATCACGACATCGTGGTCGTCGGCTCCCGCGGCAAGGGCGGGTTCACCGGCCTTCTGGTCGGCTCCACCAGCCAAGGCCTCATCCAGCATGCGGCAGGCCCGGTCTTCGTGGTGCCGCGCAAGTACGTGGAAGCCGAGAAGTCCCGCTCCGACGGTGCCATCGAGGGCATCCCAGGCGTCGAGCAGGTCTCCGTCAAAACCGCTGGCAGCTCCGCCGCCGAGGAGATTGAGTCCTCGATCGATCCGGAACACAAGAACTGATTATCGTTCGGATAACAAAGAACGGTGCCGATTTTCGCAAAAGGAATTGGCACCGTTCTTTTGTAATGGTGGTTGGGGGCTACTTGGTGAGCACCTTGACGTCCATCGTCACTGGCGTGGCCACCTCATAGGTGTGCATCACCGTGCAGGACTTGTCGATGTGCTTCTTGACGCGGTCCTTGAGCTTCTCGACGTCCTCGCCATGAATGCCGGCGCTTTGCGCGTCGACGACCACTTGCTCGCGGAACGCGGTGTAGCCGTCGGCCTCACGGTCGTAATCGCCATCGACGGTGATCTTCGCGCCCTTGCCTTCGCCCAGTGAATTCTCGATGGTCATCTGGCTGGAAAGCGCGCCGCAGGCCGCCAGCGCCACCTTCATCAGGTCGCCGGGGTTGAACTGGCCCCTGCCATGCCCGAACTTCAGATGTGCGCCCTCGTCGCTGAATGCGTCCCAGGAACCGTCCTTGTTGCGTTCCACCCACAGTTTCTTTGCCATATTGCGTACCTCCTCGCGTTTGTGCCTTGCACTCAAGGCGTGTCCCTACCAATCTATCCCCAAGTACCGCCTTGCATATTCGCTCTGCAGAACTTGTGGACGAAACAGGATACATCCGAATCCGTCCCTTTTCTATCAGTGAAATGAAAGCATGTGGCCTGTTGCATAGAAAAGTTCATTTTCGGGAATTGCAAGGCCGATACTGGTTGCTAGAATGAGTGATTATGCTGACCCGAGAACAACTTGAAGAAATTCGTCATAAGATCCCCGCACGTCCCAATACCGACATCCCCATGCCATACGAGGATTTGGTGCGCGACATCCTGACCAACGGAACGCTCAAGACCGACCGTACCGGTACGGGCACGATTTCCCTGTTTGGCCGTCAGATGCGTTTTGATCTTTCCAAGGGATTCCCGCTGTTGACCACCAAGACGGTCTATTTCAAAGGCATCGCCTACGAGCTGTTGTGGTTCCTCAAGGGTTCGAGCAACGTGCGCTGGCTGCAGGAGCACAACGTGCACATCTGGGACGAATGGGCCGACGAGAACGGCGATTTGGGACCGGTTTACGGGGTGCAGTGGCGCAGCTGGCCTGCACCGACCAAAGATGACCCGAACCGCACCATCGACCAGATTTCCAATGTGCTCAATCTCATCAAAACCCATCCCGATTCCCGCCGCATGATTGTCACGGCCTGGAATCCGGCCGAGGTCGAGCAGATGGCGTTGCCGCCCTGTCATGCTCTCTTCCAGTTCTATGTGGCCGATGGCAAGCTCTCCTGCCAGCTGTACCAGCGTTCCTGCGATATGTTCCTTGGGGTGCCGTTCAACATCGCCTCCTATTCGCTTTTGACCTTGATGATGGCGCAGCAGACGGGGCTTGAGCCAGGGGAGTTCGTCTGGACCGGCGGCGATTGCCATGTCTACGATAACCACATCGAGCAGGTTCTGACCCAGCTTTCGCGCGAACCTTACCCGTACCCGCAGATCGAGATCCGCAAGGCCGATTCGATTTTCGACTACCAGTACGAGGATTTCAAGATCGTCAATTACCAGCATCACCCGGCCATCAAGGCACCGGTCGCGGTCTGAAAAACGCGTTGCCGACTAAGTGGTGGCGGCATTTGCGCGGTTGCGGTTTGACGCGTTGCGGGCTGTTGTTTGTGCCAGCTAAGGTCGCGTCAGGAGTGGCTGAGATCGCTTTATTGATATGTTGACATTCTTGGGTTGAGATGTGGTTTCAACCGGCGCGAAATGCGTCTCAACCGTTGGTTAGACTGGATACATTGCCTAATTCAAGGAGTACATGAAATGGAGCATGACAGTAGCCGTAGCGGCTATCACGAACCCGAGCCCGGAATTGCCGGGCAAACAGCCATCGAGGACTGGGGGGACGATGTCGTCAAGACGTTCTCGGTGAATCTCATCTGGGCGTGCGCGCAGGATATGCAAGGCCGTCCGGGTGCGATGGGGTTCGAAGGTGGGATACCTTGGCATCTTGCCGAAGACATGAAGCATTTCAAGGAGTTGACCGTTTCGCATCCTGTGATCATGGGACGCAAGACATGGGACTCACTTAATCCGAAATTCCGTCCTCTGCCCAATCGCGACAACATCGTCGTCTCGCATGATCCGAACTGGCATGCGGCCGGTGCCACGGCGGCCAACGACATCGACGCGGCGCTCGATTACGCGCGTCAGGAAGCCATTCCCGACGATGGCCTCGACCGCAGCGAGATCTGGGTGATCGGGGGAGCGCAGCTCTTCCATTCCATCATGCCCTTTGCCAACAAGGCCTACGTCACCTATATCCGTGGCCGTTTCGACGCCGACACCTACGCGCCCGACATGAATGAGTTGGTGCGCGATGGGGCTTGGAGCGTCAAGGACAATGGTTCCTGGACCTCTCCGGCGAAGCAGGAAGGCGCCATCGAAGCCTTCCGTTTCGTCACCTATCAGAAGAACTCATAACGGTCGGTGTTGTTTTAGCTTTGATGCGGATATGGTCGTTGTAGCGGCTGTGTCCGCATCATTCATATTCGAGCGATGCGGTTTCCGATTCGCCGGGTTGCTGGCATAGGCCGTGTGGTTGGGTTTGCATTTTTCGAATTGAAGCACATCGATATCAAGTCTGACAGGTCGCGTGCAAGTGGGTATGTAACGATGGCTGCGTTATGTCATTGACATTCGATGTAATACATTTATGTATGATTTGTTCGATGAAGCCTATTACGGCCGGTTCGTTATGATGGCTGTATTGACGTCATTCGTAGTTTTATAGGAGAAAGATACTGTACCATGTCCAACCATCCATACACCGTCATGACCGTCTGCACCGGCAACATCTGCCGTTCCCCGATGGCCGAGATCATCCTGCGCGCCAACTTCGAGGAGCGCGGTTTGGGCGACAAGGTGCGCGTGATGTCCAGCGGCGTGAGCGATGAGGAATACAGCCATCCAATCGACCCGCGTGCCGTGCGCGTGCTGCGCCAGCGCGGCTACGAGATTCCCAAGCACCATTTCGCGCATCGCATCACCCCCGAGGAGATCGACGAAAGCGACCTGTTCCTGCCGATGACATGGTCGCACGAAAGGGGGTTGCTGCGCCTGTTGCCGGCGGACAAGAAGCCGGAAGTGCACCTTTACCGCAGCTTCGACCCGAACCTGCCCAAGCCCGCGCCGGGCCACGAAAGCGACATCGACCTGGTCGACCCGTGGTACGGCGGCCCGCGCGATTTCGACATCGCCATCGACCAGATCGACGGCGTCGCCCCCTACATCGTCGATTGGGTAGCCAAACAGCTCTGAGAAACAAGAAAGCCTCGAAACCGTTGGGATTGCTTGGTTTCGAGACCTGAGTGGTGGCTCCGAGCGGCATCGATCCGCTGACCTAACGATTTAGTTTTCAGGATTCTCAAGAGTTACTGCTGGGTGCCATGAATTGCTATGAGCTTCTCCCAATTGAGATTAAGGTTGCTATTATTTATTTTTGATTTTCACTGTTTGCTATTGAATCTGCTGAGTAAATGCTGGGCGTTCAGGTGATGGCAGTGGCGCTGTTTTCGGTTACTCTTAATCAGTGGTTATTGATCGAGATATGTGAATGTGATACACCTCGGCCCCAGTATTTGTTTCCAGATATCGGGGCCGACGGCCACATTGAAGATTAGGCGTAATGCCTAATGCTGATCGTGACCCCTCCCGGTAAAAGCTTTATTGCCCGCCTAATGATCCGGAAGGTTTGCGATGCCACAACCAACAAGCACAGTATATCACCTGGCTTGGGATATTCCTCTTTCGCAGTAAAATGAGACAGTCGCGTCCTGTTTGCGCAGGATGCAACCGTGCGGCCTTTCGGCCGTATCGACCTCGCCGCGCCTGTCGTGGCGCGGCCACATTGAAAGTTAGGTATCCAACATGCCTAAGAATAGGAAGGGTTCTGACTATCCTGAGGCCATCCAGGCCATCGTGGCGTTGGTCGTCGTTTTGGCGGCCAACGCGGACAACGCGGTGGTGGACGTGCTGCTCGTGATTGTTGTAGGTTGCGGGCTGGTCGTCATCTGGAGGTGCCGCAGGCGATAGCTAGGGCCGGCCCGGCGCAGGGCGACCTGCGTCGGGCACTTCCTCCTTCTGCCCCTTGTCTTTGTTTTGGTGTTGTCGAGTACGCGGTAGATGGTGGCGCGCTTGACGTTGTATTGGCTGGTTTGCGATATTGAAGAGGTCTACGCCAGATTGCTTTATCCAACTTTGTATTTTATCCTGAATTATATAGACATTTATGCCGGGCGCGTTGTGGAGCTCGAGTTGAAGGTTATTTGAAAGGAATGAAATCGCATGGCTGCTGTTTCGGTTTCCGAGATTCGGGTCGAGGACGTCTGTTTTTCGTACGGCGGACACAAGGCGTTGAATGATGTTTCGTTCTCTTTGCAGCCTGGGGTTGTTGGCTTGTTGGGGCCTAACGGTGCCGGTAAGACAACATTGATGAATCTGCTCTCGACGTTGGATACGCCTCAGGGTGGGGCAATCCTTTTAGACGGGCAGAGCATCATTACTGGCGAGGGTAGAAAAAAGGCTCGTCCACGAATCGGTTATCTGCCTCAACGTTTCGAGTTGATGGAATCTTCGAGTCTGTTGCGCAACGTTCGGTACGCGGCGTGGGCTCATGGTCTGTCTTACGATATGGCGGATGAGACTGCTCACAAGGCAATTGCGTTGGTGGGGCTTGCCGATATGGAGCGGCGTCCGGTACACAGTCTTTCCGGTGGTATGAGACAAAGAGCAGGCATCGCGTGCGCTGTGGTTACCGAGCCTTCGGTGCTGTTGCTGGATGAACCGACGGTTGGTCTGGATCCTATGCAGAGAATTGACATTCGCAGATTCTTGGACGTTTATGCTCAGACGAAGATTGTGCTGTTGAGTACACATATGGTCGAGGATCTGGCGGCCGTTGCCGACCGGGTCATTGTGATGGATCACGGTCAAGTCATCATGCAGGGGAATATGGATGACCTTGCAGCTCGTGGTAAAGGACGATCGGATGCGCTGGCCTCGGTATGGGAACTGGGCTATGAAGCATTGATGGATGCGGAGCGTAGGCAAGGCGGTGGGGCCGTTTCCAAACCGGTGCAATCCGACGATCCGAAGAAGGTTCGCGATGAATGAGACGCGTTCATTTGGGCACAAACGGTTCCATCCGGGTGCCCTGCTGTGGCCGTTGCCGCTTTTTAGCACGATATTGTTCTTTGCGCTGATGATGGCCTATCCATTGATGCTGGGGATTCGTAACTACGGCATTCTTGACGCTGCGGGCACGGTAGGGGTAAGTAACGCCCATTTGCAGCTTGACTTGTCTTGGATGCATGTGTTCTCGGATGTGCTTGCCGGCGTGTATGGCGCCTGGCTTTCATGCGCGATATACCGCTCGCAAAGCATGATTGCTCCCTTGTGGAAAGGTGTGCGTGCGAGCCGGTACGTGGTGCCGATGGTCAAAGCCGGTTTGTTGTGTGCGTTGTCGTATCCGCTCGCGTGTCTGCCTGCCATTATCAGGACGATGAATGTGTCCCCCGGCCCGTTCCCGCTGCTCCCGATTATTGGCGGCATGACGGTATTGTTCGTCTGCTGTTGCCTTGGCTATGCCATAGGCGCGATGACCGGCAGCAAATGGTCTGTAGCCGGCGTGGGAATTGCATTGGCGCTGTTGTGCTTGGGCGGGTTCTTTGCGGTCCGTCCAAAAGTTCCGGAAGGCACCACTTCGCCGCGGGTATGGGGAGGTGGTCTGTCGGCAGTGTTGCCGGTTTCCGACTCCGGCATCGGTGCCGAACCGGGATTGCGGATGTCCGTTCCCGGCTTCATCGTCCGTACCGTGTTCTTCTTGGCTGTAGCGGCAACCTGCCTTCTTGCCTGTCTGTATGTGGCACAATCCACGATTACTCGGCACAGGGCCGCGGCGACGAAGGCGATATGCGCGATTGTCGTGATACCGGTGGCGTTGGGATTCTCGATTGCGTTATCCGGTATCGGCATCTGGCGGCGAACGGACCCGTTTACGCCGGTCTGTGAGGATATCGAACAATCCGGTGTGACGGTCTGCTCACATCCGGATGATCAGGTTCATCACCTCCGATATGCGGCCTATGTGCGTTCCGCCTTACAATGGATGCCTGCTGATCAGATAAACGGCGGGCGGGTTCCGGCGAAAAAACTCTACTTGCTGCTTGGCAATGCTTTCACGCCTGAAACAAATCAGGAACGATGGAACATTACTGATGAAGGCAAACGCATGATTCCGATGAACGGTCCGAATACCAAAGCGATTGAAATCATGACCGATACCGCCACCCAGAAAAACCGTGACTATAGTGACCTGTCGATGGTCATGCAGGTCATCGTCAGCCAATATTTGCCTGCACGTTGTGCACAGGCTGCCGGCAAAACCGTTTTCGAGCAGAAGACACTGCGAAACGGGGCTGACGTGACCGCATTCATATTGGGTCAGCTGCCGATCGCCATGAGGGATCATGCCTATGGCAGCAAAGGCACAGGATTGTCGTCCATGTATTACATTGAAGGAACTGGTGATAAGACCATCAAGACGTTGGGCTCGGCAACCGACAGCCAATTGCAAGGATTCATCAAGCGCAACGCAGCGGCCCTCGATACCTGCACTCTGACTCCCGAACAGGTGCTGACGGATTCAATAGGCCGGAATGAAAAGTAGGGGGGGAGGATCCCGATGGCAGGAAAGTCGTTATCGTTTCATCCGGCATGGCTTGAAGGCAGATATGGCATCGCAGCAATCATCATGCTTCTCTGCGCGACGTTTTGCACTGCCCTGTTTCCGGCCGTCCTGCCTGATTCGATCTCGTACACGCCTGTTTACGTGGACAATGTCTGTTTCCCGGATCCGTCTTCGTCACAACCCGTCTACACTGGTGCCGGCTATGTAGGATGCCCTCAGAGTACCAGACAGGCGGTCATGACCGTCCCGCTGCTCGAACTGCTCTGTGTACTCTGTATCACGGCCAGCCTTGTGCTTTTCACATCTCGTATGCCTTTTTGGGAACGGTTCGCACCGAGACGCTCGTTCCTGCACTCGCTTCTGGCCTCATCCATGTCACTGGCCATTCCACTAGGTGTCGGCGCGTTCGTGGCCGCTTTCCGTCCAACAGAGGCGCCAATCCCGATTATTCTTGCCAATGTATTCGTCGACATAGCCTTGATTCTCTTGGGTATGTCGCTGTTCGGCCAATTCTACGGACTTGGTTTCGGAATCATGCTTGTATTGGCGAATCTACTGACACAACCATTCCAAGCTCATACCGGTTTCGCATTGCGCCTTTACCCATCTCAAGGATCTGGTGTTATTCAGCCTGCAATTGTGGCTGTTCTTGCTGTTGCTACTTTCGTAACTGTGTTTTCACTGCTCTTATGGTCTTTCACTTCAGGAGCGGGGATTGCAAAACGTACTGTTGTTAGATGATATGGATACGTGGCATTAAACGGATTTTCTGAGTTGGATTTGATAGCGGAGATTCCAGAAAACGAAAAAGTCTCGAAACCGTTGGAATTACTAGGTTTCGAGACCTAGTGGTGGCTCCGAGCGGCATCGATCCGCTGACCTAACGATTTTCAGTCGTTCGCTCTACCAACTGAGCTACAGAGCCATGAATAATCAAAAACCCGGCGTACCGGGTTCTAGACCATTCGAGCGACTCCGGCCAGACTTGAACTGGTGACCTCCGCCGTGACAGGGCGGCGCTCTAACCAACTGAGCTACGGAGCCGTGGCTTGCTTTCATCAAGCAGCCGTGTGTTAATCTTACTCAGATTCCAGCCAAGCGCAACCCTTGAGCCATTTCAGCGTGTCGCCTATAGGCACAGTGATTTGTGCGATCCACCATGGAAGGCATTAGAAAATCACCAAGATATTGCGAGATCGGAGGAGGTGACGATGTGGTCTTGCGGTGAATCGTAGCGATAATAGGTGTAACCGGTGTCCTCGCCGTCGTCATCCGGGTCGTCGTCATCGTTGAAAGGATTGGAGCTGTAATCGGAGCCGTGGCAGTCGGTGTCGCCATAATGGCTGACGCCGTAGCCCAACGCGGCCACAAGGGCGATGGCGAGGATGATGCTCAGTATCGTCGACACCACGCTGATGACGATGCCCGCGATGGACATCGCCTTGCTTTTTTCGCCGCTGTGGTTGATTTGGATCAGAGCGACGATGGAAAGCACCAGACCGACGACGGGGACGAAGAACGAAAGAATGAAGCCGATGATGCACATCGTGTTCCATTTTTGATATGGCTCAGGGGAGTAATAGTTTTGAGGTCCCATCGACATGGGGCCGTATGCCCCATAATCCGGCGTTGGGTTGTTCTGCGCGCCGTAACCCGCGTTATAGGAATAAGGTGCCTGATATCCGGCGTTTTGCTGGTAGGAGGGCTCCTGCCACTGTGGTGCCTGGCCGTAAGACGGGTTCTGGTTTTGCTGCGGACCGGAATATTGGGAATCCCCACGTCCGGAACCTTGCGGGGTGTCGCCGCCGAAATCGTTACTGTTCATGTGGACCAGTCTACGCGCGGAAAGTGAAGTTCTCGGGTCAGCCCTCCGCTAGACTTGACTGCCGTGCAAGAAAACGACCATAGAATCCACCAAGTTCTCTCCTTCGTGCGGCGGACCGGACGCCTCGACGACCGGCTGAGGCGCGCCTGGCAGCGTTATGCGCCGGATTTCCTGCTCGACGTCAATGCCGGCCCGGGCCTGCTCGACGTGAGGCCGGGATTCGTCTTTGATCGGGCGTTTGTGGGCGAGACTTGGGGCAACAGCCATCCGTTGGTCATCGAAATCGGCACGGGGCAGGGCGAGAACGTCATTGCGGCCGCCCAGAACCGTCCTGGAACGAACTTCCTCGCCGTGGAGGTCTATGACCCTGGCGTGGCCCATACGATGCTGCGGGCCGGCAAGCTGGGCCTTTCCAACCTGCGCATCGCCCAGATCAACGCACCGGAATTGTTCGCGGCAAGCGAGTCCGGCGTGGCGGACGAGGTCTGGACGTTCTTCCCGGACCCGTGGCCGAAGATGCGGCACCATAAGCGGCGCCTCGTTCAGCCGGCGCTCGCCTCCGACGTGCACCGGGCCCTGCGCAAGGGGAGTGTCTGGCGGCTCGCCACCGACATCGAGGACTACGCCTTGCACGTCCACGAGGTGATGGACGGGCGCGATGATTTCACCAATGCCGGGACGCTTACGGTCTCCTTGCCGACCGAGCACGTGGGCAAGGGCACGGCTGACAAGGCCGCGACGTTGCCCCATGCCGATTTCAAGGAATCGCAACGGTACGAGGGCAGGATATTGACGAACTTCGAGAAGAAGGGACTGGCCGCGGGGCGCGTCATCCATGATTTCACCTATCAGGCGAAGTAATCGTTGCGGAACCCGACGGGCGTGGATTCATTCGGCGGATGAATGATTCATGGGAGACTTATTGCGGGTGATTCGAGATTTACTGGGCTGTTCTGCTGAATCTGAACCGTCCCGCGTTTTGCGGCTTAGTTGGTGCGTGGACTCCGGCCTTTGCCAACACGCCGACACTTGCCCGCGTCGGGTTCGTATTTTAGACTGGTTAGGTTGTTAGCCCCCCTCGTCTAACGGTTAGGACACCAGACTTTCAATCTGACAACAAGAGTTCGACTCTCTTGGGGGGTACTTCTTCACAGATTCTGAAACGCGATGCGGCGCTTGTTTTTGTGTCCGATATAGTGAAATCACCACCGTTTTGTGCAGAAATGTATCTGATTATGCAAGTCGACCATAATTTGTTGCCCGCGTTGGATAAATTAGACAGTGTAGACAAGTCTCACAAGTGAGGGCACATCGTAGGTGTCTTTGTCTTGCAACGATTCCCAATGGAGGGGGTTACGATGACGACAATCGCTATTCTTGGTGCTGGATATGGCGGCATGCGTGCCGCGAAGCAATTGGCCAAGGCCAATACGGGCGCACAGATCATCCTGATCAACAAGAATCCATACCATTACCAATCCACCGAGCTGCATGAGGTCGCGGCCGGCACCAAGCAGCCGGACGAGATTACGTTCGACATCCGCAAGGCCGTCGATTCCAGCGTCAAAGTGATCATCGACGAGGTGACCAAGGTCGACCAGGACGCCAAGAAGGTGGATCTGAAAGGCTCCAACCCCCTTGCCTATGACTATCTGGTCAACGCGTTGGGCTTCGAGTCCGAGACGTTCGGCATCAAGGGCGCCGACGAGAACGGCTGGCCGATACTGGATATCGACACAGCCGTGGCGGCCCGCAACCACCTCGAGGAAACATTGAAGCGTTACAAGACCAGCCATGATGCCAACGACCTGCATATCGTGGTGTGTGGCGCCGGCTTCACTTCCATCGAGTATCTGGGTGAGCTGGTCTATCGCCTGCCCGATCTCGCAGAAGAGTACGGTTTCCCGCTTGACCAGGTCAAGATCGACTGCATTGAGGCGACGCCAAGGATTCTGCCGATGTTCGATCCCAAGCTAGCTGATTGGGGCGTGAAGTTCCTTGAAGGCAAAGGCGTGACGTTCCATGTCTCGACTCCGATCACCGAGGTCAAGCCGGACGCCGTGGTCAGCAACGACACTGTCTTCCCGGCGCACACGATCATTTGGACCACCGGTGTGCATGGCAGCCATGTCATCGCGGATTCGGGTTATGACCAGAAGCGCAACCGGGTGGTCGTCGAGGACGATCTGTCGGTCAAGGGCCATCCCGAGGAATTCCTTGTCGGTGATGTCTCGGCCGTGCCGAATCCGGACAACGGCCGCCTCTATCCGACCACGGCGCAGATCTCCATCGCCCAGGCCGATTGCGCGGCCGACAACATCGTGGCGCGCATCAAGGGCGGCGAACCCAAGAAGTTCGTCTACAAGTCCTTGGGGACGCTCTGCTCACTTGGGCCGAAAACCGGCATCGCCGAAGTGAACGTGATGGGTCACTGGAAGCTCAAGGGCGCCAAGGCCTCGGCCGCCAAGAAGATGGTCGCCGACCGCTCCGTCGCCGAGCTGACGGATGTGCCGGACATCATGAGGAAGTAGCACCGTAGGCCAGGTCCATCTTTTAGGTGTTGTTTTGCGTTTTGACGGGCCGATGACGAAGTCTGCGTGGTGGCAAGTGTGACATTGACCATAAAAACCATCGATTAACGTCTGACATGTCGATTTTGTAGTGCCGAAAAACGTTTTTTGTTCGGCTGACAATATAATCTTGGGTTGTGTAGGCAATGGCGGCGTCTATCTCATTATGCTGCCGTTCAGTCCTTTGGATTACTAGGAAAAGGTGGCATTATGAAAAGAATCGTTGTTCTTGGCGCCGGTTACGCCGGAATGAGAATGGTTAAGCGGCTGGCGGCTGCCAAGGTGGATGCGCAGATCGTTCTGGTCAACAAGAATCCGTATCACTACCAATCCACCGAGCTGCATGAGGTCGCGGCCGGTACCAAGGAGCCAGCGGATATTACGTTTGACGTAGCTCAGGTATTCGCCAAGAAAAAGAATGTCCGGGTCGTCATCGACGAGGTGACCAAGGTCGACCAGGACGCCAAAAAAGTGGAGCTCAAGAATTCCGATTCCCTTTCCTACGATTATCTGGTCAACGCGTTGGGCTTCGAGTCCGAGACGTTCGGCATCAAGGGCGCCCGGGAGAACGGCTGGCCGCTGATCGATGTCGACACCGCGCTCGCCGCACGCAAGCACCTCGAGGACACGTTGAAGCGTTACAAGACCAGCCATGATGCCAACGACCTTCGGATTGTGGTGTGTGGCGCTGGTTTCACTTCCATCGAGTATCTGGGTGAGCTGGTTTACCGTCTGCCTGATTTGGCCAAGGAATATGGGTTCCCGCTTGACCAGGTCAAGATCGACTGCATTGAGGCGTCGCCGAAGATTCTGCCGATGTTCAACCAGAATCTCGCCGATTGGGGTGTGAAGTTCCTTGAGGGCAAGGGCGTCACCTTCCATGTCTCGACGCCGATCACCGAGGTCAAGCCTGACGCCGTCATGAGCAACGACACCGCGTTCCCGGCTGGTACGATCATTTGGACGACGGGTGTGCAGGGAAGCCACATCATCGCGGACTCGGGTTATGACCAGAAGCGCAACCGTGTGGTCGTCGAGGATGACCTGCGCGTCAAGGGACAGCCGGACCAGTTCCTCGTCGGTGATGTCTCGGCCGTGCCGAATCCGGACAATGGCCGCCTCTATCCGACCACGGCGCAGATCTCCATCGCCCAGGCCGATTGCGCCGCGGACAATCTTGTCGCCCTCATCAATGGGGGAACCACGAAGAAGTTCGTTTTCAAGTCACTGGGAACGGTTTGCTCTCTGGGTCCGAAGACCGGTATTGCATCCATTGACATGATGGGCCATTGGAACCTCAAGGGATGGCTCGCCGCAGTCGCCAAAAAGATGATCGCGGACCGTTCGGCGCTTGAGTTGGCTGATATTCGTACTATGCTGGAAAGTGACTGATTCCATACCTTTTAGTAGAGGAATTATTGGGAAGAAAGGATTGACATGACTGTTTTAGGGTTGTCGCGATTCCAGTTCGCGATGACGACGGTCTTCCACTTCTTCTTCGTGCCGTTATCGATCGGCTTGGCGTTTACTGTGGCCATTATGGAAACGTTATACGTAGCGAAGAGGAAATACATCTACAAGCGCATGGCGCAGTTCTGGGGGAAGATTTTCCTCTTAGGCTTCGCTGTTGGCGTAGTGACCGGTATCATCCAGGAATTCCAGTTTGGCATGAACTGGTCGAACTACTCGCGTTTCATGGGCGACATCTTCGGCGCCCCGCTCGCCATTGAGGCTTTGCTCGCGTTCTTCATGGAATCCACGTTCATTGGGGTGTGGATGTTCACGTGGAACCGCTTCAAGCCGGGTTTGCACGTGATCTTCATCTGGCTGACCTGGCTTGGCTCCACGGTCTCCGCCATCTGGATCCTCGCGGCCAACGCCTTCATGCAGCGGCCTGTGGGCTATGGCATCAACAAGAAGACGGGCCACGCCGAGATGACGAACTTCGCCGCGGTCATCGGCAATCCGCAGCTGTGGCGTGAGTTCCCGCATGTGGCCACCGGCGCGTTGATGCTCGGCGGCATGGTCGTGGTCGGCATGAGCGCTTTCGGCTTCATGCACAAGAACGCCGACCGCGCCTTCTTCACCCGCTCGATCCGCGTCGGCGCCATCATCGCGCTGATCGGCTCCATCCTCGTCATCATCACCGGCGACCTGCAGACCCTTGAGATCATCAAGGACCAGCCGATGAAGTTCGCCGCCACCGAAGGCATCTACGAGGACCTGAAGAGCCCGGCGCCATGGATGGTCGTAGGCTTCATGAACGAAGGCAGCCACACGGCCGCCGGCCTCGAGATTCCCGGCATGCTCTCCCTGCTTGCGTTCCACAAGCTCTATGGCGGCACCATTCAGGGCATGAACACCCTGAACCAGCAGTTCCTCGGCGAGCGTGGCAAGATCATCAAGAACGGCATCGCCCATCCTGAGATCTCGAACTACTACGTGCCCGCCAACGTGCTGTTCTGGAGCTTCCGCTTCATGGCCGCCGTCGGTTTCGCCGTGCTGATCCTCGCGATCTGCACGCTGTGGTTCACCCGCAAGTCCAAGAACACCCTGGCGGACAGCCGCTGGAAGCTCTGGATCCTGGGCATCTGCACCTACCTGCCGTTCGTCGGCACCACCGGTGGCTGGCTCATCACCGAGCTCGGCCGTTACCCGTGGATCGTCTATGGCCTGCAGACCATCGCCGATGCCGTCTCGCCGACGGCCACCGTCCCGAGCCTGCTGATCACCAATATCGTGTACTTCCTGCTCTTCTGCCTCATGGGCGGCGTGATGATTTTCTACTCCCGCCGTGTGCTCCATCAAGGGCCGGAGCCGGATCCCGAGGCCGCCAAGGCGGAACCTGTGCCGGAGGTCGCTCCCGCAGGTGCCCATGCGACTACTAGAAAGGTGGCGTTGGCATGACCGAGTTTCTCGCTAAGCCATTGATCGATGGCAACAATCTCCTGCAATTGCTGTGGTTCTTTGTGATCGCACTGGTGTTCGCCATCTTCCTCTTCCTCGACGGCATCGATTTCGGTGTCGGCATGGCCACCCGCGTTCTGGCCCACAACGGCGACGAGCGTGCGCTGTACATGCGCGCGGTCGGCCCGCACTGGGACGGCAACGAGGTCTGGCTCATCACCGGCGGCGGCGCGATGTTCGCGTCATTCCCGCTCTGGTACGCAAGCCTGTTCTCCGGCTACTATCTGCTGCTCTTCATTGTCCTTGTTGGCCTTATCCTGCGTGGCGTCTCCTTTGAGTTCGCCGCCCATTCGGTCACAGATTGTGAACGCAGCGTCTGGCAGTGGGCCAACTTTGCCGGCAGCGTCATCGCGCCATTCGGCTTGGGCATGATGCTCACCAGCGTCATCCAGGGCGTCCCGATGGACGCGGCTGGCAACGTCCGCGCCGGATTCTTTGACGTGGTCAACTGGCTTTCCATCGTCGGCGGCGTGGCTGTGGTGTTCTTCAGCTTCCTGCACGGACTGCACTTCCTGAGCCTGAAGCTCGACAAGAAGACGTCCGAGAGGATGCTCAACACTTCCAAGAAGGTCTACTGGATCGCCTACCCGGCCCTTGTGGTCTTCGTGATCCTGGCGTTCTTCTTCACTGATTTCTACCAGCGTCGCACCTGGTCCACGCTTCTGATCACCGTGGTCATCCTGGCCGCGACCATTTGCGGCCATATCTCCGCATACAAGAAGCGCGGCGGTTTCGCCTTCGTGTCCTCTGGCGTCACCCTTGCCGGCATCATCGCCTTCATCTTCAACGGGCTTTTCCCGAACGTGATGATCGCGACCGATCCGGCCAAGAGCCTTGCCGTGCATGTGGCCTCGTCTTCGCAGTACACGTTGGAGATCATGACCATCGTGCTGTGCTGCCTGCTGCCGATCGTCTTGGTCTACTTCGTCTGGTCGTATTACATCCAGCGCAAGCGTCTGATCACGGACGATTCGCCGGCTTCCATCAAGGCGGCGTTGGCGCAGTAACGGATTGACATCCGTTTCCAATGGGAAGCTGAAATCAATGCCCGATGTCTCATGCGCGGCATGAACATGCGATAATGTTCATTGCCACGAGAGCATCGGGCTTTCTTTGTCTTGAGAATATCCATAAGGTAGGGGATTGGCTGTGATTGATAAAAGCCTATTCAGGTTCGACGGGGTGCGGCAACGCATGGGGCTTCTGGCGTTGCTTTCCTTGGCGCAGGCGCTGTGCATCGTCGGACAGGCCCATGGCTTGGCCCGCGGGCTGGTCGAGATCTGGAAGCAGCATGCCGTCTCCGCGCTGGTCTCTCCGGCCATCGAATTCCTCGCCTTCTACGCGTTGCGTCACTTGTGCGATGTGGCCAAACAACGTATCTCCAGTAAATACGGCAAGTATGTGGCTGGTGAGATTCGCCCGCAGCTGCAGGAGAAGATTTTCCGTTTGGGGCCGCAGGCGTTGGCTTCGCGCGGCACTGGTTCGACGGTGACGATGCTGATCGACGGCCTCGACCAGGTCAAAAGCTATATTGAGATCCTCCTGCCGAAGATGACCGACATGATGCTGATCTCCTTGGTCATCCTGATTGCCGTCTGGTGGCAGGACTGGGTCAGCGGACTGATTCTGCTGCTGATGTATCCGCTGATCATCTTCTTCATGGTCATTCTGGGCCTCGCCGCCCGAGACCGCTCCAACAAGCAGTACGCCCAATTCAACATCCTCAATACCAAATTCGTCGACAGCATCCTCGGCCTGCCGACGCTGAAAATGCTTGGTGTCGACAAGGAATACGAGGGTGAGATTTACAGCGTCAGCGAACGCTTCCGCAAACGCACCATCGACGTGCTCAAAGTGGCTATGACCTCGACTTTCGCCCTCGACTGGTTCACCACGCTCGGCATTGCCATCATGGCCGTGTTCCTCGGCCTGAGACTGGTCAATGGCACCATGCCGCTCTTCCCAGCTATGTTCGCGCTGATTATGGCTCCTGATTACTTCCTGCCGGTGCGTCAGTTCGGCGACAACTACCACGCCACGCTCGACGGCAAGAACGCCTTGCATGACATCATGAGCTTCATCGACAGCTCCGAAACCCCGCAGGATACCGAAACCCAATGGGACGGCTGGAAAGCCGACAGCGAGCTCAAGCTCGAGGATGTCGACTTTGCCTATCCCGCAGGCAGCAAACTGCAAGGTGACGATGACGTTCAAAGCGTGGCCAGCCATAATGTCGCCATGAACGCCGTGGAACAGCAACGTGAAGGTGAGGACGGCAAGAAGCCTGACGGTTCCGGCGACTCCAAGTCCAAGAGGCGCCGTGGTCGTGGTGAGAAAGTTGCTGCACAAGACCAGCAATCAAGCGTTGAGTCCGCTTCTGCTCCTTCGAATGCCTCAGTTGGTTCTGATGAAAAAGATGTCGAGCCGAAGAAGGCCGGTGCTGGCACGATCGTGGAACAGGCCGAAACACAACCTGATGCTTTGCATCACGTTTCGATGAGTTTCAAAGGTTATGGCAAGATCGCAGTCATCGGCAAATCTGGTGCCGGCAAGTCGACGCTTGTCAATCTGCTGGCCGGATTCAACATCCCACACGCCGGTTCCATCGAACTCGACGGACACAGACTCGATAATTTCAATGTTCGAGTCTGGCAGCGTCATATCAGCTACATTCCGCAGACGCCATACATTTTCAGCGGTTCCATAGCCGACAACATCCGTTTCTATGTCAATGATGCCAACGATGAAGATGTCAAGGCCGCTGCCCACGAAGCCGGTTTGGACGAGTGGCTGGCGGAGCTTGCCGATGGGCTTGACACCTTGATAGGGGAGGGCAACCGCGGCATCAGCGGCGGGCAGGCCCAACGCATCGCCTTGGCCCGTGTCCTTCTCGACAAGTCCCGCGAGGTCTTGCTCTTCGACGAGCCCACCGCGCACCTTGACATCGAAACCGAATACGACCTCAAAAAGACATTGCTGCCGATCATGGAGAACCATCTGGTCATCCTCGCCACACACCGCCTGCACTGGCTGGCGAACGTCGACCAGGTGCTGGTGCTGGACGAAGGCCAAGTGGTCGAATCCGGAACACCAAAGGAACTGATCGGAGCGGGTGGTCCGTTGGACCGCCTGATCAGCGAGATGGGAGGTAACCAGATTGACCAGTATCTCAACTGAATCGCAAGACAATCCGAACGCGACCCCATCCAAGACGACCATGAACCCAACCGACATGAACGAAAACGACAGCACACAAGTCTCAACCAGCACGAAGCCCACAACCGGTACGAAAGCTATGGACGGTATGGAAGTCTCGCCGGACACGGAAGTCGCGAAGAACTTGAAAGCTGAGAACGGTCGGAACGGCAAGGCCAATAGCGGCAGCGACGAGACCGCTACGGCTGCTGTGTCATCGTCTTCGTCTTCGGCCAAAGACAAGTCGAAACTGAGCGATTACCTGAAAATCTGGAATAACGACCATTGGTTCTGGCCGTATTTGAAGGAAAACAAGGGTACCCTTGCCTTCATTTTCTTCCTGGGATCGATGACCTTCATCTGCGCCGCGGCCTTGATGTTCACCGCCGGTTACCTCATCAACCGTTCGGCGCGCATGCCCTACAACATCCTCATGGTCTACGTGCCGATCGTCCTGACCCGCGCTTTCGGCATCGGCCGGCCCGTGTTCAAATACGTCGAACAGCTCAAAAGCCACGACTGGGTGCTGCACGTCATCTCCAAGCTGCGTGTGCAGCTTTACCGCACGCTTTCCAAGGATGCCGCGTTCTTGAACGAGCATGAGCGTACCGGCAGCGTCCTGAGTCTTCTGGCCGATGATCTCGACCACCTCGAGAACTTCTACCTGCGCACCATTTTCCCGACCGTGGTGGCCTATATCCTCTGGATCGTCGTTACCATCGCCATGGGCGTCTTCTCATGGGTTTCCTCTTTGCTGCTCTTCGTGATGCTGGCGCTGGTGCTGATCCTCATCCCGCTGGTTTCGCTGAGTTTCTCGACCGGCCATTTCGCGCTGGAAAAGCAACAGCAGGCACAGGAATACACCAAGGTCACCGAAAGCTATCTCGGTCTGAGCGATTGGGTGATCACCCACAAGGACAAGGATTTTGTCTCCATCGGCGTCGACGAATACCGGCGTATCCAGGAGAGCAAGGATCAACAGAAGATCTTCGAACGCTGGCGTAACTTCGCCATCCAGGTCATTTTCGGTGTCATCGCCATCGGCCTGATGGTCGGCGCGGGATTGACCATGACCGGCTCCAAATCCATCGCCGACTGGTCCGCCTCCATCGTGCTTGCGGTCTTCCCGCTGGTCGATTGCTTCATCAACGTGGCCCAGGCCACCGCCGAGATACCGCTGTACAGCGATTCGCTCGAACACCTGAACGACCTTACCGATCGCGTCGAGGCGCGCCAGCAAGTTCCTGTCGAGCAGCAAAAGCTCAATGGGCCTGTTGAGGAGATTGCCTTCGACCACGTCACCTTCGCCTACGGCCCCGGCCAGCCAACATTGCTCGATGACTTCACCCTGCATATCAAGGCGGGGGAGAAGGTCGCGTTGCTCGGCCCCAGCGGCGAAGGCAAGACCACGATTCTGCAGCTTCTGCTTGGCGATTTGGTTCCGCAACAAGGCAGTATCACCATCAATGGCATTCCCGTCGCGGCATTGCAGGACGAGCGTGCCCGCGTCTTCGGTTACCTCAACCAGCAGGCGTTCCTGTTCAATTCCACCATCGCCGAGAATGTGCGTCTGGGCGCTCCCGACGCCACCGACGAGGACGTGTGGGCGGCGCTCAAGGCCGTGCAGCTTGACGAAACCGTCCGTGCGCTTCCCGACGGTATCGACACTTCAGTCGATGAGGCTGGCCAACGTTTCTCTGGCGGCCAGCGCCAGCGCATCGCCCTCGCGCGCATCGTTTTGAAGGAAACCCCGGTGATCTTGCTTGACGAACCGACCATCGGCCTCGACCCGATCACCGAACGCGAGCTGATGTCGATGATCTTCTCCGCCGCAGGCGACCGCACGATGCTCTGGGTCACCCACCATCTGCAAGGCCTCGAGCAATCCGACAAGGTCATCTTCCTTGACAACGGCAAGATCGCTATGCAGGGTGCTCCCACCGAGCTCTACCGCACCAATGAGCGGTTCCGTGAACTCTACCGCCTTGACGTAGGCGAGCTGGAAATGGCGCGGTAAGAGTCCGGCGCAAGCCGAACTTGAGTGATTTGAACTGACGGGTGGATAGGCAAGTTGCGTATCCACCCGTCAATGATTTCATCATGGCGATAACCGGTGCGGCATCGAAGCAGCCGTTCGATACCGACGACGTCTGGAACTCAGAGTGTCTTGATGTATTTGTCGATGACGCCGGTCAAGGCTTTGACGGTGCCGGCGTTGATCGACGGGTACTTGGTGTCGGCGATGACGTCCTTGGCGGCTTTGAGATGCTTCAAAGCCTCGTCCTTTGCCGCTTTGATGAACTGGGGATTGGCCTTGAAATAGTCGAGCACCTTGAGCGGGTCGTCGAGCTTGACGATGCCGACGAACGACGGATCGGCCTTGATCGCCAGAATGACCGGCAGGGTGTAGATGCCGTCGCGGATGTCCTCGAGTTTCGGTTTGCCGGTGTCGTGCGCGACGTTGAAATCCTCGATGTCATCAAGAATCTGGAAAGCGATGCCCAGATGTTCGCCGAATGCCGCCGCCTGCTCAAGCGTTTTGGCGGCAGGGGAGTCGACGGTCAGCTTGATCCCGGTGAGGGCCGCCAGGCGGAACAGCGCCGCGGTCTTTCCGGCGATGGCCCGTTCGTAGTAGTCCTTGGTGATGCCGGTGTCGTGCCTGGCGCGTTCCTGCAACAGGTCGCCGGCGACGATCTCGTTGACGGTGTGCGCCTGCTCGACGATGAAACCTTTGCCCGGGGCAATGGTGGCCATGATCTCCATGTAACGCGAGAGGATGAGGTCGCCCAGGTAGATGGCGGCCTTGTTGCCGCGCGTGGTCTGCACCGTGGGCTCGTTGCGCCGCACGGAGGCGTTGTCGAGCACGTCGTCGTGGACCAAAGTCGCCAGGTGCAGCATCTCGATGGCGGCCGCGCCGGTGATGACGCGTTGGGAGGCGGCTTGCGGCTTGCCTTGGTGCATGGCGTAGGAGAACAGGAGCACCAGCGAGGCGCGGACCATCTTGCCATGGTTGTCGAGCAAACGACGGTAATCGTCGCGGTACGGGGTGACGTTGTCCTCTTCATGGTGCAACGTTTCCACCACGCGCTTCAAATCGTCGCGCAACAGGAGTTCCTGTTGATGTGGCATGCTCACCAGACCTCTCGGCAAAATACTTGGTATTCAAACGAACGTACCCAATATAGCATGAGAGCCGATATCGGATACTCCGATTTTATCCCTTAAGGCCATCGTTTCCCGAATGCGGGAGATAAACGTCAATCGTTATTATTGATTCTTGTGACGGAAATCACACCGTCGATGTCGCTCAAGTCGCCGATCAGCGCCTTGCTGTCCCGGCCCCGCACCTCCAAATCGGCGGAGACGACATGCCCGCGGCTGCCAGGCTCCTCGTCGTCGCTGTCTTTGGACTTGCGGGTGGAGAATCCCTCCACCGAAACGCCGTGGATGGCGCACACCGAAAGAATCGAGCGCAGGATGCCATGGCCGTCGCGGTATCTCAGGCGCAGCATGTCATCGTTGCCATAGCCCGGAGCGATGATCCTGGTGAGGAACGGCAGCAACGTGACCGCAAGGAAATAAAGGATGGTGCACACCAGGGCGGGTACGAACAGCCCTGCGCCGCAAGCCGAGCCGATGGCCGCGGTCATCCAGATGGAGGCCGCCGTGGTCAGCCCCCGCACGTGGGAACGCTGGGTGAAGACGACGCCGGCGCCGATGAAGCCGATGCCGGAGACGATCTGAGCGGCCACGCGCGCCGGGTCGAGGTGCACGTCGGCGGAGAGCACGTCCATGAAGCCGTATTTGCTGATGATGACGAACAACGCCGAGCCGACGCCCACCAAGGCGTGGGTGCGCGTGCCGGCGTCCTTGTGCTTGGCCTGACGCTCGAGGCCGATGGCGGTCGACAAAACCAACGCCTCAAAAAGATAAAGGGCCTGCCAGCCCCACATCGCCAGTTGTGTTCCCATTGCTTTGCGCGTTCCTTCTTCCTTGTATCGCCAAATAGGTTATACATTTTAACACGCGAGGTTCCGATACCGGAGGGCAGGCGATTTCGTGCGGACAAAGGCGTTTCGCGCTTTCGAAGAATCAATGGGGCATACTCGCGTGCGCGGTCTATGGAAAGGACAATATAAGAGGTTATTCACGAATGTAATACGTTTGCTGGATGCCCGCGGTCAAGAGGCGCCGAAACTAAAACGATGCGGATGCACGGCAATAAGCTGGCATCCGCATCGTCATATCGTATGGATCAGTGGGACGGAACCCGACTCACTGGAACTGCATGCCGCCGTCGACGAGCAGCGTCTGGCCGGTGACGTAATCGGAATCCGGTCCGGCGAGGAAGGAGACCGCCGCGGCGACGTCCTCAGGCTCGGAAAGGCGGCCGAGAGCGATGTCCTTGGAGAAGGTGGACATGCCCCATTCATCGCTCTTGCCGGCGTTCTTGCCGACATTGTGCGCGATGTCCATCATCATCGGGGTCTTGACGATGCCCGGTGCGTAGGCGTTGGCGGTGATGCCCTCTGCGGCCAAGTCGCGCGCGGCGACCTGTGTGATGCCACGGATGGCGAACTTGGTGGAGGAGTAGAGCATCAGGTTCGGGTTGCCGACCACGCCGGCCTGGCTGGTGGCGTTGATGATCTTGCCCTTGGTCTTGTTCTCGCGGAACTTGCGCACTGCGGCCTGGATGCCCCAGATGGTGCCGGCCACGTTGACGTGGACGACCTTGTCGAACAGCTCGGGGGTGATGGACTCGATCGGGGTGGTGGGGCCGAGGCCTGCGTTGTTGACGATCACGTCGAAGCCACCGAGCTTGTCGGCCACGGTGTCCACGGCGTCGCTGAAGGCCTTCTGGTCGGAGACGTCAAGACCGATGGCGATGGCCTTGCCACCCGACTTCTTGATGTCGTCGGCCACTTCCTGGGCCTTGTTTTCGTTGAGATCGGCCACGGCCACGGCGAATCCGTCATTGGCGAGTCGTTTGGCGATTGCTTCGCCGATTCCTTGGGCCGCTCCAGTTACCATTGCGACTTTTGTCATGATGAGCTCTTTCTGTTGAGCGATTATTATTGTGACACAAATCACTATATAATAATTTTAGGCAAAAATCATTATTCGCTTGTGAACGCTCACACTTATTGTTTTGCCGTTTGTTCTTGGCGGATCCCGTGCTGTTCCTTGCTCCAGATGCGCTCGGCGGGGTTGATGTCCCTGTGGACCAGGTATTTCTGGTAAACGGGGTAGAAGGCCCGCAGCGCGGGGTAGAGCGCGTACAGCGTGCGTTCGGTGTCGTGCGCACGCGAATGGTTGGGATGGGCGTCAAAGGTGTTCTGGAAGCGTTGCATATATTTGCGGAACGAGGAGAACGGGGTGTCCATGCGCCTGGCGCTCACGCCGGTGATCATCTTCGGGGAATAGACGGTTTTGAGCCCCTGGTCGATCAGGTGCAGGGAGATGTCGATGTCCTCGTGCATGACGTCCGGTTTGTCGCGGCAGACCTTGTCTTTGATGCGTTGCCAGGCGCTGGCCCGCACCGCCATGTTGGATCCGAAGAGCAGCACCTTGCCGCCGTCGGCCCGGTAGGTGACCTGGCGCACCTTGTTGTCGCCCTCGAGGCCCAGCCTCTTGGCAGGCATGTCATAGTAGACGGCCGGGCCGGTGGCGCCCATGGCCTGGGGGTCGTGATCGAAGATGTCGGTGACCACCTCGACCCAATCCGGCTTGAGCATGCAGTCCGCGTCGATGCGGCCGAACACGTCTCCGAGAGCGTTCGCGAAGCCGAAATTGCGTGTGGGGATGAGCCCTTGTTCCTGGTCCTGGCGGATGAGCCTCACCCCGGAATCCGGGTTCTCGGCGATGAAATGGTTGACCAGTTCGGCGGTTTGGTCGGTGGATCGGTTGTCGACCACGATGACCTCGTACGGCGCGACGGTTTGGCAGACGGCGTTCGCCAGGCAGCTGACGATGCGATCCTGCTCGTTGTACGCGGGGATAACGATTGAAACACGAACCATAATATATGAGGATATGCCCACTTGCCTACACATGGGGCGGGGTAGGATGGTGAATTATGAAGGAACGTGGGCAGGAAGTGGGCAGTGGCGAGAGCCAGAAAATCGATTTTGCGTCGGTGTTCCCCCAGAAGGGGGATTCCCGCAGGCCACCGGATTGGTGGGGGCGGGCGTTGCTTTATACCGCCATCATGGTGTTCGTCTGCATTTTCCTCTGGCGCTCATGGAGCAAGGTCGAGTTCGTCATCCTCGACGTGGTCGTCTCCATCTTCATCGCCCTGGCCATGGAGCCGCTCGTCGTCCGTTTGGTCAGGCACGGTTGGAAGCGCGGCGTCGCTTCGGCGGTGACGCTTGTAGGGCTCATCGTCGTCGTGCTGGCGTTGCTGGGATTGTTCGGCAACATGTTCGTGACTCAAATGGTGTCCATGCTCAAGGGGATTCCCGACCTGTACGAGCAGGCGCGCCATCTGGTGGCCCAATACACTGATTTCCGTCTTCCCGAGATATCGAACCTCGGCAGCGAGATCGCCAAGAACGTGCAGACCTCCTGGGTCACCGATTTCGCAGGCCAGGCCTTGAGCACCACCATGGGGCTGTTCAGCGCCCTGCTGAACCTTCTGACCGTCGTCATGGTAACGTATTACGTTTCGGCCGCCGGCCCCAAGATGCGCCGAAGCCTGTGCCAATGGCTCGGCCCGGTCACCCAGCGCCGTTTCCTCCTGGCCTGGACGGTGGTGCAGGACCAGATCTCCGGCTTCCTCTTCTCCCGCACGATCCTCGCCGCGTTCAACGCCTTCTTCACCTCGATATTCCTCATGGTCATCAAAGTGCCCAACTGGTTGCCGCTGGCCCTCTTCTGCGGCATCGTCTCGCAGTTCGTGCCCACGATCGGCACCTACATCGGCGGGGCCCTGCCGGTCATCTTCGCCTGGAGCTCGCGCGGGTTCATCTATGGGGTCGCCGTGGTCGTCTTCATCGTCATCTACCAGCAGATTGAGAACCTCATCATCTCGCCCAAGGTCTCTCAGCGCACGATGGATTTGAACCCGGCCATCGCCTTCCTGTCGGTATTGGTCCTGGGCGCCGTCTTCGGCGCGCTCGGCGCGTTCCTCGCCCTGCCGATCACCGCCAGCCTGCAGGCCATCTTCAAGGTGTACACCAAGCGTTACGAGCTGGTCGAGTCGCCGCTGATGAGCGACCCCGAGCCGGTGAAGAAATCCAAGGTCGTCGCCGGGGCCGAGGCGTTCAACGAGCATGTCGTCCAGCCGGTGGCGCAGCGCATGCCCCGTGCGGCAAAGGGATCGAGCGCGAGGGTGCCCGTCGACGACGAGCTGCGCAACCTGCGCGACCAGGTCTATCGCCTCACCGCCGAATCGAACGCCGGATCCACCGGCCATGACCTCGATGAATCCGAGACGATCGCCATTCCCAAGGGTGTGCTTTCGCAGGAGGAACCACGGCGAAAAGGCCTTAGGGGCAGCGAACGGGATGATGAGCAGGACACCCAGGAGCTGCGGCAGGGAAAGGGCTCGAAACCCTCGGATGACGGCCAGGGCGGAGTGCAGGCTAGAGTGGTGAACGAAAAATCCACGGACGACAAGCCGGAAGACGCAAAGACGGACAACCCAAGGAGAAGGTGGCGCTGATGGTACTGCTGAGCATCCTCGATGTCGTGATGTTCGTGTTGGGCGCCGTCAGCCTTGGCTATCAGGCGGTCTGCATCATCGCCTCGCTGTTCCACCACCACATCACTTTTCCCGCCGTCCCGATGGACAAGCGCTACGCGGTGCTGATCTCGGCGCGCAACGAGGAGAACGTCGTGCCGAACCTCATCAAATCGATTCGCGCGCAGACGTATCCGGCGCGTCTGGTCGACATCTGGCTGGTGGCCGACAACTGCACCGATAACACCGCCGACGTGGTGCGCGCCATGGGATGCAATGTCGTCGAACGTCACAATATGGAGCAGGTCGGCAAAGGCTACGCCCTGACGTATCTCCTTGACGCGATGATCAGCAAGGGGATCGCCAACGATTACGACGCCTTCTTCGTCTTCGACGCCGACAACCGGCTCGACAAGCACTACATCGAGGAGATGAACAAGGCCTTCCAGTCCGGTTTTAAGATCCTCACGAGCTACCGCAACTCCACCAACCTCTCCGACAACTGGGTCTCCTCCGGCTCGGCGCTCTGGTTCATCCGCGAATCCCGTTTCTTGAACAACTCGCGCATGCTGTTCGGCTCCAGCTGCCACGTCGGCGGCACCGGCTTCATGTTCTCGCGCGAGATCATGCAGCGCAACAACGGCTGGAAATTCCACCTGTTGACCGAAGACCTCGAGTTCACCATGGACTCCGTGCTGCACGGCGACCGCATCGGCTATTGCGGCACGGCCATCCTCTACGACGAGCAGCCGGTCTCCTTCGGCCAGAGCTGGCGGCAGCGGCTGCGTTGGAGCAAGGGCTTCTTGCAGGTCTTCCGCTATTACGGGCCCCAGCTGATTCGCCGCGCCGTGCAGGAACGCGATTTCTCGGCCGTCGATTTCACCATGCTCATTTGCCCGTTCATGCTCCTGGCCTTGCTGCGCATCGCATTGGGCATCCTTTTCGCAGCGTTCGGCTTCGTCTCGTGGACCACCCAGCTCGATTCTCTGATCAGTTGGGCAGTCGGCGGCGTGCTTGGCCTCTTGGGCATGATGTTCCTCGCCGCGCTCACCGTCTTCGCGGAACGCGGCCAGATCGGCGCCTCCAACAAGGAGCTGCTGGCGTACGTGCTGAGCTTCCCGATTTACATGGCCAGCTACATCCCCATCTCCTTCCAGGCCATCTTCTCCAAGGCTCAGTGGAAGCCCATCGAGCACAAGGGCTAGTTGGCAGTGCGCAGTACAGGAGCGGTTGTGGACACAGAGGCGCAACAACATTCCGGGCACGGCATGCACGCGCGGAAGGCTGACCATACCACGCGCGACCGCGCGTGGCGCATCGCCGTCGCCGCCGTATTGACCGTGCTGCTCAGCGCGTTCTATTTCGTCGCCGACCGTTACGGGTGGGTCCCGGGCCCGTTGACAATCGTTCCCATCGGCAAGACGTCGACCATGCTTTCCGGTTCCGTGCAGTCCGCCAAAACGATCGCCGGGCCTGCGGACCTCGGCAAGCCGATCGACAAGAACGCCGCGAACGCGCTGATTGACGCCTTCGCCGCCACGCCGGGGGTCGGAGGCGATTTCTCGGTGGCGATAGCGGACGCCAATGGCCAGTTCGTGGCTTCGCGCAACCCCGACACGCCCCGCGAACCCGCTTCGACCATGAAGACGCTGACCGCCTTGGCCGTCTCCTCGACGCTGGACATGGGCTCGACCTTCCATACCAGCACCATGCTGGAACCCGTCAGCGGCGGCAAGGCCGGCGAGGCGACCTTGACGCTGAATTCGGACGGGGACATGCTGCTCGGAGCCGGGCAGAGCGACCCGCATCACATCAATGGCAGGGCCGGCCTCGCCACACTCGCCGACCAGACCGTCGCGAAATTGAGGAAACGCGATATCAGCCGGATCCACCTGCAATACGATGACACGCTGTTTGGAGCCGTGCGCTCTCCCGCCAACATCGCCTCCCATAACCCGGGCAACAGCAATTACACTTCCATCGCCTCTATGGCCGTCGACGGGGGACGGCAGTGGAAAGGCGAGCCGCACGACATCGACGAATACACCGCCTACCCCGAGATGTCCACGACTCCGGCGCACGATGCCGCCGCGGTGTTCTCCTCCCTGCTTTCGCAGCGTGGCATCGCCGTGGATGGCGAGGCCGCTGCCGGCCAGGCCACGGGCAAGGCTACCCGCGTCGCGACGGTGGGCTCGGCGACGCTTGCGGAGGTGATGGCCTTCACCCTGCGCCATTCCGACAACACGCTGATCGAGGAATTCGGCAGGCTCACCGCTTTGAAGACCGGAGCCGCCAACAGCCCCGAAGGGGCCACCAAAGCCGTCAAGGACCAGCTTGGCAAAATGGGCGTCGAAACGGCGAACCTCAACATGGCCGATTGCTCCGGGCTCTCCGAGGGGTCGGCGCTTGAGGTCAAGACGTTGATCGGGGTGCAGACCCATAACCTCAAGGCCGGCCCCGGCGCGGCGGCGGGCGAGGGGCTGTCCGTCCCCGGTTTCGTCGGCACGGCCAAGAGACGTCTTGAGGATCCGGGCGCGAATGGGCTTCTGCGCGTCAAAACGGGTTCGCTTGATGCCGTCACGTCGATGGCGGGCAATGTCTCACGTAAGAACGGCGGCGTGCTCACTTTCGCGGTGGTGGTGAATAGGCCGCAGGACTATTTCGCCGCCAGGAAGGCGATCGACGTCTTCATGTCGGCGCTCGTGGGGCTCTGAAAACAATGGCGTATTCGGCGAGTATGAGGAAGGCGATCGGCGAGGTCCGCCGCGCGTTCGCGTCCGTCGGCCTTGAACGGCAGGATCCACGGTTCGCCCAGCACGGGAAGCACACCCCTGATACCGACGCGCCCACGGTTCTGGTGGCCTGTTCCGGAGGCCGTGATTCGATGGCGCTCGCCGCCGTAAGCCATATCGTCTGCGCGACGCTTGGGATCCATTGCGGGGCGGTCATCGTCGACCACCAACTCCAAGCTGGTTCCAGGCAGGTCGCGCGGGACGCGGCCCGACGTTGCGAGGATCTCGGGCTCGATCCCGTCACCGTACGCGCCATCGATGTCCAAGACCTTCATGGTGGCAGAAGCACCGAGGACGTGGCACGGCAGGCGCGATACGCCGCGATCGTCGAAACCGCCCGCGACGACGCTGCCGCCGTGGTGCTGCTCGCGCACACCCGTGACGACCAGGCGGAGACGGTGGCCATGGACCTGATGCGTTCCGCCGGCATTGATGCGCTTGCCGGCATGCCTCCGGTCTTCGAGCGTGACGGCGTCCGTTTCCTCCGTCCGTTCCTCGAACTCACCCGCAAGCAGACCACCGCCATCTGCGGGGAGCTGGGCATCACATGGTGGGATGACCCCACCAATGGCGACACAATGCCCGCCGACCAGCCATTGCCGGAAAGCTACCCGCTCCGTTCCCGTGTACGCCATACGCTGATGCCTTATCTGTCCTCGTTCTTCAACGGCGATTTCCCGGCACATCTCGCGCAGAGCACGGAGGTCGCCCGCGCCGACAGGGATTTCCTCGAGGTTTCGGCGGACGGCCTCTATGGGAAAGCCGTTTGCCGGAACGGCGAAGACACGGTGGTCGATATGCGTGTCAAACCGCTTGCCGAAGCCCATCCGGCGATCCGCCGCCGTGTCATCGCCCGGGTGCTCGCCGAGCTGGGGATGGCGTTCACTTCCAGCCACGTGCGCTCCATCGAGGCTCTGGTGACGCACTGGCATGGCCAGGGGCCTGTTTCGCTTCCCAGCGGATATTCAGCAAATAGGCAGAAACACGTCATTCGCGTGTGTAAAAATGGGTGACATGGAAATCGCGGATGTACAGGACGAAATTGACCAAGAGTTGGTGTCGAAGACGCAAATCGAACACAAGATAAAAGAAGTGGCGGCGCAGGTAAGCAAGGATTATCAAGGCAAGGACCTCTTGCTGGTCGCCGTGCTCAAAGGGGCCATGAACACCCTGGTGGCGTTCTCGCAGGCCTTGAGCATCGACGTGCAAATGGATTTCATGAGCCTGTCCAGTTACGGCGAAGGCTTGGAAAGCAGCGGGACGATCACGGTGCGCCAAGACCTTTCCTGTGATGTCAAGGGACGTAACGTCCTGATCGTCGAGGACATCATCGATTCCGGGCGCACGTTGGATTGGCTCACCCACGAATTGAAAAAGCGCGGCGCCGCGAGCGTCGAGGTGTTTGCGCTATTGGAGAAACCATCACGTCGTGAGGTCGAGGTGCCACTGAAATATAAGGGTTACGAAGTGCCGGACGAATTCGTGGTAGGGTTCGGGCTTGACTATAAGGAACATTTCCGCAATCTTGATTCCATCGCAGTTTTGAAGCCGTCAGTATATGAAGGAGAAGCGGCATGAGCTATCCTCAGAATCCCCAGAACCCCATGGGGCCGATGGGCAATCCGAACGGGCCCAATAACAACAATCCTTTCAACCCCTTCAACCGGGGCAACAACCCAAATAACGGCAACAATCCCAACAACGGCAACAACAACCGCCGCAACAACAACCGAGGAGAGCGCAACCCCAACGAGAAACGGCCGTTCTGGCAGTCCCCGATACTCTGGATCGTGGTGCTTGTTTTGCTTGTGCTCGCCGGCTTCCAGCTTTTCAGCTCCACCGGCACGCAGACCATCGACACGAAGAACGGCATGGAGCTCATCCAGCAGGGTGAGGCCAACCGCATCCAGATCGTCGACAACAAGCAGATGGTCAAGCTGAAGCTCGACAGCGACTTCACCAAAACCGACCCGAACACGAAGGCCAACCACAATTACGGCCGTGACGTGCAGTTCTACTACACGCTCGCCGAGGGGCCCGAGGTGCTCAAGGCCGTGCAGAAGGCCGATCCCAAGAACGGCTGGACCTCGGACATGCAGTCCGATTCGATATGGGGTTATCTGATATCGACGCTGTTGCCGTTCATCATCCTTCTGGTGCTCTGCTGGTGGCTGTTCAGCCGTATGAGTGGCGGCATGAACGGCATGCTCGGCATGGGCGGCAAGAAGGACAACGGCAAGTTGCTCGACGGGCAGACCCCGACCACCAAGTTCTCCGATGTGGCCGGCGAGGAAGCCGCCGTGGCCGAAGTAGAGGAGATCAAGGACTTCCTGAAGGATCCTTCGAAGTACAAGGCTCTCGGCGCCCGCATCCCGCGCGGCGTACTGCTCTATGGCCCTCCTGGAACCGGTAAGACGCTGCTCGCGCGAGCCGTCGCCGGTGAGGCTGGCGTGCCGTTCTACTCCATGGCTGGTTCCGACTTCGTCGAGATGTTCGTCGGTCTCGGTGCCTCCCGTGTGCGTGACCTCTTCGACGAGGCCAAGAAGAACGCTCCGGCCATCATCTTCATCGACGAGATCGACGCCGTCGGCCGCAAGCGTGGCTCCGGCATGAGCGGCGGGCACGACGAACGCGAGCAGACCTTGAACCAGTTGCTCGTGGAGATGGATGGTTTCGACAACGATACCAACCTCATCATCATCGCCGCCACCAACCGTCCTGACGTGCTCGACGAAGCGCTGCTGCGACCAGGTCGTTTCGACCGTCAGGTGGCCGTTGAGGCCCCGGATCTCGAGGGCCGCGAGGAGATCCTCAAGGTGCACGCCAAGGGCAAGCCGTTCGTTCCCGACGTCGACCTGCACACTGTGGCTGTGCGTACCCCCGGCTTCACCGGTGCGGACTTGGCCAACGTCCTGAACGAGGCCGCATTGCTGTGCGCCCGTGTGGGAGCCCAGCTGATCGACAACCGCGCCATCGACGAGGCCATCGACCGCGTCCAGTCCGGCCCGAAGCGCCAGTCGCGCGGCATGGCCCTCGACGAGATGCGCAACACCGCCTATCACGAGGGTGGCCATGCGCTGGTCGCCGCCGCCCTGCACAACACCGATCCGGTGACCAAGGTGACGATTCTGCCGCGAGGCCGTGCCTTGGGCTATACCGCCGTCATGCCCACGCAGGACCGTTACTCCCAGTCCCGCAACGAGCTTTTGGATCAGATGGCCTACGCCATGGGCGGGCGCACCGCCGAGGAGATCGTCTTCCACGATCCGACCACCGGTGCCTCCAACGACATCGAGAAGGCGACGCAGATCGCCCGTAAGATGGTCATCGAATTCGGTCTTTCCTCCAAGCTCGGTGCCGTCAAATGGGGCGATTCCGAGCACGGCGAGGATTCCGCCAACAACTTCATCCATGATTACTCCGAGCGTACGCAGGACGTCATCGATGAAGAAGTGCACAATATGCTTGAGACCGCGCATACCGAGGCCTGGCAAATCATCACCGATAACCGCGACGTGCTCGATGAGTTGGTGCGCCAGCTGCTCGTCAAGGAGACTTTGAACGAGAAGGAGCTGAAGGTCATCTTCGCCAACTTGAAGATGGCTCCGGAACGCAAGCTCTGGCTTTCCGATTCGGCTCGCCCGGATTCCGACATCCCGCCGGTGCCGATTCCCGAATCGCTCAAGCGTTCGGTCGGCATGAAGCCCGAAGAGTCCAAGTGAACGACATGACGGATTCGCCAATTGATGATTCGCGGGAGTTGAGGGGCGTGACAGCTGATGGCACGCCCCTCGGCGTTCAGGCGCGGTTTTCGCTCTCGTTCGATGAGACACTGAGCGAGGATGTTGCTGCCGGTGCCGAGGCATGGCAACGGGTGCTCCAGGCCGTTCAAAGCGGCAAGGCACGCGCCGAGATCACGGTTCATCTTGATGATGAAGCGGATGCCGCGGTTTCATCGTCTTTTGATGATGGAGACGAAAACGAAGGCGATACGCAAGCCATTAGCCGGCTCAGATTCACCGGCGTTCCGGTGACAATTGGCAATAATGTTGGCGAAGGCGAAATCACATCAACCAGCGTAGGCGGAAGCGCCGCTCCCACCAAGGCTTCGCTGGCTGGCGCGACGATCGCCGAACAGCGGCGCAAGGACGAAGCCGATAAGAAGCGGGCCCAAGAGCAGGACACCGCCGACGACGTCTATGACGTGCCCCGACGCGCCGTCATCGCCATGCGCAGCAAAACTGGTGACGCCGCCAAACGCTTCCGTTCCGCCATCGTCTCGCTGGACGCGGTGCCAGGCAACCAGGTCGAGGGCATCTCGCCGCTGTATCACGTCATGGGCGTTGATGACAGCTCCGATGCCAGCGCCGCCGTCATCCAGATGACCACCAAGCTGAAGCCGCAGGCCATCGCGGCGTTACTTGATTCCCTTTCGGCCTCGCATGAAGGCGCCGTCACATTGCGGCTGATCGATGTCGAAGGCGAGAGAATGAGCGCGGAAGCAGCCGCTCAAGATGCCGCTGCGGATGTCGCGTACGCCATCGAACTGCCGCTGGTGGAAGCCAAGAAGCAGGCCGAGATCCTTGCGCCTTGGCTTGATATGGACCCTGACGCAAGGCTCGACGGTGATCCGGTCTCCTTCCTGCTGGCGATGGCGCCCGATGCCGCCCGCGTGGGCAAGGTCGATGACCGCTGGATACTGGGGGAGACGCAATGAGTGCACGACGGACCCCTTGGTGGTATTACGTGATCGCGGTCTTGATAGGCCTGGTGTTCGGCGCGATATTGTTCAAATCCGACGAGATGACCGGTCTTTCGCTCATTGGGGCCCCGTGGTTCGTCTCGTTCGTGCTGGTGTTGCTCGGTGTCGTCGTCCTGGCTTTGGCCTTGCAGGTGCACCAATACGCCATCACCGACCCGGCCAAGCGCAAAAGCTGGATCGACCCCACCAAAGCCGTCTATACGCTGGTGCTCTGCAAGGCGCTGGGCATCGCAGGTGCGGGACTCGCCGGCTGGTATCTGGCGCAATTGCTGCTCTGCCTGACCCATTGGGGTGCCTCGTATTATCACAACGTGATCATCCAATGCGCTATCGCCACCGTTATCTGCATCGCCGACATGGTTGTGGGCATCATCGGAGAATGGTTCTGCCAGCTTCCGCCAGATGAGGGTGCGGAGAATCCGAAGATCAAGGCCGCGAAGCGCCGTGAACGCCGGCGCAAGCTCGCCGCAGGTTCCATGGGCAAAAGAAGCGATTCCTAGACTGGTATGAGTTTGGATATATACGATTTCGGCGGATGGATTGGTTTGAGTGCCATTCCATCCGCCAAATTATTTCGATAACTGATGAAATTCAGTTTTTCTTGTCGTCCTTCTTCTCTGGCACTCGAATGGTGGCTTCTTGCGTCATCGCGGCCAGAAGCCTGCCGTCTGCCGAATAGACCTTGGCGATGCCCAGGGCGCGGCCATGGCCGGCCACCGGAGCATCCTGCACGTAGAGGTGCCATTGATTCATGTCGATGTTGTCATACCACCACATCGAGTGGTCGATCGAGGCGTAGAAGATGCCCGGTGTCGAAATGCTCAAGCCCGCGCGGCGCAGATCCGGCTCCATCATCACCTGATCGCATTCCAGCGCCAGCAACGCGCGATAGATGTTCTGCGAGGCCGTGACCGGGCTGGCCATGCGCATCCAGACCATCTGCCTGCCGGAATCCTTGTCGGCGCTTTCCTTGTCCGGTTCCAACATCACGGTCGAGCCGATGTGGCGGATGTCGAACGGTGACTGCGAGGCGTAGTACTTGGCGAAGCCGGACTGGTCGGCGTAAGGCTCCATCAGATCCTTGGCACTGGTAAGCGTTTCCGGGGCGGGCAGGTTTTTGGGCATGTCATCGTTGAACTCCACGCCTGATTGGCCAGCCTTCTGCAGGCTCACCGTGGCGGTGAAGAGCAGCTGTTTGCCTTGCTTGGCGTCGACGCGGCGGGTCGAGAAGGAGCGGCCGTCTCTCAGCGATTCGACCTCGTAGCGGGTCTCCTCGTCGAGCTTGCCGACCTTGATGAATGTGGCGTGGATGGAGTTGGCGACCTTGTCGTCGTCGGCGGTGTCGGACGCGGCGATGATGGCCTGCGCGGTCATCTGGCCGCCGTAGATGTGTTCGGTGGGGTAGTAGAGGTTCGTGGCGTCATGGAAGACGGTGCGTCCGCCCTGCTCTTCTCCTGCCTTGAGCTTGAGCGCCTCAACCGCCTGCTGTGCTGCGTCGCCCGCCTTGACTTTCGCCATGTCACTCCTCGATTCTGTCAAATAACGCTTATGCGAGTCTATCCGCGCCGCCCAACTTTCCGTCCGAATTTCGCCATCATCTGAACCTGTCTATTTATTTATTATTTCGCGCTGGCCCATCAGATTTGCATATATAAAACTTACTCATGACGTAGAGGGACTGGGATATATAATGCTCGACACGCTCCGGGCCGCTCAGGCCAAGTCTTTACGGTCGAGCATCACATATCCCAGTCCCTCTACTCAGCAAAGCGAACTGTTAGAAATCTTTAACGGTTAAAAGTTGAGTGGGGAGGTGGGGATATGCGATGATCGGGCGTAAGACATGGCCGAGCGGCCAAGGAGCGTCCCGAGCATTGTATATCCCCACCTCCCCACGTCAGTCAGTAAGGAACAATGAGTTGTTCGGAGGATTAGCGCGTGAGCTTTCGGTGGATGCGATGGGGGCGGGAGGCCTCTTCGCCTAGGCGCTTGACCTTGTCTTCCTGATAGGCCTGGAAGTTGCCTTCGAACCAGTGCCACTTGGCCGGGTTGTCGTCATCGCCCTCCCATGCGAGGATATGCGTGGCGATGCGGTCGAGGAACCAGCGGTCGTGGGAGATGACCACGGCGCAACCGGGGAACTCGATCAGCGCGTTCTCCAGCGATTCCAACGTTTCGACGTCGAGGTCGTTGGTGGGCTCGTCGAGCAGGAGCAGGTTGCCGCCCTGCTTCAGCGTCAACGCGAGGTTCAAACGGTTGCGCTCGCCGCCGGAAAGCATGCCGGTGAGCTTCTGCTGGTCGCTGCCCTTGAAGCCGAAGCTGGCGACGTAGGCGCGGGTCGGCACTTCGACGCCGGCGACCTCGATGAAGTCGTTGCCGTCGGAAACCGCCTCCCAGAGGTTCTTGTTCGGGTCGAGGCCCTCGCGGTTCTGGTCGACGTACGAAATCTTGACGGTTTCGCCGATGTCGAGCTTGCCGCTGGTCAGCGGCTCCTTGCCGACGATGGTCTTGAAGAGGGTGGACTTGCCGACGCCGTTGGGACCGATGATGCCCACGATGCCGTTACGCGGCAAGGTGAAGGAGAGATCGTCGATCAGCACGCGGTCGCCGAACGCCTTGCGGATATGCTCGGCCTCCAGCACCTGCGAGCCCAGACGTGGCCCCGGCGGGATGACGATTTCGGAGAAGTCCAGCTTCTTGGCGTTGCGCGCCTCGTTCTCCATCTCGTCGTAGCGCTCGAGCCTGGCCTTGTTCTTGGCCTGACGGGCCTTGGGCGAGCTCTTGACCCACGCGATCTCGTTCTTGAGTCTCTTGGCGAGCTTGGCGTCCTTGGCGCCCTGGATCTCCATGCGCTTCTCTTTGGTCTCCAGATACGTGGAGTAGTTGCCCTTGTAGGGGTAGAGATGGCCGCGGTCGACCTCGCAGATCCATTCGGCCACATTGTCCATGAAGTAGCGGTCGTGGGTGACGGCGATGACGGCACCTTTGTAGGAGTGCAGGAACTGTTCGAGCCAGAGGATGGATTCGGCGTCGAGGTGGTTGGTCGGCTCGTCCAGCAGCAAGAGGTCGGGGGCTTCCAGCAGCAGCTTGCACAGCGCCACGCGACGGCGCTCACCGCCCGAGCAGACCTTCACGGGAGTGTCGGGATCGGGGCACTGCAGGGCGTCCATCGCCTGCTCGAGCTGGGAGTCGATGTCCCAACCGTCGGCCGCATCGATCTCTTCCTGCAGCTTGCCCATTTCGGCCATCAGCGCGTCATAGTCGGCGTTGGGGTCGGCCATCTCCTCGCCGATCTGGTTGAACCGGTCGACCTTCTTGGTGATGTCACCGAAAGCGGCCTTGATGTTCTCACCGACGGTCTTGTCCTCGTCCAGCGGCGGTTCCTGCTGCAGGATGCCCACGGAATAGCCCGGTGTCAGCTTCGCTTCGCCGTTGGAGACGGTTTCCTGCCCGGCCATGATCTTCAAGAGGGTGGACTTGCCCATGCCGTTGGGGCCGACGACGCCGATTTTCGCGCCCGGCAAAAAGCTCAGGGTCACGTCGTCAAGGATCACACGGTCGCCGTAGGCCTTGCGAGCATTGATCATTTGGAAAATAAACTCAGCCAAGTATTCATTCCTTCGTTCTGGTGTGTGCTATGTCTCATTCACGTTTCAAACGTTCCGCGCGGTTTGCTCCACCCGCAGATTCAAGCCAATTTTGGCATATCGAGTAGACGTATCAACGTTTCTTTGCTGTGCGTTTAATGCGGTTTTCGCGCATCCTGCCAAGAAACGGCGTTCACTTGGGAACAAATGGCTGCGATGATATGTTGGGTCTGTTGATGTGCTCGTTTCAACCTGTGTGTTGTGACGTCATACGATTATGCTGTCTTAGACATGACGGCCACGACTGGCGGATTGAGAAGTACTGGAAACCCGTGAAGGGAGCGGCACGATGGAACAGGAAATGACCAATTTCCAGGTGAACCTGCCAGAGGCTTTGCCTATCGAGAACCCGCTGAGCTCGGCTGACGCCCGGGTGCCGGCGGAGATCGAGCAATCCTCGGGACTGTTGCTGCAGGGCAGGCGCCTGCGTTCCTTCGCCTACACCACCGACGCTGCTGTAATACATAATACCAACGCCGACGCGATTCTCGCCGTCTACCCGTTCACCGGCCAGCCGGTCATCAACCAGGCCGTGCTTTCCGTGGCGCAGGCCCCGGTTTTCGTCGGTGTCGGGGGAGGCACCACCACTGGAACTCGCGTGCTCGAACTAGCCGTTTTCGCCGAAATGCAGGGCGTCGCCGGCGTTGTCTTGAACGCGCCCAGCGAAGTCGAGATCGTGCGCGAGGTCGCCATGACCGTGCACGTTCCCGTGATGGCCACTGTCGTGCAGTGGGACGATATGGTGCAGCGCAAGATCGAGGCGGGCGCGAAGATCATCAATGTCGCGGCCGGCAAGAACACCGCCGAAGTGGTCGCCCGCATCAAGGACCGTTACCCGGAGATTCCGGTGGTCGCCAGTTCCGGCGGTTCCGCGCAATCCATCCGTGAGACTATCGAAGCCGGCGCCAACGCGCTTTCATGGACGCCGCCGAGCGCCGCCCAGCTGCAGAAGCAGATGATGGACCGTTATCGTCGTGGCGAGACCGGACATGCCGATGGTGCCCAGAACACCTCCACTGCGCCGGTTCCCAATGTCAACCCGAACGGCACCGCCAAGAGCTTCTATACCTCGACGGCCAGCATGGGGCATCCTTACACCGATGTGCCGCCGGCCAAGCAGCCCAGCCCGCGCCACAAGAAGCAGACCCCGCCCAGCGAGGCCATCGTGGAATCGAACTGAACCTACGGTGGGTTGACGTCACGTTGAACGGTGTTCATTTGCTGCAGCTGGGAAGTCATTTCGCGGTTTGTTGTGCCTCTGTGGGCTTTTTCATTGATCTGCCCGCAATCGTTGTGGGGCGGGTCTGATATAGTGAATTGTCCATTACGAAGCCGGGTCCATATATGAGAGACAAGTCGGCTTCAATCTTTTGAAAGGCTATTGTGCCGAAGCGTCGTACTCATAAAAATAATTCAGACAACTCTGCCAATTTCAAGGGCGGAGAATATGCAGGCTCGGAAATGAATAATCCTGATTCTTATAACTCAAACAAATCCAAATCGAAACAGGCCGAAGAAGCGGCCGAAAGCGCGGCGGCGTACGCCAAGAGCGGCGACCAGCCCGAGCGCACCTTCGCCGAACTCGGCGTGCCCGGTCCGCTGGTAAGCGTCTTGGCCCGCGATGGCAAAACCGTAGCCTTCCCGATCCAGGCCGACACCCTTGACGATTCGCTGGCCGGACGCGACGTCCTCGGCCGTGGCGAGACCGGCAGCGGCAAGACCTTGGCATTCGCCATCCCGCTGGTCGCCCGTCTTGGCGAGCAGGGCGAAGGCGAGGGCGCGATGCGCGACTTCGAACGCATGGAGCGCGGCGACCGCAAGGCGCAGAAGCGCGCGATGCTGCCTCATCCCCACGGGATGATCCTGGCCCCCACTCGCGAACTGGTCAACCAGATCAACGACGTCGTGGCCCCGCTCGCCGCCGCCTACGACATGCAGACCGCCACCATTTACGGCGGGGTGAAGTACAGCCGCCAGATCTCCGAACTCAAGGCCGGTGCCGAAATCATCGTCGCCTGCCCGGGCCGTCTCGAGGACCTGCTGCGTCAAGGCGCGCTTTCCATCGAGAACGTCGAGATCGCGGTGCTCGACGAAGCCGATGAAATGGCCGATATGGGCTTCCTGCCCTCCGTACAGCGCCTGCTTGAGCAGGTCGATCCGACCGGCCAGCGCATGCTCTTTTCCGCGACGCTCGACCACGGCGTCGACAAGGTCGTCAACCAGTTCCTGCACGACCCGAAGATCCACGAGATCGCGCCCGCCGACGCGCAGGTCGACACCATGACCCATCACGTCTTCGAGGTCTCGCAAGGCAACAAATACGAGGTCATCCGCGAGCTCGCAAGCGGCAAGGGCAAGCGCATCCTCTTCACCCGCACCAAGTACCAGGCCAAGAAAATGGCCGACAAGCTGGTCAAGGAGGGCATTCCCGCCGTCGATCTGCAGGGCAACCTTTCGCAGAACCAGCGCGACCGGCACCTCGAGGCCTTCACTTCCGGCGATGTCAACGTGTTGGTGGCCACCGATGTGGCCGCGCGCGGCATCGACGTCAGCGATGTGGCGATGGTCGTGCAGACCGAACCGCCGGAGGACCCCAAGTCGTTCCTGCACCGTTCCGGCCGCACCGCGCGCGCCGGTGAATCCGGCGACGTGGTGACGCTCGTGCTGCCGCAGCAGCGTCGCGACGCGCGTCAGATGCTGCATCGCGCAGGCATCAAGGCCAAGAGCCAGCAGGTCGTCCCTGGTGCTCCCGAACTTGAGGAACTGGTGGGGGAGCACGCCCCGCTGGTCGAAGGCTGGACGTTGACGGTGCCTGTGGTCAACCGCAGGGCCGGTCGGAGCGGACGCGGCGGGCGCAACGAGGGCCGTGGTGGACGTGGCGGCTATGGCCGCAAGGATCGTGGCGGACGCCGTGACCGCAACAATCGGCATGGCGATTCCGGCCGTTCGTTCGGCAAGCGTGGCCATGACGATTCCGACGAGAGCTTTAACAAACGTGGCGGTCGTAATGGCGACTTCAATGATTCGCGTTCTCGCAGTGGCCGTGGTGGCCGTGATGACAGTTTCAATGATTCGCGCCCGCGCGGTGGACGGCGTGACGGACACAAGAACCGCAACCCGCGTTACGATGATGGCCAGGGGCCGATTGACGGCCGTACCTCGCGTGGGCGTCGTGACGACCGTCGCTCGCGTGAATTCTATGACGATGATTATCGCAAGGGCAGCGGCAAACGGCATCATTCCGATTACGACGACCGTGGTAATCGTGGCGGCAAAGGCAAAGGCCGTTATGATGACAGGCGTTCCGGCGGCCGCAACCAGCGTTCGCGCAAGGCCGACGGCTTCCACCGTTCGCGTGGCAAGCGCAATTCGACCCCATTCCGTCGTGGACGGTGAAGCATGTGAGGCGCGGTTTTGAAGCCGTTGTCCATTAAGCTCACAATCTGAATGCCATTTAAGGTGTCGTGGATTTTCACGGCACCTTTTTCTGTTCTATAGGCTTCGTATTGTGGCTGATTGCGAAACAGGGAGGGAGCAGTGAATAAAGTTGGCATGGGAATGATGGTGGCAATGAGATGCTTGCGAGGAACGCGATGAACGATAAATGTAATACAAATAACCCTGACGCAGGTAAAGCCAAGGGTTCTGCGGTTCCGCAGGCCATCGAGGTGCGTGGCGCACGCGTCCATAATCTGCAGGATATCGACGTTTCCATCCCGTTGAACGAGCTCGTCGGCATCGCCGGGGTCTCCGGTTCCGGCAAATCGTCGCTGGCGCTTGGCGTGCTGTATGCGGAAGGCTCGCGCCGTTATCTTGACGCGCTTTCCACCTATACCCGTCGTCGCATGACGCAGGCCGAGAAGCCGCAGGTCGATTCGGTGCGGTTCATTCCGCCGGCTTTGGCCTTGCGCCAACGGCCTGGTGTCGGCGGCATGCGTTCGACCTTTGGCACTTCCACCGAGACGCTGAATGTTCTGAGGCTGATGTTCTCGCGCTTGGCCTCGCATCGTTGCCCGAACGGGCATTACCAGAAGCCGACGCTTGATGTCGCCGCCGAGATTCCCATCCATTGTGCGGTTTGCGGGGCGCTTGTCGAGCCTCCCAGCGCCGAGCAGATGGCGTTCAATTCCACCGGCGCCTGCCCGACCTGCCAGGGAACCGGAACCATCCATGAGGTCAATGACGCCGCCTTGGTCCCCGATGAGAACCTCACCATCGACGAGGGTGCCGTCGTGCCATGGCGCACCTTCGGCTTCAACGTCCAGCCGGATATCGTCCGCGAGTTTGGCGTGCGCACCGATGTCCCGTTCAAGGAACTCACTGACAAGGAACGCGACATCGTCTTCAACGGGCCGGAGGAAAAGAAACCCATCACGCTCACCTCCGTCAAAGGCGTCCATCATCTCGGTTTCACGTTCCGCAACGCGAGGCTGACGGTGACCAAGGAGCTTGACCGCGCCAACGACGAGAAACGGTTGGCGAAGGTCTCGAAGTTCTTGGTCAAGCGTACCTGTCCGGATTGCGGTGGGTCTCGTCTCAACGAGGCGGCGCGTGCGCCGAAAATCGGCAAATACAATCTGGCCGAGGTCACGGCCTGGCCGTTGCGCAAGGTGCTTTCCTGGGCGAAGACCGTGCCGGATTCGTTGCCGCGGGATATGCGGCAGATGGCGGAAAGCCTGGTCGGCACCTTGCAGGACATGGGCCGCAGGCTCATCCAGCTGGGTTTGGGCTATCTGACGCTCGACCGCGCCAGCTCGACGCTTTCCACCGGCGAACGGCAGCGCGCTCAGCTTTCGCGTGCCGTGCGCAACGAGACCACGGGCGTGCTCTACGTGCTTGACGAGCCTTCCACCGGCCTGCATCCGGCCAATATCGAGGGTCTCATCGGCGTGATGCGGGACTTGCTGGCTTCCGGCAATTCCGTGGTGTTCGTCGACCATGACGTCCATGTGCTCAACGCCGCCGACTACTTCATCGAAATGGGTCCGGGTGCCGGCAGCCGTGGCGGACGTATCCTTGCAGAGGGTTCGCCTGCCGAGATACTGCGCAATCCGAAGTCACGCATCGCCGGTTTCCTCGACGGCTCCCAACCCGTTCTCGTCCGCAAGCGCCTTGCGTTGCCGCCGGTTTCCGAAACTGCGTGGATTGGTATGAAAACCGACGCCATTCATACCGTTCATCCGTTGCAAGTGGCCATTCCGCGCGGACGGATGACAGCCGTCACCGGCGTCTCCGGTTCCGGCAAGACCACGATGGTCCTTGAATCGCTGATTCCCGCATTACAGGCGCAGGAGGACCATGTCCCGTTGCCATCCCATGTCCGTTCGCTCAATGCCGCTGGCATCACCCGTGTTCGCCTGGTCGATTCCACGCCCATCGGCATCAATGTGCGCTCGACGGTCGCCACCTACACCGGCATCATGGACATGCTGCGCAAGGCGTTCGCCTCAACCGCTGCGGCCAAGAAGCGCAAGCTCAAGGTTTCCGTGTTCTCCTACAACACTGGATCCCTGCGTTGCCCGCAATGCGACGGCACCGGCCAGATCAGCCTCGACATCCAGTTCCTGCCCGATGTCACCATCACCTGCCCGACCTGCGAGGGACGTCGGTATCGTAACGAGGTCAACGATATACGGCTGGCGACACCGACGCATCCGAACGGCCTGACGCTTCCCGAAGTACTGGATCTGGAAGTGGATGATGCCCTTGATGTCTTCGCGCTTGATGATGATTTTGGTTCGGCTTCCGGTTCGGTGAATAACGGTTCGGTGAATCAAAAACATAATACATCAGCTGATTTCGCGAAACTCGATGGATTGTCACCCGAGACCGCGGTTTCCGGCGATATGATCACCTCCGCCCTGCTCAGACGCATCCACAAGGCGCTCGAAACGCTTCACGACTTGGGTCTTGGCTACCTCACGCTGGGGGAGGACACCCCGAACCTCTCCGGCGGTGAGGCGCAGCGCCTCAAGCTTTCCAACGAGCTTGGCAAGCGTCAGGGCACGTCGCTGTTCGTCCTCGACGAGCCGACGACCGGCCTGCACCCGCTGGACGTCCGCACGCTGATCGATGTGCTGCAACGTCTGATCAAAGGCGGTGCCACGGTGGTCTTCATCGAGCATGACCTCGACATGATCGCCAACGCCGATTACGTCATCGACATGGGCCCCGGCGGTGGCGAGGAAGGCGGCACCATTGTCGCCACTGGAACCCCAGACGAAATTGCCGACAATTCCGCCAGTATCACCGGCCATTACCTGGCCAAGCACTTGGCTGGCTGATTCAGTCCCGATTCACTGCGCGCTGTCAAGCAGCTTCAGGTACTTGCCGTACCCCTGCGCCTCCATCTGGTCGCGCGGCACGAAGCGCAGCGAGGCGGAGTTCATGCAGTAGCGCAAGCCCCCGCGATCCCGCGGCCCGTCGTCGAAGACATGGCCCAGATGGATCTGTGAGTCGGCGGTGCGGATCTCGATGCGTGGCCGTCCCGGCAGCTTGGTGTCGCGGTGCTCGGTCAAAGCCGAGTTGTCGATCGGCTTGGAGAACGGCCGGCCAGCCGCACCTCGCGTCGAACTTGTCGGTGGAAAGGAACAGCGGCTCGCCGCTGACGACGTCCACGTAGATGCCCGGCTCGAAATTCTGGTCATACTTGTTGGCGAACGGCCGTTCGGTGGCGGCTTCCTGCGTCACCGCGTACTGCTCCGGGTCGAGGTCCCAGACGCGTTCGATATAGCGTTGCCGTTTGCCGACGTTCAGAAGTTTGGCTACCGGGATATGGCAATAGCCGCCAGGGTTCTTGTCAAGATAATCCTGATGGTAGGCCTCGGCGGGGTAGAAGTTGCGCAATGGCTCGACGATCACCGCGGATTCGCGTCCCTCGCGCGTGGCGAGCTGTCGCAGCGCCTTGTCATACACGGCTTTCTGCACTTCGTCGAGATAGAACATCGCGGTGCGGTACTGCCGCCCCTTGTCGTTGCCTTGCTGGTCCACGGAGAACGGGTCAATGACGTCCAAAAACAGCAGCGTCAGCGTCCGCAACGTCACGCGGACCGGGTCGTAGTTGACGCGCACGGTCTCCGCCGCATCCGTTTGCCCGGAGCACACCTCTTCATACGATGGGTTCTCCTTGCGTGACTGCGCATAGCCGACCTGCGTGTCGGTCACGCCGTCGACGCCTTGGAAGTACCGTTCGACACCCCAGAAGCAACCGCCCGCGAAATAGGCTGTCTGGGTGTCAGTGTGGCCTCCATTTCCGTTTGCCGTCGCTTCGCCATTGCCGTTTGAACCGGTTTCGGAAGCGTTGTTCGTCTTGCCTGCGATATCGGCTGTGCTCGTCATGTCTCCTCCATATCCATTTCCTGTTGTTCCTGATTATCCATGTATTGCTGATAGTGTCCCACAAAACCGCGCGAAAGTGCAGAAAACGTTCGGCTTAGGCTTAAATACTGCGTCTGCCGGCATGTTCTTGCGTTTGTTTTAGAGGAAACAGCATTTCACCAAATTCTTCAAATGGGGTAGGATAGAAGTTTGCGGTCTTTGGTATCAAAGCATATCGAGACCAGCGCAAACGCAGCGAAAAGGGGAACGCGATTTGGATTGGCATGCGTCGGTGTATGGGTCGAGGACGGGAAGCTCAGGCGGATTTGGCCTCGGGGCGGGTTCCGATGACGATACGTTCGGCGGTGCCATCGACCCTGACGGCGGCGTGACCTTCGGCGCCAACGAGCCGGCCGTTCCCGAAAAGGTCCTGCGCCAGCGCGGAGGCAAGGCCTTCTACCGCGCCTACGAGGTCATTTCCAGCGGACGCATGCATGACCTGACCTGCACCCCGGGTGAGAACGGCACGGTGCTCGCGGCATCGGTGGAGCCGGCCGACGAATTCGCGGACGATTACGCCGTCCGCGCGACCATCGATGAGAACCATGGCGAAATCCTCAGTTCTGACTGCACTTGCCCGGCGTTCGGTCGTTTCGGCTCGATCTGCAAGCATGTCATCGCGCTCATCATGCAATACAATGACTCGCCGCAGAAATTCGAGGAGCTGGGCAATGGCGTTGGTGCTTCCGGTTCGCGTAGTGGTGCGGGCATGGGCGCTCGCCAACGTAAGGTCATCCGCCGCACCTCGCGGGCCCTGCGCTCGTTCATGCAGCAGGAGGATTCGGTGCTTGAGGCCCAGGCCAAGAATCGCCAGCTTGATTTGTTGAAGGAGGTCAGCAGCCGCGCTTCCGGCGACATCGGCAGCGATGTGGCGCTGAGCCGCCACATGCCCATCGGTTCCGTCGTTCTCCGCCCGATGCTGGAGCATTCCGGACGCGACTGGTACCTGCGCCTGCATATCGCCGTGCCTTCCAAAGGCATCTCCTATGTCATCAAGGATGTGCGCGCCTTGGTGGAGGCGGTGCAGCGCCGCGAGTTCGTCACCTACGGCAAGAAGCTCGCGTTCGTGCATTCCCGCGATTCGTTCGACGAGCGCTCGCGTTCGATCCTGGCCATCCTCGGCCGCGCCATCGAGATTCGCAAAAGTGTTTCCGGCGACTACGAGTTCTACCAGAGCAAGGCGGAAGCCCAGGAAATGCGGCTTTCCGATGATGAGACCGCGGAGCTGCTCGATCTGTTCGTTGACGCGGACGCGACGCTGGACTTGGTGCCCGCTCATGGCTGGCATACCTCCTCCATACCCGTCGAGGTCCGTGAAGGTGATCCCGATTTGGGGCTTGCCGTCCAGCCAGTTGATGCCGATGGCCGAGTGACCCCGGAATCCGGGCAGCAGGGGAGTGCCGGCCAAGGTGGCGAGAAAGACGCGAATGGCTTGTCGGCCGGCGGCTATGTGATTCGTCACCGCCTGATCGTCGACAATTTCATCGCGGGCCGCGGCTCGTCATACGTCGTCGTCCATCAGGCATTGATATCCAAGGACGCCGTCGATGGTGCGGGTTCCGACGATTCTGGTTTGTCGGATGACATCGGTCTGTCCGATGACATCGTCGCGATGGCGCACGCCTTGCATGGCCAAGACGACATCGTTCCCGAGATTTACCGCTGCTCCAAGTCGTTTGTGAACAATCGGAACCTGCTTTCGGTGCTGTGCGGCGCGGACGAGCGCGGCGACCTCTACTTAAGCGGCGAGGACATCGAGGAGTTCTCGCGCACGGTGCTGCCGGCACTCGACCCAGTCGCCGCGGGAAAAAGTGACACCTCGCACCGTGGCATCGCCGTCAAGCTGCCGCCTGAACTGGTCAGGATGCGCCGCGTGCCCTGCCATATCGAAACGTATCTCGACCGCGACAAGAACGGCATCACCTGCGACGTGCAGGCCCGTTACGGCGATGAGCGGTTCCATGTCTTCTCCGGTATCGGCCCGAACGAACCGGTCGCCAGAGACAAGGAAACCGAACGCCTGGCCGTGGAGGCCGTGCGGCAGTATTTCCCGATGCCGAACGGCCCGATAGCGCGTATCCCCGAGGACAACGACAAGGCCATCTACAAGCTGTTGAACGAGGGTTTGCCGGTTCTGCGAGGCCTTGGCGAGGTGTTCTCCACTCCGAGTTTCGACGGGCTCACCTCCTCGCCGCATCCGGTTTTCAAGATTGGTTTGTCGATCAAGTCCGGGTTGGTCGAGATCTCGCCAATCGCCGACGAGATCGATCCGTCCGAAGTGCCGGCGCTCTTGAACAGCTACCGCAAACGTCACAAGTTCCACCGCCTGCGCAACGGTGCCTTCGTCAACATGGCCGACGTCGACACCAGCAAGCTTGACGAGGTCAGCAACGATCTGGGCCTGAAGCCGGTCGATCTTGATTCCGGAGCCGTTTCCGTTCCGGCTTACGAGGCCTATTATCTTGACAACGAGGCGGAAGACCAAGACAAAAGCGACGAATTCCGCAGTTATCTGAACGACTTGCGCGTCATCGACCCGAAGATCTACAAGGTGCCGGAGTCGCTGGCGCATGTGCTGCGCCCGTATCAGGTCGAGGGATTCCGCTGGCTCAACGCCGTGGCCGACAAAGGCTTCGGCGGCATACTGGCCGACGAGATGGGCCTGGGCAAAACTGTGCAGATGCTCTCATATCTTCTTGCGCGTCGTGATGAACAGCGCAAAATCGGCCCCAATCTCATAGTCTGCCCGGCTTCGTTGGTTTATAACTGGGCCGCGGAATGCGACAAGTTTGCTCCCGAACTCAACGTGCAGGTGCTGGCCGGTTCCAAGGCCGAACGCCGTGCGACGCTCAAGAACACGAAAGTTTGGTACGAAGCCGGGAAGAAAGCGATTGGCTATAGTAAGTCTGATCATTCTACTTCAAATACCGATAATACAGAGCTTCTGACTGTTAATCAGAATGTCTCGGGACCGCAACAGGTAGGTCTCGATTTTTCGGTGGATGATGCCGGTCTTCCGAATCGCAATCAGAAGCTCGACGGTTCCGACGACGACGGTTGGCAGAGCGCTGACAGCCTACAATCGATAGATGACGATACGGCACCATGGGTCGCGCCAGACGTCCTGATTACCTCCTACGACCTCTTGCGCCGCGATATTGAGGATTACGATGGCCTTGAATGTTATTGTATGACACTTGACGAAGCGCAATACATCAAGAACCACGCTACCAAGTCCGCTCATGCCGTGCGTTCTGTCAGTGCGCGCCACCGTTTCGCCCTGACCGGTACGCCGATCGAAAACCGGCTTTCCGAGCTGTGGAGCATCTTCGATTTCCTCATGCCAGGCATGCTCGGGGCCTACAAGCATTTCCGTGACCGCTTCGAGATGCCGATCCTCTCTGGTGACGAGAACGCGCAGGCCAAATTGCAGGCATTCGTCGGGCCGTTTATCCTACGTCGCTTGAAGTCGCAGGTCTTGAAAGACCTCCCCGACAAGATCGAGAACGTCATCACCGTCCAGTTGCAAGGGGAACAGCGCAGGCTGTACGCCGCGCTCGAGCAGCAGCTGCGCGCCACGCTCAACAAACAGCGCGACATCGAATACAAGACCGGCAAGATCCAGATCTTGGCCCAGCTCACCCGTCTGCGCCAGGCCTGCTGTGACCCGCGATTGCTCTTCAGCAATGTCGGCAGCAACGTCGTCAAGAAGGACGCGCACGTCTGGGGTGCCCCGAGCCGTGAAGTCGAACGCGCCGACGACGAACCGATCGACGAGCTCAGCGAGACCGCCGATGCGTCAGCGAACGCGATTGTTGGTAACGGCGATTTGTCGGGTGACAACGCTTCGGAAACGTCGAAGTCCGGCAATCCAACCAAGCCTCGCAAGGTCAGTTCCGCCAAGCTCGACGCCATCGAGGAGCTGGTCTCCAGCTGCCAGGATGCCGGTCGTAAGATGTTGATTTTCTCCCAATTCACCAGCTTCCTCAATCTGATCGCCGAGCGTTTGCGCAAGAACGGTGTCGCCTACAACGTCATCACCGGCACCACCCCCAAGCGCAAGCGTCTCGAGCTGGTCGACCAATTCAACTCCGACGACACCCCGGTTTTCCTGATCTCGCTGAAGGCCGGCAACACGGGCCTCAACCTTACGGGCGCTTGCGTGGTGGTGCACGCCGACCCGTGGTGGAACGCCGCCGCGCAGGAGCAGGCCACCGACCGCGCCCACCGCATCGGCCAGACCCAGGACGTCAACGTCTACCAGATCGTCGCCAAGGACACCATCGAGGAACGCATCCTCAAGATGCAGCAATCCAAGAGCGACCTGGCCCACCGCTTCGTGGACAACGCCGGCACCGGCACCTCCGCCGGCATCTCGAACCTTACGAAGGACGACCTGCTGCAATTGTTGGGCTGAATGTGTTAAACGCTACGAATGTGTTGAATTTATAGATAGTTACAAGATTTGCGTATAGGTCCGTAAGCCGGTCGGCATGTTCCGACTCATATAATGTGAACAGTCCGATATCGAATCCCGTGGTTTCGGGTTTTCGATGAATGGGAATGCGCCGGTATCTCCCGGCTGCGTCGTTGTCCGGCGAGACCTTGTCATGACGGGTATCGTCCGGTAACTCCGGCGGATGGATGCATAAGAGAAGGGCTCTGAAGATGAAATACAGGAAAGTTCTGGCGGCTTTCACGGCCATCGCCGCGTTGGCCTCGCTCGCGGCATGCGGTGGCGTGAAGAAAGACGCGGACACCGCCGGTTCGGCCATCACCGTCGGCACCACCGACAAGGTCATCAACCTCGACCCGGCCGCGGCCTACGACACCGGATCCTACAACGTGCACATCCAGATCTATCCCTTCCTGTTCGCGCCGAACTACAACTCCAACGAGCTTTCCCCGGACATCGCCGCGGACGACGGCACCTGGAGCGCCGACGGCACGCAGTTCACCGTCAAGATCAAGCCGGGCCTGAAATTCGCCAACGGCCATACCCTGGATTCCAAGGACGTGAAGTTCTCCATCGACCGCATCAAGAACATCAACGACCCGAACGGCCCGTCCTCGATCCTGGTCAACATCAAGTCGGTCGCCGCCCCCGATCCCACGACGGTGGTCTTCACCTCCGCTGTGCCCCACGACGTCACGCTCAAGCAATCGCTGTCGACGCCCGCCGGCCCGATCGTCGACGACCAGGTCTTCTCGGCCACCAAACCCACCCCGGCCGCCGACATCATCAAAGCGAACGCCTTCGCCGGCCCGTATCGGCTCACCCAGTACAAGCCCAACGAGATGGCCGTTTTCGAGAAGAACACGTCATACAAAGGCCTGACCCCGGCCAAAAACAAGACCGTGGAGGTCAAGTATTTCTCCGACACCTCGAATCTCAAGATGGCGGTGGAGCAAGGCAGCGTGAAGGTGGCTTCGCGCTCGCTCACCCCGACGGACATCCAGGATCTGAAGAAAAGCGGCAAAGTCAAGGTCTTCAAGGGCCCCGGCGGCGAGGAGCGTTTCATCACCTTCAACTTCATGATCCAGCCTTACGGCGAGAAGGCCCCCAACGCCGATCCGAAGAAGGCGCTCGCGGTGCGCCAGGCCGTCGCCGATTTGGTCGATCGCAAGGAAATCGCCTCGAAGGTTTTCAAAGGCACCTATACGCCGTTGTATTCCTACGTCCCCACCGGCCTGATGAGCCATACCGATACGCTGAAGTCCGCATACGGTGACGGCAAAGGCGGCCCAAGCCCCGAAAAGGCCAAGAAGACGTTGGATGAGGCCGGTGTGAAAGCCCCGGTCGACCTGAAGCTGCAATACAACGGCGACCATTACGGTTCCTCCTCCGCCGACGAGTACGCGGCCATCAAGTCGCAACTTGAGGCGGGAGGCCTCTTCAAGGTCGATCTGCAGCAGACCGAATGGACGCAGTACAACAAGGAGCGTGTGGTCACCAAGGACTCCGACGGTTCCTACCCGGCCTATCAGATGGGCTGGTACCCGAGCTATTCCGACCCCGACAACTACCTGTCCCCGTTCTTCCGCGCCGGCAATTTCGTCAACAACGGCTACAAGAACGACGCGATCAGCGCGTTGATCGCCAAGCAGGCCGGCGAGCAGGACAAAGGCAAGCGCATGGAGATGTTGAAGCAGATCCAACAAATGGAGACCCAGGACCTCTCGACGCTGCCTTTGCTGCAGGGCAACCAGATGGCCGTCACCGCGCCTGGCATCAAAGGCGTGACCTTCGACACCGCGTCCCGTTTCCGCTACGCCCCGATCACCAATTCCTGATGGCTTGATTGCCTCAGGGCATTCGCCGCACCGATGGCCCGCCATCTGTGCGGCTCTTCGCCATGCATGTCTATGATGGAAAATTGTTGTTGTCTGTGCTGTTGTAATAACAAATAAGAGAGGAATCCCATGAGATACAAGAAGATACTGGCGATGGCCGTCGCGGCCGCCGCCGTGGCGTCACTGGCCGCTTGCGGCGGCGTGAAGAAAGACTCCGACGTCGCCGGTGGCTCGACCATCGCCGTCGGCACCACCGACAAGGTCGTCAGCGTCGATCCGGCCGGTTCGTATGACAATGGCTCGTACATGGTCCAGATCCAGATTTTCCCGTTCCTGTATTCCCAGAACTACGGCACCGCCAAGCTTTCGCCGGACATCGCGGCGGACGGCGGCAAGTGGAGCGCCGACGGCTCCAAGTTCACCGTCAAGATCAAGCCGGGCCTGAAGTTCTCCAACGGCCACACGCTCGATTCCAAGGACGTGAAGTTCACCTTCGACCGCATCAAGAAGATCAACGACGAGAACGGCCCCGCCTCGCTGCTGGCCAACATCGACTCGATCTCGACCCCGGACGCCACCACGGTGGTGTTCAAGGATTCCGTGCCGAACGACGTGACGCTGAAGCAGGTGCTTTCCAGCCCCGCCGGCCCGATCGTCGACGACCAGGTCTTCTCGCCTGACAAGCTGACCCCGCAGCCACGATCGTCAAGGGCAACGCGTTCGCCGGCCCCTACAAGCTCGTGCAATACAAGGACAACGAGCTCGCCGCATTCGAGAAGAACCCGGCCTACAAGGGCCTGACCCCCGCGAAGAACGGCAACGTCCAGGTCAAGTACTTCGCCGACGCCTCCAACCTCAAGATGGCCGTGCAGCAGGGATCGGTGGACGTCGCCTCGCGTACGCTCACCCCGACCGACATCCAGGACCTGAAGAAGGGCGGCAAGGTCAAGGTCGTCAAGGGCCCCGGCGGCGAGGAGCGTTTCATCGCCTTCAACTTCAAGATCCAGCCTTACGGCGAGAAGACCCCCGACGCGAATCCGGCCAAGGCGCTCGCGGTGCGCCAGGCCGTCGCCGACCTCATCGATCGCCAGGAACTTTCCACCAAGGTCTACAAGGGCACCTACACCCCGATGTACTCCTACATTCCCAGCGGCCTCGACGGCAAGCAGGACACGTTGAAGGAGAACTACGGCGATGGCAACGGTAAGCCCGACCTCGAAAAGGCCAAGAAGACCCTCGAGACCGCGGGCGTCAAGACCCCGATCGACCTGAAGCTGCAATACAACAGCGATCACTATGGCGCTTCCTCCGCCGACGAGTACGCCGCGGTCAAGTCCCAGCTCGAGTCGGGCGGCCTCTTCAAGGTCGACCTGCAGCAGACCGAGTGGACGCAGTACAACAAGCAGCGCAATGTCACGAAGGATTCCGATGGCACCTATCCCGCCTACCAGCTCTCTTGGTACCCGGATTATTCCGATGCTGACAATTATCTGTCCCCGTTCTTCCGCGATGGCAACTTCGTCAACAACGGCTATGCCAACAAGGAGATCAACGACATGATCGTCAAGCAGGCCGGTGAGCAGGACCACGCCAAGCGCATGGCCATGCTGAAGCAGATCCAGGAGCTGGAGACCAAGGATCTCTCGACGCTGCCTCTGTTGCAGGGTGATCAGGTCGCGGTCATGGGCAGCGGTGTCAAGGGCGTCGTCCTCGACCCGTCGTTCCGTTTCCGCTATTCAAGCATCACCAAGTCCTGATTGGATGCTTCAAGGCCACACTGCTTTGGTGATGTGACCAATTGATTGAGATTGACAATCCGGTGCCTTTGGCCCGGATTGTCCGTTATGTGGCGTGTTCTCTTCCTTACGTGGTTCCGTGTGAAATGATGTTGTTGTTCGCATTGTCGACATCATGGGAGAGAACCAAAATGAGATATAAGAAGATTCTGGCGATGGCTGTAACAGCCGCCGCCGTGGCGTCACTGGCCGCTTGCGGGGGAGTGAAGAAGGACTCCGAGGCGGCGAGCGGTTCGACGATTTCCATCGGCACCACTGACAAGGTGGTCAGTATCGATCCCGCCGGTTCGTATGACAACGGCTCATACACGGTCCAGATCCAGATTTTCCCGTTCCTGTATTCGCAGAACTACAACACCACCAAGCTCTCTCCGGATGTCGCGGCCGATGGTGGCAAATGGAGTCCCGATGGCTCCGAATTCACCGTCAAGATCAAGCCGGGCCTGAAATTCGCCAACGGCCACACCTTGGATTCCAAGGACGTGAAGTTCACCTTCGACCGCATTAAGAAGATCGATGACGAGAACGGCCCCTCCTCCATGCTGGTCAACATCGAATCGGTTTCCGCCCCCGACCCGACCACCGTGGTGTTCAAGGACTCCGCGCCGAACGACGTGACCCTCAAGGAAGTGCTTTCCAGCCCCGCCGCCCCGATCGTCGACGAGCAGGTCTTCTCTCCCGACAAGCTCACCCCCGCGGCGACCATCGTCAAAAGCAACGCCTTCGCCGGCCCCTACCGTTTGACGCAATACAAGGACAACGAGCTCGCCGTATTCGAGAAGAACCCCGTCTACAAGGGAGTCACGCCAGCGAAGAACGGCAGTGTGCAGGTCAAGTATTTCGCCGATGCCTCGAACCTCAAGATGGCCGTGCAGCAGGGTTCCGTCGATATCGCCTCGCGCACGCTCAATCCCACCGACATCCAGGACCTGAAGAAGAACAGCAAAGTCAGGGTCATCAACGGCCCGGGCGGCGAGGAGCGGTTCATCGCCTTCAACTTCAAGATCATGCCTTACGGCGAGAAGACCCCCGACGCTGATCCGGCCAAGGCGCGTGCGGTGCGCCACGCCATCGCCGACCTCATCGACCGTCAGGAGATCTCGAGCAAGGTTTACAAGGGCACCTATACGCCGATGTATTCCTTCATTCCCACCGGCTTGGATGGCAAGCAGGACACGTTGAAGGAAACCTACGGTGACGGCAACGGCAAACCGAGCTTGGAAAAGGCCAAGAAGACCCTTGACGAGGCAGGGGTCAAGACCCCGATCGACCTGAAGCTGCAATATAACAGCGACCATTACGGCGCGGCTTCGGCCGACGAGTACGCCGCGGTGAAATCGCAACTGGAGTCGGGTGGCCTCTTCAAGGTCGACCTGCAGCAGACCGAGTGGACGCAGTACAACAAGCAGCGCAACGTCACCAAGGATTCCGACGGCACCTATCCGGCCTACCAGCTTTCCTGGTATCCCGACTTCTCGGACGCCGACAACTACCTCTCCCCGTTCTTCCGTGAAGGCAACTTCATCAACAACGGCTACGAGAACAAGGAGCTCAACGATCTGATCGTCAAGCAGGCCGGCGAGCAGGACCACGCCAAGCGCATGGGGATCATCAAGCAGATCGAGGACATGGAGACCCAGGACCTCTCCACGCTGCCGCTGTTGCAAGGCAACCAGGTCGCGGTCGTCGGCAACGGCGTCAAGAACGTGATCCTCGACGCCTCGTTCCGCTTCCGTTTCGCCCCCATCACCAAGTCCTGATTCCGGGCGTATCGCCGAACGGGTTTCTTCGGTGAGGTGAATGCGACCAGCGGCTCGATGCTTTGTAAATTCCAAGTTATCGGCTGCTGGTCGTTTTGCTGTCTTTTGTCTATTGGCATCGGCGCTGGATGGCTACAAAACTATGCAAGTTTCGACGTATATTCCATGAATATCAGCGTTCAATTCCAAAATTTTCTGTTTCGCATTGTGAGATGAATCTCTTATGGTTCAGTCTCTGTTCCATAATGGCAGTAATCGGGAATGTCACGAGCATTCGGTTGGAGCTTTATAGTTTTCGTTTTTCGAGACCGTGAATATTCATCACTTTGACATAATCTAATGTTCCTGATTGCTGATATTAAAGAGAGGTTTTCCTTATATGAAGTATAAGAAGATACTGGCCGCGTTCACGGCGGTGGCGGCCTTGGCGTCGCTCGCAGCGTGCGGCGGAGTGAAAAAGGATTCCGGAGCGGCTTCGGATGCGTCGACCATCACCATCGGCACCACCGACAAGATCGTCTCCATCGATCCCGCCGGTTCCTTCGATAATGGCTCCTACGCCGTCGAGTTCCAGATTTATCCGTTCCTGTATTCGCAAAACTACAATTCTTCCGAAATGAGCCCTGATATCGCGGCCGACGGTGGAAACTGGAGTGCGGACGGTACGAAGTTCACCGTCAAGATCAAGCCTGGCCTGAAGTTCGCCAACGGCCATCCGCTGACCGCCAAGGACGTGAAGTACACGTTCGACCGTGTCAAGAAGATCAAGGACGAGAACGGCCCGTCTTCGTTGCTGGCCAATATGCAGTCCATCGACGCACCGGATGCCACCACCGTGGTCTTCACCTCGGCCGTGCCGAACGACGTGACGCTGAAGCAGGTGCTTTCCAGCCCCGCCGCCCCGATCGTTGACCATCAGGTCTATCCCGCCGACAAGCTGGCTACCTCCGACCAGATCATGAAGGGCCAAGGCTTCGCAGGTCCGTACACCTTGAGCCAGTTCAAGCAGAACGAGACCGCGCAGTTTATCAAGAACCCCGCATACAAGGGCCTGACCCCGGCCAAGAACAAGACCGTGCAGGTCAAGTACTTCGCCGATGCCTCGAACCTCAAGATGGCCGTTCAGCAGGGCTCCGTCGAAGTGGCGTCCCGCACACTGAGCCCGACCGATATCCAGGACCTGAAGAAGAGCGGCAAGGTCAACGTCGTCAAGGGCCCCGGTGGTGAGGAGCGTTTCATCGCCTTCAACTTCAAGATCATGCCTTACGGCGAGAAGACCTCCGACCCTGACCCGAAGAAGGCCACCGCGGTTCGTCACGCGTTCGCCGATCTGCTCGATCGCGAATCCATCGCCCAGCGTGTCTACAAGGGCACCACTTACACCCCGATGTATTCCTTCATTCCCAGCGGCCTGACCGGCCATGTGGACACGTTGAAGGAGACCTACGGTGACGGCAACGGCAAGCCGAGCCTCGAGAAGGCCAAGAAGGCTTTGGACGAGGCCGGTGTGAAGACCCCAGTCGACTTGAAGCTGCAGTACAACAGCGACCATTACGGCGCGGCTTCGGCCGATGAGTATGCGGCCGTGAAGTCCCAGCTCGAGACCGGCGGCCTCTTCAAGGTCGACCTGCAGCAGACCGAGTGGACGCAGTATAACAAGGACCGTGTCGTCACCGCGCAGTCCGACGGTTCCTACCCGGCCTACCAGGTCGGCTGGTTCCCGGACTATCCGGATCCCGACGATTATCTCTCCCCGTTCTTCCGTGATGGCAACTTCGTCAACAACGGCTACAAGAACACCGAGATGAACGCGCTGATTGCCAAGCAGGCCGGTGAGCAGGACAAGACCAAGCGTGTCGCCATGCTGAAGCAGATTCAGGACATGGCCACGCAGGACCTTTCCGTCATCCCGCTTCTGCAGGGCTCTCAGGTCGCGGTCACCTCGAAGAACATCAAGGGAGTGGTGCTGGACGGTTCGTTCCGCTTCCGTTACTGCTCTATCGTCAAGTCCTGATAAAATGAGTAAATAATCCTGTTTTGTAGGGATTTGACATCTCAGCGTTGATACCGGTGACGTCTTTTTCAGTACGTGCCGGTATCATGCTGTTTAAATGTTATTAATTTGAGGAATTGGTAAGATATGTCTGAAAAGACTGCCGGTCAGGTGGACGCCAAAGCGCCATCAAAGGCAAAGAAACCTAAGAAGAACAGGTTGTCAGGCGGGTTCTTCCGCTTCGTGCTGACAAGATTCCTGTTGATCATCCCCACGGTGTTCATCCTGGTCACCGTCGTGTTCTTCGTCATGCGCGCCACCGGCGACCCGATTTCGGCCGCACAGGGCGGCAGGTTGAGCCCCGCGGAACTTCAGCGCCGTATCCACGCCGCAGGCTATGACCGCCCGCTCATCGTGCAGTACGGTGACTATCTCTGGAAGCTCCTGCACGGCGACCTCGGCACCACATTGACCGACAACCAGCCCGTCAGCTCGATTCTGATGCACTATGGCGCCGCGACCTTCGAGCTCGCCATCCTGGCGCTGATCGTCGCGCTGGTGGTCGGCATCGGCCTCGGCCGTGTCGCCGCAAAGCATCGCGACCACGCCTCTGACGCCTGCATCAGGGTCTTCGCCATCCTCTGCTACGCCACCCCGGTCTTCTTCCTCGGACTTGTGCTGAAGCTCATCTTCTCCTCATGGTTGGGCGTGCTCCCGAGCTCCGGGCGTTCCTCGCTGGGCAGCGAGATGCAGTTCGGCAGACTCGTCTCGCCGACAGGCTTCTACATCATCGATGCGTTGCAGCTGGGGGATATGCAGGTGCTGGGCGACGTCCTGCTGCATGCCATCCTTCCGGCCATCGCGCTCGGTCTTCTGACGGCGGGCGTGTTCATCCGTTTGGTCCGCACCAATGTCATCTCCACTTACAATTCCGGTTACGTCGAGGCGGCGCGTTCGCGCGGCGTCTCCGAGAAGCGCCTGCTTTCCAAGCACGCCTGGCGTCCCGCGCTCATCCCGATCATCACGGTGATGGGCATGCAGATCGCGACGATGCTCGCCGGCGCCGTGCTTACCGAGACCACTTTCGAATGGAAGGGCCTGGGCTTCATGCTTTCGCAGTATCTGAAAGCCCGCGATTTCGTGGCCGTCCAGGGCATCGTGATCCTGATCGCCATCATCGTAGCCGTGGTCAATTTCATCGTCGACGTCGTCAGCGCGTTGATCGACCCGAGAGTGAGGTACTGATTTGTCTAGAGGAACTTCCGCTTCCAGCACCATCGCGCTCTCGCACGACGAGCGTTTGGAGCATCTTAACGCCAAGAAAAAGCAGTCCTGGTTCTCCAAGCTGCCCCTGATCAGCGAACTGCGCATGTCGGTCGGCTGGCAGCGCGGCATGCTCATCACCGGTCTGATCATCACCATCTTCTTCATCCTCGTGGCCATTTTCGCGCCGGTTCTGGCGCCGTATGGCTTCGCACAGATCAAGGCGGCCGACGGCACCGCGTTCCCGACGCAGGCCCCGCCAAGCTCGGCCCACCCGTGGGGCACCACGGTCGCCGGCTTCGACGTGTTGAGCCGCACCATCTGGGGCGCGCGCACCGCCGTCATCGCCATCATCATCGCCGTCGTGCTCTCCATCTTCGTCGGCGTCCTGCTCGGCCTGGTCTCCGGCTACTTTGGCGGCTGGATCGACCGTGTGCTCGTCGTGATCGCCGACGCCATCTACTCCTTCCCGTCGCTGCTGCTCGCCATCCTGATGGCCATCGTCATCTCGGGCGGCCAGTCCAGCCTGTGGGGCGGCATCTTCGCCTCCGGCATCTCGATTACTGTGGTCTACATCCCGCAGTACTTCCGCACCATCCGCGCTGAAGTAATGCGTATCAAGGAATCCGCCTACATCGAGTCCGCGCGCGTGGTCGGCGCCTCCACTTGGAGGATCATGACCAAGCATCTGCTCAAGAACTCGACACGTACGTTGCCGGTCATCCTGACCCTGAACTCCTCCGAAGCGGTCTCCACACTCGCGGGCCTCGGTTTCCTCGGTTTCGGCATTGAGCCGACTGCGGCCGCCGAATGGGGCTACGACCTGAACCGTTCCGTGGCCGACGTCACCGCCGGCATCTGGTGGACCGCCATCTTCCCGGGCCTGGCCATCGTGCTCATCGTCCTGGGCATCACGTTGGTGGGCGAGTCCCTGAACGATCTTGCCGACCCGCGTCTGCGCGCTCGCAAGTCCGCGGCCGAGGTCATCGGCTCCATTGAGGACACGTCCGTCGACCCGAACAAGAGCGATGACGTAGCCGTGGAGATCGACGGCAAGACCATCGACGCGAACGACACGAGTGACATCGCGACCGCGGTCGTGGACGATCCCGTCGTCCCCGGTTCCTCAGGTGCCGCTGGCGCCGCAGGAGCCGCCGGACAGCATTCGGACGCTCAGCGTCAGGGAGATGAACGATAATGAGCGAAACGAACAATACACAAACCACAGAAGCCACTGAAGACGTCAACACCGCCGGCGCTTCCTACGGAAAAGCCGCTGAGAACGCCGTGATGCCCCATCTTTCCAAGAATATGCTGGCTTCGGTCGACAAGCTCGGCGTCTCCTTCGTCACCGACGCGGGCCCTATCAAGGCCGTCGACGACATCACCTTCACCATCCCGCGCAAGACCGTGGTCGGCGTGGTCGGCGAATCCGGTTCCGGCAAGTCCGTCACCGCCCGCTCGATCATCAAGTTGCTGCCTGAGACGGCATCGACCTCCGGCGCGATCTACATCTCCAACAAGGAGGGCACCGGCGAACTCGACGTGCTGAAGCTTTCCGGCGAGGAACTGCGCCAGCTGCGAGGCGGCGAGGCCGCGATGGTCTTCCAGGAGCCCAACTCCGTGCTGAATCCGGTGTTCACTATCGGCTGGCAGATCGAAGAGGGCCTGCGCGCCCACGGCATGAAGGACAAGAAGGAACTCCGCGAAAAGTCCATCGAGATCCTGAAGAAGGTCGGTATCCCCGATGCCGAGACCCGCATCGACTACTATCCGCACCAGTTCTCCGGCGGCCAGAAGCAGCGTATCGTCATCGCGATGGCGCTCGTTCTGAACCCCGGCCTGATCCTCGCCGACGAGCCCACCACGGCGCTCGACGTGACCGTGCAGATGGAGATCCTTGATTTGTTGCGCCTCGCACGCGACGAGTTCGGCGCCTCGGTGCTCATCATCACCCACAACATGGGCGTGATCGCCGACATCGCCGACCAGGTGGTCGTGATGTACCAGGGCCATGTCGTCGAGCAGGGCGACGTGGAGCAGATCTTCTACCATCCGAAGGACCCGTACACCCAGCGCCTGCTCGCCTCCGTGCCGCGCATCGGCGAGAAGCTCGTCGTCAAGAACAAGGACGGCAGCGTCGTCAAGCGTTCCGTTGATTGGCGTGAGGAGCCTGTGGTCGTCGAGGCCAAGGGCATGAGCGTCACTTATCCCGGCCGTCTGATGCAGCCCGATTTCGTAGCCGTCAACAAGGTCGATTTCGAAATCCACCGTTCCGAGGTTCTGGGACTGGTGGGGGAGTCCGGCTCTGGCAAGTCCACCACAGGCCGCGCCATCGCCGGTCTACAGAAGATCAGCGACGGGTCGCTCAAGGTCTTCGGCGTCGAGATGAGCGGTGTCAAGGAACGCGACTTCAAGCCCAAGCGCGCCGACATCGGCTTCGTCTTCCAGGACCCGGGCAGTTCGTTCGACCCGCTCATGACCATCGCCGAGAACGTGGCCGAGCCGCTGATTGTGCACAAGAAATATTCATCGGTCGCTGACGCAAGGAACTACGTCGGTGAGTTGATGGAGATGGTGCAATTGCCGCGTGTCTACATGGACCGTTTCCCGCATGAGCTCTCCGGTGGCCAGCGCCAGCGTGCATCGCTTGCCAGGGCACTTGCCCTGAAGCCATCGTTGCTGATCGCCGACGAGCCGACTTCCGCACTGGACGTCTCCGTGCAGGCCAAGGTCTTGGAGCTTTTCAAGCGCCTGCAGGTCGAGATCGGCTTCGCGTGCCTGTTCATCACCCACGATCTTGCGGTGGTCGACATGCTCGCTGACCGCATCATGGTGATGCACAAGGGCCAGATCGTCGAGCACGGCGATGCCAGCCAGATCATCGAGCATCCCCAGGACGCCTACACCCAAAAGCTCCTGGCCTCCCTCCCGGTCCCCGACCCTCGCCAACAGCGCGAGCGCAGAGAGCAGCTCCATCGCCTCCGCGCGCAGGAGTAAACGTGCATTATGATTATCGAAAGTCACGAAAGTGATTTTCATAGTTGAAAATTAATAAAGGGTTCTGTCGTTTGGCTAGACACGGAACCCTTTATGATTGTTAGATCATTTCTAGGCCGTTTGTTATTAGATTTACAGTCCTGCCATTTTTCCTAATTGAATAACACTGTCTATGACTTCATCGAAACTTCTACCGGCAGCATACGAATTCGCGGCGATATATGGTTTCCATATACTCCGTTGAAAATAATCAGAATTTCTAAGTTCATCGCAAACGGATTCATAATTTTGCATAATCTCATAAGACCCGCGATTTTTGGCTGTATTGGTTATAGCTCGATTCAGAGTTTGAGAATCAAGATTCCCGCTGAAACGCCTATATAAGATGTCCAAATCATAAAAATCACGCGCTCGTCCGTTTTCGCTACCTCGACGTATTACCGTCTCAATCTTTTCGGCGATAAGTGTTTCTATTGGATATGCCTTAATCCGAATAGTTTTTCCATCCATAAGCGTGGGATAGTTGTAATCAATTGGATTAGGGGTGATAGCATCTCCAGTGGTGAGGTCTAATTTCAGTGGGGCATCGATGCGACCATATTTCGCTCTGAGATGGGCTCTGAAATCCGCGTATTTGTCTTTTTCTCGAATTGGTTCCAAACGTTCGAACACGAATGAAAATTCATCTTTCAAATCAACGTCACAAATTTCTTGAAGAACGTGCTTAAGCTGTTCTTTCTCCATGGAAATTCCTCGTATTGTCGCATCCAGATCCATTGTGGTTCGGCCTGAGATACCAATAAGCGACGAAATAAGCAGCCCTCCTTTGAGAATGAACTGGTCGGAATATTGTGTTTTTGCCAGGCGTTCAAGGAAATGTTCAAATATCACCATTTGCAATATTTCCTGTGCTGATAAATGGTTTGCTTGGGCAAGTGTACGCACTTTGCCGCGTAGACTGGCATCACCGTTCGGATTCATAGCAGTACCTCAGTGTATCTGTGCAGTTCATTGCTTACATGTAACAGTTTCGCATAGTTCGACAGTTTTTTCATGTCGGGCGTTGGGTCAGCAAAATAGCGTTTCAAAGATTCGGAGAAGACCTGAATATCGATATTGTTCGAGTTTCTGGCTTTTAAAACGTCACAGATGCAGCGTTCTTTGTCATACGCTGGCACAATGTTTCCTGCTGGTGTTTTGGCTTCACTGAGTCCGATTTCGTATTTTTCCTTGATGACGGTATGGAAGATTATATTAGGGAATTCTTTGTGAGTGGTGCGCGGCATGTACCCTTCAGGAACCGTAAGGTCGATAACGTGTGGCGTACGGTCTGTTAAATCATGAAGCCAGAGTGCACTGCCATATGAAACGACGCAGCGTTTCCAGCGTCTGGTGATTGTGGCCAAATCGTCGATTGGAACCTCTGGTAAGGACCAGATTCCTCTGGTTTCATTGACAATGAGGTTTTTCTCGCTCATATAGTTAAGAAAGCCGGGTGAGAATCCGGCGCTGGTGATTTCCGAAGTCGAGAGTGTGCCGCTGTTATCTTTTAAAAGCTGGATTAATTCTTTGGTTCGTTTCATGTAATCCTTTGAAATATAAACAATAATATTAATAATATATTGTATATACTACAATAATTTCAGGAAAATAAAAGAATTGACAGTAGAATTTTTCTTATTACTGATTTGAACTGAAAACAGCTGAAGATGTTGCTTAAAGATTATGAGATCAAAATTGTAATTCTAACATTTGATAAAGTTCTTACAAGACAGAGTGGATGAGCTTTGTATCTACATTCTGATTATTGTTGTTTGTAGTGTCTAACTGACGAGAAGTGGAGATTACAAATGAATAAGATAGAAATCATTACCACTCAATATGTGGATGGCAATCCAGAGGGAATTCGTGTTTGCCGGCGAATGCTTTCTGCCATGACTACACTTGTTATTCCTCGTCATTTGCTTGCTGACGCTAAGAAGCTTGAAAATTTGCCATTAAGAGGTATCTATTACCTCATTGATGAAGAAGATGGAGCTTTGGCGCGTGTTTATGTTGGACAGACTAGTCAAGGCATATTGCGCTTAGACGTGCATAAGGCGAAGAAAGATTTCTGGAACAAGGCAATTATGTTCCTTGCTGACGATGATGTGTTTTCGCTTGATCTCATTAGTGCCCTTGAAAAATATGGCATAGAAAAAGCGCAAAAATCGCAACGCTATACAGTAGAAAACAAAGCTAATCCGAAATACCACATCAATCAATCTCAAAAAGTTCTAGTTGGGAAAGTTTTCGAAGAAATTGAATTTATGATGGCTTCACTTGGCTATACCCTCGATTCTCCCATCGTTTCTGTAGCGCAGGATGGGTTGCTTTATACTCATCGGCGAGGTATTCGCGCTATGGGCGTTTACAAGGATAGATTTACTGTTTTAAAGGGATCTGTCATTGATATGACAACTGAGCCTAAGGAGACCATTTATACACGTCTTCGTCAGAATTTAGTTGATTCTGGTGATCTTGTTGAATCGGATGAGAGAGTATGGACTCTTAAAAAGTCGATAGAGTTCAAATCGCCAAGTGGTGCTGCCGATTTTGTACTCGGCGGTTCAAATAACGGTTGGGTAGAGTGGCGTGATCGTGCAGGACGTTCAATGAGCGAATTGTATCGAGAGTAATGAGTTTGTCAGGTTGCTGGACAGCCTCTTTGCAAATTGCGTAAGATAGTGTGAACAGCAAATTTAGTATTGTACTTAATGAAAAGTACAAGGGAGAATCTTGTGGATAGCGAACTTGATTTTGAAATGGAACTGATTCATCATCTTGAATCCATTGGTGGAACCAAACAATGGGAATATCTGCCGAATATCAAAACCATAGCGGCTTTGTGGGCTAATTTCCGTTCCATTCTTGAAAGAAACAATAAAGAGAAATTACAGGGGACTCCACTTTCTGATGCCGAGTTTGCTCAAGTTAAGAAAGTCATCTGTGATCTAGGGTCTCCTTATGAAGCCGGGCGTTGGATTTATGGTATGAATGGCGTTACCCAAGTCGAGGTCGACCGCGATGATAAATCTGATGGCAGTAAGGGCGATCATATATTCCTGACGGTTTTTGATCAGTCAAACGTTGGAGCTGGGAATACCGTCTATCAGATTGTCAACCAGATTGAGCATCCAAGGGTTTTGGCGGGTCGAAAACAGCGCCGTTTTGACACCACATTGTTGATTAATGGTCTGCCCGTTATTCATATTGAAGAAAAGTTCCATCACCATGATGCGCATGAGGCATTGAATCAGATTCGTCAATATATCGATGAAGGCCAGTTCAGTGACATTTATTCGACGGTCCAGATATTGGTTGGTATGACGCCTGATCAGGCGTTGTATATGGCTAATACTGATTCTGAATCATTTAACACTGATTTCGCTTTCCAATGGCAACGAGAAGCAGACAGCAAACCAGTTTGGGGTTGGCGTGAGTTTGCTGACCTTATGCTTTCAATTCCAATGGCCCACCAAATGGCTACCAGTTACATGATTCTTGATGGTGATCCCAAGCATAAGAATCTCATCGTTATGCGTCCATATCAGGTGTACGCCACAAAACGTGTGATCAATGCTTTAAGGAAATATACCTTCGGAGTAGATAAACATGAGGTCGGCTATATTTGGCACACTACTGGTTCTGGTAAGACCATCAGCAGCTTCAAGACCGCTTGGTTAGCATCGCGTCTACCTAATGTCGACAAAGTAGTATTTGTGGTTGATCGCGTTGCTCTTACGGACCAGACGTTCGCTAAATACAACGCTTATGATCCTGATACGGATGATGAAAACAATAACGGTGTCGTTTCTGAAACTGCTAACACTGGGGTTCTGGCGCAAAAGTTGCGTAGCAAGCAGGCAAACAACACTATCGTGGTGACCTCGATTCAAAAACTTGACCGTTTGTGCAAACGAGATTCGTTTGCTGTTCCTGATAAGAATTTCGTTTTCATCGTTGATGAGGCTCATCGTTCCACTAACGGTGATATGCTCAAGCGCATCAAAAAGAGCTTCCTGCGGTCTGCATGGGTCGGTTATACGGGAACACCTGTATTTGATGGCGATTTGACCAGACAGGCTTTTGGTGACGTTTTGCACACCTACACTATCCGTGAGGCGATAGCCGATGGGAACGTGCTTGGGTTCAAGGTCGATTTTGAGCATACGCTTAAAGAAGCAGAAATCAAGGATGAGCTTCTTCCTAAAATGTTGGAGGAGAAATACCCGAATTGGGGCGAGAAAGCGATCAATAAGAAAATCGCCAACATGTCTCCTGAGGAAGTAGACGACTATATTGATTCAGATTTGTATGACAACAATGCCAAGCATGTTGAAGCTGTCGTGGATGATATCGTCAAGCATTGGCGTAATCGTTCGAAAGAAGGCAAATACAGTGCGATTCTGACCACGCACGTTGGTGGTTTGCAGGCTTCGGCGCCGATGGCATTGCAATATTTTGATGAGTTTCAGAAAAAGAACGAAGAACTTATTGCAGCGCATAAGAAGCCGTTGAATGTGGCGGTCACATTCTCGTATGCAACTGATAATTCCGAACATCAGTTGGAGAAGAACAAGGGATTACGCCGTGCGATGGATGCTTATAACGCTACATTTGGAACTTCGTTTGACGATGAAACCGTCGATGGTTATTTCAAAGATGTCATGGGTCGGCTTCGTGGGGAAGACGATGGCCCGAAGCTTGATTTGGTTATTGTCATCGACCAGTTGCTAACGGGCTATGATGCGCCCAAAGTCAATACATTGTATGTTGATCGTACATTGGCCGGAGCTAATCTGATTCAGGCCTATTCGCGGACGAATCGCATCGACAACCATAAAGACAAGCCATGGGGGATTATTGTCAATTACCGTTGGCCTGAAACATCAAAAAGATTGATGGATGCCGCACTGAAGGTGTATGCGAATCGTGAATCAGCTTCTGTGCAAGGTGAGCTTGAGGATCCTGGCCTTTCTGGCGTTGTCGCGGAAGAATTTAAGGATACGCTGGCTGCGGCTAAGGAAGTGGTAAATCAAATTCGTGAGCTCTCAGATGGATTCACCGAGGTGCCGCCAAGTGAGAACGCCAAGCAAGAACTGGCGAATCTCATCAGCAAATATGGCACCAAGGTTTCTCAGCTGAAACAGTATACGGAATATGACTATGATCGCCCTGAAAAATTGTGTCATGAACTTGGAATCACAGAAGATAATGACAACTGGATTAATAATTCAGCACGTAACGTTCTGAAGGATTGGGCTGCCAAACACCCGAAGGACGATACGCTTGATCTTTCCATGCTGGACTTCGACGTCGAGCACATTGCAGAAGTGAAAATTAATTATGACTATATAGCCGAACTTTTGGCTCAGGTCTTGAATGAGGTTCACGAAGGTAAAGACGCTCAGGAAACTTACGGTACGTTCGTGCGCGCAACCGATCAACTGGAAGACCGCCGTCTAGCAGGACAGATGAAAGACACTGCTGATGCGGCGATGAATGGTGAGGATTTGAACGTCGAGTATCCTGTTCAGCCTAATTCTGTTGAAGAACTGGTGCGGAAAAGAACCAAAGACAACCGCCAGAATGCAATTGCGGATTTCCGGCATCATTGGGGTTTGGTCGAAGTTATGACTGCCGATTTGCTTATCGATAAGATGTTACAGCGTCATACGCTTGATGCGGATGATTTGCGTGATGGCGAGGAGCTCTCAAAATTGCTCGGAATGGCTACTAAGGGAAGAGTTTATAAACAGGCTGCGGAAGATCCGGCAGTTCGCGAACTTTCTCCGGTAAAATATCGAAATGAGTTTCGTGCCGCATTCCGCGAGTTTGCGGATTATGTTGTTGCCCATTACTGAGGAAATGAGGAATACCGATGAGTGATGTACAGAATGAAGCCAGGCAGCTTACTTCTCAATTGTGGGCAATGGCCAATGATCTTCGTGGCAAGATGTCGGCCGACGAATTTCGTGATTATATTCTTGGTTTCATCTTCTATCGTTATCTTTCCGATAAGCAGGAGAACTACATTGCCAGCGCTGATCTTTTGGACGTCAAAGCTGGCGAAAGCATCAATGATGCATACAAACGTCAAGCGCCAGTAGATGGTATAGAAGAATGGCGAGAGGACATTGCTCATGACTTGGGTTATGCTATCGATCCCGAATATACTTGGGCCTCTATGATGCAAGGGATTGTTGACCAGACGATTCGTCCAGATTATTTCCAGAATATGTTTGATAGTTTCAAACGCAATGCCGAGTTGGCTGCCGAAAGGAATAATTCAAAGAGTGAGAAGGATTTTCGAGATGTGTTTTCGGATATCAATCTTTCTGATTCAAGTCTGGGAAACTCCACTGCCGCAAGGGCAAAGAGTCTTTCCAATATCGCGCAGAAAATCGATACGGTCGATTTTATGGATGCGCAGGGCCACGATTTGCTCGGAGACGTCTACGAATATCTGATTTCTGAATTCGCAAGCGATTCCGGTAAGAAGGCAGGGGAATTTTATACTCCTCACGAAGTTTCCCGAGTTTTGGCACGTTTGGTGACTTTCAAAGATCCAGAGGTCTCGAATAAAAGCGAAAACCCATTGTGGAATTCTGCTCGAAATTTCTCTTTGTACGATCCGACGATGGGTTCTGGTTCATTGTTGCTGACAGTACAGAAGGAATTGCCTGTGCGTACTGAGTTTGCCTCGACTGTGTTTTATGGGCAAGAGCTTAACCGGACTACTTACAACCTTGCTCGTATGAATCTGATGATGCATGGTGTTGGCTTTGAAAGTATGAATCTACGAAATGCCGATACGCTGGAATCCGATTGGCCTGATGGCACGGATGTCAATGGCATCGACCATCCGCTGTTCTTTGATGCTGTAGTGGCTAATCCGCCGTATTCCCAGCATTGGGACAATGCCGAATCGAAAATGAAGGACCCGCGTTTTAAGGATTATGGCAAGCTCGCGCCTAAATCAAAGGCCGATTTTGCATTCGTGGAGCACTGCATTTACCATCTGAAAGATACTGGGCGAATGGCTATCGTATTGCCGCATGGCGTCTTGTTCAGAGGTGCGGCAGAAGGAACGATTCGTAAGGCGATTATTGATAAGAACTACCTTGATGCTGTTATTGGTATGCCGGCAAATCTGTTCTACAACACGTCGATCCCTACGGTTGTTTTGGTTTTCTTGAAGAATCGCAGCCGTGACGATATCTTCTTCATCGATGCCTCGAAAGAGTTTGAAAAGGGTAAGAACCAGAACCATTTGCGTGACGAAGATATCGATAAGATTGTCGATACCTATGCAGCTCGCAAGGATGTTGACAAATATGCTCACGTTGCGTCGCTTGATGAAGTTAAGGAAAACGATTACAACCTCAATATTCCCCGTTATGTTGATACTTTCGAGGAAGAAGAACCAATCGATATCAATGAGGTAAACCGGCAACTGGCTGAAACCGACAAAGAAATTGCCGAATTGCAGGTAAAATTCGATGCCATGGTAAAGGAACTAGTGCCGACTGATAAAGCAGACGGTCAATAATCTTTAACCTTATGAGTTCGTAATCTATTCAACATTTTTTATTTTCGTTTGACGAACTTACGCTAAAAAGCAGAGTAAGTGAAGGAGTGCTCCATGTCTGAACAACAAAAAGACCGAAAACTGGTGCCGCAGTTACGTTTTAAGGGTTTTAATGACCCTTGGGAGCAGCGTAAGTTAGGCAGTTGCCTAAATTTACTTAAAGACGGGACACATGGAACTCACCAAGAGGCTGATGGGCCTTATCTATTAAGCGCTAAAAATATTAAAAACGGAAAGGTCATATTCGATAAATCTGATAGACACATCTCATTTGATGATTACAATCAAATCTTTCATAACTATGAGCTTTTACCTAATGATGTTTTGCTCACAATCGTGGGTTCAATCGGCGAAACAGCTCAAGTCCCCGAAGACATACCACCAATTGCCTTTCAGCGTAGTGTAGCAGTGCTGAGAGGCAAAAATAATCTGCTGAATTCATATCTTCTGGATTATTTAAGAACCGAAAACGTACAAAACCAACTAAGACAATTCACTTCAATTTCAGCTCAACCCGGTATTTACTTGGCTGACTTAGCTGAGATAAAAATTGCCGTTCCCGCAAGCGACGAACAAAGAAGAATCTCAGCATTTTTCAAAACGCTGGATGACCTCATCGCTGCCTGCGAGCGTAAAGTTGAGCTCCTCAAGAAGCGCAAACGCTACTACCTGCAACAGATCTTCAGCCAACGGCTCCGGTTCAAAGGCTTCACCCAACCCTGGCAAGAGCGTAAGTTAAAAGAAGTTGCTTTAATCGTTATGGGTCAGTCGCCAAAAGGCGAAAATTATACTCTAAATCATGACGATCCGATTTTGGTTCAGGGTAATGCTGATTTAGTAAATGGATGGGTAAAGCCGAGAATCCATACAAAAGAAGTTACTAAAGAAGCAATGCCAGGAGACTTAATCTTTACTGTGAGAGCTCCAGTTGGGGAAGTAGGAAAAACTTCATATAAAGTGGTATTAGGTCGAGGGGTAGCGGCTATTCGCGGAAATGATTTTATTTTCCAAGTACTTCTGAATGCAAGAAATGAAAAGTTATGGAGCCGAATTAGTTCCGGCTCCACTTTTGATTCTATTTCTTCAACTGAATTGGAAAATTTTACATTCTTTTTGCCAGAATATAACGAACAAGTTGCAATAGGACTTTTTTTACAAGAGTTGGATGCTATTAGTTCATTAAACGACAGAAAAATTAATCTTTATCAGTATGTGAAGAAGTTCTATCTTCAAGCTTTATTCAGATAACTAGAGCGTACTCAGAAATTGCATGACTTTATCATTGTCCTTATTCTCAAGTTCACGAATCACATGCAGATATGTGGTCTGAGTTGTAGTCATATTTGAGTGTCCTAATCGTTTGGCTACAGAGGCTACAGAAACTCCAGCATAAAGTAATAGCGATGCATGAGTGTGGCGAAGCCCATGAATAGAAATAATAGGAATATTGGCATCTGAGCATAGCTTCGCTAATCGATCATTGACCGTTGCATTATAGACGCGCTTCTGTTGAACAAAGAAAGGCTCATTCTTTGGTAGTCCTTGCAACAACTGATTGAATTGCATGGCAAGTTGCCAATCGATACGTACTTTACGAACTGAAGAGGTGTTTTTAGTCGGAGCGAACTTTCCTATTGGAGACTTGTAATCCCAAGTTTTAGACACAGAAATCTCCTGCTTCTGGAAATTGAAATCACTAGGTGTCAAACCTAAGGCTTCAGCAAATCTCAATCCTGTTTTAGAGATAAGCAGAATCAAATAATCCCAGTTAACGGAATTGTTCAGATCAAGTTCTTGGAGTAATGATTCTAATTCTTTTTCATTCAGGAACTTTGGCTTATGTCTTTGGGTCTTAGTCCCTTTGATAACGATTCTTCTAGTTGGATCCTTTTTAATAATACCTTCTTCAACTGCATCCAACAGGGCACTTTTGACTTGGTGGTGAAAGTCTAGAACAGTTTGCCGCTCATGTGTACAAGCATATTTATTAAGAAGCTCCTGGTACTTTATTCGTGTTATACTTCCTAGACGGAGATTAGGGGCTAATTCTTTTAATTTCTTTTGTGTGACTACATACTTGTGATAGGTGACATCAGCAACAGCGCCTAATTTATACATCTCTATCCACTGTTTAAAGTAAATCGGCAATGTTTGATTCTTGTTCATCCTTACTCTCCATTTATCTGTTGATTTCCAACAAATGAAGGCTAACAAAGTATTATGAAATTAAATAAACAAGTCATTTAAGTATGCTGATTTTAATTGTTTGGTTAAGTTTATTTTTACTATTTGCTTTGCAATTTCGGAGTCTAAGAGCAAAAGAAAATCCGTAATTTGAGATTGCTCTGGGAGACTGTAAGTCGTCTTTATTTGAACTAAGGAAAGGCTTGATTTGTTTATCGAGAGTACTTTAACTCCTTGCATCAAAGGATATAGTGTTTGATGAAAAACAGGTGAATTAATTAGATAGCCGAAGAATCCAGCACTGGCTTCTTGGGTCGGTCTCAATACAATCGTATGTAGACCAGATACAACAATTTGCCTGTTAATACCTTGAATTTCAGTAGCCTTGCCAACTGTTTCATCCTCAGCTGTGTCAGCTACAATAACATCTCCATTTTGCAGAGAGTCCTTTAAAAAGTCGGTTTTATTCGCCGAAATAATATAAGGAATTCTTTCTTTAGAGACATTTGTAACTGAACTATATTTAATTAATACATCTCCATAATGTATATCTTGAACTGAAGATGGTTGAGTCGTCAATCTTTCACGCGAAATTGTGTTTGTTCGTACTTCGAAATTGAAGAGATTCTCTAACTTACGCTCTTGCCAGGGTTGGGTGAAGCCTTTGAACCGGAGCCGTTGGCTGAAGATCTGTTGCAGGTAGTAGCGTTTGCGCTTCTTGAGGAGCTCAACTTTACGCTCGCAGGCAGCGATGAGATTATCCAGCGTTTTGAAGAACTCAGCAATGCGAGACTGCTCGTTGAGTTGCGCAGGATAAGAGATTTTTGTTTCTTTAAGAATAAGAGTATTAATCGAGGGCATAGTTTGTCCTACTGATCTCGAAATAATTGAGTCCCGTACGGTTTTAGTGCTTAAACAAAAATGCATAAAATTTGCAGAAGCTTCTTTGACTAAACGAACCCGTAACACTCGTCCTGAGAATAACCAACCGTTTTGTTTTGAACCAACTTCAGCATTGATATCAATCGAACCAACTCGAGAAAAGACGATATCGCCCGATACTAACGTATATTGTTTTAGCCTTAATAAGTCTTTATTAGAAACCTGCGGCAAATTTTCGAAAGTATCAGGAAGCACGCCATTTTTAAAATGTTCTGTAGTAATGATAGGAGTTCCTGATTCAACATAATCATTAGCATGAAGCGTGCTTCCAAAGGGCCCGGTCTTAATTTCGGCGATGTCTCCTAACTTACGCTGCTCCCATTAAAGAGTGCTTTTATAAAGTGTCTGAAGGACTTGAGCTATAGCGTTTCCTGTAAATTAGATAAGACAGGCTGTTTGTCTTTAAACTCACAGCCTGTCTTATCTACTCGTCCTATCTTATCTGTGAGTTATAGGGTGGTAGGGAATGGAGAACAACATCAACTAATTTATCAGAGCTCAGGTAGATCATCATTATCTGGGTCAGTTATGGAAACAGAGATATGTGTACTAAATCTTCGTTCTAGACGACGGAGGCGGTAGAGAATTTCGCGTTTATCTATGGTTGCAGGTATTGAGCTCTCTTTTATAGTCACCGTATAAAAGTTAGGGCGAGGATTTTCAATTTGAGATGGATTGAACTCTACTTGCAAACGTCGAAGCTCACTGCAAATCGAATAAATAATTCTCCTATTTTGCATCTCATCATTTGTAATCTCATTGGTTAAAAAGGCATGCTGGCTATTTTGACTATCACTTGAAATATTATCTAATCGTTGACTAATGGAACGAGTATATAGAAGAATTTCGTTGATTTTATGTTCTTGTGATCTAGCTGAGTCTCTAGTATTTACCTTACTTTTCTTGTTATTATTATTAATTTCTTCAGAAATTTTGTCAGAGAATTGTTGGTAAAAAGTGGAGAAAGCATGATCTATTATTTTGGGAGGTATATTATACTCCATACTTGTGTCTATGTCCGTTAATAGATTTCGCATCTCTTCTTGATCTGTTGCTTCTCGAACTTGCAATGAGTTAAGGGGGCCATCATAATCAGGTTTTTTTAGATCAACAAGAATAGGAATTACTTTTTTCCTACCTAATTTTCCTAAAAATGCCCCTGCTTCAATATTCAGCCAAGGACTATCTTTGTTTTCTCTAGTTATAAAGACTAATGCCAAAGGCGAATCGTCTAGTTCAGTTGTTATTGCGCTAAACCATGCATCGCCGCCGTTGATGTCATTTTTTGATAAAAAGAAATTGTTGCAAGGCTGCAAAAAATTCGGGATTGAAGCTTGAAACAGTTCAGCCACTTTTAAGCTTAGTGGTTTAGACCAACTGAGAAATATTTTTGAATTCATGAAATACAATTTATCACAATTTAAAGATATTGTTAAAATTGATACAAATATTGGAGGTTCTCAAATGAAACATAAATGTTATATTTCTTTTAAATTAGAAGATAAAGATTATAAACAATATATTCAAAATGAGTTAGACGTTGACATGATCGATAAGTCTCTGAATGAACCTATCGATTCTGAAGATGAAGATTATATTATGCGGAAAATTCGAGAAGACTATTTATCGGATTCAACTGTCACAATTTTTATTATCGGAGAACGTAGCTCTGAATCGCTTGGGTGGAATGAACAAAGATTTATTAAGAGAGAGCTGCAAGCTTCTTTATATAATGGTTCTAATAATGATAGAAATGGGATATTGGGAATAGTTCTTCCTTCGATGACGGATAAAATTTATTTAGGTTCTCACACTTGTAACGTTTGCGGGAAAATCCATGAGACTCTTGATTTGACTGATGATACGGTAATCAGAGAATTCGGTCGCAACTATTTTATTCCTATTAATAAATGTGCTTGGGCAGATGAAGATAGATACTGCATACTGACAACTTGGGATAATTTTGTAAACAATCCAAATGCTTATATTGATCAGGCATTCGAAAAAAGAGATGAACCAATTGCGGATAAAGTGAGAGTACGACCATGAGTAGCAAAGTCAAAGATGATTTTGATATATTCCCTCCAGTTTTTCATCACGCTGATGAAGAGTCTGCTAAGGAGCAGAAAAAGTACCATATTTCTTTGGGAATCGAACTTGTCGCAGTAATAGTTGTCCCGCTTGCTGAATTTCTAAAGAGATTTTCGAATGAATTTGAGTGGTTTTCTTTTATAGCTCTGCTGTTCTTAATTTGTGCAGCGATATATAGATTTGTTGAAAAACCAGAACAAAAATGGTATGTGTTGAGAGCGTTTGCAGAATCACTGAAAACTTTATCTTGGAAATTCGTGATGCATGCTGAACCTTTTAATGTGGACGATCAAGGCGCTGAATCCTTATATAGGGAAAGGGTTAAAAAATTAATGGATTCTGAATCGAATAAAGATGTTATTTCGTTTTTGCCTGATCCTAATAACCACGGTATAATACGGAATTCAATGAAAGACTTCCGAAATAAAACTGATTCTGAGCGGCAGGATTTATATTTGCAGAAGCGTATTGATGAGCAGGAAAGTTGGTATCAATATAAAGCTCGTAGAAATCAGATTTCAAGTTCAGTTTCTTTCGGTATACTCATATTTATTATTTCAATAGCATTAGCGCTTGTAATGAAAAATTTATTTTGTAATATTAATGATGCGAATCTGCCCTTAGAAGTTCTCATTACGGCGGCCGTTTCTTTGATAACTTGGACTGAGAGTAAGCGCTTTTCGGAATTAGCTAAGAGTTATCGCGTAACCGCTAATGATATTGATTTTGTTAGAGATGGTTTTGAACAAACAGTAAAGCGGGATGGAATTTCTTCAACTGTGGCTGATGCTGAACAAGCTTTTTCTCGTGAACATGCTGAATGGATATCTAGAAAAGATTTATGATTTCAAGGATTCAAGATTTCCCGGATAAACGCGGCATGTGAGATTGCGTATCTGTTTGATACCATTTTTATGTTATAAGGATTTAAGTGCCATCAAGGTGAACTATTGTTTATAAACTATGTGATTTGGTTCAGGCGTGCTAAAGAATTTTCAAAGCTGAAAGACAGTAGTATTTAACAAAACTCTTATAAAACATTCTTATACTGTGAGCGCGCACATAACTCATATTATTTTTGGCGTGGCACGGAATCTTGCTTGCTTACAATGTGCAATGGAAAGACCAAAAGGGAGGTCAAAACCATGAAGTCATGGATGTTTTATGGGACGAACAAGCCGCTGAAGCTTGAGGATGTGCCGGAGCCGCACGCTGCGGACGATGGGGTGGTCATTGATGTCAAGGCCGCGGGCCTGTGCCATACCGATGTTGGCTGCATGCGCGATCCGGGCTGGATGTCCTTGTGCAAGCCGGTGCCGTTCGCGCTCGGACACGAAAATGCCGGGGTCATCACGGAAGTCGGCAGCTCCGTCAAGGGGTTCAAGGTGGGCGATAGGGTGGCGCTCTGTCCGACGACCTCCGCTGGCACTCCCGGATTCGGATTCGATGGCGGGTTCGGACCGAAGATTGCCATCGGTGCCGAGGCACTGGTGAGGATTCCCGATTCGATTGATTTCGTTAAGGGTGCCGCTGCGACCGATGCGGGCATGACGTCCTATCATGCGGTGGTCGTGCAAGGCGAGGTCAAGAAGGGCGAGAACGTCGGCATCATCGGTGTCGGCGGATTGGGCCAGATCGGCGCACGCGTGGCCCATCTGCTGGGTGCAAATGTTTACGTCGCGGAAATCAAGGAATCCATTTGGCCGATGGCCAAGGAGCTTGGCGCCGTCGATGTGAAGAAGTCCATCAAGGACTTCAAGGATGTGAAGTTCGATAAGATCATCGATTTCGCCGGCTTCGGTGACACCACGGCCGATTCGGTCGATGTCATCAGCCGCGACGGCATCGTGGTGCTTGTCGGCATGGGCAAGCTCGAGAGCACCATCGACACCAAGTCGTTGATCCTCAACCAGTGCACGTTGCGCGGTTCGAATGGCGGCACCAAGGAAGATATCGAGGGCGTCTACAAGCTCATGGCCGATGGCGAGCTCAACCCGGTCACCACCACGATCCCGTCCTCCGAGATTCCGGAAGGTTTGCAGAAGCTCGAGGAAGGCGACGTACGCGGTCGTCTAGTCGCCGTGTACGAGTGAGTTGCGGAGCCTTCGAGTTTTATAAGATGTTGCTTCATTTGTCGGACTATACGCTACAAATGAAGCAACTTCGTTGAAAAATCAGCTTGCGTTCGTACAATGGAACCATGAGCAAATTCTTAGCATTTACGGCGAATCCGGATCCGGAATCGCTGACGCAATATATCGGCAAGGCGTTCCTCGAGGGCGCCGCGAGCAAGGGGGCGGGCACCGAGTTCGTCGACTTGCACGCCATTGGGTTCGACCCGACTTATCGCATGGCCGACCGCAAGCAGTACCTCGCCGAAGGGCCGATGCCCGACGACGTGGCCGCGTTGCAGAAGAAGATTCTCGACGCTGACGTCATCGCGCTGGTCTGCCCGATCTATTGGTGCTCGATGCCCGCGATGATGAAGGGCTTCACCGAGCGCGTGCTGTGCCGCCACTTCGGCTACAACCCCGACCATAGCAAGTCCGCGATCGCCGACAAGAAGTTCCGCTTCATCATGCTCACCGGCAGCTCGGAGCAGTGGTACCACGAGTCCGGCATCCACGATGCCATCTACAACCAGGTCATCTACTACATGTTCCATCATTATTGCGGCGTGAAGGATGCCGAGCTGGTCTACGTCGACAACCTTGAGATGGCGGATCCGTCGCCGGAAGCCCACGCGGCCGCGGCCAAGCACATCGAGCGCATCAAGGAGCTTGGCGCGTCGATGGCGTAAGGGTTTGAGACGTTGTCGATCTGTTGAAAGTAAGGGTTGCAGAAAGTTCAAACACGACTTTCTACAACCCCTATTGATATGCATGTCTCTTGGGTATTTTGCAAGGTCTATGGATTTGGGCTTATACGACTTCGCGAAAGCGGTGTCTTATCCAGGTGCTTTCGGTTTTTGATTCGGTTATGTGACTTGACGATAAATCTGGGGAGAAATTAGAAATCGAATAAGTAAAGCCGTTACACACGTCGTTTGCTGTGTGTAACGGCTTTACTTGTGTTTTGACGGACTCTAGTTACTTACGTTCGTCGGTCAGTCGCCATTCGCGCACGACATTGTTGTCGGCGCCCATCGAGTAGATGATGTCGTGGATGCGTTGCTCCTGCTGCGCATCGGTGGTCGGGTTCCAACAGACGCCGTTGGGGTGGTCACTGGCGATTGGACACCATCGGTACTCGCCCTGCCTTTCGTTGGCGGTGGGCACCCAGTCGATGCGGTTGACCCGCCACGAACCGGGCTTGCCGCGCTTGCCGGCGAACTGGATGCGAGCGCTCACGCCCTGGTTGTTGACCTCGTGGCCGGGGATGGTGGTCGTGACGGTCACGGCGTTGCCCAGCCCGTAGATGATCCACGTATTGTTATATTTCTCGATTGGTTGCGCGCAGTGGCAGCCGGCTCCGTAGATGACGTCGAAGGCGCCGGTGTCCGCGAGTTCGTGCGCCTCCGAGACCTGCCACGAATCGGCTTTCGTGAGGTATTCCTGCAGCGAATGGATCGCCATCGCCACCACGTCCGCGCCCTGCTTGCGTGCCGCCTTGGCCTTCGCCACCGCTTTCTGGATGTCGGCTTCGTGCTGCGGGTCGCCGGATTCGCGTAGCCGGTCGACGCGCCAATCTGCGTCGGGCACCTCGCCGTTGAGCGAGACGGTGCCGGTGACAAGCCCCAGCTTGCCGCCGCCGGTCGGGGAGTCGATGACGAGCGGTTTGACGGAGTCCGCTTCGGTTTTGTACGAGCCGGTCTGCTGGATGCCGGCCTTGTCGAGCTCGTCCCAGAGCCGGTTGATGCCGGCCGCACCCTGATCCCAGGAATGGTTCGTTCCATGGGTGCAGGCGTTGTAGCCGACATGCTGGGCGGCGTCGACGACCTCCGGCGGGATGTTGAAAACCGGGTACCCGGCGTAGGGGCCGCCGCGCTGGGCGATCGGCGTCTCAAACTCGCACACGGCGATGTCGGAGGCTTGAATATACGGTTTCATGTTTTCGAACAGCGGGTCGAAATTGAAGGCGGTGCCGTCGGTCGCGTTCGGATTGTTCTGGAAATGCTGCCAAAGATGCGGGTGGAAGAGCAGGTCGCCGTTGACGAACAAGGCGATGCAATCGTCATCCGGGCAGTCGGGGGAGTTGCCGTGATGCACCACTACCGGCTTGGGCGTGTTTTTCTTGTTCATCGTGACATTGGTTTCGGCCGTTTTGCCGGCTGGCGCGCTGGAGGTTTGGTGCCGCATGCCGAAGTAGAGCGCCGCCGCGACCGCGGCGATCACGGCCAGCACGATGACGCCCGCCCCGATAAGCCGCAACGGCGCCGATATGCCGGATGCCGGACCTTCGCGTGAGGATTGGACCGCATGGCGTGGGTTTTGCTGAGATCTGGACTTCATCGTTTTCTCTTTCGCGGGGTACTGCTTTTCACTCTCTCCGTTCAAGAATACCCGTTTAAGTGCACATATCGCCTTGTCGTGTCATAGCGCCGGTTTCTCAACGCCATCGTAACGGTGGATATGATGGCGGATCATCCACGGGTCGGGCTCGTAGACGTTATCGGCCGGAACGGTTCGCGTGGGGCCGTGTGAGGTTTCAAACAAGCCGTCATCGCGTTGCCGCACCCGTGAGTCCGCTATGGTCTCAAGGAAAGAGCGGTTTTCCTCAACCGTTCGGAACGGGTATGGCGTGGTGCACCAGACGGGGTCAACTTCAAGGATAAAAGCGGCGGGAGAGGGCGAAGAAGTGCGAAAAAGCGAAAGGTCTGAGACTCTTTCCGTTATCGTAGGTGTATTACGTTTGTCAGGGGTTCGCCAAGCTTCCGTGTCCTGAAAGCCCACGATGATACTGGCGTTGCCAAGATGGCTGGATTGCGCCGCGGCGCTCGCTTTGGCCTCGGCGATCGCTCGGTACGTCTCATGGAACCGTGCCCCGTCAAACACCGTGAGGATGTCGTGGCTTTCAGGGTTTAAAGAGGGATGAACGCAATACCCGCATGAGGCCGCGGCGACCCCATCGCGGATGATGACGCACCATTCCTCGGCAATCGCCGGAATATGCGCGTTGACGGAAATCAGGGAGTCGTCCGGGGCGTCGCGCAAGTCGCCTTGCAGTTCGGCCAGGGTACGCCGCGCGGCTCTGAATTCCGGCACCCGGCCATTGCCGAGCTGCGACCATGGGCGCTCGCCCAACCCCTCCGGGAATGCGGTCCAGCTTCTGATGTGTGAAACCGTTGCGCTGACAGCCTTCCGCCCGGTCAAACCGATCGGCAACGAGCTCAGCCAATCAGCCGGCGGCGCCTCGAACAACAGTGGCGCTAAATCATGCCGTTTTCGCCAGGCGTTGAGGGCGATAAGCAGGTCGGGTGCGATCCACACGGCGTCGTTGTCGGCGATGTCCTGCGTCGGTTCAAACCCGTAATCGCACGCAAGATTCCAACCAGGCGTTTCGCTTGCAGGGCGAGCGTCATCAAATCTTACGTCCGAATGTGAGCTATCTGTCATGTGAGCTTTGTCGAAATACTCCGCGAAGGCGTCTTGCACCCAGGAAAGTGGGCTGATGACGTGGAAAGTGGGGTTCAATGGCGCTCGCTTCGGGATGACGGTTATTGGTTCTTCAAGTGTAGGATTCGGCATTGAATACACGGAAGCCCTTGTGGTCACAGCGTTTTGGGGATATCGAACATCGCTGGCGACTCAAGATAATTAGACACTTTCGCGTACGTCAATTTATTCCCGCTTATCTCGCGGCGGAATATGACAGTACGGCCGATATTGCATAGTATAGCTTTTACAAGCTTTCGTATTGCAATGCGATATGGCAGCGCCACAACGGGTGGCTGTGGCTTGAGACAAGTGAAACGAGGCGTTTCGCACCCAGCGTGCAGACGTTTCATAAACGAAACCACAAGAAATTCAAGGAGCATATCATGACCAAGATCGCCGTTTTCGTCGGATCGCTGCGCAAGGAGTCCTTCAACAAGAGCCTCGCCAAGAACATCGAGCGCCTCTCTCCAGAGGGCGTCGAATTCGACTACATCGACATGGACCTGCCGCTTTACAACCAGGACCTTGACGTCGACATGCCCGCCAAGGTGGTCGAGATGAAGCAGCAGGTCGAGGCCGCCGACGGCGTGCTCTTCGTCACCCCCGAATACAACCGCAGCTTCTCCGGCGTCATCAAGAACGCCATCGACTGGGCCTCGCGTCCGTGGGGGCAGAGCTCGTTCGCCGGCAAGCCCGCCGCCATCGTCGGCGCCTCCATGGGTGCGCTCGGCGCCACCCAGGCCCAGCAGGCCCTGCGCAACGTGGCCCTCTTCCTCGACATGAAGCTCATGGGCCAGCCCGAGGTCTACTTCAACGCCGCATCTGGTCTGGATGAGCGCGGCTTGGTCGTTGAGGGCTCCGAGGATTTCCTGCGCGGTTTCGCCGAGGCCTTCGCCAAGCATGTTGAGGCCAACAAGTAAGGGGAGTGCCTTGCCGAGATCAACGGCCGCGTCCGGTCGAATGCTTTCCGCCCGGACGTGAACATGTTTCATTAAAACGTTGATGTCCCACAAACAAGCACATTGCATTACAAAATGCAATGTGAACACAATCACTGTTTTTCCTAGCGGCGCATGATGTTTTCGCCTCGCGTCGGACGAGTGAAAGTGGTACCTTTGCTAAGGGTTAAGACGTGCTTGGATTATGGGAAAACGCTTCGGTGGCATGTCCGCCGGGGCTTTTGGCAAGCACAGGAAAACAAAGTCGCGATTTGCAAGGAGGAACACTGTGGATCTTGAAGAGACAACGGATATCGTAGCGCTGGCCGCCAAGGCGGAAACCGAAGTGAAGCAGTACCGCCTAACGGTGGTCAACGCCGGCATCTCGGAGCCATCCAGCACACGCAGGCTGGCCAACGAGGTCGCCAAGAAGGCTGAGGCCTACCTTGAGGCGCAAGGCAAGCAGGTCGTGGTCGAGATGATCAGCCTGCGCGACCTGGCCGGCGAGATCGCCAAGGCCTCCGTCACCGCCGAATCCGGCAACCGTTTGTCCTCGGCCATCTCCGCGGTCCGCGCCGCCGATGGCCTCATAGCGGCGACTCCCATCTACAAGGCCTCCTATTCCGGCCTGTTCAAGGAGTTCTGGGATTTGGTCCCGCGCGACGCGATCACCAACATGCCGATGATCCTGGCGGCGACCGGCGGCTCCAACCGCCATGCGCTGGTGCCTGACGTCGTCATGCGCGGCCTGTTCGCGTTCTTCCGCGCCGTTCCGACGGCGACCAGCCTGATGGCCACCAAGGAGGATTTCGACACACCGGAGCTCGAGAACCGCGAGCGTCGCGCCGCCAGCGAGCTTGGCGCGCTGATGCTTTCCGGCGTGCGCCACCAGCCCGTCGACGAGGAGATCGACCACGTGAACTGGTAAAAGCCAAAAGGCGGCTTTGTTTTAGCCGCTTCCGTGGGATTTGAATTCTTGCTGCCGGCCCGTGTCTTGTGATGCGGGCCAGCAGCCTGTTTTTTGAGGTTGGAACCAGATAAACGGGATTTTCCGTGTCTGATTGCTCACATTTGGATTTTCCCTGTAGGAGCATTTCGCATCGTCGAAAATATCGGGTATGATTGATTATACCTACAAGGAGGTAGTTATGGTTTATCAAACCGTCAACCCTTATACCAACGAATTGGTAAAGGAATATCCGTTCGCCACCGACGCGGAGCTCAAGAGCGCCATCGACCTGGCGGACAAGACCTATCACGAGACGCAAAGCCAGCCTATTGCCGAACGTGCCAAGATCCTGCACAACGTCGCCGCGAAGTTCCGCGAGCATGCCGATGAGCTTGCCAAGATCTGCACGGTCGACATGGGCAAGCTGATTGGCGAGTCCGCGGGCGAGGTGGAGCTGTGCGCGATCATCGCCGACTGGTTCGCCGACCACAGCGAGGAACTGCTGAAGCCCGACAAGCTCGACAGCATCGTCGCCGGTGACGCCCAGGTGCTGCACCAGTCCGTCGGCGTGGTCGTCATGGTCGAGCCGTGGAACTTCCCGTACTACCAGATCATGCGCGTCTTCGCGCCGAACTACATGCTCGGCAACACCATGATCCTGAAGCACGCGGCCAACACCCCGACCTCGGCCAAGCGTTTCTGCGAGATCGTCGAGGAGGCCGGAGCCCCCAAGGGCGCGCTCACGAACCTCTTCCTGACCTACGATCAGGTCACCGAGGCCATCGAGGATCCGCGCGTGCAGGGCGTGGCCCTGACCGGCTCCGAGCGTGGCGGCGTCGCCGTCGCGGGTGCCGCGGGCAAGGCCCTGAAGAAGAGCACGATGGAGCTTGGCGGCATGGATCCGTTCATCGTCCTGGGCGACGCGGACATGAAGTCCGTCAACGACGTCGCCTGGCGCGTCCGCCTCTACAACGCCGGCCAGGTCTGCACCTCGGCCAAGCGCTTCATCGTCATGGACAACGTCTACGACGAATTCCTCGACGGCCTGATCGACGCCTTCTCGCGTGTCACCCCGGGCGACCCGATGGACCCCTCGACCACCATCGCCCCGATGAACTCGAAGCGCGCCAAGGAGAAGCTGCAGGGCACGTACGATGCCACGGTCGCCGCAGGCGCGAAGGTCGCCTACCGCTTCCCGGAGATCGACTCCGACGGCCAGTTCTTCCGTCCGACGATCCTGACCGACATCACCCCCGACAACCCCGGCTACAAGACCGAGATGTTCGGACCTGTGGCCGCGGTCTACAAGGTCCACAGCGAAGAGGAGGCCGTGGCGCTCGCCAACGACAACCCGTACGGCTTGGGTGGCATGCTCTTCTGCGGCGACAAGAACCACGGTGCCGAGGTGGCTGCGAAGGTCTACACCGGCATGATGTTCGTCAACACCCCGCTCGCCTCGCTGCCTGACATCCCGTTCGGCGGCGTGAAGCTCTCCGGCTACGGCCGCGAGATGTCGCGTCTGGGCCAGATGGCGTTCACCAACGACAAGCTCCTGGTCACCGCCGACCACTTCGACAAGTCCAACGCCCCCGGCGCCCTCTACGCCGCCCAGGAGCTGTGAGGTCTGGCAAGTAAAGCAGCCGTCCGCTTGGTAAAGCAAAAGGCCGCTCTGTTCATTTGATCGCTGGCAAGAGGCCGGTTCCGGAATCATTTCGGAACCGGCCTCTTGCCATATCTGTAAGCGGTTGTCGATGAAACCCGCTTATCAAAAACGACACAAAGGTATCGAAAACCCATAAATAAGAACCCCTCGCGGGCTATATAATTAATTCATTTGACATACTTAGGTAAGTGGATGTACTATGTAGGGGATGGTGAATCAATGACTCGCCAAAGCAATATAACAGCAAAGGAGCAACTTATGGGGCTGTGGGACGTTGACAAGATTCAATATGTCGGGCATGACAAGGGAGTCAAGGAAGAGCTTGGTTTCCATTATTATGACGCCGACCGTGTGGTCGCGGGCAAGCCGATGAAGGACTGGCTGCGCTTCGCCGTGGCTTGGTGGCACACCTTCGACCAGCAACTCGTCGATCCGTTCGGTGACGGCACCGCGCATCGTCCGTATTATAAGTACACTGATCCGATGGACCAGTCGTTGGCCAAGGTTGATTACGCCTTCGAGCTGTTCCAGAAGCTCGGCGTCCATTACTTCTGCTTCCATGATCGCGACCTGGCGCCGGAAGGCGACACTCTGCGCGAGACCAACGCCAACCTCGACAAGGTGGTTGACAAGATCGAGGAGAACATGAAGTCCACGGGCGTCAAGCTCCTGTGGAACACCTCGTCGCTCTTCACCAACCCGCGCTTCGTCGACGGCGCCTCGACTTCGCCGTTCGCCGACATCTTCGCCTATTCGGGCGCGCAGTTGAAGCACAGCCTGGAGATCGGCAAGCGCCTGGGCGGCGAGAACTACGTCTTCTGGGGCGGCCGCGAAGGCTACGAGAACCTCTGGAACACCGACATGGCCCGTGAGAAGGACCACATGGCCGAGTTCTTCCACATGTGCGTGGACTATGCCAAGGAAATCGGCATGAACGCGCAGTTCCTGATCGAGCCGAAGGCCAAGGAACCCTGCAGCCTGCAGTATGACTTCGACGCCTCCACCGCCATCTCGTTCCTGCAGAAGTACGACCTGATGGGCACCTTCAAGCTCAACCTCGAAGGCAACCACGCCAACCTCGCCACCCACACCTACCAGCATGAGATTCGCGTCGCGCGCGACGCCGGCGAGCTCGGCTCGCTCGACGCCAACCAGGGCGACAAGCTCATCGGCTGGGACATGGACGAGTTCCCGACCGACCTCTACGAGACCACCGCGGTGATGTGGGAGGTCCTCGCCGAAGGCCAGATCGGCCCTCACGGCGGCCTGAACTTCGACGCCAAGCCGCGCCGCAGCTCCTTCGAGGCCGAAGACCTCTTCCGCACCCACATCGCGGGCATGGATTCCTTCGCCGCAGGCCTGTTGGTCGCCGCCAAGATGCACGAGGACAAGTACATCGAGGATCTCGTCGCCAAGCGCTACAGCTCCTACGACTCCGGCATCGGCAAGACCGTCGAGGACGGCACCGCCACGCTGGCAACGCTCGAGGACTATGCGATCGACATCCCGCAGAAGGATCTGATTGCATCCACGCACTCTGATCATCTCGAGAGCGTCAAGGCCACGATCAACAACTACATGATCGAGGCCCTGAGCGAGTAATCGCTGGTTTTTCCGGGAATCGCCGCACGCCGTTTGTGCGGCTGATTCCCCAGATATGGCTTTAGGTCATTGGCTGTCGCCATGGCCGTTGTAGAAGCTTAAAGGGTTATCTTCGTCAAATTTATTTACCGTACGTGGTGAACCGAAGTTGTTTCGCCCGGTACGGCGAGTGTGATAATTAGACGGAGTTTACAAGGGTGTATTTTTATTTGTGATACACAAAGTGGTTTTTCGCAAAGGCGCATCTCTCTTTGCGTAAAAGAAGAAGTTCAAATCCCAATTAATGAGGAAAGGGAAGTTTATGAAGAAACTGGTAAAGGGCATTGCCCTGGCGGCTGCGGCCGCCATGATTGTTCCTCTTGCGGCTTGCGGAGGTGCAAGAGGGGGAGACAGCGCGAATGGCGGTAAAAGCTCCGGTCCGGTGACCATTGGTATCTCCATGCCGGAACAGCAGCTGGAACGCTGGCAGATTGATGGCACGAATCTGAAGAAGCAGCTGGAAAGCTACGGCTACAAAGTGACGTTGCAGTATGCTGACGGCAAGACCGATTTGCAGTCCTCTCAGATTCAGAACATGGCCAATCAAGGTGCCAAATACATCGTCATCGCGTCCATCGATGGTACGGCGACCGGTGCCGCGGCCGAACAAGCCGCATCCAACGGTGCCAAGATCATCGCCTATGACCGCCTGATCATGAATACCGACGCCGTCGATTACTACACCACGTTCTCGCTGACGGAGGTCGGCAAGCTGCAGGGCGAGTACATCGAGAAGAAGCTCGGTCTCAAGGAAGGCAAGAAGGGCCCGTTCAACGTCGAGCTCATGTCCGGTTCCCCGACCGACAACAACGCGAAGTATTACTATGAGGGCGCATGGTCTGTGCTCGGGCCCTATTTCAAGTCCGGTGTGCTTCAGTCCAAGTCGGGCAAGGTCCCGAAGTCAACCGCCGATTATCAGTCCATCGGCATTGACAACTGGGATCGTCAAAAGGGCCAGGCCGAGATGGAGAACCGCATCAACTCCTTCTATAACAATGGAACGAAGCTGGATGCCGTCCTGGCTCCGAACGACGCCATCGCGCTGGGAACCGTGAACGCGGTCGAAAGCGCCGGCTGGAACTACTATCCGGTCATCACTGGTCAGGACGCCGAAAAGGCCAACGTGCGAGCCATCTTCCAAGGCAAGCAGTCCATGACGGTCTACAAGGACACCCGCAAGCTCGCGAAGACCACCGCAGAACTCATCAAGGACCTGGTCGACGGCAAGAAGCCGAAGGCCAAGGACACCTTCGATAACGGCAAGAAGAAGGTTCCTTCCACGCTGCTGACTCCTATTTCGGTTGACAAGGAGAACGCGAAGCAGGAATTGGTGGATTCCGGTTATATCACCGCCAAGGATGCAGGAATCTGATAGGGGCGAATAAAAAAGTGCCGCGCTGCTTGAAATGTTGTGCGGCGCGGCACTTTCCGTTCGTATTGGTCTAAGAAGGAGTAATTGTGCCTAATCAACAGGATGTGATTCTTGAAATGAAGCACATCACCAAGCGTTTCGGCCCGGTCACGGCGTTGGATGATGTCAACATCAGCGTCAAACGAGGCGAGATATTCTCGGTTTGCGGTGAGAACGGAGCCGGGAAATCCACATTGATGAATGTGCTGTCGGGCGTATACCCGTACGGATCATATGAAGGCGACATCATCTACGACGGACAAACCTGCGAGTTCAAAAGCATCAGGGACTCGGAGAAGCTTGGCATCGTGATTATCCATCAGGAACTGGCTTTGGTTCCCTACATGACGATCGCCCAGAATATATTCCTAGGCAACCCTATCAAGAAGGGGATTTTTGTCGACGACCAGCAGCAGCGCAAAATCGCCAGAGAGGTGATGGAGACGGTCGGGTTGGACGAAGACCCGGACACGCTGATCGCGAATATCGGTGTCGGCAAACAACAGCTGGTCGAGATAGCCAAGGCTTTGACGAAGAATGTCAAGCTGCTGATTCTCGATGAGCCCACAGCGGCGTTGAATGACGAGGAATCGGCGAAGTTGCTGGTTCTTATCGACAATTTGCGTCGTGAACGTGGCATCACCGCCATCATCATCTCGCATAAGCTCAACGAGATCGCGGCTTCCGCGGATACCGTCCAGGTCATCCGCGATGGACAGACGATATCCCATTACGCTATCGACAAGGAGCATCCGCTCGATCAGGATGCGTTGATACGAGACATGGTCGGCCGCTCGCTGACGAACCGCTATCCCGAGCACACCCCGAAAATCGGCAAGGAGATTTTCAGGGTGGAGCATTGGACGGTCCACCATCCTCTCGATGAGGATCGCCTCATCGCCAACGATGTGAGCTTCAATGTCCGTGCCGGGGAGATCGTGGGCATGGCCGGATTGGTGGGCGCGGGCAGAACCGAGACCGCCATGAGCATCTTCGGCCGCCAGTATGGCGTCGGGGCCACTGGCAAGATTTTCGTGGAAAACAAGGAAGTCAAGTTCCCCAATGTCAGTGCCGCCATCGATCACGGTGTCGCCTACGCCACTGAGGACAGAAAAGTCTACGGGCTCAACCTGCTTTCCACCATCAAGGAGAACACCTCGATGGCGAATTTCAAGGCCTTGAGCAAGCATGGCGTCATCAATCGCGACCGTGAGGTCGAAGTGGCGGAGAAATACCGTCGTGAATTCCATACGAAGGCTCCCTCCATCGACATGCCGGCAGGTAATCTTTCCGGCGGCAACCAGCAGAAGGTCGTGCTCGCCAAGTGGGTTTCGGCCGATCCCAAGGTCCTGATTCTCGATGAGCCGACCCGTGGCATCGACGTGGGCGCCAAATACGAGATCTACGAGATCATCGACGAACTGGCGGACAGCGGAAGCGCCGTAATCGTCATTTCCTCCGAATTGCCGGAGCTTCTGGGCATCTGTGACCGTATTTACACGATGAGCCAGGGCGTCATCACGGCTTGCCGTAATGCGGCTGACACCAACCAGGAAGAGCTCATGCATTACATGACCGACTCCAAGCGCATGGACTTCGACAAGGCTTTCGCCTGATCGGGGCCCAAGGATCGTTTTTAAGAAAGGAAACTTTAGATTATGGCTTCAGCAGAAGTGAAAGGCGCTCCGCAAAGCGCCGAGACGAAGACGGTGAAAACCGCTTCGATTAAGGATTTGCTGTTCGGCAACATCCGCTCGTATGGCATCTACCTGGCGTTGGTTTTGGTGATCATCATCTTCCAGATTCTCACCGGTGGAAGGCTGCTCTATCCGAACAACGTCGTGGCGCTGTTTCAGCAGAACGCCTATGTGTTGATCACCGCGATCGGCATGCTCATGATCATCATCGCCACCCACATCGACCTCTCCGTCGGCTCGGTGGTGGCCTTCATCGGCGGTGTCGGCGCGTTCGCCATGAAGAACTGGAACATGAATTGGTTGGTCGCCATCCTCTTCATGATCGTCATCGGCCTGTTGATCGGCGTTTGGCAAGGTTTCTGGGTCGCCTACGTCGGCGTCCCCGCCTTCGTGACCACGCTGGGCGGCATGCTCATCTTCCGTGGTCTTGCGACCGTCGTCGCAGGTGAGTCCATTCCCCTGCAATCCACCGAGTTCCGCGCCATAGCGAAGGACTACCTGCCGAACATCCTGGGGTTCTGGGGAGGCTTCGATGGCCTGACCATCGTCGTCGGCCTCGTTGCCATCGTGCTCGTCCTTTGGTCTCAGATCAACAAGCGCAACAAGGCGCTGAAAAATGGCGGCACCATCGAACCGATGTCTTGGGTCGTCCTCAAGTGCGCCGTCGAGGTGCTCGTCATCGGCTACGTGACCTATCTGTTCGCCAGCTCCGGCAACGCGACCTCCGGTGGCATCCCCATCGTGCTGGTCATCATCGGCGTTTTGGTGGCGGTGTATTGGTTCGTGCTCAACCGCATGGTCTTCGGCCGTGACATCTACGCTGTGGGCGGCAACCGCAAGGCGGCGACGCTTTCCGGAATCAATACCAAGATGGTCGATTTTAAGATTTTCCTGAATATGGGCTTCTTGACGGCCGTCGCGGCCATCATCACGCTTTCTCGTCTGGCTTCCGCAACGGCTCAGACCGGTATGGAGTTCGAGATGGATGCCATCGCGGCCTGCTTCATCGGCGGCGCGGCTGTTGCCGGTGGCGTCGGCACGATTCCCGGTGCCATGGTTGGTGCTCTTATCATGGGTGTCTTGAACCAGGGCCTTTCGATTATGGGCGCTGATGCGGCAATCGTCAAGACCATCAAGGGCCTTGTCGTCATCGCGGCGGTCGCCTACGATCTGGTCAGCAAAAAGAAGAAGGCCTGATGGATCTGTGACCGCAATGACTGTTGTGCCATGCCAATGCTGTGATATGTGGATTGAAATGGTGTAATAGGCCGTGGCTTGTCGGGATTTGACCAAATGGTTGGATTCCGGCAAGCCACGTTTAATTCGTATGACGGTTCGGACGATGTCTCGGATGGACGTCGTGTCTGTGACCTAGGAACTGGGAATTAGAAACTAGGACGTTGAAACCGGCGAACCCTGATATCCGTTAATGTTGTGATGTTGACGGGTGCTTCGTTTTGAGACAATGGAAGTGAGTGGACGATGAGCGACAAAACGCGGTTGTGGTTTTATATTTTAGGCAGTTTGGCGGCGTTTATATGGCTGGGTGTTTCCATCGTCCAGTCCATGCAGGATGGCTCCTTGCTCAAGGTGTCCAATATCATTTTCCTGCTCTGCCTGCTGGTCGCCGCCGTCTATTTTCTCGTCTCCGCGATTCAACTTGGGCTCACTATGCGCCATGCCCCCGTCAAAGACAAGGCGGAAGAAAACGCGGATGGTGATTGAGCGTGAGCTGACCATCCGCGCAATTCCGCTGTGGTTTTCAGCCGCGAGCCTTGGCGTAGGCCTCGTAGACTTCCGGGGTCGCCTCGGCGGCTTCGGTGCCATCGATGGTCAATTCCCATTGCGGGGGCTCCGCCTCTCCGCTCAAGACCCACGCCGCCTGACGGGCGGCGCCGATGGCCACGTACTCGTCGGTGGCCGGTCGGGTGACCGGCATGCCGAGGATCGCCGGGGCGAGCTCACGTACGGCTTCGGATTTCGCGCCACCGCCGATGAGCAGTATCCGGTCGATTCTCGCTCCCAAAGCCCTGATGAGTTCAAGGCAATCGCGCTGGGAGCACAGCAACCCCTCGATGAAGGCGCGTGCGAGGTTCTGCTTGGTCGTGTTGGCCAGCGTCATGCCGCTCAGCGTCGCGCTGGCTTCGGGCCGGTTCGGGGTGCGCTCGCCGTCGAAATACGGCACCAAGGTAAGACCGTCCGCACCGGGGTTGGCGGCGAGGGCAAGCCTGCCGAGCTCGTCGTAATCCACGTCGAGTGCGGCGCATCCGGCGTCCATGATTCGCGAGCCGTTGATGGTGCAGGCCAGCGGCAGATAATGCCCGGTGCAATCAGCGAAGCCCGATATGGCCCCGGTGAGGTCGTATACCGGATTCTCGGCGATGGCCGCCGCCACGCCAGAGGTGCCCAGCGAGACGCTCACGTCGCCCACCGACATGCCCAACCCCAGCGAGGCCATGGCGTTGTCGCCGCCTCCAGGGCCGATGATGCAGCCGTTATCCACCGATGCTCCGGCAATGGCTGGGGAAGCCTTGACGGGCGCGATTTCGCGTGGCCCAAGCACTTTGGGAAGGATGATGTCATGGCGGCCCAGCACCATGTCGATCAGGTCATAGCGATAGGAGTTATTGGCCGAATCGAAATAACTGGTGCCCGAGGCGTCGGAACGGTCGGTGAACAGGGCGTCCAGATGGGCGTCCTCGCCAACCTCCACCGGTCCGAATCCGGCGATGCGCCAGCTCAGCCAATCATGCGGCAGGCAGATCGCCGCAATTTTCGCGGCGTTCTCCGGCTCGTTTTGCGCGACCCAAGCCAGTTTGGTCAGTGTGTAAGAGGCGACGGGGGAGGAGCCCACCGCTTTCACCCAACGTTGTTTGCCGCGGGCCACCACGTCTTCGGGCTCGTCACCGGTAGCTGGCGACGCCTTGCCAAGCCGCACGATGAGATCGTCGGCCTGTGGCGCCGAACGGGTGTCGTTCCAAAGCAGCGCATCGCGGATGACGCGCCCTTGCTTGTCAAGCAGGACCATGCCGTGTTGCTGTCCGCCGACGGCCAGCGCCTTGACGTCATCCAATCCGCCGGCTTGTTTGGAGGCTTCGAGGAAGGCGCGCCACCAATGCTCGGGGTCGACGCTGGTGCCGTCAGGATGCTTGGCCTGCCCGAAACGCACCATCTTGCCGGTCGCGGCATCGGTGACACGGACTTTGGTCGATTGCGTGGAAGTGTCGACTCCCGCCACGAGCGTCGCGGGGGAATCTGTTTGTGCTATGCGCTGTATCATGAGCTGGCCTGCCTTTGGTCTGGTTGCGTTGCGTGATGCATCTCTGCACCGTCGCGTTCCTACACTTATTTTACTTGACACTTTCGTCCGACCACGTGACTTTCCTCGTCATTGTGATCCGCGCAAGCTTGGAAGCAAGGGAAGACGAAAAGAATCAAACCTGGTGGATTGTTCTGTTAAGCAATACCATCCATATTAGTTAAATCAATCAATTATTTCAAATCTCGAATTTCCGTCGTCATCGAAAATCGTTAGACATCGAAGCACACAGCACAGCTGTTCAAACCGACCACATGCAATGAGTTTCGGTGTGCCTGATAGAGTAAAGGCAATTGACTAAAAGGATGGACCATGGTATTGAAAAGCATCAACCAGGATGATTTACGTAATCACAACCTTTCGGCGGTGCTGAGTACCCTGCTGCAATCGACCAAGCCGATGAGCCGCGCGAAACTCGCCAAGGCTACGGGACTGACGAAGGCGTCCATGTCGCTTCTGGTGCCCATGCTGGTCTCCGCCCAAGCGGTTCAAGAAGGGGAGCCGGTCGCCGAAGGCGTTACGTATGGCCGTCCAAGCACCCCGTTGATCGTTTCCGGGCAACGGTTCTGTTCCATCGGCCTGCAAATCAACACCGACGGTTATGGGGTCATGGTGCTGGCTTTGGACGGCTCGGTGATCAGCGAGCATTGGGTGAGCCAATCCATGGAAGGCAGCGAGCCGGAGGAGATCTTCGCGCGGCTTGGTGCCTTGGCCGACCAAAGCGAATCGGTGATCCGCCAAAAGGACCTGCAGGTGGTGGGCACTGGGCTCGCTTTGCCGGGCCTGGTCACCGATGACATGAAACTGTTGTCGGCGAAGAACCTGGGTTGGAAGGAACTCGAGCTCTCGCGGTTCGATGTGGTGAAACGACTCGACGCCGAGGCCGACAATGAGGCCAATCTCGCGGCTCTGGCGCAGATACCTGGGTATGCCACGCCTCGCAAGGGCAAAAGCTCCATCCGCCCCACCGACTCATTCCTCTATATCTCCACCGATATCGGCATCGGCGGCGCGGTGGTGCATCATGGCCAGGTCGACCGTGGTGATTCCGGATTCGCCGGTGAGCTCGGCCATGTCTCCGTGGCTTTGGACGGTCCGCAATGCACCTGTGGACGTTGCGGCTGCCTGGAGATGTACGCGGGGCGCAAGGCTTTGGTGGAGGCCTCGGGTGTGGCAGGCCCTGAAGGCTCCACGAAAATGGAAGCGGTGGACGAGGTCCTTGAACGCTACCGGCAGCGCGATGACCGCACCATCGCGGCGGTTGATCGGGCCTTGAGGGCCTTGGCCTCCGCCTTGGCTTCGGCCATCAACATCGTCGACATCAATACCGTCGTCCTCGGCGGGTTGTGGGAACGTTTCGGCAAGGGGCTGGTTCGCAGGCTCAACCATGAACTGGAGTTGCAGGTGCTGAGTTACCCCGCCGTCCAGCCTCGGGTCGTCCTGCCCGACATCAATACCAGGCCGGCGCTTTTGGGCGCGGCGCAGGTTGGGCTCCGTAGGTTCATCGACAATCCGTTGGAATATGTCAATTCCTCCAAATGACCGGTTGTAGGCGGCTCTATGCCGTTTCGATTGTGGGTGACGCAACGTCGTCAGATGCCGGAGCGTTTCCTCCGCACAGGACTCTTGGAATGGGCGCATCCGGTAGTAGGCCATAAGTAGCGCCGATAGCGTAGGAGCGCGCCGGTGGTTTTGGCCTGCTAAAGTGGCGGTTGGCGTCTCCGCCCGGACTGTGCAGGTCAAGGGGCGCCGGAGCCCAACCGCTGTGCACAGTCTTGGAATATAAGGAACACCGTGGCCAAATACGCCCCGAAACCGGATCAGCCGGCTCAACCAGATCAATCAAAAAACTCATCGCGTACCAGCGTTTCCGCACCATCTTTGCGGCCGAAAAACGCGGCCAAACCAGCTGTGACTCCTGCTTCCCGCCTGCGCTGGCGTGCAGCTGATATCGCCATCGGTGCAGCGCTCGGCGTGGCTTGTGGCATCGTCTTCTGGGGTTTCAATTTCGCCTACGCCTGGATCGCCCCGCTGCTGCGCGCCGTGCTGCCAGGCGTCACCAGCCTCTTCCACGCCTTCTGGTATTTCTCCGGGCCGCTGGCGTTGCTCATCATCCGCAAACCCGGTGCCGCCGTCTACGTCAACATCATCGGTTGCCTCACCGAAACCCTTTTCGGCAACCAGTACTCCTTCACGTTCGTCCTCATTTCGGCGGCCTTGCAAGGGTTGTTCGCGGAAGTGCCGTTTGCCGTTTTCCGCTATCGGAAATACAACCTCGGCCTGACAGTGGTTTCGGGAGCGCTGACAGCGGTGGAATATGGTTTCTATGTACTCTTCACCCGCTTGCAGGGCGTTGCGCTGGTCAGCCCGCGAGGCTTGACTCACATGACCTGCGAGATCATCGGCGGCATCCTCATCGCCGGAGTGATGAGCTGGTTCCTCTATCTCGCCATCGCCAAAACAGGCGCGTTGGATCGCTTCGCCTCAGGCCGCGCGGTGAGAAGCAGGAAATAAAACCTGATGGATAAAGCCGCAATGATAAAAGCAAACTGTAAAACGGTGTCTTTCGTTGCGTGCCGGTAAAAGATGCCGTTCGTTTTGTTTTCTGAGCCGTGCATAATCCGGCGTTCCCGCGTGGTGTGCTGGTCAGAGTGTTTGATAAAGTATAGAAGTTGGCTTTTGCCAATGTGGGGCTTTAGCTCAGTCGGTTAGAGCAGCGGACTCATAATCCGTCGGTCCTGGGTTCAAGCCCCAGAGGCCCCACTCATTGTCGATTCGACAGTATTCACTTTTCAGAAACTCGGTTCGGTTTTGACTTTGATTCCGCCTTTTGTCTCCATGAACTGCCAATAGCTCCATTCCTTGGGATTGATATAAACGGTACAGGTCTTTTTGCCGAAGACGATTTCTATGGGAAAAATGCCGGATGGATTCGCCATAATATCGGATTCGATTTCCAGGGCACGTTCGTGGCTGGGGAGATAGACCGTATGGGTCTTGCCGTGCGTTTCAAAATACAGCATATCGGTCAATTGTTGGCTCCTTTGCTTAGTTGTTGATACCAGCAAATTACCAAAGGATTTCGACGGTTGGATAGTCGGCTTGAAAATGTTTGGACGAAAAGCAAGCAGCGACCAATCAGCCGAAAGACGAAACCGGGATGATTTGGCAACGTGATTTGTTGTATCGCTTGAGCCTGCGATTGATTCAAGTTGCCTTTAAGAAGTCTGCCATTTCGGCGGATTGAAAGAGGCCAAGTCAACGCTCGCTGATAGAATATCAAAGTTCCGGTTCACGTCTGGCCATTGGGGTTAGGCGACCCGGGTCACCTGAATTCCTTAGGAGACATTATGAAGCAGGGTATTCATCCCGATTATCACCCAGTGCAGGTCACCTGCTCTTGCGGCAATACTTTCGTCACGCGCAGCACCGCCAAGGGCGATCACATGACGGTTGATGTGTGCGCGAACTGCCACCCGTTCTACACGGGCAAGCAGAAGATTCTCGATACCGGCGGCCGTGTCGCCCGCTTCGAGAAGCGCTACGGCAAGAAGACCAAGTAGCATTCTTATTCGCCAGCCTCGCTGGTTCGGGTCTGCGGACCCGGATCCGAGCTGGCGTTTTTCATACCTGTTTTCCGTCATTTTTATAGCGTTTAAGAATCTCGAATATTTGATAAAAGGACTTTTGCATGGCAGACGAGCAATTCCCGGCGGCGCAAAGCGCGTTGGAGGAGTACCAGGACATCGAGCGGCAGATGAGCCAGCCCGAGGTCGCCTCCGATCCGAAGGCGATCCGCAAGCTGGGGCGTCGCCATGCCCAACTCGGCAGCATCGTCGAGGCTTATCGCGCTTGGCAGCACGCCCGCGATGACGCTGATGCCGCCAAGGAAATGGCCGGCGAGGACGCCGACTTTGCCGAAGAGGCCAAGCGACTTGAGGCGTTGGTGCCTCCGGCTGAGGAGAAGCTGCGCAGTACACTGATTCCGCGTGACCCGGATGACGTTCGTGACACCATCATGGAGATCAAGGCCGGCACCGGTGGGGAAGAGGCGGCGCTGTTCGCCGGCGATCTGCTGCGTATGTACACGCGCTACGCCGAAAAGCGCGGCTGGACCACCACCATCCAAAGCGAGAACTCTACGGAACTTGGCGGCGTGAAGGACGTTCAGGTTGCTATCCGTGCGAAAGGCAATCCGGCTCCCGAAGATGGGGTGTGGGCGAGCCTCAAATATGAGGGCGGCGTGCACCGCGTGCAGCGCATTCCCGTCACCGAATCGCAAGGTCGCATCCAGACCTCCGCTGCCGGCGTCATCGTCTTCCCCGAGGCCGACGAGGATGACGATGAGATCGAAATCGACCCCAAAGACCTCAAAATCGACATCTTCATGAGCTCGGGCCCTGGCGGGCAGTCGGTCAACACCACGTATTCCGCAGTGCGCATGACCCATATCCCCACTGGCATCGTGGTGAGCATGCAGGACGAGAAATCGCAGATTCAGAACCGCGCGGCGGCGCTGCGGGTCCTCAAATCCCGCTTGTTGGCGATGAAACACGAGAAGGAAGCCGAGGAAGCGGCCGACATGCGTCATTCGCAGGTGCGCTCGCTCGACCGTTCCGAACGCATCCGCACCTACAATTTCCCGGAAAACCGCATCGTCGACCATCGCACCAATTACAAGGCCTACAACCTCGATCAGGTGCTCGACGGCGACTTGCAGGCCGTCATTGACAGCGACATCCAGGCCGACGAGGCCGAGCGTCTCGTCAAAACCGACTGAACGGAAGTCTCGGGCAATGTCGGAAAACGTGGCGCGTTCGACCTCTGAGATTCTCAAACAGGCGACGGATTGGCTCAAGGCCGCCGGTATCGAAACGCCGCGAAACGACGCGAAGCTGTTGCTTGCCGAAGCGTTCGGCGTAACGCCTGGTGACGTCGAAAAGTCGATTTTGCTGGACACACCGTTGCACAGCAGCATCAAAGACGTTTCGACCGACGGCGTCGATGTGCAGCGCATCAATGATGGCGATGGCTCCGAGAGCGAATCCGACCAAGGTCCCGCTGCTTCGACTTCGGAATCTGATTCTGCCTGCACTAAAGATGTACGGAAATCCCAAAATGCCGGCTCGCTTGGCGATGCCGACGACGCCGCGATTCGCCGTTTTGCCGTCATGATTGCCAGGCGCAAGCAGCGCGAGCCATTGCAATACATTGTTGGTCATGCGCCATTCCGTTATCTGGATTTGCAAGTCGGGCCAGGCGTGTTTATTCCTCGTCCTGAAACCGAAACCGTGGTGCAGGCGGCCATCGACTGGCTGACGCATGAGAACATCAAGCCAAGCCGACTGGTCGATCTGTGCGCCGGCAGCGGAGCGATTGGCTTGGCGCTGGTCACCGAAGTTCCAGGCGGCGAGGTCTGGGCGGTAGAACAATCTGAAGAAGCCCTCAAATGGGCGAAACGCAACGAGCGGCGGGTATTCAAGGATCATTCGCTGGCTGGCTATCACTATCACCTTTCCTGCGCCGATGCGACAAGCGAGATGACGCTTTCCCAGCTCAATGGCACCGTCGACGCGGTGGTCGCGAACCCGCCTTACGTGCCGCTTTCTGAGGTTCCCGAGCAGCCGGAAGTGCGTGACTATGACCCGCAAATGGCCCTTTACGGCGGTTCGGCCGATGGAACCTACATTCCCGAACGCATCATCCTGCGTGCGGGGAAGCTTTTGCGTAGCGGTGGCGCGTTGGTGATGGAGCACGATATTTCGCAAGGTCAAGCGTTGGTCGATTTCGCCAAAACCCACGGTTTCCACAGCGCGCGGACTGGCGATGATCTTACCGGTCGGCCGCGTTACCTGTTCGCCATCAAAAAATAGTGTTGCCGGACTGGCTGATTTCGCCCAATCTATGGTTTTGTGCACATTGGATTGACGCGATTTCACCAAGGCTTCGATGTTTGTGCGCCATAAAACATCTTTTTCCTGATCGGCCAATTTGGTACACCACTGTTCGAAAGCAATGTGTAATACGTATGTTCGGTGTGGCGAAGCCGGTTGCGGGGATGTGTGCGGATTGGTGACGCTTCCATGGTTGTTGTCGGTGAAGTCGGGGCGCAATGGTGCAATTAAGGCATACTTGGTGATGTTGGAGGCAATATGAGCGACGTGCGTGCGATTGACGAGGAATCCTTGGCGATGGCTACCAAGATCGTCAAAGAAGGCGGATTGATTGTATTACCTACTGATACCGTTTATGGTGTCGCCGCAAGTCCGTTCAGCGCCGAAGCCGTCAGCCGCATCTATGAGGCGAAGCGCCGCCCGCGCAGCAAGGCGTTGCAGGTCTTGCTTTCCTCAGTCGACGACCTTGAGGGGCTGGGGTTGTATCTTCCGATTCCTTTGGACCGGCTTGCCAAAGCTTTCTTGCCCGGGCCGTTCTCGCCGATTGCGGTGGCGCAGGCTGGTTCGAAACTGGTCACTTTGCGTGACGAGATGAACGGAAACAAGACCCAAGCCGTGCGCGTGCCTGATTCCGAGGCTTGTCTCAAAACGTTGCGTGCCACCGGCCCGCTGGCCTGTTCCAGCGCGAATCGCAGCGGCGGGGAAAGCCCGCAGACCGTAGAGGAAGCGGTTGCCGCGCTCGGCGATGATGTCGACCTCTATCTCGACGGCGGACCGACCGTGAGCCACGTCGCCAGCACGGTGGTCGCCGCCGATGCGAGCGAGCGCGACGGCATCTCGGTTGTCCGCGAAGGCGTGATCAGAGAAGCGCAGGTTCGCGCCGCGCTGATGGACGCCGAAGACGGGAGCCTGAACGCGTGAGAGTCTACCTGTTCATCGCGGCGATCGCTGGAGGAGCTACCTGGCTGGTGACCCCCCTGATTCGCCATCTCGCCATTGAAATCGGCGCGGTGGGGGAGGTTCGCGCGCGTGATGTGCACACGGTGCCGACCCCGCGTATGGGCGGTTTGGCGATGCTGATCGGTCTTGTGGTGGCGATAGTGTTCGCCAGCAAGATGCCGTTCATCTCCGGCCTTTTCGTGGGTTCGAACCAAGCGTGGGTAGTGCTTGCCGGCGCGGTGCTGATTTGCCTGCTGGGCGTCGCCGATGATTTGTGGGATCTCGACTGGATGCTCAAGCTGGCGGGCCAACTCTTGATTTCCGTGTTTGTCGCCTGGGGCGGGGTACAGATTATCTTCCTGCCGTTCGGTTCGTTGGTGACCGCCTCGCCGAGCATTTCCATGGCCATCACGGCCTTTTTGATTGTGGCCTCGATCAACGCGGTCAATTTCGTTGATGGTCTTGATGGCCTCGCTTCCGGCATCGTCGCCATCGGCGGCATCGCGTTCGCCGCCTATTCCTACGTCATCGCGCGATCCACGCCGAGCTATGCCTCCATGGCCACGTTGCTGGACGTCGCCTTGGTCGGCATCTGCGTCGGTTTTCTGCTCCACAACTGGCATCCGGCGAAGCTTTTCATGGGCGACTCCGGCTCGATGCTCTTGGGCTATATGATCACCTGCGCGTCGATCATCATGACCGGCCATCTCGACCCGGCCTCCGTGCACACCAGCCTCTATCTGCCGGCGTTCATGCCCATCCTGCTGCCGATCCTCGTGCTGTTCCTGCCCGTGCTCGACATGTGCCTGGCCATCGTCCGGCGCCTCAGCAAAGGCCAGTCGCCAATGCACCCCGACCGCATGCATCTGCACCACCGCATGCTGCGCATCGGCCACAGCGTCCAAGGCGCGGTGCTGATTCTCTGGGGCTGGGCGGCGCTGATCTCCTTTGGCTCGATCATGATCCTGTTCTTCAAATGGCAATATGTGGCCATCGGCATGCTTGTCGCGGCAGTGATTCTGACGATTCTGACGATGTCGCCATACCTGATGCGGCGCTGGCTTGAAATACAAAAAGAGGAGGATCCGGGCGTGCGCAACGCGCGACATTCCCGGAAGGGCTAGGTATCTCAACAAAAGGTGACGCTCGTCACCCCGCGCCCATATAGTTGTGCTATGGCTATAAATTCTCAACCTGATACCCAGTCATCATTCAATCCGTTGCCCCCCATTTTCGCGAAGATGGGATTGGCTTATGACGATGTGTTGTTGCTTCCCAACGAGACCGACGTCATTCCCTCGCATGTGGACACCACCACGCATCTGACCCGTGAAATCACCATGAAGGTGCCCGTGCTCTCGGCGGCCATGGATACCGTCACCGAATCCGACATGGCCATCGCCATGGCCCGGAACGGCGGCATCGGCGTGCTGCACCGCAACCTTTCCATCGACGACCAGGCCTCGCAGGTCGACATCGTCAAGCGCAGTGAATCGGGCATGATCACCGACCCGCTCACTGTCAACCCAGAGGCCACCCTTGCCGATCTCGACAAGCTGTGTGGCCGTTTCCATATTTCGGGCCTGCCCGTGGTCGACAGCGACAACAAGGTGCTCGGCATCATCACCAACCGCGACATGCGGTTCATCGCTTCCGAGGATTATGACAAGCTCAAGGTCAAGGACGTGATGACCAAGGATGGGCTCATCACCGGTCCGGCCAACATCTCGCGCGAGGACGCCCACGACCTGCTCGCCAAGTACAAGGTGGAGAAGCTGCCGTTGGTCGATGACGAAGGCAGGTTGGCCGGGCTCATCACCGTCAAGGACTTCGTGAAGACCGAGCAGTATCCCGACGCCACCAAGGACGACCAGGGGCGCCTGCGCGTGGCCGCGGGCATCGGCTTCCTGGGTGACGCGTGGGCTCGCGCTTCCGCGCTGATGGAGGCTGGCGTCGATGTGCTCGTGGTCGATACCGCCAACGGCGAAGCCCGTCTGGCGCTGGATATGATCAAGCGTTTGAAGTCCGACCACGCCTTTGACGGTGTGCAGATCATCGGCGGCAACGTCGCTACCGCTTCCGGTGCGCAGGCCATGATTGACGCCGGCGTCGATGCCGTCAAGGTCGGTGTCGGCCCGGGCTCCATCTGCACCACCCGAGTGGTCGCTGGTGTTGGTGTCCCGCAGCTCACGGCCGTCTACGACGCGGCCCAGGTTTGCCGTGCGGCCGGCGTGCCCTGCATCGCCGATGGCGGCATCCACTATTCCGGCGACATCGCCAAGGCCTTGGTGGCCGGCGCCTCGACCGTCATGCTTGGCGGCGCGCTCGCCGGTTGCGACGAGACCCCGGGCGAAAAGGTGTTGCTGCACGGCAAGCAGTACAAGCTCTACCGTGGCATGGGTTCGCTGGGCGCGATGGCCCCGCGTGGCAAGAAGTCCTACTCCAAGGACCGCTACTTCCAGGCCGACGTCACCAGCAACGACAAGGTCATCCCCGAAGGCGTCGAAGGCGAGGTGCCCTATCGCGGCTCCCTGAACGCGGTGCTCTACCAGATGATCGGCGGGCTGCACCAGTCGATGTTCTACATCGGTGCCCACAATATCAAGGAAATGGCCGAAAAGGGCCGCTTCATCCGCATCACCACCGCCGGTCTGCGCGAATCCCATCCGCACGACATCGTGATGACCACAGAAGCCCCGAACTACAGCGGTTTCCACAACGACTGATTGATTTAATTACAGAAAGGTAATGGAGAGACATTTGGTTGCGCCTCTCCATTACCTTTATTATTTACTGGAAATAGAAGAGAAACGTTGACAGTCATGCACGTGAGATAGTGTGTAGAGTTCTGTTGTTGGCAGCGAAAGGGTCAATATTATGGTGAATGCTCAGGATGACGAGACGTATTCGGCGGCGGATTCGCGGCTGATTTGGATCGACTGCGAGATGACCGGCCTCGATATCTTCGGCGGCGACGAGCTCGTGGAGGTCTCGGTGGTGCCGACCGACTTCAATCTGAAGGTGCTCGACGAAGGCGTGGACTATGTCATCAAGCCCTCGCAGAAGGCCGTCGACCACATGGGCGACTTCGTGCGCGCGATGCACACCCGCTCCGGCCTGATCAACGAGTGGGAGAACGGCCTGAGCCTGGCCGACGCCGAGAAGAAGGTCACCGAGTACGTCGCCCGCTTCACGCCCGACGGGGTCAAGCCGCTGCTTGCCGGCAACACCATCGGCAGCGACAAGAAGTTCCTTGACCACTACATGCCGAACTTCATGAGCCACCTGCACTATCGCAGCATCGACGTGAGCACCATCAAGGAGCTGGCGCGTCGCTGGTATCCGGCGGTTTACATGAACCGTCCGCCGAAGAACGGCGGCCATCGTGCGCTTGCCGACATCATCGAGTCGCTTGACGAGCTGCGCTACTATCGTGCGGCTTTCATGGCCCCGACCCCCGGTCCGGATGACGCGCAGTCCAAGAAGATCGAGGCCGACATCGAGGCCACGAGTCTGCTGAACAAGTAGGCTGTTAAAACGAGAACGTGCTTTCCGTCGTGGCGGGTGAGGCCAACGATTGGAAGCGTGTTCTCATGGGTTTGCGTTTCCTCCGTGGTGAATGAAAGCGTACAACGGAGGATGTGTAATACATGCTTTTGGTTGGGGCGAAATGGGCGATTATTGATAGAAGTGAAGGGACAATAGCATGAAACAGGCGGAAGCACTGACGATTCTTGACGCGGGGGCGAACGTGTTCATCACCGGTGCTCCAGGCGCCGGCAAGACCTACGTCTTGAACGAGTTCATCCACTCCGCCCGTGCCCGCGGCGCCTCCGTCGCCGTCACCGCCTCGACCGGCATCGCGGCCACCCACATCAATGGCCAGACCATTCATTCCTGGTCTGGGGTCGGTGTCTCGCAGGTCATGACCACGGCGCTGATGAAGCGGATTCGCTCGCGCCGAAAACGCAGGATCGAGTCCGCCGATATCCTGGTCATCGACGAGGTTTCGATGTTGCCCGCGTGGCTGTTCGACATGGTCGATGACGTTTGCCGCGCGTTGCGGCACAGCCCAGAGCCGTTCGGTGGGCTGCAAGTCGTGCTTTCCGGCGATTTCTTCCAGCTTCCGCCGGTCAAGAAATCGTTCCGCCGCGACGATATGGCGCCGAGTCCAGAATTCCTGATGTCTCGTCAGCGCTATGCCGATGCCGGCAAGGACGCCGACGGTTTCGTCACCGAGTCGCTGGTCTGGGACGAGCTCAATCCCGTGGTCTGCTATCTGACCGAGCAGCACCGTCAGGATGACGGCCAGTTGCTTACGGTGCTCACCGATATCCGTGAGGGTGATGTCACCCAGGAAGACCACGACGTGCTTGCCGGGCGCTTGGGCAAATCACCGGCCGATGGGGAAGTGGCCGTCCATCTGTTCCCGGTCAACAAGCAAGCGGACACTTTGAACGATTTGCGGCTTTCGCAGATCCACGACGAGACGCATGACTATGTCGCCGAATCCGCGGGCCCTGCCGACTTGGTCAAGCGTCTGAAGAAAAACATGCTGGCTCCCGAAAAGCTGGAGCTCAAAACAGGGGCGGCCGTGATGGCGCTGCGCAACGACGCCGACCGCCAGTACGTCAACGGATCCATCGGCAAGGTGGAAGGCTTCGTTTCCGAAGCCAAGGGCGGCTGGCCGATCGTCGCCTTCGAAAATGGTAATACAGTGACTGTGAAGCAGGCCTCGTGGGACATGATGGACGGCGAGACCGTGCTGGCCAGTGTCAAGCAGGTGCCGTTGCGTTGCGCCTGGGCCATCACCATCCACAAGTCGCAGGGCATGACGCTTGACCGCGCCGTGATGAACCTGCGTCGCACCTTCGCGCCCGGCATGGGTTACGTCGCCTTGTCCCGTGTGGAAAACCTTGACGGCCTTTACTTGGACGACATCAGCGAGCGCGCCTTCATGGTCTCGCCCGACGCCGTCCTGCTCGACGGTCAGCTGCGCGACAATTCCAAGGTCGCTTGCGCCCGTCTCGAATCCGAAGGCAGCGATGCATTCACCAAGCAGGCTTCCGGCCAGCTGCCCGACGATACCGACGAGTTCGCCCAGGATGAGCTGTTCTGAGAGAATTCGTTTGTCGTAATACCTTCAGACGATATGTTGTCTGTAGCGCTTTCAATGTCGGCTCGCGCGAATAATTTAGAAACCATGACAAAAGCACTTCGTATGTCCACTCTGTTCCTGCGCACGCTGCGCGAGGACCCCGCCGACGCCGACGTCGATTCGGCGCGCCTGCTCCAGCGAGCCGGCTATATCCGCAAGGCCGCGCCCGGCATCTGGACGTGGCTGCCGCTCGGTTTGAACGTCTTGAACAAGATCGAGGCCGTGGTTCGCGAGGAAATGAACGGCATCGGCGGCCAAGAAGTCCATTTCCCGGCTCTCTTGCCGAAGGAACCGTACGAGGCGACGCATCGTTGGGAGGAGTACGGCGAGAACATCTTCCGCTTGAAGGACCGCCACGAGGCCGATTATCTGCTTGCGCCGACACACGAGGAAATGTTCACCCTGCTGGTGAAGGACATGTATTCCTCATACAAGGATCTGCCCGTTACGCTCTACCAGATCCAGACCAAGTACCGCGACGAGTTCCGCCCGCGCGCCGGCCTTGTGCGCGGCCGCGAGTTCATCATGGAGGACGGCTATTCCTTCACCATTGACGAGGACGGGCTGAAGAAGGCCTATGTCGAGGAGCGCGACGCCTACGAGCGCGTCTTCAAGCGCCTTGATTTGGGTTACATCATGGTGCACGCGGTTTCCGGCCCGATGGGTGGTTTCGAATCGCAGGAGTTCCTTTCGCCGATGGCCATCGGCGAGGACACCTTCGCCAAGGCCCCCAGCGGCAAGGCCTGGAACGTTGAGGCGCTCACGACGCCCGAGGTCCCGGCCATCGATTGCTCCAAGACCCCGGCGATGACCTTGCGTGATCTGCCGGACGCCAAGACGATTGACGACATGGTCAGCCAGTGCAACGCGCTGTATCCGCGCGAGGACGGCCGGCAATGGGCGCAGACCGATATGCTCAAGAACGTCGTCATCGCGGTGAAGCACCCCGGAGAGCCTGACGACGAGGACGAGGACCACCGCAAGCCGTGGCGCGAGGTCGTCGTCGTGGCACTGCCCGGCGACCGCCAGATTGACATGAAGCGTCTGGAGGCGCAGTTTGCGCCCGCCGAGATTGAAGAGGCCAATGAGGCTGATCTGAAGGCTCATCCCGAACTGGTCAAGGGCTATATCGGGCCGTCGGTTTTGGGTCCGCAGGCTCGCGTCGAGGGCTCCGCTATCAAGGATCCGGTGCGTTATCTGGTCGATGCCCACATCGCCGAAGGCTCCGCTTGGGTCACCGGCGGCGACAAGGACGGCGTGGACGCTTTCGACATGGTATACGGCCGTGATTTCAAGGCCGATGGCACTGTTGAGGCGACCGAGGTTCGTGACGGCGACATGAGCCCGGACGGCTCTGGCCCGCTGAGCTTCGAGCGCGGTGTGGAGATCGGCCAGGTCTTCCAGCTCGGTCTCAAGTATTCCGAGGCGCTTGGCCTCAAGGTTTTGAACCAGAATGGCAAGGCCGTGCCGGTGTGGATGGGTAGCTACGGCATCGGCGTCTCGCGCGTCATGGCTTGCATCGCCGAGACCCATCACGACGAGAAGGGCCTGGCCTGGCCGGTCAACGTCGCGCCAGCCGCCGTGCACGTGGTTGCCACCGGCAAGAAGAACGAGGCGTTCGACGGTGCGGAGAAGCTCATCGCAGAGCTTGAGACCAAGGGCCTCGAGGTCATCTACGATGACCGCAAGAAGGTTTCGCCCGGCGTCAAGTTCAAAGACGCCGAGCTGCTCGGCGTGCCGCTGGTCGCCGTGGTCGGCCGCGATTACCTCAACGACGGCACCATCGAGGTGCGTGACCGCAACGGCGAGAACGCGGTGAAGGTTCCAGCTGACAAAGCCGCCGACACGTTGGCCGAACGCTATGGCGCGATGCTTTAAACCGTACGCAATTTCGTAATGAATGTGGCCGCCTCCCTTGGTGGGGGCGGCCACATTTTGTATTCGGCATGGACGTGACGAAAGATGGCTGTGTCGGATGGGAATGAGGCGAAATTTCGCTGAAACGGCGAGTCAAAGGTGGTATTGGCGACATCTTGGGTAGAATTGTTGGTGTACGAGTTCGGTGCGCCACCGCAATGTTGATGTCGCTCCGACATATATCAGTCATCGAGGATTTGCTGCGTTGCAATCCGGGGATGACAATGACGAAAGAAGAATCAATGCAGAATCTTACCGTTTTGGGCACCGGCGTTCTTGGTTCCCAGATCATTTTCCAATCGGCATATAAAGGCAAGGACGTGGTCGCCTACGATATCAGCGACGAGATTTTGGCCGGCCTTCCGGACCGCTGGGAGTATCTGAAGAAGCAATACAAGCGTGACATCCCTGACGCCACCGATGAAAAGCTCGACGCCGCCGTTTCGCGTATCCGCGCCACCGCTGATCTCAAGGACGCGGTCAAGGATGCGGACATCATCATCGAAGCCATCCCGGAGCGCCTCGACATCAAGCAGGACACTTGGCAGAAAGTCAGCGAGTACGCGCCGGCCAAGACCGTGTTCTGCACCAATTCCTCGACGCTGCTGCCGAGCAAGATGGCGCCGTTCGTCGATCGTCCGCAGAAGTTCCTGAGCCTGCATTTCGCCAACGAGATCTGGAAGTTCAACACCGGCGAGGTCATGGCCCAGCCGAAGACCGACCCGGCCGTGTTCGAAGAGGTCGCGCAGTTCGCCGAGGAGATCGGCATGGTGCCGATCCGCGTGAAGAAGGAACAGCCTGGCTACCTGCTCAACTCGCTGCTGGTGCCGCTGCTCGATGCCGCCGCCGATCTGTGGGTCCGTGGCGTTGCCTCCTTCGAGGACATCGACAAGACCTGGCGCATCGCCACCGGCTCGCCTGAAGGCCCGTTCCAGATCTATGACACCGTCGGCATGATGACTCCTTACAACCTCAACAAGGATGCCACCAATCCGGTCAAGAAGGAGTTTGCTCGCCGGATTAAGGAGGATTACATCGACAAGGGCAAGCTGGGCAAATCCACAGGCCATGGCTTCTATGACTATGAGTGATTGACAACCGTCTTCTCATACGCTCGCTTCGACGTCAAGGTGACTTGATGGCCATTTGGCCTTCAGGGAGACGTCTGGGTTGATATGCGTTGGATGGGGTAGGTGATTTGCTTGCATGTGGCGCTGTGTACCGTTTTCGGTATGCGGCGCCATTGTCATGCCTACAAGCGTTTCCATGTCTCTTGTTCTCGCGTCCGGTTGTCCACATTCGTCATTTTCAGGTGGATAATGAATGGTTTGTCCACATTCCATCCACGAAACGCCGGGACCCCGGGCGTTCGACCACAGTGCCCGTTTTGGCTTGAACGGGACTTGCTGCGCGGTGCATACTGAGAGGACCGCGGGGTTCATGTCTCGGCCGGCGATTCAGCGCGGAATTCATTCGCGCATGCGTCTGGATTCCATGCCGGCCGGACGAATCCTGCAGTCCACGTAGATATATGGAAAACGCGAAGGAGCAGATATGGCACAGCAAGGGACAGTGACGATTTCGGGATTCGTGGGTGCGGATCCGCAGGGTTTCGGCAAGGAGGGAGGGCCTGCGGCGTGTTCGTTCAGGATCGGATGCACGCCGAGGTATTTCAACGCGATGGCCAATGAGTGGTGTGACAGGCCGACGACATGGATCACCGTGAAGGCGTTCCGCACATTGGCGCAGAACGTCCTATCGAGTCTGCACAAAGGCGATCCGGTGGTGGCGACCGGCACCTTGGCGACCGAGGAATGGACCCGGGAGGATACCAAACACACCAAGATGGTGATGGAGGCGACCAGCGTGGGCCATGACCTGAGCTTTGGTACCTCGGTGTTCCATCGCGTCAAACCGGGAATGCGGGAGCCGGGAGGTGCAGGCGATGCTTCCGCCGCGGCGACGGCAACTGCACAAAATGAAGTCGAGGGCCATGAGGTCTCTGCTGTCGCGCACAACGGCCGGAGCGAGGCGCAAGGTGGCAAGAATGGTGCACGATCCAGGGATGCCATGACCGGAGGCCTCTCCAATAATGATGGGGACGGCGATGCCGACGTCCCCGGAGATGACCCGTGGGATGCCAGCGAGGTGTTCGAGGAGACTGGCACCGCCGACCGTTTGGTGGCATCGGTGGGATAAGAACGGAGTTCCGGCAGCAGCTGACAGCAATGTGAAAAGGCATGACACATTGATGGCCGGAACGTTGTCATCACGTTCCGGCCATCATTGTCATACAATCGTGACTGGGGAATCACAAACATCCAGTCTGGATTTTCGCAGTTTGCTGTGAATGCGGCTCACCAGATATGGACACGCTGTTCAGGAGCGAGCCACAGCTTGTTCTCGGGCTTGACGTCGAATGCCTGGTAATAGAGGTTGACGTTGCGTACGATGCCGTTGGTTCGGAATTCGGCGGGGGAGTGCGGATCGATTTGCAGATACTGCTCGGTCAGCTCCTCGCGTTGCGCGGTGCGCCAGATGGAGGCGTAGCTCAGGAAGAAGCGTTGCAGGCCGGTGTATCCGTCGATCTCCGGTGCGCTCGCCAGCGACGCCGTCACCGCTTCCGGCGAGCCGTCGACCGGACGGCCAGCATCCTTGTCAAGCGCGAAGGCGTAGGCCTTCAGGCTGATGTTGACGCCGCTCAGGTCGCCGATGTTCTCGCCGATGGTCAGCGCGCCGTTGATGTGCGGGGCCTGGCTGAGGTCGTCGCCATACTTCTCTTGAAGCTGGGAGGGGATGAATCCGTTGTACTGGTCGATCAAAGCCTTGGTGAGCTTTTCGAAGTTCGCCTTGTCCTCGGCACTCCACCAGTCGTTGAGTTTGCCGTCGCCGTCGTACTGGCTGCCTTGGTCGTCGAAGCCATGCCCGATCTCGTGGCCGATCACCGCGCCGATACCGCCGTAGTTGGCTGCGTCGTCGGCTTCCGGGTTGAAGAATGGAGGCTGGAGGATGGCGGCGGGGAAGACGATGACGTTCATGGACGGCTCGTAATAGGCGTTGACCGTCTGCGGGTTCATCAGCCATTCCTCGCGGTCGACGACCTGGCCGACCTTGGAGAACTGGAATCCGGTCTCGTAGGCGACTGCCGCGTTGAGGTCATCGACCAGGCTCATCTCGGGTCTGATGTCTAGGGCGGTGTAATCGCGCCAATGGTTGGTGTAGCCAATCATCGGAGTGAACTTCGAAAGCTTCTCAAGGGCCTTGGCCTTGGTCGCCTCGCCTAGCCAGTCGCTGCCGGAAATGGAGACGCGATAGGCCTCGATGATGTTGGAGACCAGTTGCTCCATCCGCTCCTTCGAGCTTTCGGGGAAGTGGAGACGGACGTATTCGCGGCCGACCTCCTCGCCGCAGATGCCGTTGACCAGCGAGACACCGCGCTTCCAGCGGTCGCGCTGCTGCTTGGCTCCGGAAAGCACCTTGCCGTAGAAATCGAACTGGGTCTTGTCGAAATCGCTGCTGAGCGTGCTGGCGGAGCCGCTGATCATCGTCACGCGCGCCCAAAGCTTCAGGTCGTCGAGATCGCTCTGGTCCCAGAACTTGTCGAAACCGGAAAGGAAGCTCGGCTCGTGCACAATGGTGTTGGCGAACACATTGGTGAGGTTCAAAGGTTGCGTCTTTGAGGCGGGCAACGCGTTGTAGGCGGATTGCCACGCATCGAGCCATGAGGTGATGTCGAAATGGGAAAGCGTCGAGCTCAGCGTTTGGAAATCAGTGGGGTTGTAGGTCTTCTGTGAGTCGCGGGTGGCCACGTTGTCCCAGTGGTTCGAGGCGATCTTGGTCTCGATCTCGAGGAATCGCTTGGCGTCCGCCTCGCTTTTCACGCTGTCGCCATAATCGGCGAACATCAGCAGCTTCGTGACCATGTTCACGTACTGCTCGCGGATTGGCGCGTAGTGGTCCTCGCGGTAGTAGGCCTCGTCGGGCAGGCCGATGCCACCCTGCTCGATATGCAGGATGTTGTGTTCGGGGTCGCCCGGATCGCCATAAACGCCGCAGTCGAAGAAGTCGGGCCCGCCAAGTGTGCTTAGCTCGCCCAGGATCTTCGTCAGCTCCGCCTTGCTGGTTGCGTTGTCGATGCGCTCGAGCGCGTCCTTGATGGGGCTGATGCCGGCGGCTTCGATGGCATCGGTGTCGAGGAATGCGCGGTAGAGGCTCTGGGACTTGTGGGCCGGGCAGTTCTCGTCCTCGAGGATGTCGCGGATCTGGCTTTCCGCGTCCTCGGCGAGCTTGTCGAAAGCGCCGTAACGGGAGCGGTCGTCGGGCAGCTCATAGGTGTCGATCCATGGGCCGTTGACGAAGCGGAACAGGTCGTCGCCGGGGCTGATGGTGCTGGAGAATGAGGTCGTATCAAGGCCTGAAATCAAAGGTGTAGACATGGCTCTACTGTATCGGCGTTTGCTGACAAGAAAGGCGGGAAATGAAAGGAAAACGCAGGCCGGAAAGGCAGCCATTTTCAACTTCCTTTTTCAGTCTGTTCACCTACCATCCAGCAGGTATTCAGGAATAGTCCTTACGATTATCTGTTGAATCACATGGTGGTTGAAGTAATCCGTGGCCATAAGTTTCATGGTGCGGTCATGATGATAAGGAGTCGAAATGTCAGACGCCAATACGAATGATAATGATCCGAATGTGAATGAAGGCAACGAAAGCAACCAAGGCCAGGCCAATGGACAGCCAACAGGACAGACGGGATACGGCAATTACGCGCCCAATGGCATGAATGGCAACCAAGGCCAGCCTGGAGCCAATAACTCATACGGGCAGAATGCGGGTCAAACCAGACAAGGATATGGACAATACGCGGGCAACCAGGGTGGGCAGCAGAATGGCCCATACGCCAATCCCTACCAATACAACGGGCAAGGGCAGAACCAGAATCCCAACCAAGGCCCATACAACAACGGCTATGGGGCCAATGCCTATGGCCCGTATGCCGCGGACCCGAATCAATACAATCAGCAGCAATACCAGAACGGCAATCCCAACGGCCAATACCAGTATGCCCAGAATGGCCAATACCAATACGCGCAGAACGGTCAGCCCCAGGGCAACGGCGGGCAACCGCAAGGCAATGGCTGGCAAGAGCAAGCGGGCAAGCCGGGCAGCAATGAATGGTGGCGGATGAACCCGTTCAAGCTCGCCGAGGAATGGCTACCGAGCCAAGCGAAAAAGACCATCCGCATCGTCTATGGCGTGGTCGGCATCGTCGCGCTGCTGCTTGGCATCGCGTTGCTGATCTGGCCGGGCAAGACGTTGGTGGCCGTGGCCGTCGCGCTGGGCATCTACTTCCTGATTTCCGGTGTCATCCGCGTCATCGGCGCCATCGTCGAGAACGGGTTGCCAGGCGGCTGGCGCGTGCTGGACATCTTCATCGGCATTCTTTTGGTGATCGGTGGTGTGATCATGTTGAAGAACACCGCGATTTCCACCGCCCTGCTCACCATCCTGGTCACCCTCACTGTCGGCATCGGCTGGATCATGGAAGGCATCATGGCGCTGGTCGAGACCTGGCGTCTGCCGAAGTCCGGCTGGGCCATCTTCTACGCGATCGTCTCCATCCTCGCCGGCATCGTCGTGCTGTTCATGCCCGGCGCCTCGGTTATCGTGCTGATTGTTTTCGCCGGTGTCTCCATGGTGGTCATGGGCATCCTCGCCATCATCCGCGCCTTCCGTTTCGGCAAGAACTGATGCGATATTTGACGTATTACGCTTTTGCTGGACGATAAGCAGAAGCGTTAGAAGAAAAGTCGCTTTCTCATTGCGTCCCGGACCCCTGAATCCATTCAGGCGGTCCGGGACGCTTTGTGTTGGGCATAAGCGCAGTCATCCCAATGTGGTCAAGGCTTTTATCCAAGTGAACAAGACTGGAAGATTGTTGGGCTGGCGAAGTAGGGTGAAGGCATGATCGAATTGAAAACGCCAAAGGAAATCGCTTCGATGAAGGTGGCCGGCCGCTTCGTCGGCAGCATCCTCAAGGAGCTGCAGGAGACCACCAAGGTCGGCACTAATCTGCTGGAGATCGACGACCTCGTGCGCCGCCGCATCGAAAGCCGCAAAGGCGCCGAATCCTGCTATGTCGATTACGCGCCAGATTTCGGCACCGGCCCGTTCAAGCACTACATCTGCACGTCCGTCAACGACGCGGTATTGCACGGTGTCCCTTATGATTACGCCCTCAAGGACGGCGACTTGCTGAGCCTCGATCTGGCGGTCAGTGTCGACGGATGGTGCGGGGACTCCGCGGTGAGCTTCGTGGTCGGCAAGGATCCGAATCCGGAAGATATTGCGCTCATCAAGTGCACCGAAGAGGCGCTCGCGGCCGGCATCGCGGCGGCCCAGTCCGGCAACCGTCTTGGCGACGTCTCCGCGGCCGTCGGCGATGTGGCGCACGAGCACGGCTATACCGTCAACATGGAGTTCGGTGGCCACGGCATCGGCCACGTCATGCACGGCGACCCGTTCGTACCCAACGACGGCAAGGCCCATCACGGCTACAAACTGCGCCCGGGCCTCACGATCGCAATCGAGCCATGGTTTATGAAGACCACCGACGAGATCTACCAGGACGCGAAGGACGGCTGGACTCTGCGCAGCTCCGACGGCTCCAACGGCGCCCACAGCGAGCACACCATCGCCATCACCGACAACGGCCCGGAGATTCTGACCGTTCGCGAGTAATCATCGACTTGGTTTAGTAGTTCTTTTACTTAAGCGGCATCCGCAACTCAAAGTGCGGATGCCGCTTTGTTTTAGGCTTTTGCTCCCTTTTTGAGACCATACATGTACGCAACGTGGACATCGGTTGCCTCAGTTTACATTCATGCAATAAGGTATGTTCAATCCCCGATTGGTTGCGGCAACGTTTGTGAATTTGTCTGTTTTACGCAGAAAATGGAGCATAAGCCGACGATTGGGACACAAAGGAAGGTGGAAGCCATGGTGGAGGCAAAACTCAATGTGGACACGAGCAAGTTCGATCTGCCCGTGGTCAAGGCCACGGAAGGGGCCGATGGCATCGTCGTCTCCAGCCTCAGGAACGACGGGTTCGTCACCCTCGACCCCGGCTTCCTGACCACGGCCCAGTGCGAATCCAAGATCACCTTCATCGACGGCCAGAACTCTATCCTGCGCTATCGCGGTTACCCAATCGAGCAGCTGTGCGACCAGTCCGATTTCCTTGAGGTGGCTTGGCTGCTGCAGCACGGCGAGCTGCCGACCAAGGTCGAATACGACCAGTTCTGCCTGGATCTGAACCACCGCACCATGGTCGGCGAAGATTTCCGCAGTTTCATGGCCTCGTTCCCGCGCGCCGCCCAACCCATGAGCGTGCTCGCCTCCGCCATCAACGCGCTCGCCGCTTTTTATCCGGACACCACCGATATCAACGATCCCGACCAGCTGGACGAATCGGCGCGCATCATCATGGCCAAGGCTCGCACCATCGTCAGCTACATCTATCGTCGCCGCCGCGACGAGCCGATGCTGTACCCGGATATCGCCCGCGGCTACGTCGACGATTTCCTGCGCATGTGCTTCGCCGTGCCTTACGAGCCGTACGAATCCGATGATCTTTCCATCCATGCGCTCGGCCGTCTGCTCATCATCCACGCCGACCATGAGCAGAACTGTTCGACCTCCGTGGTGCGTATCGCCGGCAGCGCCCATGCCAACCTCTATTCGGCTGTCGCAGCCGGTGTAAACGCGCTTTCCGGGCCGTTGCATGGTGGCGCCAACGAGGCGGTGCTGAAGCAGTTGGTGGTCATTCGTGACTCCGGCGAAAGCGTCAGTCAGTTCGTCGAAAACTCCAAAAAGAACGGCACCCGCATCTCCGGTTTTGGCCATCGCGTCTACAAATGCTACGACCCGCGTGCCGTGGTCGCCAAGCATTATCTTGAGCAGCTTATGGCTCGCGGCGACGTCGACAACCGTCTGCCCGCCGACGAGCGTGCCCTGTTCGACATCGCCACCGAACTCGAGGACATCGCCACGCATGACGATTATTTCGTCTCGCGTCATCTTTATCCGAACGTCGATTTCTACACCGGACTGCTCTACCGGGTCATCGGCTTCGACGCTCCGATGTTCACCCCGCTGTTCGCGCTTGGCCGCATTCCTGGCTGGATCGCGCAATACCGCGAGATGCTGGCCGACCCCGAGACCAAGATCGGTCGCCCGCGTCAGGTCTACACCGGCGAGGTCAAGCGCGACTATGTGCCAATGGACCAGCGCTGAAACAGCAAAAAGGTCGGTCGATAGCTCAATGACATTGGCAGAATTCCAATGTTTCTGAAAAGCTATCGACCGACCTTTTTGCTATGGCTTAGTTCTTGTGCAGCTTCTCGTTCAAGGCGATGCCGACTTTGCGGTAGCGTGCCTCGATGGCGCCGGTCACCGAATTGCGGATGAAGAGGATGTTGTCCTTGCCCGAAAGCTCTGAGCCCTTGACGACTTCCAGCGGCTCGCCGGCGGCGATTTTGGCCTTGTCGTGGATGGTGATCTTCGTGCCGGCAGTGACGTAGAGTCCCGCCTCCACCACGCAGTTGTTACCCAAGGAGATGCCGATGCCGGCGTTGGCACCCAGAAGGCTGTGCTCGCCGATGGAGTTGCGCAGTTTGCCGCCGCCGGAAAGCGTGCCCATGATCGATGAGCCGCCGCCGACGTCAGAGCCGTTGCCCACGGTGACGCCTTGTGAGACCCGGCCCTCGATCATGCAGGTGCCAAGCGTTCCGGCGTTGAAGTTGACGAAACCGGCGTGCATCACCGTCGTGCCAGGAGCCAGGTGTGCGCCAAGCCGCACGCGGTCAGCGTCACCGATGCGGACACCTTCGGGCACTACGTAGTCGACCATGCGCGGGAACTTGTCGATGGCGAGCACGTTGACATCGACGTGAGGGGTTGGCATGCCGCTGGCGTCCCGGCTGGAACGTGCGACCGCGTTCATCACGTCCATCTTGCGTAGCGCGAAGTTTTCGGCGGCGAACGGTCCGTAGTTGGTCCATACGACGTTGGCCAGACGCGCGAAGATACCGTCGAGATTGATGGTGTTCGGCTCCACCATGCACATGCTCAGCAAATGCAGACGCAGGTAGGCGTCGGCGGCATCGGCGATGGGGGAGTCAAGGTCGGAAACGGTGAACACAGGCTCACGACGAACCCCGCGCTCGTCGGCTTTGGTGCGTACGAGGGCGTCGAATCCGTGGCGAGGACGGTCGGCTTCACTCGGCGCCGCGCCCATCTCCAGCTTTGGATACCACACGTCCAGCGTGTTGCCCGCCTCGTCGATCGAGGCCAGACCCCAGCCCCAAGCCGTCCGTTCGTCACTCATACCTGCTCCTTCTAGCTACATTGTTGAAATAAATATGTTTCTAATCTAGCGCATAACCGCCTTTTTGTCCCTGTAAAGCTCAAAGGTGGATAGTCAGGATTTTCTGAACGTTGAGTTGTGGGGCGGGATATGCGATGCTGAGGCGTAAAGCTTGGCCTACCGGCCTGGAGGGTGCCGAAGCATTGTATATCCCGCCCCACAACGTCAGTCGGATTGGATATAGACGCTAAATCCCGCAGGCTCGATACAATGAAGGATTGTGAGTGATTACAGGAACGAACGCGAACGCCGCGAAAGCCGTCGCCGCAACATCGTGCGGGCGATCTGCATCGTCGTGGCTGCGGCCATGTTGCTCGCGCTGGTGATTCCTGCGATCTATGCGGGTCTTTGACGCCTTGCATATGCTTCCCGGCAAGAACGGTGGCATCAACGCCATGTTGCGGCGCGGTTCATCGAAAGCGTGACGTGCGTGCCTGCAACAGGCGGGTTTCAAGATCCAAGGAATCGGATTGATGCTTAACGGCTTGCCACGGTATAGCGGTGATCAGGACGGTCAGAGAGTTTTCAGTGAGCAGACATAAGGTGGAGTGCAATGGCGGAATTTGATTTTTCACAGGCGCTGGGCGAAGCGCGTACCAAATACGAGACGATTGAAAAGGCGTTGGACGTCGACCGCCTCAAGTCCGAGATCGCCGAGTTGGAGAAAGAGGCGTCGAAGCCGAACCTCTGGGATGACGTCGAGAACGCGCAGAAGATCACGAGCAGGCTCTCCAACAAGCAGGGCCTGATCAAGAAGCTCGATTCGCTTTCGAGCAGGCTTGACGACATTGAGACGCTATACGAGCTGGGCCAGGAAGAGAACGACGTCGATTCGATGAAAGAGGCCCAGAACGGCGTCGACGCCCTGCAAAAGGACCTCGACGAGATGGAGATTCAGACGCTGCTTGACGGCGAATACGACGAGCGCAGCGCCGTGGTCACCATCCGAAGCGGTGCCGGCGGCGTCGACGCGGCCGATTTCGCGCAGATGTTGCTGCGCATGTACTTGCGTTGGGCCGAGCGCAACGGCTACAAGGCCAAGGTGATGGACACCTCCTACGCCGAAGAAGCCGGCATCAAGTCGGCAACGTTCGAGGTCGACGCGCCGTACGCATATGGTCGTCTTTCCGTCGAGGGAGGCACGCACCGTCTGGTTCGCATCTCGCCGTTCGACAACCAAGGCCGCCGTCAAACCAGTTTCGCCGCGGTCGAGGTGGTGCCGCTGGTCGAGGAGACCGACCACATCGACATCCCCGATTCCGACATCCGCGTGGATACCTACTGCTCCTCCGGCCCCGGCGGACAAGGCGTCAACACGACGTATTCCGCGGTGCGCATCACCCATTTGCCCACTGGCATCGTGGTGACGATGCAGGACGAACGCAGCCAGATACAGAACCGCGCCGCCGCCATGGCCGTCCTCCAGTCCCGCCTTCTGGTGCTTCGTCACGAGGAGGAAGCCAAGAAAAAGAAGGAACTGGCGGGCGATATCAAGGCCAGCTGGGGTGACCAGATGCGCTCGTATGTATTACATCCTTACCAGATGGTCAAGGATCTGCGCACCGGCTACGAGACCAGCCAGACGCAGGCCGTTTTCGACGGCGATATCAACGGCTTCATCGACGCGGGCATCCGCTGGCGTCACGAGCAACGCCGCCAGGCCGCGTTGGAGGCCGAGCAAGCCGAGGACGACGGCAAAGACGGCAATAAAAAGTAAAAAGTAAAGACTTTCAGCCATTTCGGTGGAATCAGGACAATCTGCGATGCTGAAGTCCGTAGACTTGGACTTGAGCGGAAAACAGTAAGGAAACGGCATTATGGCGTTGATCACATTGGACAAGGTCTCCAAGATCTATCCCAAGGGCACACGGCCCGCCCTCGACCATATCAACCTCGACATCGAACGCGGCGACTTCGTCTTTCTTGTGGGCGCCTCCGGCTCTGGCAAGACGACATTGTTGAGCCTGTTGCTGCGCGAGGAGGAGGCCACCGACGGCGAGATCCGCGTGGCAGGCAACGACCTGCGTCGCCTCACCGCCCGGCAGATCCCGCAGTACCGCCGTTCCATCGGCTTCATCTTCCAGGACTACAAGCTCCTGAATAACAAGACGGTCTGGCAGAACGTAGCCTTCGCGCTCGAGGTCATCGGCACACGGCGTTCGACCATCAAGTCGCTGGTCCCCAAAGTTCTTGAGACCGTAGGTCTTACCGGCAAGGAAAAGAACTACCCGCACGAGCTTTCCGGCGGCGAGGCGCAGCGTGTGGCTATCGCCCGCGCCTACGTCAACCACCCGCAGATTCTCCTGGCCGACGAGCCCACCGGTAACCTCGACCCGACCACATCCCTCGGCATCATGGAGGTCCTGGACGCCATCAACCGCACCGGCACCACCATCGTCATGGCGACCCACAACGAGGAGATCGTCAATTCCATGCGCAAGCGCGTGGTCGAGCTGCACGCCGGCAAGATCGTGCGCGACGAGGCCAAGGGCAGCTACGATTCCGCCCGTTACTTCCCGGACGCCGACGTGGAATCGAAGGCCAAGCAGGTCATCGATCCCAGCGCCAACAAATTCAAGAGGCCGCAAGGTGCCAACGCGATTGGTGGCGGCACCTCATCGAATACGTCGTCTGATGCGCCCATCAGCGACCGTTCCATCGTCGCCACGCAGGCCATGGACGCCGTCGCCGATGCCGTGGCCAACGGGACCGGCGAGAACGAGGGCATCGCACGCCTCGCCAACGCCATGCATTCCGGCAGGACCGGACGGTACGGCGAGGTGTTCCAAGCCGCGGAGACCACGATGACCTGGGGCAAGGGCCTGACGCGCGAAGAGGTCACCAGCGCGCATGAGTTGAAGGCTAAGTCTAAGCCGACGACGGCATCGGCATCAACATCGAAGCAGACATCAACTTCAACGCCGCAGGCAACGTCCACGTCAAAATCGGTACCAAAGACAAAGCGGAATACAACCCTAAGTATGGGTCGGCAAGGCAACAAGCCAGTTTCCGTTTCGTTGCCGAAGGCGAAGAAGCCAACCTCGAAAGCCAAGTCGCCCGCTTTGCCCGCGCCGCCGGTGCCACCAGTGAAATCGGCATCAGCGTCGAAATCAACAGCTGGCAAGAGCGCCGGGAACGGCCAGAATCGTAATACATCAGGCCAACCGCGCAATGGGTCGGCCCAGCCACGTAATGCGGCAAGCCAGCCCGGCGGAAACGGCGAAGCCACGGAGGAGCGCAAATGAGAGCACGATTCATCCTTTCGGAGACATGGACGAGCCTGAGGCAGAACGTCTCGATGATCCTCTCCGTGCTGCTGGTCACGTTCATCTCCTTCCTCTTCATCGGCGCATCCGGCCTGATGCAGGCGCAGATCACCAAGGCCAAGGGCGATTGGTACAAGGAGGTCGAGGTCGTCGTCTGGCTCTGCCCGGACGGCACCAGCCAGGTCGCCAACTGCTCGGCGGGCAAGGCTCCGACCCAGCAGGAGATCGTCCAGCTCGAAGACAAGATTCACGACGACCTGAGCAACGTGGTCTCCAAGATCACCTACGAAAGCCGTGAGGACTTCTACAAGAACACTTTCCTCAAGCAATACCCGAACGGCATCTACCAGGGCCGCACGCTGACGGCCGCGGACATGCAGGATTCGCTGAAACTGAAGCTCAAGGACCCGACCAAATACCAGGAAGTCTCTGAGACGCTCACCGGCAGTCAGGGTGTCGAAGAGGTGCTTGACCAACGCCAGATCTTCGACCCGGTCTTCGCCATACTGAACAAGGGAACCGCCGTCACCCTGGTCCTGGCGGCGGTGATGGTGGTGGTCGCCGTCCTCCTGACGGGCATCACCATACGTATGAGCGCCGCGAGCCGCAAGAACGAGACGGAGATCATGCGCCTGGTGGGCGCCTCGAACTGGACGATCCGATTGCCGTTCATCCTGGAAGGCGTGCTGGCCTCATTCCTGGGCTCGCTGCTCTCGTGCGCGGCGCTGAGCGCGATCGTCAAGCTGTTCATCACCGACTGGCTGGCGAAGAACGTGCAGTGGATGCCGTTCATCAACCAGGTGACGGTCTGGCTGATGGCTCCGGCGCTGATCATCGGCGCGATGCTGCTTTCGGCGTTCGTTTCGACGCTCTCGCTGAGACGTTATCTGCAGGTCTGACGGTCCGATGGCTTCGAGGCAGACCAACGACAATTGCGCTGTCGGCTATTGAATCGTGAGGGGCATGCCATCGAAGTGGTTAATATGGGTTTGTTACAATGGAAACATTGCATTACTTTAGGAAAGGTGTTGTTGTGCTGAAAGTCACTCAACGTTTGCGCGTGTTTGTGGGGATGGTGCTTTCCGTCTCCATGTTGCTTGCTTGCGCCGCTGCGGTGCTTACGACGAGTCCGGAGCCGGCCGAGGCCGCCACATGGGGGGATTATCGTCAGAAACAGCAGGAGACCAACAATCTTCGCAGCCAGCTGGCCGGGGTCAACGCCGATCTGGCGAACAAGATCATCGAATTGAACGACCTGACCGACAATCAGATTCCCGCGGCCCAGCAGGCCGCCTCGGACGCGCAGGATGGCGCCACACAGGCCCAGAGCGCGGCCCAATCGGCCACGGACCGTCTCAACGCGGCCATCAAGGACAAGCAGGACCTTGAGGCCAAGATCAAGCAGACCGGCGCGGATTACGATGACGCCAAGGCCGGTGTGGCGCAGGTGGCGCGCGACAGCTTCCATGCCACGCAGGCCACCGAGGTCATGAACGTGGTCACCAAGTCGACCACCACGCAGGACTTCGTCGACACGATGCAGTCGCAGGCCGCCGTCAAGCGCAGCGAGGCCAACGCCGCCGACGAGGACGCCAACACGCTCAACACCTCGCAGAACCGCAAGCAGCGCCTTGAGGCCATCGAGAACCAGATCTCCAAGCTCAAAGTGCAGGCCGACAGCGACGCGGCCACGGCCCAGCAAGCGGCGCAGACCGCGCAGGCCAAGCAGAGCAGCCTGCAGAGCCTGCTCGACCAAGGCGTCAGCCAGCGCAACTATCTGCAAAGCCAGCAGAGCCAGCTGACCACGGATTCCGCAAGGGCAGCGGCGCAGATGGTCTCGCTTAAGGCGCAGATTGATGCCCAGTCGCAGGCCGCTATCTCTGCCTCCAACAGCAATTACAACGCCCATTCCAACGGTGGCCAGACCTGGGGTGGCGGCAGCCGCCCGTCCGCTCCTGCCCGGCCCTCACGGCCTGTCTCAGGCGGTGGCGGTGGCGGCGGCTGGAGTGGCGGCGCCGCTCCGTACCCGCCCAAGCAGTGCACGTTGTGGGCTTGGATCCGCCGCAACCAGCTCGGCAAGCCGGTCACCGGACACATGGGCAACGGTGGCGATTGGGCCAATACCGCCCGTAGCATGGGTTGGGCCGTCGGCCGCACGCCCGCGGTAGGCGCGGTTGTCGTGTTCGCCCGTGGCCAGAGGGTCACCACTTGGGTGGCCAGCCCCGCGTACGGCCATGTGGCGGTCGTCGAATCGATCAACGGCGGCATGATGACGATTTCCGAAGGTGGCAGCGGCTTCTGGCCGCGCTGGCCGGCGTACGAGACGCTTCCCGCCTCAAGCGCATACGAATACATTTACTGATGGCCGGTTTGCCGTTGTCCGAATGTTTCGATAGCTAACATCATGAGCGCGCTGCCCGTTTCGGGTGGCGCGTTCGTGCTATGGTCGGCATATCGAAATCACAGGAACAACGGGCAAAAGAGAAGGAAGAGGACATGGCGAAGGAACAAGGCACGCAACTTATTGCGCAGAACCGCAAGGCGCGGCACAACTACACCATCGAGGACCATTACGAGGCCGGCCTCGTGCTCACGGGCACCGAAGTCAAGTCATTGCGCGAGGGCCGCGCGTCCCTGGCCGAATCGTTCGTCTCCATCGACCGCAACGGCGAGATGTGGCTGGAAGGCGCGAATATCCCCGAATATCTCAACGGCACATGGAACAATCATGCCCCGAAGCGCAAGCGCAAGCTGCTGCTGCATGCCTCGCAGATCGCCAAGCTTTCCCGCCAGACCGAAGCCAAGGGCTACACCATCGTGCCGCTGAGCCTCTATTTCAAAGACGGCCGCGTGAAGGCCGAGATTGCCTTGGCCCGAGGCAAGAAGGAATACGACAAGCGTCAGGCCCTGCGCGAGGCCGAAGACAAGCGCGAGGCCCTGCGTGCGATGCGCTACAAGAACAAGCTGGTGCGCTGAGCGGTTTCGCGCGCAGTTGTTGCAACATTTGCAATGACTGAATACTGAGCTGATACTGGTTTTGGTTTTGTATTTAGCTGTTCTGCCAGCGTGTAACTTATATGTATTACAACAGTGGATCCCATTCCTTTTCATTGGAATGGGACCCACTGCGTTGAGAGTGGGTGTCGGCGCGGGGTTGGTTTGGGTTTGGTTGCCGTGCCGGCACCCGGTTGGGTTCCCGCCGGCCGGGGTGTTGGTTGGCTTGGCGGGAAGTCTTTGATTTGGGGCGCGGGACAAGGTTTTGCCCGTTGTGGGCGGGCAATGTCCTGTGCCGTGTGTCTCATCTACTGTGGCGGGTGTTGGTTTGGCGTTGGTGGCGGAGCCAGTCGGCTCCGGCGAGCAGGAGCAACGCCATGGCGAGCCCGGCGGCGAGCAGCGCGGCGAGTCGCTGGGGTTGTCCGCCGGTGAGGGGCAGGCTGCTGAGGTAGATGCCGCTGATGTGGGTGGTTGTCGTGCTGGTCTTGGTGATCGCTCCGGTCTGGGTGGTGCCGTCGCCGCGCCAGGTGTCGGTGACGCTGGGTGTGCTCAGTGTGGTTTTGATGTCGTAGTCGCCGCCTTGGGGCATTTGTTCCTTGGTGTAGTCGTGGTTGGTGGTGTAGTCGCTGGCGCCGTCCCAGTCGCTTGTGGTCTTGGGCGTGGCGCAGTCGCCGGGCTGGTAGGCGGCTTGGGTGCGTGGTTTGACGCAGAGGGTGATGGTGTCGTTGGTGGTCCATGGCTTGCCGGTGGTGGTGAAGCGCACGCTGTTGTCCGTGGGGGAGCGCTGGCCGGTGCCGGTGGGGGTGTTGAGGGTGCGCCAGACCGGGTGGAGGGTGACGGTGGTCCGTTTGCCGCTGGTGGTCCCGTCGGCGGCGGGTATGCCTGTCTCGCCTGGTGTGGTGAACTCGGCTGTGGTCTTGCCGGCCAGGTGGTGCCAGCCGGTGAGGTAGCCGCCGTCGACGTTGATGCCGCCAGAGGCGGCGAGCCTTGGCAGGATCGGGTAGGCTTTGGCGTCATCGGCGTCGATGAGGGCCGTTGGCACGTCGGGCACGCTGCCGACGGGTGTCGCGGCGCCGTCGGTGGCGAGTGTGGTGGCCATGTATGGCAGGGTGCCTTCGAGGAGAACGTCGGGGCTGATGACCGGCTGGTTGGTGACGGGGTCTGTGTCCCTGTCGGTGATGTGTGTGGTGAGGGTGTACTGGGAGCCTGCGGGGTATTGGGTGGTGAACGTGCTGTCGGTGAAGCTGATGCTCCATGACCCGCCGCTGGTGATGGCGGTCTGGCATTGGCCGGGGGCCAGGCAGGTTTCGACGGTTCCCGCGTGGGCGGCCGTTCCGGCCACGTCGACCGTGCCGCCGCCCGCATGGTGGTGGTAGGCGATGGTGAGGCCGGCGGGCGCGTCGACGTCACGCCATTGGGCGTAGAGGACGATGTTCTGCTGGGGGAAGTACTTGCCCCGTTCGAGGCTGACGATGGTCTGGCCGGGTGCGTACGGGGTGCATCCGCCGGTGGTGCCGCCGGCCCGGCAGGTGTTCCAGCCGGTGAACACGGCGTGGGGTTTGTGGCCGGTGAGCTTGTTGGCGGCGGGCGCGGCGACGGTCTGGGTGGTGTCCCAGGTGTTGAACTCCTGTATGTCGCTACCGGTGCCGCCGTTGGCGTCGGCGATGACCGTGGCGCCGACGTATTTTTCGTCGACGTAGTAGCCCGCGCGGTCGGCGGAGGCGGCCTTGGTGGCCAGGGCGGGGGTCAGACCGTTCCATCCCGTCAGCGTGGCGCCGGGTTGGAAGCCGTCCGTCTGCACCCAGTTGATGCTCCGGCTGACATTGGAGAACGAGTTGGTGTCATAGAGTTTGGTGTTTGGTCCGAGGGCGAGCATACGCAGTCCCGTGGGAAGTGTGCCTTGTTGGCCATGAGTGTCGTTGCGTAGATCCCAACCGCTCAGGTCGAGCTTCTTAAGGTTGGTGTCGTTTCTGAACAGGTTGGCGGTAGAGGTGATCCCGTGCATGTCGAAGCCCGACGGGTCGAGGACCGTGAGCTTCGGCATGTCGCCAAACATGGTGTCCATGTTGGTGACTTTGCTGGTGTTGAAGTCGGTGACGTCGAGGGTCACGAGCTTGGCGCAGTTCTGGAACATCCTTATCATGGTCTGGACGTTGCTGGTGTCGAAATGGGACACGTCCAGGCTGGCGAGGCTGCGGCAGCCGGAGAACATGCTGCCCATGTTCGTGACCTTGCCGGTGTCCCAGTCGTGCAGGCCGGTGATGGCGGTCAGATTTCCGTCACCGTTGAACATGTTGCCCATGTCGGTGATGTGGCTGGTGTCCCAGCCGGATACGTCCACGTAGGTGAGTCCGGACATATTCATGAACATGGCACCGAGGCTGGTGAGGGAGGTGTCGAAGGTACAGCTGGACAGGTCGAGCTTCGACAGGCCCGAGACATTGAATGCTTTGACCATGCCGATGTTGCTGCCGACCCGCCAGTTGCGTGCGGTGACGGAGTCGAGGACGGCGCCAGAGAACATGTTCGGTGCGCTGATGGCGTGTACGTCCCAGCCGGATAGGTTCAGGCCGGACAGCTGAGAGCAGCCGTAAAACATGCTGTCCATCCATGTGGTTCTGCTGGTGTCCCAACCGGACGCGTCCACCGACTTCAGATTGGTGTCGCCTTCGAACATGCTTTCGGCGCTTGAGGGGAGTGTGATTTTCCCTGTGGTCGTCATGTGGAAATGCTGGAGTGAGGCCCAATGATAAAACGCGCGGTAAGCGTTTATGCTGAGGGTCCCATCGATGGTCACGCTGGTGGCGGTGTTGGCGATCGAGCCCGATGTCGTGCCTGAGCCAAATGCGGTGGAACTCAAGGCGGTGGAGTTGTTGCCGCCATGGATGATTAGCGCGCAGTCCGTACTGAAGTCCCAACCCGCTGTACCCCAAGTGCCGTGCTGCGCGGCGCACGACGTTTGCGGGCCCACGGATGGCCCGCCACGCGTCAACGGCGACGCGGACGGGGACGGGACCTGGCCCTCGACGATGTGCGAGGCGGAATGAACGGTAGAGAAGATGGGGGAGCTGTGACGCGACGTTGCGTTGGGGGACGCAGGGGACTTGGAAGAGGGCGTGGGCCGTGATGGGTTGGAACGACGCGTGGAACCGGAAGGTTCAGATGAGAAGGCTGATTGGGAAGTACCGTGGGGTGAGGATGAGGATTGGGTGGTGTTGGGAAGTGATGGGAAAGTTTCGTTTAGACTAGCATTGCGGGGGGGGTTAGCGTTGACATCGTTGCAATACAAACCAGCGCCGAGACCAACGTGCGGATAACACCCATGGCAAACACCAACCTTTTTTCTTCAAAATCGGAACCCGCGATGTAATACATTATCGTATACGGTTCCACCGTTCCGATGAGTCCACACCTTAACGGCTTTTAGGTACAAAAACAACCGCCTTCGGGCGTGTGGAAACCGCGTCATGTGACGGTCTGGTGGATGTGCTTAAAAGGTTTGCAACCCAGCAATGCCATACCTTTCGACAAGGTTCGTGGAAGTTTTGATGTCGCAAGAGACGACTGCCTGAAATGCGTCTCAAAAACAGGTGCTACGGCGTGTCGCATATCGTGATAGTTCTTGTGAAAACCGATTTCCCAATACATGAGTGTCCATTTAGTGAGACGATGAATTGCATAAATACAGAGGTAAGTATATTATGCAAGTTATACGCGATGAATGGAACGTCCGAGTCCATTCAAGAAGAGAGGATGCAAGATGTCGTTCAAAGTCTCACAAATAATCAAGAGCGTGCTGGTGGGCGTGTGTGCCACGGCGATGGTGGCCAGTGTGGCCGCCTGCGGCACCACCGATGACAGCGACAAGAGCGCGACGCCCAAGGGCAGCACTTCCAACACGAGTTCTGTCAAGAAGGACCCCAAGATTGCCGCGATGCTGCCGGATTCGGTCAAGAAGGACGGCAAGTTCACCGTCGGCGTCTCGCCGGATTACGCGCCGGCCGAGTTCCTCGACAAGGACGGCAAGACGCCGATTGGCTATGACATGGATGTGGCCAAGTCGCTCGCCGCCATCTTCGGCTTGAAGTTCGACCCGACCGCGGCCGAGTTCGACTCGATTATGCCCGGCATCGGCTCGAAGTATGACGTCGGCATCTCCGGCTTCACGATGGACCCCGACCGTAAGGACGCCGGCGAATTCGTCTCCTTCCTCAATGTCGGCGCCTCCTTCGCCGTGCAGAAGGGCAACCCGAAGAAGCTTTCGGTCGACAACCTCTGCGGGCACAGCGTGGCCGTGCAGACCGGCACCGTCCACGAGACCACGGTGAAGAACCTGAGCCAGCAGTGCGTCGCCGCCGGCAAGAAGGCCATCGACATCCAGTCGATGAAGGAGCAGACCGTCGTGGCGACCAACGTGGCCACCGGCAAGGCCGACGCGTTCTGCGCCGATTCGCCCGTCTCCGGCTACGCCGTCAAGCAGAACGGCGACCAGCTTGAGCTCTTGGGTAAGGCATTCAACATGACCCCCGAGGCCGTGGTGGTCAAGAAGGGCGACATGCAGACCGCGAAGGCTGTGCAGGCCGCGCTGCAGAAGCTGATGGACGATGGCACGTACATGAAGATCCTCAAGGCCTGGGGCGACGAGTCCGGCGCCATCAAGGAGGCCAAGATCAACGACTACAGTGAAGTCAAGTAAGTAAGTCGCGCTGTGAGGGGAGTCCGGCCGATGCCTGTGGGTGTCGGCTGGGCTTTCTTGGTTTTGCGGAGTGAATCCGTGTCGGCGTTCCCGAATATGAGATAACGACACAATTATGCGTAGCTTCGTATAATATACAAATAGGTTTCAATCTGCCTCATCTGGTGGAGGCATGCGAATGATATTGGTTTCCAAGCGCAGTGAAAGCGGAAAGGTGCGTCATGGCACACAGGAGTCAATCGGACGGGCTTGATATTCCCAATCGGATCCACGCGAGGCCGGTGCATCGTCCCGGCTCGCTGATTGCCGGCGTCATCATCGCGTTCCTCGCGGTGATGCTCGCGCACGGCATGGTGACCAACAAGAAGTTCGACTGGCCCACCGTCTGGAAATACCTCTTCAACGAGCACGTCCTGAGCGGCATCGGCTGGACGCTCGTCTTGACGGTGACCTCCATGCTCATCGCCATCGTGCTGGCCGTCCTGCTGGCGGTGATGCGCAAGTCCGTCAACCCGGTGCTGCGCGGGGTGAGCTGGTTCTGGATCTGGTTCTTCCGCGGCACGCCTGTGTATACGCAGCTCGTGTTCTGGGGCCTGTTCGCGGTCTTGATTCCGACGATTTCGCTGGGGATTCCCTTCACCAACATCAATTTCTGGCAGATGGACACCGCCCAGCTCAACAAGCTCATCCAGCCCGGTTTCCTCGCGGCCATGACCGGCTTGGCGCTGAACGAATCCGCCTACCTGGCCGAGATCGTGCGCGCCGGGCTCGAGGCCGTCGACCCCGGGCAGAGCGAGGCCGCCGAGGCGTTGGGCATGCCGCGCACGATGATCATGCGCCGCGTGATCCTGCCGCAGGCCATGCGCATCATCGTGCCGCCCACGGGCAACGAGGTCATCAGCATGCTGAAGACGACCTCGCTGGTCTCCGCGGTGCCATTCAGCCTCGAGATCCAGTTCGCTACCAACGCCATCGCCAACCGCATCTACAAGCCGATCCCGCTGCTCATGGTGGCGTGCTTCTGGTACTTGGTGATCACCTCCATCCTGATGGTCGCGCAGGCCTGGCTCGAGCGCTACTTCGGCAAGGGCTTCAACGAGGGCTCCGACGGACCGGACGCCAAAGGCGCCGACGGCGAGGCCGAGAAACCTGCGGCCAAGGCGGCCAGCGACACCGGTGAAACGGCGTTCCTCGGACTGAACGCGTGAGGGAGTGAGACATGGACAACAACGATATGATGATTGACAATTCAGCGATGAACGCGGCGGTGAACGGAGCCGCCAGTGGCGAACCGACCGCTCTGGACTCCGCTGTGGTGCCCGCTGTCAAGGCGACGCAGGTGCATAAGGCGTTCGGCAGCTTGCATGTGCTCAAGGGCATCGACATGACGGTGATGCCGGGTACGGTGACGGTGATCCTCGGACCTTCCGGCTCCGGCAAATCCACCTTCCTGCGCTTGATCAACCAACTCGAGACCTTGACCGGCGGCAGCATCGAGGTCGACGGCGAGCTCATCGGCTACAAGCACGTCGACCACGACGGCAAGGACGAGCTGCAGACGCTGGGCGACAAGGAGATTGCCCGCCAGCGCGAGAAGCTTGGCATGGTCTTCCAACGATTCAACCTCTTCCCGCACCGCACGGTGCTCCAGAACGTGATGGAGGCGCCGGTGCATGTCGGCAAGGTGCCCAAAGCGAAGGCGCGCGAGCAGGCCATGCGCGAGCTGGAACGCGTGGGTATGGCGGACAGGGCGAATTACTACCCGATGCAGCTTTCCGGCGGACAGCAGCAGCGCGTGGCCATCGCCCGGGCGCTGGCGATGAACCCCAAGATCATGCTCTTCGACGAGCCGACCTCGGCGCTTGACCCGGAGCTTGTGGGAGAGGTGCTTAGCGTGATGCGCTCGCTGGCCGACGCCGGCATGACGATGATCGTGGTGACTCACGAGATCGGATTCGCCCGCGAAGTGGCTGACCAGATCGTCTTCATGGATGGCGGCGTCGTCGTCGAACACGGCGGCCCCGAAATCATCGACGCCCCACAGGAGCCCCGCTTCCAGGACTTCCTGAGCCACGTGCTCTAATTGCTTTTAATCGATTAGGTTTCTGACTGACGTGCTTGGAGTCTGGGATATACAATGTTCGGGACGCTCCTTGGCCGCTCGGCCGTGTCTTACGCCCGAACATCGCATATCCCAGACCCCAAGACTCAGCCTAAAGCATGGTTCATATCCGAGTTTTAATCGTTGAGTGGTGGGGTGGGGATATGCGATGTCAGACCGTAAAGACTCGGCCTGAGCGGCCCGGAGCGTGTCGGACATTGCATATCCCCACCCCGCCACGTCAGTAAGTAGTTAAAGCCAATCTGTAAAAGTTAAAGAATGTAACAGATGGTGAAACTTTCGCGGGGATGGTGTCGCGTCTCAGGGGCGTCACGTAAACTAGATTGTTATGTGTGGAATCGTTGGATTTGCTGGAAACAAGACCGCTTGCGGGAAGCCGCTGGAAGTGTGCATGCAGGGGCTTCAACGCCTCGAATACCGCGGATATGACTCGGCGGGCGTGGCGCTGGCCGCTCCGGGGATGGAAAGCGTAGCCGTACGCAAGAAGTCCGGGCGGCTGGCCAATCTCGCCGCCGACATCAAGCGCAGCCCCATGCCCAGCGCGACCGTGGGCATCGGCCATACCCGCTGGGCCACCAACGGCGAGCCGAGCGATGTCAACGCCCATCCGCATACCAGCCAGGACGGCAAGATCGCCATCATCCACAACGGCATCATCGAGAACGCCGAGACCCTGCGCCTCGACCTGCAGACCGAGGGCTACACCTTCCTCTCCGCCACCGACACCGAGGTGGCCGCGAAACTTCTGGGCAAGATCGCCAACACCATCATCGAGGAGACCGGCAAGCCCGACCTCTTCGAGGCGCTGCGGCGCATGGCCCGCATGCTTTCCGGTGCGTTCACCATCCTGGCCGTCGACATCCGTCAGCCAGATATCGTCGTCGGCGCCCGCCACGATTCCCCGCTGGTCGTCGGCCTCGGTGACGGCGAGAACTTCTTGGGCTCCGATGTCGCCGCGTTCGTCGCCTACACCAAGGAGGCCATGGAGCTCGACCAGGACCAGGCGGTGTGCATCTCCGGCGACAAGGTGACCGTCACCGATTTCGACGGCAACCCCGTCACCGATTCCAAGCGGTTCACCGTCGACTGGGACGCCAGCGCCTCCGAGAAGGGCGGCTGGGACTCCTTCATGGACAAGGAGATCCACGAGGACCCGGCAGCCGTGCGCAACACGCTGCTCGGCCGCTTCAACGAGGCCGGTGAGATCAAGCTCGACGAGGTGCATATCGACCCCGAGGTCTTCCGCCAGATCGACAAGATCATCGTCGTGGCCTGCGGCACCGCCAGTTACGCCGGCATGGTCGCCAAATACGCCATCGAGCACTGGGTGCGCATCCCCGTCGAGGTCGAGTTGGCGCACGAGTTCCGCTACCGCGACCCGATTCTGACCCCGCGCACGCTGGTGGTCGCCATCTCGCAGTCCGGCGAGACCATGGACACGCTGATGGCCCTGCGACACGCCCGCGAACAAGGCTCGCGCGTGCTCGCTATCTGCAATACACAAGGCTCCACGATCCCGCGCGAGTCCGACGCGGTGCTCTACACGCACGCCGGTCCCGAGATCGCCGTGGCCTCTACGAAGGCGTTCGTCGCCCAGATCGTCGCCGCCTACCTGCTTGGCCTCTATCTGGCGCAGGTCAAGGGCACGCTTTACCGCGACGAGATCCACCACATCCTCGACCAGCTCAAGGAGATGCCCGAGAAGATCCAGTGGGTGCTCGACAGACAGGCCGGTTCGGTCCAGGAAGCCGCCAAGAAACTGCTGAACGCCAAGTCGTTCCTCTTTTTGGGACGCCACGTCGGCTATCCGGTGGCGTTGGAAGGCGCCTTGAAGCTCAAGGAGATCGCCTACACCTTCACTGAAGGGTTTGCCGCCGGCGAGCTCAAGCACGGGCCCATTGCCCTGGTCGAGGAAGGCGAGCCGGTGGTGGTCATCGTGCCGTCCTCGCGCGGCCGCAACGTGCTGCACAACAAGGTCATCTCCTCCATCGAGGAGGTCAAGGCGCGCGGCGCGTTCACCATCGCCGTGGCCGAGGTGGGCGACCCGGACGCCGAGAAATACGCGGACATCGTCTTCTGGAGGCCCGAGTGCCCGACGCTTCTGAGCCCGCTGGTCGACGTGGTGCCCCTGCAGCTTTTCGCGCTTGATGTGGCCAAGCTCAAGGGCTACGACGTCGACAAGCCCCGCAACCTCGCCAAGTCCGTGACGGTAGAGTAATACATTTTGGAGGCCAGGCATCGTTTCGTCCTCGATGAGCCGGAAGTGCCGTTCGAGTTGGCGATCCTTTACGAGGACGAGAACATCATTGTGGTGGACAAGCCCCATTTTCTGGCCACCACGCCACGGGGGATGTGGTACCGGCAGACCGCGCTCGTCAGGTTGCGTGAGCGTTTCGGGGAGCCGCAAATCACGCCGGCCCACAGACTCGACCGCCTGACCGCCGGAGTGGTCTTGTTTGTACGCGATCCCGCTCGGCGCCGGGATTACCAGATGCTGTTCCAGGACCATCGCGTTGAGAAAGTCTACGAGTGCCTGGCGCCAGCCAAGCCAATCACTCGGCCAAAGACCGGCACCATCGAGCGGTTGGATCCTCCCGCTGTGTTTCCGCTCAGGCGGTGCTCGCATATCGTCAAGGACCGCGGGCGCTTGCAGGCCTACGAGGTGCCGGGCGAGGTCAACGCTGAGACGGTCATTGAACTTGGCGACATGGATTTGGAACAAACGTCAAGCGGCCCATCAAGCGGTTCGCCAAACGCGGGATACGCTGCCGTGCGCTACCGGCGATACGTCCTTCACCCGAAAACCGGTAAGACGCACCAGCTGCGGGTCCACATGAACTCGCTCGGCCTGCCGATCAAAGGCGATGACCTCTACCCGCGAATCATCGAGCCCGATTATTCGGATTTCTCGCAACCGTTGCAATTGGTGGCGCGCTCGATGGGTTTCATCGACCCGGTGGGCCACGAGCCGCGCACGTTCGTTTCGCGCATCCCGCTTGTCTAAGTCGTTTGAGATCAACGAGCTGAAGGCATAGTCAGGATGGGGATGTGCGGGCGGATGAAAACGCGTCACGTTTCTGATATCCTTTCTGCGTTGCTGGTATCATAAGAATGGCAACGTAAACAAAATTGTTTGGCAATGGAGTACGAATATGTTCGAGCACAGGCAATACCGGTGGCCGCAGCCGCTCAAAGGCTCCCGCCCGCGCATCTGGTATGGCGGGGACTACAACCCCGACCAGTGGCCAGAGGAGGTCTGGAGCGAGGACGTCCGGCTCATGGGCGAGGCGGGGGTGAACATCGTCTCGCTGGGCATTTTCTCCTGGGATCGCATCGAACCTCGCGAGGGGGAGTTCGATTTCGGCTGGCTCGATAAGGTCATCGGCATGCTCGGCCGCGCCGGAATCGCCGTCGACCTGGCATCAGCCACCGCCTCGCCGCCGCTGTGGCTGACGCAGAAGCACCCCGAAGTGCTGTTGCGCGACCAGGAGGGCCACACCGTCTGGCCTGGGGCACGCCAGCATTGGCGCCCAACGAGTCCGGTGTTCCGCGATTATGCCCTGAAGCTCTGCCGCGCCTTGGCTGAGCATTACAAGGGCAACCCGTACGTCGTCGCCTGGCATGTCGGCAACGAGTATGGTTGCCACAACCGCTTCGATTATTCCGACGACGCCATGCATGCCTTCCAGGAATGGTGTAGGCAGCGCTACGGCACCCCGCAAGCCGTCAATGAGGCCTGGGGAGCCGCGTTTTGGTCGCAGGAGATCACCGATTTCTCGCAGATTATCCCGCCGCGTTACGTCGGGGTCCAAGGCAGCTTCACCAACCCCAGCAAGATGCTTGATTTCAAGCGCTTTTGCTCCGACGCGCTCAAGGCCTTCTACAGCGCCGAACGCGACGAGCTCTCCCGCATCACCCCAGACATCCCGTTGACCACGAATTTCATGGTCAGCGTCAACTCCTCAGTGCTTGATTATGATGATTGGGGCGATGAGGTCGATTTCGTTTCGAACGACCATTACTTCCTGCCTGGCGAGGCCCATCTGGACGAAATGGCCTATTCGGCCTCGCTGGTCGATGGCATCGCGCGCAAGCGGCCGTGGTTCCTGATGGAGAATTCCACGTCCGCCGTCAATTGGCGCCCGATCAACTACCGCAAGGAGCCTGGGCAGCTCATCCGCGACGCGATGGTCCATCTCGGGATGGGCGCGGACGCCATCTGCTTCTTCCAATGGAGGCAATCGAGGGCGGGCGCCGAGAAGTTCCATAGCGCTATGCTTCCGCATTCCGGCGAGAACAGCCAGGTGTTTCGCGACGTCTGCGAATTGGGCGACGACCTCAACAAGCTCGCCGACGCCGGGATTCTGGAGACGAGGCTGAAGAAGTCCGAAGTGGCCATCGTCTTCGATTATGAGAGCGAATGGGCCACCGAAAATCTCGCCACACCCACCCAGCAGGTGTGCCACGCCACCGAACCGCTTGATTGGTTCCGCGCGTTCGCCGATCATGGCGTCACCGCCGACATGGTGCCCATCCGTGGGCCTTGGGACGAGTATGACACCGTCGTGCTCCCCAGCGTCTACCTGCTGAGCGAGAAGAACTCGCAGCGCCTGCGCGAATACGTCAAGGGCGGCGGCAAGGTCATCGTCACCTGCTATTCGGGAATCTCCGACGAGCACGACCACATCTGGCTCGGCGGTTACCCCGGGTCGATCGGCGACGTCGTGGGAGTGCGTAGCGAGGAATTCGTGCCGATGGGCGACGATGACGGCACGCTCGACCATCTTGAGCTGACCAACGGCACGGTGGCGCGTGACATCGCCGATCACATCACCGATGTGGCGCCATCCGCCAAGGTGCTTGCCAGCTACAAGGCGGGCGAATACACCGGTTTGGACGGCGTTCCCGCCATCACCCTCAACGGTTTCGGTTCCGGGTTGGCCGCCTATGTGGGTTGCCGTTTGGGCCGCGAGGGCCTTTCCCAAACGCTTCCCGAGCTACTTGGCCAGATGAATGTTCCTTACGTCAAAGGCCAGGATACAGGATCCATTCTTCGCGTCGAGCGCGGGGCGACACAGGATGGCAAAGACACCTGTTTCGTGTTCTATTTCAACCGCGACAGCAAGCCGGCGGCCGCCGCGATATCCGGTGTCCCAGTCGTCACCTCTCATGCCAGCGTCGACGCGGGTCGAAAGAACGCGCTTCTGGAACCCAACGGGGTGGTTGTGACCAAGGAATAAGCGAAAGTGAATGACTGTGCGGCGCCTGTCTAGGCTGGCGCGTTGATTTCCAAATGACTTCAACGCCTAGGACGGCGCCGCATTGCTTTGTTACGCTTTCTGTGGCATTTTGCCGATTCACTGGCTTGGCCGTTGCGGGCCTTCGTGCCGATCGGCTGTGATTCGTCGTGTATTCCGTTACCGTATCGCCCGAACGGAGCCACGCTCAATGAGGCTCGCGGGAATGCCGATCTTGACCCCCGGCTTGGGGGCCTGCCTGCCAGTGCTCGCCCCAATGATCGTGTCGAAGGCGCGCCTGCCGATCTCATCGAAACGCGGGCGCAACGTCGTCAGCTCCAGTTGGGGCACGTAGTCGCCCAGCGAGTCGTCGATGCCCATGACACTGATGTCTTCGGGCACCCGCTTGCCGGCGGCCTTGAAGCCGAGCATCGCGCCGTAGGCCATCTGGTCGTTCGCCGCATACACGGCGGTGCAATCGGGGCGTTTGGCCAACTCGAGGGCGATGTCATAGCCGGATTGCGCGTGCCAGTCGCCGTAATGCACTTCCGGCAGGTCGGTGATGTCGGCGTCATAGAGCGCGTCCGCCCAGCCGGCGAGTCTCCGCTCCGCCGCCTGCGAGGAGTGGATCGGCCCGGCGATGTGGTAGACGGTCTTGTGGCCTTTTCCCAGCAAATAGTTGACGATCTGCGTCGAGCAGTCGTATTGGTCAGTGTCGACGGTGACGCAATGGGGGGAGGGGCGCTCGCTGATCAACACCACTGGAAAATCCGCCGGTGGTTGGAAATCCTCAAAATCCGAAGTACAACGTTCCATGATGACGATGATGCCGTCCACCGGCAGGACCTGCATGCGTTCCACTGCGTCATAAAGCGGGTGTGGACTTGAGCCATCCATGATCTGGATGGTCGTCGCGTAATGATTCGCGTTCGCTGTGGAGAGGATGCTGTCGAGGATATGCGTGTTGCCGTATTCGGCCATGCTGTATAGCACGACGCCCACATCGTTGAAATGCCCGCGTTTCAATGCCCTGGCGGCGTAGTTGGGGCGGTAGCCGAGTTTCTGCATCGCGCTAAGCACTTTTTTCTTCGTTTCAGGGCGCACCTTATCGCTGTTGTTGGCCACGCGGGAGACGGTCTGCGGCGAGATGCCGGCCTCCTTGGCTACATCCTGAATCGATGCTGATTGTTTGCGATGCATAATGATTCATCATATAGCGAACACAGGGCCTTGGTATTCCTCGAGCATAAGATTTCCCTCATTTTGATTGATTTTGAAAATTCATGGTAAAATGGTAACGTAAACATTCGTAAGGACCGGGATGATGTGCCTGGTCGTAACGGATCCCTTCATGAGGGAGGGCAGTCATGTCGATTGTTACAGACGGAGATGTCTTATCGGGCAACGGCAAACAGGGAACGAGGAGTGCAATGCAGGGAAGCAATGAGGCAGTTCAGGTCCATCGTCATAAACTCGACTGGCGTGGCTGGAAATTCATGTGGCCGTTCGCCCTCGTGTTCGTCTTCGTGTTCGTGATTCCGGTGTTGTACGCGATCTATCTGTCGTTCTTCCAGACGAAGATGATCGGCGGCACCGTGTTCGTGGGGTTCGAGAACTACACGAGGCTTTTCCATGACCCGCAGTTCTGGAGCTCGGTGTGGCGCGTGACGCTCTTCACCATCGTCCAGGTGCCGATCATGCTGACCTTGGCCGCGCTTCTGGCGCTGGCGATCGATTCGATGCGCCTGCACGGCACGAAGTTCTTCCGCATCTCCACGTTCCTGCCCTACGCGGTGCCCGCCGTGGTCTCCACACTGATTTGGGCGTTCATGTACGGCGCGAAATACGGCCTGATCGGCTCGTTCAACCAGTGGATGGGCACGCATATCGACGTGTTGCAGCCTTCGGTGCTGCTGGCGGCGATCGGTAACATCAATACTTGGGAGTTCACGGGCTACAATATGCTGATCTTCTATTCCTCCCTGTCCACCATTCCGCACTCCATGTATGAGGCCGCGGCCATCGACGGCGCCTCGGAGTGGCAGATCGTGCGCAAGATCAAGATGCCGGAGCTCAAGGGCTCGCTGGCGATCACGGTGATCTTCAGCATCATCGGGAGCTTCCAGCTGTTCAACGAGCCTTCGATCATGCAGAACATGGTTCCGGGCAACGCGATCACGACGTATTACACCCCGAACATGTACGCCTACAACCTGAGCTTCACCGGCGGGCAGAGCAATTACGCCGCGGCGCTGGCGATCGTGATGGCCGTGATCACCATGGTGATCGCCTACGCGGTGCAATTGAACAGCATGAAGGAGCAGATGAAATGAGTGAGACCATCGAAATGAACGTCAACGCCGTCGTCTCGACCCGTGCCTCCGAGCAGGATCTGCGTGCCCAGGAGAAAGCCGCGAAAAAGGCGGAGAAACAACGTCAGCGCCGCATCGCTAAAGACGAGGCCGCCGAGCGCAAACGCGCCGCCAAATCCGGCTTCTCGAACCCCGACAACCCGCGTCGCTCGATGTGGCTGACGATCGTGGTCGGCATCTTTGCCGTTTACAGCCTCTTCCCGTTCGTCTACCTGCTGATCAACGCCACGAAGACGCAGTCGGACTTCACCTCGACGTTCGGCCTGGGCTTCGGCCACACCTTCGCCCTGTGGGACAATATCGTCACCGTGTTCACCTACCAGGACGGCATCTTCGGCCGCTGGCTGCTGAACACGATTTTCTATGTGGTCGTCGGGGCTGGCGGGGCGACCTTGCTGGCGATCATGGGCGGCTACGCGCTGGCCAAGTTCCGCTTCCCGGGCCGCAAGGCCGTCTTCGCGGTCATCATCGGCGCGATTTCGGTGCCTGGCATCGCCTTGGCCGTCCCGCAGTTCCTGCTCTTCGCCAAGCTGGGCCTGACCAACACGCCCTGGGCGATGATTCTGCCCAGCCTGATTTCGCCGTTCGGCCTGTATCTGATGTGGATATTCTCGGAGCAGGCGGTGCCCACCGAGCTGATCGAGGCGGCGCGCGTGGACGGGGCGGGCGAGTTCCGCACCTTCTTCACCATCGCCCTTCCCTTGCTTTCCCCGGGCATTGTCACGACCGCGCTGTTCACGATCGTGGCGACGTGGAACAACTACTTCCTGCCGTTGATCATGTTGAAGGACGCGGATTGGTACCCGCTGACCATTGGCCTGAACCAGTGGAAGGACCAGGCCTCGACCGCTGGTGGCCAGGCCATCCAGAACTTGGTGATCACCGGATCGCTTATCACCATCATCCCGTTGGTGATTGCGTTCCTGCTCCTGCAGAAGTACTGGCAGTCCGGCCTCGCCGCCGGCGCCGTCAAGGAATGACGGATCCGCAAGGAAGCACCATGAATATTTTGCATGACAATGAACCGTCTTTGCCTGAGCAAAGGGGGTGGTTGGTTCCAAGGTGAGGATGAGACGTTTCCGCCGAGAGCCGTGAGATGGTGGAAAAAAATAAGTAACGCAACTGTTTTTGATAATAATTAACGAAGGAGAAGGAACGATGAAGTTCGACAAGCGAATTATCGCCATGGTGGGTGCCGCGGCGATGTTAATGCCATTGGCCGCATGCGGTGGAGGATCCAACTCGTCATCGAATTCAGGTGGCAAGACCTCGATCGTCGTGTGGTCGTGGGAGCCGACGCTTCCGGCGACGGTCAAGGGCTTTGAAAAGGCGAATCCCGACATCTCCGTGAAGGTCACGAACGCGGGAACCAACAAAAAGGAATACACCGCGTTGAACAACGCGATGTCCGCGGGCAAGGGTGCCCCCGATGTGGCTCAGATCGAGTATTACGCGCTGCCTGAATACGTGATCAGGAACAACGTCACGAATCTCTCCGACATGGGAGCTTCGGGATACAAGAGCTTCTACACGCCCGGAACATGGAACTCCGTCAACATCAACGGCGGGGTCTACGCATTGCCGATGGATTCCGGCCCGATGGCCCTTTTCTACAACAAGTCGGTGTTCGACAAGGCGGGTATCAGCCAGCCACCCACCACTTGGGACGAGTTCTATGAGGATGCCAAGAAAGTCAAGGCGACCGGCAACTACATCACCTCGGATTCCGGCGATGCGGGCTTCTTCGACTCGATGACATGGCAGGCCGGCGCCACACCGTTCAGCACCAGCAAAGACGGGAAGACGGTCACCATCAACCTCACCAAGGACCCGAAGGTCAAGAAGTGGGTCGATTTCGAGCAGAAGCTGATCGATGAGGACCTGATTGATACCAAGACCCCCGGTTGGTCCGATGATTGGAACAGGGGGCTTAACGATGGCTCCATCGCGTCCCTGCTGACCGGTGCCTGGATGCCGAACAACTTGCTGTCCGGCGCTCCCGACGCGTCCGGCAAGTGGCGTGTGGCCCCGATGCCGACCTGGAAGAGCGGTGGTACCGAGAACTCGGAGAACGGCGGTTCCTCGCTTGCCGTGATCAAGTCCAAGGACGATGCCAAGAGCAAGGCCGCCTACAAGTTCATCGATTATGTCTGCCATAACAAGGCCGGCATCAAGACCCGCGTCGATGCCGGCGCCTTCCCGGCCGACAACAACACCCTCGCGTCCAGCGACTTCCTGAACATGACCACATTGAAGGATTCGAAGGGCCAGCCCAACGAGTACTTCGGTGGCCAGAAGTTCAACGAGGTGCTTGCCCAGGCCGCGAAGAACGTGGTTCCCGGCTATAAGTTCCTGCCGTTCGAGGTCTACGCGCGTGGCATCTATTCCGATGATGCCGGCGCCGCGTTCACGGACAAGAAGACGACCCTCGAGAAGGGCGTCGCCACTTGGCAGGACCATCTGGTGGACTACGCCAAGAAGCAGGGTTATACGGTTAAGGAATAACCGCTGATTGACGATCGCGCATCATCGGCGCCCGCGGGTTTCCTCTCAGGAAATCCCGCGGGCGCCGATTCGTTATTGGTGGATTCGATTCGGCTCCAGACATGTGAATGGCCAAGATGAGCGCAGGCAGGTGGTGGACCTCGCGTAGACTGTTGAAGAACGTTCGGCGAGACTGGAGTGCGCGGTGTTATTAAGACAGGTCAGGCGTCTGTTGGCCATGATGGCTGTGTTGTCAGCCGTTTTCGCCGTCTCCGCCTGCGGGCGGCAGGACAACCGCACCGTCATCACCGTCTGGTCGTGGGAGCCGAGCATGAGGGCCGAGGCCCGCGATTTCGAGCTCGCCAACCCCGATATCCGCGTGGACATCAAGGCCACCAGCGGCTACGACAACCTCAATTCCGCCATCCAGGACGGCTATAACATGCCTGACGTGGTGCAGCTCGAGTACTTCGCCCTGCCGCAGTACGCCGTCAGCGGCCAGTTGCGTGACATCACCGACCAGACGCAAGGCTACGGCGACAACTACACGCCCGGCACCTGGTCGAGCGTGCACATGAACGGCCGCGTCTACGGTGTGCCGATGGACTCCGGTCCGATGGCCTTCTTCTACAACGACGACGTCTTCCGACAGGCTGGTGTCGACGCCTCTCAAATACACACATGGAATGATTACTACGAGGCCGCCAAAAAGCTCAAGGCGATTGGCGTCTACATCGCCGCAGACGCCGGGGACGCGAGTTTCTACAACGCCATGATCTGGCTCAATGGAGGGCGGCCCTTCCACACGACCGGGGACGGCAAAACCGTGACGGTGGACTTGGCCGATGACGCGGGGACGCAAGGTTTCACGGCGTTCTGGCAGAAGATGATCGACGAGGACCTCATCAACACCCAGCTCAACACCTGGTCCGATGGTTGGAAGAACGCCCTGGCCACCGGGTCGGTCGCCTCTGTGTTCACCGGGGCGTGGATGCCCTCGCTCCTGCTTTCCGATGTGCCGGGAAGCGCCGGGCTCTGGCGGGTGGCCTCGATGCCCACGGCCGATGGCTCGGCGACGAACTCCGAGAACGGGGGATCGGCGCTTTCGGTGCTGAACCTGAGCCGCAAACCCGAGGCCGCCATGCGTTTCATCCGCTACGTCTGCCTCGACCGCTCCGGCATCGCCAAAAGGGTCGACGGCGGCGCGTTCCCCGCCGATAAGGCGACATTGAACAGCCCGCGTTTCCTCAACAAGACCACCGTGCGGGACTCGCGCGGCATCGACGTGCCCTATTTCGGCGGCCAGCAGTTCAACCGCGTGCTCTCGCGCGCCGCCGAGAACGTGTCGGTCGGCTACCAATACCTGCCCTTCGAGGTCTACGCGAGAAGCGATTTCCGGGCCACACTCGGGCAATCCTACAAGTGGACGAACGCCGAACGCTCCCTGCTCAAGGTGGAGAACCGGATCAGGCTTGGGCAGACCAACCAGGACGGCAGCCCGCTGAACCTGCCGCAGGACCCGGGGCCCAAGGTGAGCCTGGTCGACGGCATGGCCTTATGGCAGAAGGACATCAAGGAGTACGGCACCAACCAGGGCTTCACCGTGCAATGAGGCCGGTTTGGTTTCTTGGGATTCGCCTCTGCCTCAGGCGTTGAGCTGGTAGATGATCGACATGCCTTTGAAGATGAGGTCCGGGTCGTAGACGTCGATGGCGTCGGTGTCGTCCTTGAAGACGGAGCCGAGGCCGCCCGTGGCTACGACCTTGAATTGCTCGTTGATTTCGCGATGGAACTGCTCAATGGTGCGCTCGATGCCACCGAGGAAGTTGTAATACAATCCTGCCTGCATCGCGGTTTTCGTGCCTTTGGCGAGGATGGAGTCGGGCCGGGTGATCTCCACTTCCGGCAGTTGCGCCGTGCCGGAGACCAAGGAGCTGATGGAGGTCTGCAGGCCGGGGCTGATGAGACCTGCGGTGATCGCCTTGTTGCCGTCGATGTAATTGAAGGTGGTCGCCGTGCCGAAATCCGCGACCAGCACCGGGCCGCCGTAGACGCCGTAGGCGCCCACGCAATCGGCCAGGCAGTCCGCCCCCAGCGATTTCGGGTCGTCCATGCGGATGGACAGGCCGGATTTGACGCCAGGGCCCACGACCATCGGGTCGATATCGAGGAACTTGATGATGCTGGAGCGGAAGGAATGCATGATCTGCGGCACCACCGAGGCGATGATGACGTCCTGGACGTCCTCGGGGCTGTATCCGCCCGTATCGAGGAACTGGAGCAACAGCAGGCCATATTCGTCGCTGGTGCGGAAGGTCTTGGTGGTGATCCGCCAGGTGTCGGTGATGGCCGAGGAGGCGTCGTCCACCACGCCGATTTCGATGTTCGTGTTGCCGATGTCGATGGCGAGGAGCATGTGTCCGCCTTTCCTAAAAGTTTTCCAGACGTGGGCCACGCCTTGAACGATACGGATGATGCGCATTTTCCAATGCGCGTGTCCTTTTATGATAGCTCGACGCTCGAAAGTGAGGCCTCAACGTAAACTGGAATTATGAAATCACGCATCTGGTTAAGAATCGCCATTCTGTTTACCCAAGTCTCGCTGCTCTGCATGGTGGCTTGGGGGGCGTTTTTGATCTATGGGACCATTCCCAGGGTGTTGGTGAACTGGCCGCTGCTGGCCGGAATGAAGCCGCTGGCCAATATTTCGGTGGTCGTGGGCGGCGTTTTGCTGGGTGTCGTCATCGTGTCCACGCTCAACCTTTTGTATGACGCTTTGGTGCTTGACGACGACGCGCGCCAGCTGTGGCAGCTGAGGTTCCTGCGCTCGATCATCGGATTCGCGGAGATCTATATGTTGGTGACGTTCTTCTTGTTCTGGACCTTCGCCAGGTTGATGTCCTTCGGCATCTACATAGCCGTGTTCCTCGTCGCGGTCACCGAGATCGCGGCCATCTGGATGCTTTCGGAATTCATTCATATCATCAGTAGCCGGGTGGGCAATGACGGCATCTGGAAGCTGGATCTGAAGGGGTAGGCGCGGTTGAGGCGTATGGGACGTTTCGGGCTCGCTAGGTGTAATGGGTGAGTTCTGTGCGCTGGGTGTACTGGATTTGACGCCATAAATCTATCGGTAATCCTAGGATGGGGAAGTGCAGACGACCCGTAAGGGCGGCTAGCGAATGTAATAGTACCTATCAAAGAGGAAAGTATGCCTACCAATTCAGGTGTGTACGGCGAGAACGACGCAACCGATAACAATGCAACAGGCGGCAACGAAAACGAGACGGCGGCGAATGTTTCCGGTGTCAAAGCGAGTGTGACCGGCGGCTCCGCAAATGCGGGGGATGCCAACGCCGACGCCAATCCCAGCAAAAACAGCGCGGGCAGCACCGATGAGACGCTCAACGCGCATGTCAAAGGCGGCAACGCTGGTAACGGTTTTGGCGGCAACGGCGGTAAGACCGGCAAAGGTAAGAAAAAAGGTTGGATCTGGGCGATTATCGCGGCGGTGGTTGTGGTGGCGCTTATCGCCGTTTTCGTCGTGGTTCGCGGCAATCAAAAGGTCGATACGGGAATGGCTGAGATGCATAAAGCTGATTCCGTGACCGTGGGTCTCAAACTTGCCCCCACGAACCTCGATATCCGCAACCAGTCCGGCTCCTCGCTCGACCAGGTGCTCGTCGGCAATGTCTATGAAGGACTTGTCGCCCGCGATTCCAACAACAAGGTTGTGCCGGGGCTGGCCAAAAGCTGGGAGAAAAGCGCCGACGGTTTGAGCTATACGTTCCATCTCAACCGCGGCATGAACTTCTCCAACGGCGACAAACTCAACGCCAACGACGTGGCGTGGTCCATCAACGAACTGGTGTCCAAGCATTATCACGATTCCGAATCGCTCATGAATTTCAAGTCGGTGACGGCCACCGACGCCGATACCGTCAAACTCGACCTGACCGCGCCCTACGCCAACCTGTTGTGGGTGCTCGCCTGCCGGCCGGGACTGGTGTTCGACAAAAACGCCAACTATGATATGAAGACTCAAGCGGTGGGCTCCGGGCCGTATACCGTCGCCAAATTCGTGCCGAACGATTCCATCACCTTGAAGGCCAATCCGAAGTACTGGGGCGAGCACAAGGCGGTGACTCCAACTATCGTGCTGCGCTATTTCGGCGATGACAATGCAGCCGTCAACGCGCTGAAATCCGGGGATGTCCAGGTGCTGGCACCCGTGACTGAGAACCTTGCCGAACCCTTTGTAAAAGACAAGGATCATTATCGGGTCGAGGCCGGAGACGACACCGACAAATACGTGCTCGCCATGAATTCCAAGGGCGCCAAGACCGCGGACGTGCGCGTGCGCCAGGCCATCCGCTACGCCATCGACCACAAGCAGCTCATCGCTTCACGTGGTGGGGCCGACAAGCCGTTGGGTGGGCCGATTCCCTCGCTCGACCCTGGCTACGAGGATCTGACCAGGCTGTATCCGCACAACGTGGACAAGGCGAAGGCGCTGATGAAGGAGGCTGGCTATACGCCAGACCATCCGCTTGAGCTGCGACTGACCTACGCCAACACTTACGGCACCGAACTCGGCGACCAGCTGCGCAGCCAGTTGAAGCTCATCGGCATCGATCTGAAAGTCAATGTGGTCGAATTCTCCACGTGGCTGCAGGACGTGCTGAAAAACAAGGACTACGACCTCTCGCTGGTCGATCACAACGAAAGCCACGACTTCTCGCAGTGGACACAGGACAGTTACTACTACAACTACAGCAACCAGAAGGTCAAGGACTACTACAACCAGGCGATGGCCGCCTCCAGCGACTCTCAGCGCGACGCGTTGCTGGCCAAGGCAGCCCGTGTGGTTAGCGAGGACGCGCCGGCCGACTGGCTCTTCAACTACCGCATCACCACCGCGATGAGGAGGGGCGTATCGGGCTTCCCGCTCAACCTGAACCAGACACTGCTGCCGCTGTATGGAGTGATGTATATGACATCAGCCAAGTAGCGGCTGCATGAGTGTGTGCGCAGCTCATGGTTCATAGTGAGGATGCGATGAGATTCAGAAGAATCGGCTCGAATCATGATTTTCTTGATAAAGATGATACGCATGCAGAGGAAATTACGAAAATGGCCTTAAATCATAATTTTCCCTGTATGCCCGGCTCTTTTACAGAGGAAATCACGAAATAAAGATTGTCGACATGATTCCTGTTGCGGCCTTGGCATCAGTGCAGAGGTATCACAGAACTTAGGAGTTGTATTCGTGCTGGTTCCAATATCTGATTTGGAAAGGGATAGGTAGTGTGATGCGATTCGTCATTCAGCGTTTCCTGCTGTTTGTGGCGGCGCTGCTTGCCATTTCGGTGGTGATTTTCGCGGCGCTGCGCATTCTGCCGGGCGACGTGGCCAGCGTGATGGCCGGGCTCAACGCACCGCCGGAACGTGTGGCACAGCTGCGCTCGCAGATGGGGCTCGACCGGCCGCTGGTTGTGCAGTATTTCAGCTGGATGGGCGGTTTGCTGCGCGGCAACTTCGGCACCTCGCTTCTGACCGGACGCTCGATCAGCTCGACCGTCGCCATGCGTGCCTCGGTCACTTTTCCGCTGATTGTGCTGGGGCTTGTCGTGGCGCTCGCCATCGGCCTGACGCTCGGGGTAGTGGCCACTTTGACCACGCGTTCGGCGGTACGTTCCGCATTCCACTTCGTCGCCATCGTCGGCGGTGCCATCCCCGCGCTGTGGGGAGGTCTGCTGCTGATTCTGTTGTTTGGGCGCGGAACGGGACTGCTGGGTATCTTGCCTTCACAAGGATTCCCTGAGGCCGGCTGGTCGAGCTTTGGTTCGGCATTGGCCTCGTTGGTGTTGCCTGCGTTGACGGTCGGCATCATCGACGGCGCGAGCCTGATGCGCTATACACGTTCGGCGCTGGGTGACGTGATGAACAGCGGCTACATGGATCAGGCGATGGCCTGCGGCTATACACGCCGTCAGGCCGCGCTTAAGGTCGGGTTGCGACTGGCGACGCCGCAGCTGGTGAGTGTGGTCGGGCTGATGTTCGCCGGCATGATCACCGGCGTCATGGTCATCGAAAACCTCTTCGCGCTGCCTGGCATCGGCGCGGGCTTGGTCACCGACCTCGGCAATCGAGACCTCATCGCCGTGCAAAGCGAGCTTTTCATGCTGGCCGCGTTCTTCCTGCTCGTCGGCTTCCTCGTAGATCTGTTGCACCGCTTCCTCGACCCGCGTCTGAAGCACGCCGTCCAAGGAGGTGCGCAATGACGAGAAACGTACCCGAATCGAATCGCATCAATAAGAAATCGACGAATGCACAACAGGATGCTCTTTATGCCGTTGAAAATGCAATGACTCAGCCTTCTGGAAAAGTATCAAAGAACAGGGGAACCAAGTCTTCGAATAAGTTTGCCATTGTATTACGTTCTATATGGCGGCGTGGCGAAGGCAAGTTTGCACTCATCGTATTGGCGTTGTGGGTTGCAGTTTCGCTGATTTCATTGGTTTGGACGCCGCAATCGCTGTGGGCGACCGACGGTTACCATGTCTGGGCCAAGCCATCCGCCGCGCATTGGCTCGGCACCGACGGCACCGGCGCGGACGTGTTCAGCTGGCTGATGGCCGGGGCACACACGAACCTTTTCATCGCGATCTTGGCCGTAATCTTCGCTGGAGCGTTGGGCATATTGCTGATGGGCGCGATGGTCTCGCGCAACTCGGCGCTGTCGAATGTTTCGGTGGTTGCGGTGGACGCCCTGATTTCCATCCCGACCGTTCTGATTGCCTTGATTCTCGCGGTTCCGATGGGGGCTTCGGTGGCGGTTATCATCATCGCCTGCGGCATCGGCTACGGCCTCAATCTGGCGCGTATAGCACGGCCGCAGGCGTTGCTGGCGGCCAATTCCGACTATGTCGCCTCGGCGCTTTCATACGGTGCTTCAGGTTTCTCGGTGATGCTGTACCATATCCTGCCAAACACGATGCCGACCATCATGGTCCAGCTTTCGCTTTCCGCTGGCACCGCCGTGCTCGCCGAATCCGGCCTGACCTACCTCGGCGTCGGCGTTCCGAGCGGCGTTCCGAGCTGGGGGCATTCGCTGGCCACGTCGGTCAAGTTCATCAATGTCTATCCGCTGACCGTCCTCTGGCCTGGTCTCATCGTCACCGTCGTGGTGGTGGCGTTGAATGTTTTCGGCGACGTGTTGCGCGATGCCGTCGATCCTGTGACCAATCCGGAATTGCGGGAGGTTTGATTTTGAGTGTTGAAGTGAAACAGCTTGGTATTTCTATTGCCGACAAGCCGATTGTGCACGGTGTCGATTTGCGTATCGGCGACGGTGAACGAGTCGGGCTCATCGGATCGTCGGGTTCCGGCAAATCCATGATTTCCAAGGCGATGCTCGGCCTACTGCCAATGAACGCACAAGCTGAAGGCTCTGTGATGCTTGGCGATACGCAAGTAATCGGGGCGGACGAAGCCGTTCTTGCCGGTCTGCGTGGGCGCTATGTCGGTGCGGTGTTCCAGAATCCTGCGTCATCGTTGAATCCGGTTTTGACCGTCGGCAATCAGGTCGAACTGCCGCTGAAACTTCATTATGATTTGGACAAAGCCGACCGGCAAGCCCGTGTTGCGAAAATGCTTGAAAAGGTCGGGCTTGACGAGGCCACGGCGAAGAAATATCCGAGCGAGCTCTCCGGCGGCCAGCAGCAGCGCGTCGGTATTGCCACAGCTCTGATTACTTCGCCGCGCCTGATTATCGCCGACGAGCCGACGACGGCCCTCGACTCCATTACCCAGCGTCAGATCGTGGACCTGCTGGTTTCGTTGGTAGACAAAGCCGGAGCTTCGATGCTGTTCATCACCCACGATTTTTCGGTGCTCGCCCGAGCCACGACTCGTTGCTATGTGCTTGACGACGGCCGGATTATCGAATCGGGAAAGACCTCAGATTTGCTTGACGATCCGCAGAACGAGCAGACCAAGAAATTGGTAGGGGCGGCGCGGGAGCTCACGTTGCAACGAAAGCGGGATTATGATGACTGAGCCACAGATGTTGTTGACCGGCAAAGGGATTAACCGTGTGTTCGGGAAAGACAAAGAGCGACAGGTTGCGCTGGACGGCGTGGACGTCGAAGTGCGTTCGGGGGAGTGCCTTGCATTGATCGGCGGCTCAGGGTCGGGCAAGTCCACGTTGACACGGATTCTGCTGGGCCTTGACAAGCCGACTTTGGGAACGGTGACGTTCGAAGGCGAAGAGGTCGACGGCAGAAAATCGGCTGGATATGAGGCTTTGCGCCGGGAATCAAGTCTCGTATTCCAAAGCCCGTTTACCTCACTCGACCCGTGTTGGACGGTGGCCAAGTCGGTGGCGGAACCGTTGAGAATCCAACACAAGTATTCGAAAAACCACAATCTGGATATCGACAAGAAAGTACGAGAATCCCTGTCCTTGGTCGGTCTTGATCCTGATGAGTTTCTGAATCGTTATCCGGTTGACCTTTCAGGTGGGCAGGCGCAACGTGTCGCCATCGCCCGTGCGTTGGTCACCGACCCCAAGCTGATTGTCGCTGACGAACCGATGAGCGCCATTGATGTGGCAGCGCGCTTGCAGATCCTTGAGGCGTTCGCTGCCATCCGCAAGTCGCGCCCGGAAACAGCCATCATCATGATTTCGCACGATTTGGGCGTTGTCCAGCACATTGCTGATCGTATCGTCGTGCTTCACGATGGCAAGGTGATCGAAAGCGGCAGCACCGATGACGTGCTGAATCGACCGCAAGCCGTTTATACCCGTGAACTAGTTGCCGCCGCGTCGTTGTAAGTCTGTTGCTATTCCACCACGTTGAAACGCTCGCCATTGCAGAAGGCGAGGATTGAGCGCGCGAGTTGGCGGGAAAGGTCACGGTAGGCGTCGTCGGCACGCCAGGCGACATGCGGGGTGAGGATCGTGTTGGGGACTGAGCGCAGCAGGTCATCGGCGGGCAGCGGCTCCGTGTCATAGACATCGATGGCGGCTTTGATGTCGCTGCGCTTGAGCCTGTTGGCGAGTGCGCCTGGTTCGATGAGCTCGGCACGGGCGGTGTTGATGAAGTAGCTGCCTGGTTTGATTTGGTCGAGATCGGCGGCGGTGACGACCCGGAATGTCTCGTCGTTCAATGGCAGATGAAGGCTCACGATATCCGAATGGGCCATCAGCTCGCCGATGCTGTCAACCCGCGTTGCCCGCAATGAGCGTGCGGTGGCGGCGTTGACGTGCGAATTCCAGACCAGCGTGTGCATGCCGAAACCGTCGGCGATGCGGGCCACGGTCTGGCCGATGCCGCCGAAACCGACAAGTCCGATGGTCTTGTCTTTCAGTGACGTACCTTCGAGGCCGCTCCAGTTGCCTTCGCGGATGCTGCGATCCATCGTGCCGACGCCACGAGCAAGTTCGAAAATCAGCGCGAACGTATATTCCGCAACGGTTTCATCGCCATAATGGACGGTGTTGCACACGCGGATGCCCAGTTCTCGTGTGCGGTTGAGATCGATGAAATTGGCGACGCCGGTGCCGCCGAACACGAAGCAGCGGACGTGGGTGGCGAGTTCGTCGAGCAGCTTGCCGGTGACGTGGAAGCCGATGACCACGACGATATCGGCGTCTTTGCAGCGTTCGACGATGGTCTCCGGCTCGATGTTGAAATCACGGTACATCCTCACGCGGGCGACGTTGTGCAGCATGCGCATGCTTGTGGCGAGCGGCTGGTACATGGCCTCGAACATCGTGGGGATGACCACCAGCGGCAGTTCGGTGCGTTCTGATTGCGTTTCGATATACTCCATAATCCCAAGGATAATTGCGCCTCTGGCCTAGGGAAGATGAACCGTTCATTTGAGGAAACGGCTATGGATTGGTATTTCGCGCGTTTCGGTGGCATACTTTTGTGCATCTCAGTTTTCGAAGGAAAACAGCTTTTCGACGGTGGTATCGAAAACGTGCGCGATATCAAGCGCCAGCTTGAGTGAGGGGTTGTACGCGCCCGCTTCCAACCGGATGATGGTCTCGCGCCGCACGCCGACCAGTGCGGCAAGTTCGGATTGTGTCATGCCAGCTTTCTGCCGGACCTGCTTGAGCGTGGTATTAAGCCTCGGCATCGGCGGCCTTCAAGTCACGACGTTCGAGATAGAGATAGCATCCCAATTGCACCGTCTCCATCAATGAGGCGATGAAGAGCAGAAGATAGACATTGAAACGCAGCCAATTGCCTAAAGCGAATTGGTTGATCATGGCGATGCAGATGAGCGCTAAGAACAAAATGAAAATAGACATGGTATTCGCCTGATTCTCATGGAGCAGCGCGCTCTCGTCTTTCAATCTGTTTTCCGCGGAGTTGCTCAACCCCATGGTGAACATGCCGTTCGGGCCATGTGAAATCAGTTTATTGAGGGCTAGGTCGATACCTCCCAGAATGAGGAAGCCGACCATGCAAAGAAAATGCTGCCAAATCCAAGTGTCGGGGAAGAACACAGCGGGAAGTGAAATAAGGGTGGCGAGCAGCATGCAAGCGAATTGCACCCAGCGTATCTGGTTCAGCGACCAACTTTTGGGATTGAAACGATGTGATGACGTTGGCATCTTCGGTTCCTTTCCGGTGATTACAAACTGTTCGTAACTACAAGTGTAGTGATGTATTTATCACTATGTTGCAAATATATCACATTGACGATTTAGTTTTTGCCGGCGATTCGAAGTTGGGCAACGTGGAATGACAGAGACCGATTGCGTGTTATGAGAAACGATGTATCGAGGGATTCCAAGTTTTCGTAATAACGAATATGATGAATGTTGAGATTCGATACGTAAGTGCGAAGATGCAGCAGCGGAAGGAAGTGTTGATATGGTTGATGGACAGAGGATGACGATTGCGGACGACGTACGCACCAACGGGGCGACGCCGAATCCTTGGTGGGCCAACGCGGTGGTCTATCAGATTTACCCACGCAGTTTCCAGGACAGTAATGGCGACGGTTTCGGCGACATTCAGGGGATTATCTCTAGGCTTGATTACTTGGCCGGTCTTGGCGTGGACGTGCTGTGGCTGAGTCCTGTCTACGTTTCGCCGCAGGTCGACAACGGTTACGACATCGCCGATTACCAGAACATCGACCCCAGATTCGGCACGATGGACGATATGGACGAGCTACTGAGCGAAGCCCACAAACGCGGGCTCAAGGTCGTGATGGATCTCGTCGTCAACCACACCTCGGACGAGCATGCGTGGTTTCAGGCCAGCCGCGACAAGAACGACGAACACGCGGACTGGTATTGGTGGCGGCCGGCGCGCAAGGGGCACGAACCGGGCACGCCGGGCGCGGAACCGAACAAGTGGGGCAGTTATTTCGGCGGTTCGGCCTGGACCTACGATCCGAAACGCGGCGAATACTATCTCCACCAATATTCCGCCAAACAGCCCGACCTCAACTGGGAGAATCCGGAGGTGCGCAAGGCCGTCTACAAGATGATGAATTGGTGGATGGATCGCGGCATCGACGGCTTCCGCATGGACGTCATCGCCGAAATCTCCAAGCGCGTCGATTCCAACGGCAAGCTGCCGGGCGAGCAGGGCGGGCACATTCCTGATTTGCCGGCGAATCATGGCTATTCCACGCCGTTCCTGGCCTGCACTGACGGGCCGCGGCTCGACGAGTTCCTGCGCGAGATGCGCCGTGCGGTCTTCGACGGGCGCGAAGGCTATATGACCGTGGGTGAGGCGCCCGGAATCCGCATGAAACGCGACGGTTATATCACCGATCCGGCCCACGGCGAGCTTGACATGATGTTTCTCTTTGACCACGTGTTGTTTGATTGCAAGAATTATGACACATGGACGCCGGTCCCGTTCAAGGTCGAAGATCTGCGCAAGGTCATGGCCAAGGAGCAGAAGGTGGTGCGCAAAGCCGGTTGGGCGAGCCTGTATTTCAGCAACCACGACCAGCCGCGCGCCCTCTCGCGTTGGGGCGACGACAGCGAGGCGATGCGGGTCAAAAGCGCCAAGGCGCTCGGCCTGCTGCTGCACATGCATCGCGGCACGCCGTATATCTATGAAGGTGAGGAGCTGGGAATGACCAATGCCCACTTCACCCGGCTCGAGCAGTACCGCGACATCCAGTCGCTCAACATCTATCAGGAGCGCGTCGACGAGCAGCATCAGGTCTCGCCCGGGGAAATGCTGGAGGTGCTGGCCAAACGCAGCCGCGACAACGCGCGTACGCCGATGCAGTGGGATGGCAGCAAATACGCCGGCTTTACGGCATCGGATGCTTCGGTCGAACCGTGGATCGCTGTCAATCCGAACCACGATGTCATCAACGTCGAGGCGGAAGTGGACGATCCGGATTCTGTGTATTCCTTCTATAAGAAGCTTATCGAATTACGGCACACCAACGCGGTGGTCGCCGCCGGCGATTGGAAGCTGATTGATGCCCATGACGAGTATGTCTACGCTTTCACGCGTTCGCTCGGCAACGAAAAACTGTTGGTTGCGGTGAACTGTTCCAGCCAGAACGTTCCGATTCCGCGTCAGGCGGCGAAATTGCTGGCAACGAGCGGGAATCTTGACAAGGCTCGGTTGCTGATTTCAACCACTGGTTCGCTGCCCGTGCGAGGTCAGCTTGGCCCATGGGAAGGCTTTGTGTGCCGCGTATAGCAGTGATTTTATTTTTTAGCTGAAACTCTTTAAAACGAGACAGGACAATGCTTCTGTCCCGTTTTGATTTTATTACGATATATGTTAAGCTATAACGTATAGCAGTTAGAGTCATGAGTGCGAGGTAAAGGAGGGACTATGTCGATGGTGCAGATGAACGTTCGTATCGATGCCGACTTAAAAGACGACGTTGACGAGATACTCAAGCGCAGGGGGAAGAACCCAAGTTCCGTGGTGCGTGAGCTGTGGGACTTCATCAAGGATTATGGCGATACTCCGGATTTGCAAACTAAAGCTGAAAAGGCCGATAGGGAAGCCGAAAAGCAGCGCAGACTCAAGGCGATGGAGGATGGTGCGACCTTGTGGTCTCGAACGTTGAAAGAGGCTGGTTTGTCTGATGACGGCGAACATCCTTGGGCGAATATGACATATAAGGAAATGCGCGATGCGGCTTATGAAGATGTAGTCGATGAATATGCGCATAAATAAGAGAGGTGATGACAATGATTGAAGAAAAACGAGTGGTTTTCGACACGAATGTGTTGCTGGATTACCTTCTTGGATGGCGTTCCGGTAACGCGAACGCTATGCAACTTCTGCGTGCCTGTTTGGATTCGGACGTGATTAAGCTGCTTTGCATATCCTTGTCTTTAAAGGATGTTGACTACATTTCGAGGTCATCGTTCAAAAAACAATTTGCAAACAGCGAATCTGTAGTTGTGCAGGCTACGGTCTCCAATATGGCTCCTAAATTCGGTTGGCATTGCGTTGATGATTTATTGAAATTAATTGCAATGGTGGTTGCGGTTGATCAATCAACTTGCAAGAATGCTCTCAAGCTATGGGAGGTTCATCCCGATTATGAGGATGACCTCATTATCGCCGCGTCGCGCCAGGCCAACGCCGACATGGTGGTGACCGGTGACCAGGATCTGATCAAGCATTTTCCGGATTTGTGCGTCAGCGTCGAGGACGCACTGAAGCAGATTGAAGAGGACTGACGGTCTGGTTTTGAGTTGAGTGGGTTCTGGCCGAGCGGGTTCGCGCTTGGCGATTCGGCGGCGCAATCTTTGTGGAGTTGGTTTTGGAATTCGGAAATCATTCGGATTCAAGGTAGTGGCAGGAGTCAATATGGCAGGCAAGGCATTGATCATCGTGGACGTGCAGCCCACGTTCTGCGAAGGTGGGGAGCTTGGGGTCGAAGGCGGCACGGCTGTGGCCGATCGCATCGCCGAATATGTGAAGGCGCATGGCGATGAGTACGCCTATATCGCCACCACGCAGGATTGGCATATCGAACCGGGTTCGCATTTCTCTGACCATCCCGATTTTGTGGATTCATGGCCGAAGCACGGCGTCGCGGGCACGCCGAACGCCGAACTGATGCCACAGATCGCGGCGCTTGGTCTTAAGCACCACTTCAAAAAGGGCCAGTACGCCTCGGCGTATTCCGGCTTCGAAGGCATCGAAGACAATACCGACCGCGTGCAGACCCGCGAGGAATTCGCCCAGATGCAGAAAGACGGCAAAACCTTGGCTCAGGGCTTGAAGGATGCCGGCGTCGACCACGTCGATGTGGTCGGCCTGGCCGAATCGCACTGTGTCAAGGAAACCGCTCTTGACGCCAAGAAGCTGGGGTATTCCGTCACCGTCTTTGAGGACATGACCGAACCGGTCAGCGAGGACCAAGGCGTGAGCGCACGCAAGCAGATGAGCGAAGCCGGCATCGAACTGAAGAATGGGCTCGGTGACTGATGTCTGCATTGCCTTCTTCCTCGTCATTGACCCAGGCTGAGTCTGTATCGTCTGGGCCGTCTAGTGGTGCGCTCGCAGCCCTGAAGCAGTACTTCGGCTACGATTCGTTCCGCGAAGGTCAGGAGGATCTGGTCAATGCCATCCTTGCTGGCCATGACGTTCTGGGGGTAATGCCGACAGGGGCCGGCAAATCCATCTGCTATCAGGTGCCGGCCACCATGTTGCCAGGTCTGACCATCGTCATCTCCCCGCTGATATCGCTGATGCGCGATCAGGTGGACGCCTTGAATGATGCGGGCATCAAGGCCGCGTTCATCAACACCACGCAGGAAAGCGACGAGCAATCCATGGTGTTCGCGCTGGCCCGTCGTGGCGATGTGAAAATGCTTTACGTTGCCCCCGAACGTCTGGAAACCGAACGGTTCCGCAACTTCGCCTCGCAGGTCAAAATATCGCTGATTACGGTGGACGAAGCGCACTGCGTCTCGCAATGGGGACAGGATTTCCGTTCGTCGTATCTGGGCATCGGCGAGTTCATCGACAGTTTGCCGGTGCGACCGACCGTCGCCGCGTTCACGGCGACCGCCACCGAAAAAGTGCGTCGTGATATCGTCCGTTTGCTGCGTCTTCGCAATCCCAAGGTTACGGTTACGGGCTTTGACCGGCCAAATCTCTATTTCGACATCATCAACATGCCGACCAAACGTAAGAACGTATGGATTACCGAATATGCAGCTAAGCATCCCGACGAATCCGGCATCGTCTACTGCGCCACACGCAAGGAGACCGAAGCGCTCGCCGACGAGCTGAACCGACACGGCATCGTTGCCGCCGCTTATCACGGCGGCATGTCCGCTGAGGCGCGCGACAAGGCGCAACGCGATTTCGTCACCGACCAGGTGCCGGTGGTGGTGGCCACCAACGCCTTCGGCATGGGCATCGACAAGTCGAACGTCCGCTACGTCATCCATCACAATATGCCGGAAAGCATCGAGGCCTACTATCAGGAGGCTGGCCGAGCGGGCAGGGATGGCGAACCGGGACGTTGCACTTTGCTCTGGAACGAATCGGATATCGTCACCCGCCGCAGGCTTCTGGACATGGATTCCGACAACGACCGCATGAGCCCCGAAGAGCAAGAGATCGTTCGGCAGAGTCATCGGCGTCTGTTGAACGCTATGATTGGCTATTGCCGCACCACCGAATGTCTGCACCGCTACATCATGCGGTATTTCGCCGATCCCAAGAGCGTCGATCCCGCAGAACATGATTCAGAGCAGGATACGCAAGCGGATGGTGAAACATTCAGGTGCGGCAACTGCTCCAATTGCGAAAGCACGTTCGAGACCATCGACGTTTCCGACGTGGCTCGGGCGGTGAGCCGTTGCGTCCACGACCTGAACCAGAGCTTCGGCATGGGCAAGATCGTATCCGTATTACGAGGCTCTAAAGCGCAGGATCTCATCAATCGTCACCTCGACCGTGTTCCAAGCTATGGTGCGTTGCGTGATGTGCCGGACGCGCGAATCCACGATGTCATCAACCAGATGGCCACCGATGGCTATCTGTTCGTTTCTGAAGGCAGACTGCCGATTGTCCGTTTCGGTGTGCGGGCGGGGGAGACAGTGAAACCCGATTTCCACTATGAGATCAAACGCGTCCAGCGCAAGAAGCCGGTTGCCGCAACATCAGGTTCCGCTTTCGGTTCCTATGATGCCGATGACACAAATGGTGCTGGCGGCTCGCGTGCCGGTAAGGCCGTTTATGGCGATTACGAACCCACCGAAGAGGATGAGGCGCTCTTCCAGAAGTTCCGTGAGCTGCGTCGGACCATCGCCCAGGAAATCGGCAAACCGCCTTACATTGTCTTCTCCGACAAAACCCTGCGTGACATGGCCCGTATCAAGCCGGTCACGGACGCCCAGTTCCTAGCGGTCAACGGCGTGGGCGAGAACAAACTGCACCTTTACGGCCCCCGTTTCATGGACGTGGTGCGCTCCAACTGAGGGAGCGATGGCCATCCGTAATCATCTCATCAGCGAGAGAAAGCATGATTTCTGCCTTGTTTTGATGTTTGCTTGGTAATCCTCTCAGCCGGTGTAGAAAAGACTGCCCAAGGCTCGCGATATGGTGGACGCCGGATTTAGTGTATAGCAGTGTCCATTGGACTCGGAGCTTGCAACGCCTTGTATGGGAAAGCGAAGCTATGAGCTCTGCGGTGGACGGAGTGGGAGTTCGGTTGAGTAGCGATCCGCGATTGCAGGAAGAGCCGCGTGAGGGCGTCCCTGAGGTGACCGACACGCTTGACGGATTCCGCGAGGCATCCGACAGGTTGGCCGCTGGCGATGGCTCGCTGGCGGCCGATGCTGAACGCGCTTCGGGCTATCGATACGGTCATGAGGACTGGCTGGTGCAGTTCAAACGCACCGGTTCCGGCATCGTTCTGCTCGATCCGATAGCCCTGAATGAAGCCGGAGCGGACTGGAACGAATTCAACCGTGCCGTCGGCGATGCCACGTGGATCATCCACGATTCCCTACAGGATCTGCCTGGCTTCACCGATCTGGGTATGAAGGTTCGCAATCTTTTCGATACCGAAATCGCCGCAAGATTGTTGGGGTTGAAACGTTTCGGCCTTGCCGCGGTCACCGAACATTACCTTGGTATTACATTGGCCAAGGAACATTCCGCCGCCGATTGGTCGTATCGCCCCTTGCCAAGGGATTGGCGTAATTACGCGGCCCTTGATGTCGAACTGCTGATCGAACTTGAGCAGAAAATGCGTGCCGATCTCAAAAAAGCCGGCAAAATGGAATGGGCCAATGAAGAATTCAGCCATGCGCTGGCAGAGGGGACAGGTCCGCAAACGCCCCACCCGGTGCCGTGGATGCGCATTTCCCATTTCACCGCGCTTGGCCACGACAGGCGAGGCCAGGCCGTCGCCAAAGCGCTGTGGGAAAAACGCGATGAGCTTGCACGCGAGCATGACATCGCCCCGACCCTGCTTCTGAGCGATGCCGCCATCATCGAGGCCGCCCAGAAGAAGCCACATAACGCCCGCCAGTTCCGCGCCATCCGCAGCCTGAACGAGCGCGTGCGCATCCACATGGGCAACGAGCAGGACAAGATGTTCGAACGTTACGCCCCCATCCAGCGTTCCATCAAGCCCAGCGTGTGGAAAGACACCATCCAAGAGGCGCTGAAACTCAAGCCGAAGGACTGGCCTGAGCCGCCGACGCCCTCGAAGGAGGCACAAGCCAATGCGCCGCGTTCGATGAAATACTGGTCCGTTCATCAACCTGAGCGGTTCGCCCGTCTCAAGAAAGTCCGTGCCGTCATCGCCCAGATCGCGCAGGACACAAGGACCCCGCCCGACGTGGTCATCAAGCCGCAGATCATCCGCAACCTGTGCTGGCGAGATGATGCGGCCGGCCTTGATATCCCTGAGTTTCTACGCGAACAAGGGGCGCGAAAATGGCAGGTTGCGCTTGTCTCTGAGTCCGTAAGTCGCGTTATCATATGAGGGTTGCCTAAGTGCAGAAGTAGTAGGAATAATCGTCAGGAGTACTAGCGTGAAAATCAGCGTGAGGAATCTCGAGCCCACCAAGGTGAAGCTCACCGTCACCGTCGACCCGGAAGAGTTCGACCCGTATCTTGATCAAGCCCGCAAGGAGATCGCCAAGCAGATCAGCGTCCCGGGCTTCCGCAAGGGCCACGTCCCGGGCAAGATCATCGACCAGCGCGTCGGCTTTGGTGCCGTCGCCGGCGAGGCCGTCAACAGCGCCGTCCCGGAGCTTTACTCCAAGGCCCTCGAGGAAAAGAAGATTCGCCCCATGGCCCAGCCCGAGCTGGATGTCAAGGAAATGCCGACCAGCGAGAAGGACGACACCAAGGTGAAGTTCATCGCCACCGTCGAGCGCCGCCCTGAAATCGAGCTGCCGAAGCTCGACGGCATAACCCTTGAGGTCCCCAAGACCGAGGTCACCGATGAGGACGTCGACAAGCGCCTCGACAACCTTCGCCAGCGTTTTGGCACCCTCGTGGGTGTCGATCGTCCCGCCAAGAAGGGCGATTTCGCCAACATCGACCTTGACGCCCAGATTGACGGTGAGTCCGTCGATTCCCAGGAAGGCGTGAGCTACGAGCTCGGCAGCGGCAAGCTGCTCGACGGCATCGACGAAGCGCTTGATGGTCTGTCCGCAGGCGAGGAGACCACCTTCGAAGGCACGCTGGAAAGTGGTGACCACGAAGGCGAGAAGGCCCAGATCAAGGTCAAGGTCAACTCCGTCAAGGCCGAAGAGCTGCCCAAGCTCGACGATGATTTCGCCCAGGAAGCCTCCGAGTTCGACACCTTGGACGAGCTCAAGGCCGATATCCGCAAGCAGTGCGAGCGTGACGGCGAAGGCCGTCAGGCCAATGAGGCGCGCGATGCGTTCCTCGACGCCCTGAAGAAGGACGTGGAGATTCCGGTGCCCGAAGGCGTCCGCAAGGACATGGTCGAAGAGCGCTTGAAGCAGGTCACCGCCGATCCCGAGAAGGCCACCGACGAGCAGAAGAAGGAAGCCGAAGAGACCGCCGACAAGGAGCTCAAGGACCAGATCGTGCTCGACACTTTGGCCGAGCAGCTCGACGTCAAGGTTTCCCAGGCCGATGTCACCAACTTCCTCGCTTCCATCGCCCAGCAGTATGGCATGGATCCGAGCGCCTTCATCAACGCGATCGTCCAGAACGGCCAGCTTGGCTCCGCCGTTCAGGAAGTCGGCCGTTCCAAGGGCCTGCTTGCCGGCATGCGTGCCGTCAAGTTCACCTGCGATGGCAAGGATCTCGACCTGACCCCGTTCCTCGGTGAGGACGAGGCCGTCGAGGATGCCGAGGAGAACGAAAGCGTCGAGGCCGCGTCCGCCGCTGCCGCCGTCGCCGACGAGCTTTCCGACCAAGATGAGGCCGAGTGATTTCGGAGTAATCATCAATCTCTAATAACGCTAAAAGGGAGTACGGGTTCGCCCGGCTCCCTTTTCGTTTGTTTGGTTCAGGTCTATTGCAATGGATGTTGATTTTTAATACTGTTTGGTTCTTTGCATTTTTGCTTTGCGAATGCTGTCAATGTAAGTGGACAGCATGAATGTGGCCGATCGAATTTGGCATTGGTGCGACGGTTTTTCTTGGTCGCGATTATATTGGTCTGAAGATAATTAAGTGGAAGTGGCGCAACGCGTCCTCCATATCAATGTCGCGGAAAGTCAGAAGCGCTGGTGGAAGAAAAGAACGATAGCGGATTGAAACGGCTGGGCCTGCTCGCCGCCGTCATCTTCCTGCTCGGGGGAGTCGTCGGCGTGAGTTCCGGCCTGCTCGGCCTGATGCTGAGCGGTGTCGAACGGATCATGCTGGGCTATGTCGAGAACCCGCAGAATCCGAGCCCCTATCAGGTGGCGGCGTGGCGGCGCATCGCGTCGATTGTTGGCGGATCGGTGTTCGCGGCGGTCGTCTGGTGGCTGCTGCGTACCAAAACCACCAAAGTGCCGTCAGTGAAGATTGCCGTGGCGGGGGAACGAATGCCAGTTTGGCAGACCACCGTTCATGTCTTGTTGCAGATCTTCATCGTGGGTTCTGGCTCGTCCATCGGCCGTGAGGTCGCACCGCGCGAGTTCGGTGCGATGCTTGGGCAACGCTTTTCGAAACTTGTCCATTTAAACGACGAAAAAGACCGCAAGACCGTTGTCGCCGTAGCCGCGGCGGCAGGACTTGCTGGTGTCTACAACGCCCCACTCGCCGGCACGTTTTTCGCCATCGAGATCCTGCTTTCCGACATCAGCATGGAAACCGTCACCTTGGCGCTCGGCACCTCGGCGGTATCGGCCTATATCGCTTCGATGATCCGCGGGCGCGGTACGTTCTACGGGATGTCCGCCATGGGCAAATCTGTGATTTCGACGCTGAGCCTGACCTTGTTCGCCGTTCTCGCCGGCATTGTCTGCGGTATCGCCGGCGCGCTGTTCCGCAAAGGCTCGCAATGGGCCGAAGGCAACAAACCCAAAGGCGCGGGCATCCTCTGGATGATGCCGTTGGCCGCGCTGGCGACTGGCATCGTGGCGATATGGCTGCCGCAGATCATGGGTAACGGCCGTTCCGTGGCGCAATACGCCTTTGCCGCCACCGCCCGCGAGGCTGATGCCCTCATACCGATTCTGCTGGCTCTGCTGGTGGCCAAAGTCGTGTTGACGCTCGGCACCATCCGTTCCGGCGCTTCTGGCGGCGTGCTCCAGCCTGGCATTTCGATAGGTGCGACACTGGGCGCATTGCTCGGTTTCGCGTGGGTTTTGTTGAGCCCAGGTGACACCGTCACCGCGTGTGCGTTGGTCGGGGCTTCGGCGTTGCTCGCCGCCTCTCAGCAGGCGCCGCTGATGGCAATGTGCCTGGTGATGGAACTGACGGGGGCACCGATGGCCTTCTTCGTGCCGGTCGGTGTCGGCGTGGCCGTGTCGGCGCTGGTTTCGCGCGGTTTCATCGGCTTTGTTTCTCGTTCTCAGCGCAAAAAACTGAGGGCTGTCGTATAAGTGCGGGTAATATCTTTAACGGTAATAAAACGTGAATATCAAGGAGATATGGTGGCAGGATTGCTGACATCTACGCCGTCGATGGACGAGGGGGAGGATTCCGCTCCCTCCATCACGGATCCGATTTTCAATAGGCTCTTGAAGGAGCGCATCATCTGGCTTGGCGACGAGGTCAAGGATCAGAACGCTAACGTCATCTGCGCCCAGATGTTGATGCTCGCGGCCGAAGACCCGAAGAAGGACATCTGGCTTTACATCAATTCGCCCGGCGGTTCCATCACCGCCGGCATGGCCATCTACGACACCATGCAGCTCATTGAGCCCGACGTGGCCACCGTCGCTGTCGGCATGGCGGCCTCCATGGGCCAGTTCCTGCTTTCCAGCGGCACCAAGGGCAAGCGTTTCGCCACTTCCCATGCCCGTATCCTGATGCACCAGCCTTCCGGCGGCATCGGCGGCACGGCCACCGACGTGCGCATCAACGCCGAGCTGATCATGGACATGAAGCAGACCCTTTCGAAGCTCACGGCCGAGCAGACCGGCCACACCCTCGAAGAGATTTACCGCGACAACGAATACGACCACTGGTTCACCGCCCAGCAGGCGCTGGAATACGGTTTCTTCGATAAGATCGTGACCACGCCGGGCACGATGAGCACCAAGAAGGACGGGGAGTGAACATGGCAAGTGAAGAAGCGAAGTTTGTAGCTCGTGCCGAGCGTCTCGCGGGCCCGCGTGGCGTGGCCGGTTTTGCGCCCCAGAACCGTTACGTGATGCCGCAGTTCAGCGAGAAGACGCCGTACGGTATGAAGACGCAGGATGCGTATAGCCGTCTGTTCGAGGATCGCATCATCTTCATGGGCGTGCAGGTGGACGACACCTCCGCCGACGACATCATGGCTCAGCTCTTGGTGCTGGAAAGCCAGGACCCTAACCGCGACGTGATGATGTACATCAACTCTCCCGGCGGCTCGATGACCGCGATGACGGCCATCTATGACACGATGCAATACATCAAGCCTGATGTGCAGACCGTCTGCCTTGGCCAGGCCGCTTCGGCCGCTGCGGTCATTTTGGCTGCTGGTACCAAGGGCAAGCGTCTGATGCTCCCGAACGCGCGTGTGCTCATCCACCAGCCGGCCATCGATCAGGGATTTGGCAAGGCCACCGAGATCGAGATCCAGGCCAAGGAAATGCTGCGTATGCGCGAATGGCTCGAGGAGACTCTTGCCAAGCACACCGGCCAGTCGGTCGAGCGCGTCCGCAAGGACATCGAGGTCGACACCTTCCTGACGGCCCAGGAGGCCAAGGATTACGGCATGGTCGACGAGGTGCTTGCCAACCGCAAGTAGTGGTAGCGGTAACGGTTACGGTAGTGATTATGCCGCGATTCGCCGTGTAGATTTACAACAAAAATAATTCGATACCCCTTGCGTTCGCGCGTGAGGGGTATCGTCGTATTGGATGTGCTGCTGGAAAAGCGGCGAACAAATGGTCATGACAGGCTGAGCTGAAAGCGTGCGACGCGGTAAGGAGAAGGCATGGGCGACGTGGTGGATTATAACGACTCCGTCCCGCGCTGCGGATTCTGCGGCAAAAGCGAACGTCAGGTGCGCAAGCTGGTCACCGGCCAGGGTGCGGCGATCTGCGACGAGTGCATCGCCCAATGCGTCGACCTCATCAACGATGACACCGACGAGGAAGTCAAGATTAATGCGCTGAACCTGCCCAAACCTTCAGAAATATACGCCTATCTCGACCAGTACGTGGTCGGCCAGCCGCAGGCCAAGCGCACCCTTTCCGTGGCCGTCTACAACCATTACAAGCGCGTCAACATGGAGATGGGCGAGGGTGGCCGCGTCTCCGGCGCGGGGATGGGCAAGGCCGCTGCCGCATCGGGTGCTGCGCGAAAAGCCGTCACCGCTGGAAACAACAAGGCAGGTTCCTCCAAACGTTCTGGAAAATCAAGTGGTGACCCTCTGGTCGACGTTCAAGTGGCCAAATCCAATATTCTGCTGCTTGGACCCACGGGCGTTGGCAAGACCTATCTGGCGCAGACGCTCGCCCGCGTGATGAACGTGCCATTCGTCATTGTGGACGCCACCACGCTGACCGAGGCCGGCTATATCGGCGACGACGTGGAGAGCGTGTTGCAACGGCTCCTGCAGGCCGCTGACGGCGATGTGGATCGGGCACAGCACGGCATCGTTTACATTGATGAGATTGACAAGATCGCGCGCAAAAGTGGTGAAAGCGCCTCGCTGACCCGTGACGTGAGTGGGGAGGGCGTGCAGCAGGCGCTGCTGAAGATCCTCGAAGGCACCATCGCCTCGGTGCCGCTGGAAGGTGAGGGTACGCGCAAGCACCGCGATCAGAACACCGTCAAGATGGACACGCGCGACATCCTCTTCATTTGTGGCGGCGCGTTCGTCGGTCTCGACGCCATCGTCCGCAAGCGGCTCGGTGCGCAGGAAAGTGGTTTCACCGCCACCCTGCACGAGCACGACGAAAGCAAAGCCGATCTGTTGCGGCAGGTCGATGCGGATGATCTGGGCGATTTCGGACTGCTGCCCGAATTCATCGGCAGACTGCCGGTAGTCAGCGTGCTCGACGAACTCACCGAGCAGGATCTGCGCGATATCCTCGTGCGCCCGGCCAATGCGCTGGTCAAGCAATACCGCAAGCTTTTCGCCGTCGACGGGGTCAAACTCTCGTTCACCGATGAGGCCATCGCCGCCATCGCCGCCAAGGCGATTAGAGAGGGAACCGGTGCCCGCGGACTACGTTCCATCATTGAAAAGACGCTTGAGGAGACGATGTTCCAGCTTCCGGAGATGAACGATGTTCAGCAGGTTATCGTGGACGCTTCCGCCGTCAGCGGTGAGGGCGTGCCGAAGATGGTGGTTTCGTCGGCCTCGTCCGGGCATTCTTCGCGTCGCAGCAAGGTACACGCGTTCGGATAAGCGGAACGTTACTTGTTTTCTGGGTTATGGTTTTGACTGGTGTCTTGAATGACAAGGCTTGAAGCTTTTGTTTTGTCGTTGTTGATGTTTCAGATATTCATACCTGCTATCGACTGATGGAGTTCGTTCGTGGAGGTTTGGATGACCATCAGCGAACGGTTTTCCATGAATTGCGGGACATGATTCCAGATCGTTATGTAATGCATTGATGTGCCTTCGCGACACGCCTATGCTTGCGAGAATCGACCCGAAACGTTATATTAGATGAGTTGTCAAAAACAAGGTTCTTGACACTGCGCACGTAGCCCAATGGATTAGAGCAGCTGACTACGGATCAGCAGGTTACAGGTTCGAATCCTGCCGTGCGCACCATTCAATTCCGCGGAATTTCAACGATTCCGCGGATTTACTTTTTCCAGGTGTCCAATAGGTGTCCAATAGAAATAATATTTTGGTTGGACACCGTTGCCGAAATGTTGTTTATTCCGTTATTCGTGCGTAGCCTGTAACTGTGGCCTGTAGCCTTCATGTATGGCTAGGGAAAATACGTTCCGTTCGTATTGTCTGTTTGACAGGAGGGAAGCGAATCGGGATGCAGGTATGGCTATCGTGAAGGAGCCGTTCCCGGATCTGGTTTCTTCGACTTCCTCCTCCATCAGCTCAGATTCATCGTATAGGTACTCATATTTTTCTTTTTCGATGGGATCGAGGTCTTTGAGATCCTTCTGGAGCCCAGATCCGTCAGATGCCAGAAGATCGTGCTTATAACGTTCGATGTTATCGAAAATCGGAAGGATATCGTCATGAATACCTTGAACGTATTCTTCATCGAGTGAAAATCGGCTCGCGTCAAGTTTTTTTAAAACTGCAGGATATCGCAGGATGTCCCAGAGCCTTTCGAGCTCCAGACGCGTCTTTTCTATGGATATAGGGTTGTTCTTGTGGCATTGGGGGCATCGATCCACACCAAATGGATACACTTTAAAGGTGCCGGGGTTTGACGGATCTTCCCAATGGTTAAATATATCTGGCCGGTAGATCCGGTTCTGCCCATCTCGCCAATACTCTGCTAGTACGGGCGCTGCTTGTTTTCCGTTCCTCCTATGAGTTTCGGAATTTTCACAGCGGATCACGACTCGGCTAAAATCTTGTGTTGCATTATTTTCTGCCATAATTATTCATTTCTTCTGATCGTACTCATGCTTTTGTCCTATTTTATGTGGCTAGCTAACGTTTATGTAGACACATGCGTTTATCGCTATTAGCGTGAAGTTTGCATAGTAACTGCATAATTGCTATCATTGACATTGTACCTAGTGGTTTGTTGGCATTTAAAAATGTCATGGGTTCGGCCCAGCAAATTATCTAAATCACGTAATATGTGTATCGCTGTTGCGCGTACTCTCTCGCAAGGGTGTGATGCTAAGGAGCATTATGCCTACAATAGTGGGTACCCATAGTAACAACAATGTCAGTTTAGACCACTCATTCGTGTCTGTTTCCTGTGCTGCGAAGCGCTGGGGTGTTTCTCCTGACCTTCTGTATCGTGACATCGCTCGCGGCGACCTTATGGCCTACCGCCATCCGAGCCCGCATGGCGGCAAGAACGCGCTGCTTCGTGTGTATATGGCCGATGTAGACGCTCTGTTCGAACCGGCGAACCCGATGGCGGGTGATGCCCGATGAGCGGACAGCCGGAACTCATGAGCTATAAGCCACGATATACGGACGGTACGGGTGACGAGAGGTCACGGAAGACGGCCGCCAGTTTTGGTTCTATGACCGAGGGATTGACGACGAATATAGTACTCGCTGGCAGTGGGATTAAGCCAGACTCACTCCAGGAGAAGATTTATGCGAGGGTGAGTAACGGATATCCGGTTCGCATGTCCAAAGGTCCTAAAGGCAAGCCGGTGGGCGTTGATACCAGCACAATGGGCAGATTGGTACGGGAAGCTTGCGAGGCTCTTGGGTGTCCGCTTCGGGTTGTCCGGCGTGAAGTGGGCAGAGAGCGTGGCTCGCAGCTTTGCGCATACGACAAAGAGTCTGGCGTTTATTTGCCATCGGATGTGGTCGAGTCCGATATCGCCGTGATCGCAAGGGTTTTTGCGGAAAGTATTTTTCTTCCGGTGACTAAGCGCGAAGTTGACGAGGTTATTGCGGAGATCCATGATATGGCACCACGTGTGACTTTGACATCCCGCAGTGAATATGTGCCGCTCGCCAATGGCGTATGGGACGTGAAAGGCAATGTCCTCAAGCCGTTCTCTCCGGATCTCGTGTTCCTGGCGAAGGGCGGCATTCCGTACAACCCCCAAGCCGAGAGTCCGGTCATCGATGGCTGGGAGGCCATGAGTTGGCTTAAGGACACGTATGGCGATGAGCTTGTCCCGATGATTCGGGAGATGCTCAAGGCTTCCCTGATCCCAAGCCTGGCGGTGAGGGCGCGGAAGGCGATTTTCCTCGTCGGCGATGGCAGCAACGGCAAGTCGACGCTACTCAACCTCATGGTCAGCATTGTCGGGAGGGAACAGACAGCATCACTTCCACTGTCGGTTTTCAATGACCCCAGCCAGTCGCGTTGGATCGGTGCCTCCCTGGAGCATACATCGCTGGTCATCGGTGACGACAATGACGCGAACACGTATTTCAATGACAGTTCCATGTTCAAATCCATCATCTCCGGCGGTGAGATCAAGGCCGAGCACAAAGGCAAGGACAGCTATCTTCTCAAACCGTGCTGCCTCGTGGTTCAGGCGTTCAACGATCTTCCGCGAGTGAAGGACAAGAGCGAGGCGATGTTGGACAGGATTGTGGTCGTTAAGCTGACCAAGCAGTTCAAGGATCATGCCCGGCGGCCGGAGATCGGCGATTACCTGCAACGGACGGATGTGCTGAGCTACCTGCTTACCTGGGCGTTGTTGTGCCCGGACTTCGGTACATGGGCCGAAACCGAATTTTCCAGGCGCGCGCTTGAGGAATGGGCGTTGGAGAACGATCCCGTCAAGGAGTGGTGGTTCGACATTCACGATCAACTTTACGGTATGTCTGAAATTCCGAGCAGCGCGTTGTATGAGCTTTACGAGCGCTGGTTCAAGCGGAACCATCCTTTAGGCAGGATAGTCGGGAGAATAGTATTCGGCAAGGCTCTCAGGCCCCTTGCCGAGTCTGATGGATGGCAGCTGGGCGTGCCGTCGATTAGCAAATCAAGGCTGCCTACGCTTGAGGGTCGCGAGGATTACGTGGCAGAGACCATTTCCGAATCCATTGTGCGTTCCATAGATCAGGGCAAGCATCAGGTACGTGGCTTGAAGCGTATTCCACGCGCCAAGGAGGCACCTGCCGTCAACATCCCACCTACCCGTCATAAGCCGACACCGGAGGAGATGCTGGGCTAGTTCCGCTGTCTTATTCCGTCGTCCCGATGCCACACGTCTGTGGCTGTCGGGGCGGCGGCTCCAATCACATTTTTGCTTCAGGAGGTGGCTGTTTTGGCTGGTGTCAATCTTGGAAAATATTCGTTTTCGAAGGCCGTCGCGATCATTTTCCATGTTCTTCGTCTTGGCGAGCGGCATTCGAATCCCCATATAGATCAGGCGCTGACGCGGTTGAACGTGGTGCTGAGTGTGGATGGCGAGGATCTGATGGCCCGTCTGCGCCGGATCGTGGGGGAGGTGCGCGCGGCCAAGCCACCGGGCCGGCGGTGGCGCAAGGACACGGTGGTGATGTGCTCGATGGTCTATGACCTGCCCGAGGACTTCCCGCATCCTGATGACCGCGGGGCCGTCATCCGGTTCTTCCGCGGGTGCCTGACCGAGCAGTCGGCGATGGCCGGCGGCTGGGGCATGTGCGTGGGCGGCGTCATTCATTATGACGAGGTCCACGACTACGTGGTCCCGCGTTCCCAGCTTGAGGCCGAGGGCGTGCCGGCGGGTCCGGACGACCCGCCGGTGACGCGCACCTCGCGCATCCACATGCACGCCATGTTCGTGCCAGCGACCTCTCCGGAGCAGATCGAGAGGATCAACGGGACAGCCCCGCGGACGCGCTCGCGCCGTGGGCGTGCGCCACAGGGCGTGTGGTTCGACTGCAACCGTCTGGTGACCCGCAAGTGGCTGCGTGAACTGAACCGTAGGATACAGGCTTTGGCGCGTGACCGGTTCGACTGCCATTACGAGTCTACAAAGGCCTCGTATTCGTCCAATGCCGAGGTCGAGAAGCTGAAGATGGACAGCGCAGTGGCCGCCGAGGTGGCCCCGCTGGCCCGGAGGACGCTTGAGGTCCGCAAAAAGGCCCAAAACGATGCCCTCAAGGCCCATAAGGAGCTGGAGACGACTGAATGCCGCCGGACGGCTCTGGACAAGCGTGAGAAGGCGCTGGACGCCCGTGAGGCATCACTGCTGGAATGGCTGCGGGAGACGTGTGAGCGTTTCGTGACTGCGTTGCGTTCGTGGCTTTCACATGAGATGGCCCGTGCTAAAACCCTGGTCGAGCAGGCTCGGCGAGAGGGCTATGAACAGGGCTATCGCGCCGGCGTGGAAAAGGGCGCTGCCGCCCGGCCCGTCGCACCCCCGCCTGAAAAGGAGAAGGCGTTGGAGGCGTTGGGGCGGATGCTGGACGACGAGCCCGGTCTGCTGCCCAGACACGCCTCCGGACGCCTGTATACGGCCGATGAGTGGCGTGGGCTTCCCCCGGCACGCAGAAGGGAGCTTCTGGACCGCATGGAGCCGGATACGGGAAGGGGGCGCTCCCATGAGCGTGTCCTGTAGATCCGCCGGCCTCTGGCTGCCGCCCTAGACGCGACGGCGGGTGCTCCGCCGTAACCCGGTAAAGAACGAATTTATATGTGTGCCGTTATGAACGGCACGGAAGGAAGTAGGGAAAATGGAACCCAACATTAAGATTGACAAGACGGTCAACATCATCATCGGCATGGGCATGCGGCACGAGCCGTTCGACCCCGACGAGATGGCGAGACGCATCGACGAGGGTGCCCGGCATCTGCCGGACGGGACCGATGCCGCCGAAGTGATGGCCGCGATGCGTGCCGATGACGGTTTCACCGGCAGGCTGACGAGCCCGGGCTGGTTCGAGACCTGTTGCTACGAGTACGGCGTGCTGTGCGCCGGCACCCGTGGCCTCGAGGGTTATGCGGGCGATATGCGGATGCTGAAACGCTACCTGTACCTCAGGTACCTCGGCGAGGACGGCGACGAGATCGCCAGGCGCCTCCTGAAGATCGCGTCCGGCGGCGGGGACGCCGACGGTGACCCTGACGGCGGCGACGGTGACGGCCCGTTCCTCGCGCTGGTGCGTCGGATGCGCGACCATGACGACCGGGCGCTCGCCGCCTGGTCCGGGCTGCAAGGGGACGGGCGGTCGTTCGACGAGATCGCCGACGAGCTTGACGCCGAGGCGTCGCAACTCGTGGAGGGCATGGACCCCGGCCGTCGCGCGGTCATGGAGGCCGAGGACTATCTGGCCCGCCTTGAAACCGGCGACGATGGCGGTGACGCCTCCGGTGAGGATCTTTCGGCTTGTCCCGCCCCCGTACCCGCCGGTCCCGAACTGGGCTAGCAATCCGTCCGCGCCCGGCGTCTCTGCGCCGGTGTGCGGGTGGCGCGGGTCGAGGGGGCCTATCGGCTCCCTCGCCTGGATCCAAGGCTGGAACGCCTTGGCCGCAGCCTCCGCCGTGCTTGTGGACGGGAGCCGTGACCCGTGTCACCGCGCACCCGCCCACCGACACGGCGAAGGCGAGGAGCCGAAGACAGGAAAGGCCGGGCGGCAACCGATGCAAGGTTGCCGCCCGGCCTTTCATGCAATGAGGCAGAGGGGTGTCGGGGGCGTAAGCCCCTGGCCATTTCAGGGTTAAGCCACCCGGCAGGGACACGCCCCGCGTGGTGACCTCGGTCATGGCTTAGCCCTTAAATGCAAGGGCTAACGTAGTTGGCCCGCTCCTCATATCGAGGATTCATACCATCATCTAGTCTTCCGATACACGTGGTACACCTCAACAGCACAGCAAACAGCGGCCTATTGGTATCTTTGACATGCTACTAGGATAAACAACTTTGCCTGTTTTAGCGCGCTGAAACGTTACAATCAATACTGTCCATGACGATAGCCATGCAGCCCAAACAGGGATCACAAATCACAAAAACCATTCTCTAAAGAATGACGGCCTCTACATTGCATCTCAGTAGATGAAATGGATCTTCTCAGAAACACTCAGCAAAACAAGATCCATCGCTAGGATCAATCCAAGGGCCGTGTGCAGCAAGTGGATCTTTACCGCCGTTTGAAGGTGCAGACGGCGTATATGAAGGTGCTGGTTGATAGGACGGCGCAGGTGCCGATGGAGTGGAAGGCGCGGAATAGCGCGACGAGTTCCATCCGCCGGAACGGGAACCGAAGCCAACAGAGGAACGGCCTCCACCAGTTGAACCCTGGGCCGACTGTGCCTGGGCCTGCGCGGCCTCTTGGGCTTGTTGCGCCGCTTGGGCGGCAGCCTGTGCGTCGGCGTCGGACTTCTGCTTGACGGAGCCGTTGACGGCGCTCATCGCATCGACCAGCTGGCTATCCGCCGCATCATAGGCTTGGTAATCGCCGGTCGATGCCGGGGTTGCGGCGTCGGCGACGCCTCCGGCCAGCATCCCCACGGCCAACAGCAACGTCGCCGTGCCCGCCAGCAGCGGGCGAATCTTCCTTGTGTTCCTCTTCTCGTTCATGTCTTGCATCGTAGCCCGCTTCCACGACCTGACCGTTAGTGTTTGTCATGCCGTTCTTTCCTCAGGTGTGCGTACAATGCGATACCGGAGATCGAACACCAAGGAGAAGGACGGGCATGGAAGCCATCACCGCGTACATCAGAAACCACAGGATCGCCAGCACCGTCGTCGCACTGCTGGTCGTAGCGCTGGTAGGCGTGGGCGCGTATCTGGGCGTACAAGCCGACCACAGGACGGCGCTGGCCGACTGCCGGCAAAGCGAGACCGCCGTCAACACCGCCTACAAGCAGCACCAGGCGACACTCGCCAAAGGCGCCAGCCTCGCCAAGGACGCCAAGAAGCCCGGCGAGCTCACCGACAAGACCCTGCTGAAAACCGTCGAAGAAGACAGCGCTAAGGCCGGCAAGGCGCCAAAAGCCGTCTCTTGTCCTGCGGGCGGGCCGACCAAGAACATCCGCCAGACCGCGATCGACAACCGCGACCTCGCCGCCACATACACCGGAAATACGGATACAGCCAAACACCAGCAGGCGCTCGTCAATGACATGGACAGGACCACCCACAAGAGGCTCGACGGCGACCTCGCCAAGGCCGAGCAGCTCTACAAGGACTCCGACGGCAAGGTGGCCGACAACGCCACCCGTGACCAGCTCAAGAAAGCCATCGACCACGCCAAAGCCGTCAGCAAAGACTCGAACGCCAAGAGCTGACATCCTCCAAACCTTCGAAAGGGGAGCGATGCGACGGCCGACCAAGCTCGTCGTATCGCTCCCTTTTCCTTTCAACAACCCGTTTTCGGGTGTCCCATAAACGGTCGTTTACGGGACGCCTATAACCCGGTTCGGTTTTTACCGGTTTCCTTACGCTTTCGACGTACCACAACCCGTACCGTATTCAATGTCCGATATAATGGAATAGTAACGGGTTTCGGTACGAAAGGATTCGGGATGCTGATCGGATACGCCAGGGTCTCCACGTTGGACCAGAACGAGGATCTCCAGGTGGACGCGCTTGTTAAGGCCGGGTGCGAACGCGGTCACATCTACGTCGATCACGCCAGCGGGGCGAAGGAGCACCGACCCCAGCTCGACCTCATGCTCCAGACCCTGCGCGAGGGCGACACCGTGGTCGTCTGGAAGCTCGACCGCATGGGCCGCAGCCTCCAGAACCTCGTCAACCTCATGAACCGGTTCCAAGAGGCAGGGGTGGGATTCAAAAGCCTCACGGAGAACATCGACGCGACCACCTCGGGCGGGATGCTCGTCTACAACATTTTTGCCGCCATGGCCCAGTTCGAGCGCGACCTGATCCGAGAGCGCACCAACGCCGGCCTCCAGGCCGCACGCCGGCGAGGACGCAAGGGCGGGCGCAAGCCCAAGCTCACCCCAGCCCAGGCCAAACGCGCCCGCGAGCTCTACGAATCCGGCACCGTCACCGTCAACGAGATCGCCAGCCAATACAACGTCGGACGCACCACTATCTACCGAACCTTGCAACAAACCAAGAAGCAATAAATGGCTCTGGTGCTCTTTTGCAATGCTGCTAGAATTCGGGTTCTTGGCGTGTCGTTGGTTCGACTGCTTGAGATGACTGCATCCAAGGATCCACTATCGGTTTTGATTCTTTTTCCCGTTGTTTGAAGGCAAATTGTATTTGCTTGTCTTCAGGGTCTGCTCTCTCGAGTATGGTGAGCGCCTGCTCCCCGAAATCTGACAGGTGGAACCAAAGTACATTATCGTTGTCGTCCCAGTTCGTTGTTTCGGGCGACTCGTATGTCTCAATGAGGCCGGTGCGCCTGAGTTTTGATGCTATTGAATCCTCTGAGGGAGGCGAGATGGTTGTCGTGTTCCAATTGACTTGCCAGGACAGGTCGGCATTGAACCTTTCGAAAAGGGAATCCCATGTTTTATTTTCTATCAGGAAGCGGCCCATGAGTCTGAACACCGAGCCTAAAGTCGTCTCAAGATCAAACCTTTCGAAATCAGTGGTTGGCTTACGGTATCCTGCCCCTTGAATGGTGAGTTTCCTGTCGGATAGCTCTTTTGCCTGCTCCAGGGTGACAGGTTCCGTCGTTTCTTTTTCTTCCTTGTCTTCTTTTTTGAAGAGTGCCAGTTGATTAATGAGTGACTTTTTCTCCGCTTCCAGTTCGTCGCTTTTCTTCCTGAGACTGTTGACAGTGGCGAGGCTGTCGGCCACGGTCGAGGGGGCGTCACCCCTCGACCAGCCACACAACTGGTTTTCGAGGCGCTCCCTCTCTTCGTTCACGGCTGTGACGATGTCGGTGGTCAGTACCGCCGGATCATCGCCGGCTTTCCAACTGCCGCATTCCCGATCGTCACTTCTTATTTGCGCCTTGAACTCTTCAAGTTTGGTGTCGTCCCTATCGCATTCATCGCGAGGAAGTTGACCTGGATTTTCACAGATAAACGCTAATACGGGAATCTTTTTCTCGAGAGCCATCAGATACTCGCACTCGACATAGCCCTTTTTGAAATAGGGCGATTTCGGGTTTTCGTTGATTGACCCATAACGGCCACCAATGATAAGTACGAGTATATCGGTCTCATCTAAAGCCGTTGAGATACGGTCGAGCTGGGGTTGGTCAGTGGCCGCGAAGTGCTCCATACCTGCGGGAATGTAGTCACGGGTCCATAACGCGTCCAGGGCCGCCTTCCTGAGATCCTCCAGATCAGTGAACGTGGAACTGACGAAGACCTGATATTTCTTCCTTGTTGGTCTCATTGGTATCATTTGGTCTCATTTCTTCGTACTTCTGCGTAAATAGTTTCAGCGTATCATGGCATTCCGGCAATACAGTGTCTGTTGTGGGACTCTCCCCACCTTGCCTAGCTAGGACAACTCGACCACCATGACAACCGTGAGGAACAGACCCGCAACGGCTCCCTAGTCACTTATAGCCTTGACGAGACACTGGACCAACTTGACCTGAAACAGAGGCATCGGTGTGCGAAACGGCCGGACCGTTAAACGCTTCTTCAAATCTCGCAAGAAGTTTGATAAGACTGTTGCCACGCAGACCCTCCATGGCTTCAATTGGCTGTTTGGGGTCGAAGGTAGGCCAAAGTGGACGGATATAGACAGCTATAGACGGTCGATGTTTCATAACTGTCTTGCGTGGAACCGTTGGAAATACAAGGTTTCTATGGAAGACTAGACGGATAGACGGGTATTTTAGAATACAATAGCTAATATGAAATTATTTATGGTGTAATGGTATTTGTGGTGAGGAATACGAGTGGGCTACTATCTGTCTATCCGTCTAATACCGTGTATGAAACATTGATATTGTTTGGTTTAGTATGTAGACGGATAGGGGTGTGTGGCGGCGAGGTAGCTGTCTACTCTAGACAGCTGTGGCTTGTCCTTCGTGGCTCATTCGTTGTGCGGCGAGGGCGATGTCTTTTGAAACTTGATCGTCATCGGCATGGAAGTATTGCTGTGCGGATTTGATTTCCGATTGCCCTGAGAAGCGCATGATTGCGGGTAGCGTGGCCTTGCTGTATCTGGCGTACCATGTAATGCCGGTGTGGCGTAAGGCATACATGTCGAATCGTTTTGGCGGGTTGCTCTGTGGTGGCAGCCCCGCTTCATCGGCAGCTTTTCGGAGGACACGGTAGATAGTATGGTCATCCCACATACGTCCGATAGTTGAAGGGAACAAGAGTGAAAGCTGGTCCAGGCCGACGTTTTGGTTCATGTATTCGATGAGACGGTCCTTAAGCAGAGGACTGATTGGTACATGTCGTTTTGAAGCCTTGGATTTAGGTTTGCCGACGATGAGCTTAGTCGATCCCGTTTGGGGGTCGAGCCCGCGCGTTGCCGCTTTGTCGATATTGATGTACCAGATTCCAGTTTCATCTTGTTGGACATCGCTACGGGTCAGACAAATTGCCTCTTCACGGCGCAAAGCGCAATATGCGGTAGTCAAAAAGAGCATGCGCATACTTTGAGTGCCACGAACGTCCACCGGGCGTGCGTCGCCTGGCCTGGCACCTAATTTTGGTCGTGCATGTACAACGACTTTCGAGGCGAACAGCTCAATTTCTTCTTGGGTTGCCGCATAGCGCTCGGTGGCGCGCCGACGAACTCCAGCGCGTGGAATATCTACTGGATTGATAGTCACTCTCGGTTCTGTAGGATCGTGGCATGCAGCTTGCATGATGGAGTGCAGAAGGTTGTATGCCACTGCTTTGCGGTGTTCACTGACGGTCAAGGAATTATGCCATGCAGCGATTTGAGTAGTTGAAAGCTGGGGAAGTGGCGTGCGGCCGAGATAGGGCTTAATCAGTTGGTTGTATGTCTGCCACATGTTTTTCTGGTGACTTGGAGCGTGGCTTCTTGCTCCGCACCGTTCCGGGTGATCGATGAAGGTTGCTGCGTAATCATCAAGTGTTTGGGCTGCCTGCGCCGTTGGATGTGAAGGCTGCTCTTTTTCGGCACATTCATATTTGCGACCGCTGGCTTCGGCCAAATCTATGGATGCGGCGACAGCATTGAGTGCGGCAACCGCCTGATGGCGTGTGTGATAGGAATGAGAGTGCTTCCGGCCGCCACATGCGGGGCAATGATATCGAGCTATGTAACGGAAAGAGCCATTGGCAGCCATTCGTAGGATGATGCCACCAGTAGCCGGTCGAAGCTTCTGGACCGCCACCTGCTCACGCTCAAATTTCGTTTTTTCAGCATCGGTGAGATGAGACTTCATATCAACCTTCTTATAGGTGTCCAATAGGTGTCCAACAACATCCTATAATAGCAACAATATCGACAATATCAACATTTGAAAATTAGATTAAAACGTTGTAAATAAGCCAAAAACTGTTAATCTACAACTTCTATTATTATAGCACAGGTTACAGGTTCGAATCCTGCCGTGCGCACAAATTAAATCCGCGGAATCGCAAGGTTCCGTGGATTTTTTGATTTCTCGACAATATGCTTTGCCGATGGCATGTATTCCAAATGTATCCCTGCATACAGGTGCCGTTTCCGGAAAGGCAATCTGGGAAATGCTCTTCTTTGCTGTGCTGTTATGGATCAATAAGAAAGCATAAATCCTCTGGTATTTAGTTTCGCTACTGGGCTCTCTATGTCTACCTAGGGGTACAGTTTTCCGTTTTGCGTTGTCACCACAAGTTGCCCCGTCTTGTATAGGAAGTACACGAAGTACTTACTTTGAAAGGCGGAACGATGAATGTCAACGGTTATGGAAAATCTGGGGCGCAGCCGGAACTGGCTGTGGCTACCCAGAACCTCGTGAAGACATACGGGGATTTCAAAGCGGTGGATGGGTTGAATCTCAAAGTGCCGACGGGCGGTGTCTACGGCCTGCTCGGACCGAATGGCGCCGGCAAATCCACCACGATGAAGCTCTTGCTGGGACTTACCTCGCCGACCTCTGGCCAGATGTGGATGCTGGGGCAGCAGGTTGACGGCAAACGTGGCGCAAGCCACCGTATTCAGCCCGGTCGTGTCGGTTCGATGATCGAAGGGCCGAGCTTCTATCCCGGCCTGTCCGGTTTGGACAATTGCCGGATGGTCGCTGACTATCTTGGTCTGCCGTCCTTTGCAGCGACGCAGGTGATGGCTCAGGTAGGTCTGAAAGGTCACGAAGACAAGAAGGCCAAGGACTATTCGTTGGGTATGAAGCAACGTTTGGGTATCGCTATGGCGCTAATTTCAAGGCCTGAGCTGTTGCTGCTAGATGAGCCCACGAATGGTCTTGATGCCGAGGCGGTGGTCGAGGTTCGCGAGATGATCATGAATCTGGCGGTCTGTGAAGGGGTTACCTTCATCATCAGCAGCCATATCCTCTCCGAAATCGAAAAGATGGCGCCGGTGGTCGGCATCATCGCTTCCGGCCGTCTGCTGTATCAGGGTTCTTTGGACGATCTGCGCGAACAGGGGCATATCAATATCCGCGTTTCCGACCCGAAAAGTGTCGCTGAGGTGCTCAGCGGGAACGGCATCGCCTATCGGTTCATGCCAAAGACCGGCGAGTTGCAGATTCCAGAATGTTCGGATGGTCGGATTGCCGCTTTGGTCTCGCAAATGGTCGATAAGAACATCGCGGTCTATCGCGTCGCTTCCGAGCGCAAGAGTCTCGAAGAAGCGTTCCTTGAGTTGGTGGAAAGCCCGCAAAATCAGGAATTGCAAGATAAACAGAACAATCATGCCACTCAAGCATCGATGACGATGGAGCGCAAACCAGAAACGACCCAGATGGCAGCGAATATCGGCAACATGCCAACTATGGTGAATCAGAATGTTTCTGGATTCCGGCCATATTCCAACGTTGGTTCGATGCCGATTTCGGGAGGTGTGCGATGAGTGCCAACATGATAGGATTTAGTCTATACGACAATCCATATTGCAATCAATCGGTTTTGAGAACCTCTGTAAACACAACCGGCAAGAAAAGCGGCATGCCCATATTTACCGCAATTCTTATGGAACTACGCAAGCTCAAAGGTTCGTCGTTCTGGTGGATGGCAGCGGGCATGGCGTTGTTGACCTCTGCGTGGGCGGGAGCAGCATTCATGAAGCGGACCAGCGGCAATCCGGCGTTTCGTACCGTTCTGCTTGCTGACAACGAGCCATACACCTTCATTAGTCTTATGGCTCCGATTCTGGCCGCGTTGCTGACCAGTCGCCTGGCGGTTATGGAAACGGGCGGGCGGATGAACCTCAAATGGCTGTCGCTGGGGCAATCAGAGGCGATGAGATTCCTTGCCAAGTTTGTGGTTGCGGGGTTGGTGCTCGCGATGTGCTTCATCATTCCTTTGGCCTGGATTCCCGTGGCCGCAAAGGCGAAAGGTTTCGGTTTTACTGGAAGTTTTGCAAGGCTGTTGGTGGTGACATCGCTGATCGCGTTGTTCTCGTCGTTGGCGGTCGTGGCCATTCAATTGCTGATTTCCATGCTTGTCGGCAAACAGGCCGTTGGCCTTGGCGTCGGCGTCATTGCTGGTCTAATCGGTTCCGGCCTGATTGCGTTGGACAAGCCGTGGCTTGGCTGGTTGTTTCCTGCTGGCATTAGTTCTGCCGCTGATCCCTTCGTGAGCAAGGCTATGGCAAACGGATACGCGAGTGTGACGATGGTTGTAAACCCGTGGATTCGTGTAGCGGCAAGTCTTATCGCTTGTGTGGTTTGGACGGTTGCTTCTGTGTTCATTATCAAGGCAAAGGAGTCAAGGCGATGAATGGGAATCAAATGATAGATGGACAAGTAATGGTAAACGCGCAATCGTCGATAAACGGCCGAATGGCGGCGAACAAGCGGATTTCCAAACCCTCCGTAGCCGCGGCGCTTCGCTGGGAGATACGTAAGGCGGGCAATCTGTGGTACTGGATCGCAACGGCGCTTTTCGACCTCATCGGCATGTTCAATGGGTGGAGCCAGTATGTCGACTATCGCAAGGATTTTCAAGCCCAAGGCGTGACGTGGGCGGCGGTCTGGGGGCAGGCCATCCTGCTGCCCAGCATGGTGTTCATGCCGATTCTGGTCGCGGCGTTCGCCTCGCAAATCGAATCCAACGAGCACGTCGGCCGCAACTGGCAGCGTCTCAACGCCAGCGGCACGGCATTGGCGGCGGTCGCGGGCAAGATGCTGCATGGCTTGTTGGCTTCGTTGTTGACTGTGGCAGTTTTCGAGGTTGAATTCTTCGTGGTCGGAAAGGTGATACTTGGTTTCAACTTGCGTGACGTAGGGCCATTCCTGTTTCGTGGCGTTCCCATGACCTTGGCCGTCTGGACGATCATGACCTTGACCCAGGCGATTTCGGTGGAATTCGAATCCTTTGCCGGCATGATGAGCGTCGTTTTGGTATTGACGTTGGTCGGATGTGTACTTTCGCTTGTCGTCCCTTCGTTGACGCTGGCCTATCCCTTCTCGCTGATTACCGGCGCTTCGGCCGCTCGCGACCTGGACAATATTGCTTCGCTCGGTTCCGTAATGACGGCAACATTGATGGCGGCGTTCTGGGTTATCGTTGGCGGGCTGATTTTCCACAGGCTCACGCGCAAGGCCGTATAACGATGCCCGAAGTTATACGTCAAAACCGCCATAATGGAATGGATGGCACGGATGGAACAGGCGAAACGGACAGAACAGACGGAATGAAACGGCGGTCGATGAAAGGAGACGATATGAGCACGGCGAAACTAACGGATCAAATGCGACAGGCTTGGGGTCGTATGAACGGCGCCCATGTTCTTGCTGCGCTCTGCGCCCTGTATGAGACCGTGTTCGTGACCCGTCTATTGCTGGTTCCCAGCATTGCGAATCCGACATTGCGGTTGGCGATGACAGCGAATGCATGGGCAATGCCGTTATTTGTTCTCATCGTTGTCGTTGCGGTGATCGGGATATGGTTCTGCCGTCGTTGGCCGCTAGGGACGGTGTTGCTGGAAACCGCATTGTTACTACTGGTTTCGGCGCTTTACGGTTCTGCTATTAGCTATCTGTCGTTGCCGTGGGCGATTGCTTTGTATTTTGCCGCGGCGGGAATCGGGAGCCTGCCGTTGCGGCTATGCGGGCTGGTTGCTGCGGGATTGCTGGGATCGGGCAGTGTGGTTTTGGCGACCGTATGGCACCAGGATGGCGGATTGACCAACTTTTTATACCCTTTCGTTCTGCTCTATATAGTGTTTGTTGTTTCTGGGGTGATGGTGCGGAGCTATAGAAAGCGTCTGCAATCTATGCAGGCTTTGCATGATGAGCAGAAACGCGGAAAACAACTTATTCAGGAACGCGACAAGGCCATGAAGCAGTCCCGTATAGCAGCTGAACTTCACGACAGCGTCGGCCATGATCTGACCGCCATCATCGCCCTTTCCGAAGGATTGGATGGCATCAGCGACAAGCCTGAGATGAACGATGCCATCGGCATGATCAACGATTTGGCGCGGCAAGGGCTTGCGGACACGAGAACCGCGGTGAAGGCATTGCAACCAGTTGACGTCGATAAGAGTACGAATCAGGAAAATAATCATGGTTCCGAACAAAACGCTGGTGGCGTTGCCAAAAATGGCAATCAGGACAGCAACATCCCTGTGTCGTCTGCTCAGGTAAAGTTTCACGATTGGGACGACATCGAATCTATTCTTGATCATTCCCGCCAAATTGGTATCACCACGGCTTTGACGGAAACGGGACGTCGGCCGCAAGATTCGCAGCAGGCGGATTTGAGTTTCATCATCACTCGCGAATCCATTACCAACGCCATCCGGCATGGGCAAAGTGCCGATAGGATCGTCGTTTCCTGGGATCATGACGGGCAAGGTGGCATTGCCATTACCGTTCGTGACAATGGAAAATCAGTTGATGGACTGAACCAAAAGAATGTTGCTGAGAAAGATTCGGTTGCATCAAGTGGTCAAAAAGACAAGACAAATTCCGTCGTTTCCGGACAAGTTGCTGGAACCTATCAAACAGAATTTGAACAAAATAACAAAACAGAGCTGAAGTCAACCGAATACGGCGATGGCACTGGATTGGCGAGACTCAGGGAAAGTGTCAGGCGGGTAGGAGGTACGTTTGCCGCTGGGCCGGATGGCGATGGCTGGACGGTGAAGGCGTATATTCCTTCGTTGATAGGATTCGCTGCCAAGCAATCGCAAGGTGGTGAGCGGGCATGATTCGCGTCATGATTGTCGATGACCAGCGGCCGGCGAGAATGGGATTCGCGCTGATGGTCGCCAAAGACCGCGAACTTCAGGTGATGGGTCAGGCGGAAAATGGGCAGGTGGCACTCGAAACGCTCGTTTCGTTGAGTGCGGACAATGAACCATTACCTGATGTCATACTGATGGATGTGCGGATGCCGGTCATGGATGGTATCGACGCGACCGCAGCCATCAAACAGCGTTATCCGAATATCAAGATTCTGATGCTGACCACCTATGACCAGGACGATTACGCCTTCGGGGCGTTGGGTGCGGGCGCTTCCGGTTTCCTCTTGAAGGATGTGCATACGGCAGGCCTTTGCCGTGCGATTCATTCGGTATACGAGGGCGACGCGATTCTGACGCCGCGCATCACTGGCGAAGTGATCAAACGCGGGATTTCGAAGGCCAATGCCAAAGCCGAACAAGCCGATCTGCGCGCCCAATTCGCGACCCTCGGCAGGCGCGAGCTTGAAGTCGCTTCGTTGGTAAGCGAAGGTCTGTCAAACGCTGAAATCGCGGAACGTTTGAGCATCCAGCCGGATTCCGTCAAAAAGACGGTAAGCCGCATTCTCGCCAAGCTCGGCGCTCGGGAGCGTGTCAACATAGCCGTCCTCTGGTACAAGGCCGGCATGGATAAGTTGTAATGATAAAAATTAATCCTGAGGTCGCGAATTAGCGAGAGGAGACCGTTGCTTGATGGTTTGAGCCCGAATTTTCGGTATTGTCCAGCAGAGCTGAACTGGCAAGCAACTTTGTACCGTGCGTTTTCGATTCAACGTAGGCGCTGGCCTTCGTGTCGCCGGACTTGCCGGCGTCGTTGGAGTCCTTGTCGTTGGCGCCAATCGCCGGGCAGGTCTTCTGTGCGCCGTTGACCACGTCGACGCGGCACTGGAAGTTGGCCTTGGCCTCTTCCTCCCATTGTTCGTCGAGGTTGGCGATATCGTCGTTGGCCGAGTTGACCTTGCTCTTGAGCTTCTGTTTCGAGGCGTCCGAAGCCTCGCCGCCGCCACTGCGGTAGTAGGCGCAGCCGGAATCTCCGCAGAACGGGGTTTGGCCCTGGTTGATTGCCGGTCCCGCTGAGGGGATGATACGGTCGCGTGATGAATCCGTCGGGTCGTTGCCCACATCATAGGAATCATACGATGCGTTGTAGAGTGTCACGTTTTTCGGCACGATGACAAGACTGTATTGCAAATTGACTTCCTCGCCATGGAAATCCTGCAAGGCTCCGTTTTGCAGCAATTGGTATTGCGTCGATGGCAATGTGCCGGGGGAGAAGCAGTAATCGTCATAGCCTCCCGGGCATTCGGCAAGACGGTAGGGAGGCGTGCTGCCCGAGACTGGATTTTGAGGGGTTACCTCGCCGTTCGAGATCTTCATCCAGGCCCCGCCCGGGTTGGTCCAGGTGCCGGTGAGGCTAGAATAATCGCCGTGCTTGATGGCGCCCAGGTCGATGCCGCTGTTGGCCGCTTCCTCGTCATTGGCCTTTTTCTGCTTTTCGGCCGCCACCACTTCGCGTTCCACGGGTTTCAGCACTTCGTCGGCGGCGTTTTTGGAATCGATGATCTTTTTGGCGGCTTTGCTCATGTCATCGGCGCTGGCGGCGATTTTGCCGGAAAGGTCGTTCAAGGATTGCGTCGCCCGCTTGAGGTCCTTGGTGGAGGTGTTGGCCGTGTCGGAGATATTTGCGGGGGATTTGGCGTTGGAAAGCTTTCGGGATTTCTTCAGTGTCTTCTGGTAAGTGTCGAGGAGCCCAGGGTTCTTGAGCTGGCCTTTGTGGATGTCGCTGGTGTCGCTATTGGCGTGTTTGATGGCCGATTTCAGGTCCGACTTGACATCCGCGAGATGGTTGACGGCTTTTCCGTACTGGGTTACCGCGGAATCGTGGGAATTCGTGGAGTAATAATAGAATCCGCCCGCTGCGATGGCCGCCACCACAACCACGACGGCCGCGATGATGATGGCCATGGTGATTTTGTTCTTGCGGGTTTTCGCGGGAGGCGTCGCACCGCCGTTTTGCTGGGGCGTCATGCCGCCGGGAAGAGGAACGGTGGTGGGCAGTGGTGGGATGCTGCTGGTCGGAGCGTTGTATATCGTGTTGCTGGCTGGAGCCGGTTGGTATCCCGCGTTCGTTCCCGGTTGGTTCCATGACTGATTGCCGCTCATTTGGCGTCCCTTCCTGCTTCAATGACAGTATTGAAGGCTTCTCCTGCTTAGGACAATAGCATGCGGTAAGAATCATGTTGCGTTGCGTGTGACGGGCATGGGAGGCGGGATTTTGGGTATGGAGACTAGGAGCGTAATGACAATGAACAGAGCGGATGACCACGCCGGAACCGATGTCGGCAAAATGTCCGGTGCCGGCAGCGCTGATGGTGGAATCGACGGTACGGGTAAGGCCGGCGACGCAGCAGGTTCCATGGGCGATGTGCGTTCGTGGGAGACGCATCGTAGCGGCTCGGTGTTGATGCGCGGATCCATGATTCCGCAACAGACGCCGGACCAGGCCTTGCTTGCGGCGTCCGATGACGATGCCATCGCTGATGAAAGCCGGAACAGCGAGGCCAACGAAGGCGACATGGCTGTTCGGGGCGATGATGGGAGTTTCGCCAAGAACGCCGCCGCGCGTCCGGTCAAAGTCCGGGGCAACAAGGATTGGCGGCATGGTGACCCCTGGCGTGTGTTACGCATTCAATCGGAATTCGTGGAAGGCTTCGACGCGCTGGCGGATTTGGGTCGGGCGCTGTGCGTCTTTGGTTCGGCTCGGGTGAAGGAGGACGAGCCGGAGTACCATCAGGCCATGCGCATGGGCCAGATGGCGGCGCAGGGCGGCATTACGGTCATCACTGGTGGCGGGCCCGGCATCATGGAGGCGGCGAACCGCGGTGCGGCCGAGGCCGGTGGCGTCTCCGTGGGGCTCGGCATCGAGCTGCCGCACGAGGAAGGGCTCAACCAGTGGGTCAACCTCGGGATGAACTTCCGCTATTTCTTCGTGCGCAAGATGATGTTCGTCAAGTATTCCTCGGCGCTGATCGTCTGCCCGGGCGGGTTCGGCACGCTTGACGAGATGTTCGAGATTTTGACGCTGGTGCAGACCGGCAAGACCTCACCCAAGCCGGTGGTGCTGTTCGACACGCAGTATTGGAAAGGGCTTTTTGACTGGGTCCAGGGGCCGATGCTTGATCGTGGACTCATCTCGAAGGAAGACCTCAAAAAGGTGCAGTTCACCGACAATCCAGAGGAAGCCGTTCGGCTGGCGATTGGTGGAATGACGAAATAGCTGAAAGTTCAGCGTTTCACGGCGATAAGCATGCCGGTTCCGGTCGGGGTCAACGCCTCTTCGAAGCGTTCGTCGTCCTCGACTTGGGTCAACAGCGTGCGCATGGCGTTCGGTTTGTCATCATCGGGGAAGGCGGAGCCTGACATGTCGGTGAAGATGATCCGGCCTCCGGCTTTCAGCAGATTCGCCGCCTGCTCGAATGAGGGCGCATAATTCGAGGCGACGCCGGAGACGACGATGAGGTCGTAGGTGCCGGCGTTGAGCCGCGGCAGGAAGACGGTCGGCGAGGTGTTGACGGCCCTCAGGGTGGTTCGGTTGTCCACGGAATCGGAGAAGTCAGCGAACAGGCTGCGGATGATGGTGATGCCACGGGCCGAGGAATCCACGGCCGTCAGCTGGCCGGCGCCGCCCAGCCCCTCCACCAGTTGCAATGCCTCGACGATTGAACCGGTGCCGACGCTGATGATCGAGGTGGCGTTGAGCGTCCTGGTGATGAAACGTAGCAGGTTGGCTTGGGCGGCGGAACCCTGCGGAAGCCCGGCCGCTTCGGCGTCCGCGCGCGCCTTGCGCAGGACGTCGTTTTCGAGGCCCAGCGCATGTTCCTCCGTGAATTCCCAGACCTTGGCCATGTTCGTATACGTCGTCTTGTTCATCTTGCGCTCCGCACTTCTGTTGACTTTCCGCGTATAGCGGCTTCGTTACTGGTTTTCATGATACGGCTAGCAATCGCCAAAGCCTAATGAAAGGCCCGTAAAGGAAGAATCAGCGGTGTTATCACTTCACGAAGATAAAATGTCATACATCTTTTGTGATGATGAGATTACCGGAGTCGCTTTGGGCGGAGGACTAGATTTGCCGGTTCTTGACCCGTTCGGTGAGTTGCCACATCTCCTCGCCGACATCGATGCCGCGGGGGCACTCGCGGCTGCAGGCGCGCACGGACTGGCAGGCGGTGATGCCGTCGGCGGTGGCGATGGCGTTGAGCCGCGCGTTGGTGTCATCGTCGCGCGAATCGTTGATGAACCGTGAGGCCGCGATCAGCGCCGCGGGGCCGATGAACGCCTCGCCGCCGGCGTAGACCGGGCAGCTGCCTTCGCATACCCCGCACGAGATGCAATTGCTCAAGAGCTCATAGCGTTTGAGCTCTTCGGGGCGTTGCAGGTATTCGAACATGTCGATTTTGCCGTCTTCGGTGGTGGCCAGCTTACCGTCGGCTTTGAGATACGGTTCGAGTTTCTTGATCTGGCTCATCATCTGGTCGATGTCGACGATGAGGTCGCGCAGCACGGGGAAGCCAGGCAGCGGGGCGATTTCGATGAGGCCGAGGTTTGATGGGCTGTCTGAATTCGCCGCGGCACCATTCGAATCATCGAAACCACCGAGGTTATTGGGATCGCCTGAGCTGGGAATGATGCGAGAGCGGCCGTCATCGTAAGACTGATTGGAATCGTTAACGGAAGCGTTATTGGCCACGACGTTTTCTTTGGTTGCGGTCGGCCGGAATCCTTCGTCGGCCATTGCGTTTGCGCCGCCATTTTGGCCTGATTCTGGCTTGGCGTAATCCTCGACCTTGGCGGTGCACAGCAGCGTCGGCGTGCCGTTGATGGCCACCGCATCGGAGCCGCAGATGCCATGGCCGCAGGAATAGCGGAAGGCCAGCGTCGGGTCGGTGTCGCGTTTGATGCCGAGCAAGCAGTCGAGCACGGTTTGCCCGGGTTGCACTTGGATGGCGTAGTCCTGCGTCCAATGTTTGCCGCGCACCCGACGGCGCGACGGTGACGATCCGAACGGGCTGCCGTTGCGTGCCTTGGCTCCGAACGGGCTTGAGGAATGACGACGGGCACGGTCTTCTTCGGGTTTCGGGGTGAACCGGTGAACCCTTATGGTCACATTCATTCCTTGTATTACATCATCGCTCATTGCCAGTGCCTTTGTTGTCTGTTCCGCTGTCTGTAGTCTGCCACGAACCATGGCCGTTGTTTCTATGGTCTATGTGTCAATTGTGGTTTCTTGGCCGACTTAGTATGCGCGCGCTTTCGGCGGCATATCGACGATATGGACCGGTTGCCAATCCACTTCGCCGGTAGCGTCAGCCATGGAGTGGGTCAGGAAATGCTCGTCGTCGCGTTGCGGGAAATCGGTGCGCGCGAATGCGCCACGGGATTCGTGCCGTGCGGCCGAGGCGTTGAGCATGGCCTGGGCAAGTTCGAGGAGGTTGTCGACTTCGAAAATGGCCGTCAGCTCCTGATTGAAGGCGGCGGTATCCGAATGGGAGCGCAACGCTTTCGCTCGTGGCAGCAACTCGTTGATGATTGTTCGTTGCGCTTCGGCGATGCTGCCGGCGTCGCATCTCACCGCAACCGCATGCTCCATGGTTGTGCCAAGGTCGGCCAGCAGCTGGTATGGGTTGTCGTCGCTTTCAGCTGTTTCCGCTGTTGTCGATGTTTTTTCGGCATCTCCCGCATCTTCGGCCGGAGCGCCATCGTTGCCCAACGAGGTCAGCAGGTTGTTGATTGATAGTTTGCGTTTCTCCGTTGCGGCATTAGTGGAATTCTGCCTTTCGGCATCCGGTGACTGTACGTCGGTGCTACCAGTGTTATCCTCGTCGCTGGCGATGCTTTTTGCGATGGATTCACCGGAACGTGTGCCGAAAAGACAGGCGTCGAGCAGACTGTTGCCGCCCAAACGGTTCGCGCCGTGGACACTGACACAGGAGCACTCGCCGGCCGCGTACAGTCCCTGGACGATATGCCGTTCACCATCCTGCCAGCGGTAGACCTCGCCATTGGTGGTGATGGGGATGCCGCCCATGGTGTAATGCGCGGTTGGTTTGACCGGCACCCAGTCCTTGCTCGGGTCGAGTCCTGCATAGTCGCGGATGGTCTCGACGACCTGCGGCAGCACCTCTTGCATGTGTGTCTTATCGATTCCGGTCATATCCAGCCAGACGCAATCCTTGGGGCCATCCGGATCCTTGGGGTCGGCCACACCTCGGCCGGCGTCGACCTCGGCCATGATGGAACGGCTGACCACGTCGCGTGCCGCCAGATTCTTGTGTTCCGGAGCGTAACGGGCCATGAACGCCTCGCCGTCGGCGTTGCGCAGGATACCGCCCTCGCCGCGTGAGGCCTCGGAAAGCAGGATTCCGGTGTGTGCCAGTCCGGTGGGGTGGAACTGTACGAATTCCGGATCCTCAAGTTGCAGTCCGGCTTTCAAAGCCAATGCCATGCCGTCGCCCGTCAAGTCCCATGAGTTCGAGGTCGTATGGAAAAGACGCCCCGCACCGCCGGTCGCCATGAGAACGTTGCGCGAGGCGACGGCATGTGTCTTGCCGGTATGGGTGTCGAATGCGACCACGCCGCAAGCTTTGTCTTTGGCGTCGTTCAAAACCAGATCGGTGACGTACCATTCCTCCGCGAACTGCACTCCCGCGCCGATGCACTGCTGCCACAGCGCGTAGAGGATCTGATGGCCGATGCGGTCGGCCGCGTATGCCGCGCGTCGCACCGGTGCCTTGCCGTAATCCTTGGTATGCCCACCAAACTTGCGCTGGGCGATATGCCCGTCTGCTGTACGGGAGAACGCCACTCCGCTGCGTTCGAGATTGACAACGGTCTGCGGGGCGTATTGTGCCAGAATCTTAGCTGCGTCCTGATCGACCAGCCAATCGCCGCCCTTGACGGTGTCGTAATAATGCCAGTGCCAGTCGTCGTGTTCGATGTTGCCGAGACTCGCCGCGATGCCGCCTTCCGCCGAGCCGGTGTGCGAGCGCAACGCCTGCAGTTTCGAGATGACCAGAAGCTTCGGTTCGCGGCCTTCCGCCTTCATTTCCTTGACCGCATCGGTTCGTAAAATTCCCAGCGCCGCCGACAATCCGGCAGCCCCCGCGCCGATGATCACCGCATCGTACATGTCTTCAACTTGCTCTGGACTCATACCCCCGATTATGGCACAAGGCCAGCAAGAGCGTTTTGCAGGAACGAGGTTAATTGGCTCTTCCCTTATGGGTGGGGCGCTCGTACCATGGGGGTATGAGTGGAACATTCAATGCACGTGTCTACGATGTCGTTCGAAAGATTCCCGAAGGCAAGGTGGCCACGTACGGGCAGGTGGCGGCGCTCGCGGGTAATCCGCGCAACGCGAGGTTCGTGGGTTATGCGCTACATTCCAATCCTGAACCGGGCGTGATCCCGTGCCATCGTGTCGTATTCCGCGATGGTTCGCTGGCTCCTGGCTTTGCGTTCGGCGGGCCCGATCGTCAGCGGGCGTTGCTTGAGGATGAGGGCGTATCATTCCTGCCTCCCGCCCCGAAACATGAGAACGCCGGCGAGGATGGATGGGTCGTTGACATGCAACGTTGCCAGTGGCAGTGCTGAGGCCTCGGAAACGCCCGTGGCTGGCTGTTTGTATCCCATTGCTGTCTTTCGGCTTGGTTTGATGGATTGAGTCATGATTTCTCGCTTCTACCGGCATTGCCGCTGATGATATGAACTGTGCCGAATCGCTGTTCGACCATACCAAGCAGCTCCATCTCTCCGAGCATGCTTTCCAACTTTCCGATGTTCCATGGCTTGGCTGGTTCTGTTATGTCGTTTGATTGGTGCTGTGCTGCGGGTCCGTGCTTGGCCTTCGAACGGGGGGTGTTGAGCGTCATCAGAATGGCCTCGTGCGTGGCGGCGTCGCCTCGTCTCCTGCAACGGCGTATGCCCGTCAGCACCTCCTGCTGCACAAGGGTGGGTTTTGCCTTGGAAGTTGGCGATTCCGGGAGTGGATGGCCGGATGAGTCGTGGCCCATTGCGCCGTTTCCTTGTTCGGCTTGCGAAGCCTCGGCGCGGCTTGGCAAAGGGATTTGCATGGCAGCGTGTCCGTTACCGGTATCGGTGTTGTGGGATTGCTTTCTGGAATGGTCAATGCATTCATGATTTTTCTCCTTGGCGTCGGTGGATATGGCTGGTATAGGAGCCTTCACGAGGCTCTCTTCGGTTTCAGTGTTATTTCGTGTCGTCGTTCTATCGTCAGAATGTATTACTTTTGGTGCATGGCCTTTGTGGCAGATTTCGTCGATGTCATTGACGGAGGTGAGGATGGTGGCCCGTTGGTCGCGGATGAGCCAGTTGCAGCCGGTGTTGCCTGGGGTGTTGATGTTGCCGGGGGCCGCGTAGACTACCCGTCCGAGCTCCGCCGCCCAGTTGGCCGTGTTGAGCGCTCCCGAGCGGCTGCGAGCCTGCGCCACGACCACCGTGGAGGCCAGGGCCGCGATGATGCGGTTGCGCAAGAGGAACCGTCGCGCCTCGGGGATGGTGTCCGGGCACAGCTCGCTGATGAGCGCCCCGCCGTTGGCCTTAATGCGATTGAACAAAGGTTGGTTGCGCTCGGGGCCAATGTGGTTGAGACCTCCGGCGAAGACGGCGACGGTTCGCCCACTCTCGTCCTCTCCGATGCCGTTCATGGCGTCGAGTGCGCCCCAATGCGCAGCGGCATCGATGCCGAACGCGCCGCCGGAGACCACCAGATGTCCTTGCTCCGCGGCTTTCTTGGCGATGGTCCTCGCCACGTATCGTCCGTAATCATCCGCGCCACGGGAACCCACGACGGCCAATGGTTGTGGGCAGCTCGTCAAAGCCGCCGGGTCGCCGATGCCCCAGAGACACAGCGGGGAGGCCCAGTCCTTTCTTATTGATAGATCGTCGAGCTGAGCCGGCCAGTAAGGGCTGGCCGGTCCGATGATCCATTGGGCCCCACCTGCACTGAACCATTCCGTCAGTTCTTGGGCATCGGATGACGGCAGTTGACGAAGTCGTTCCCGCCAGCGTTCCAAGCCGTGATGGAACGAGCTCATGCCGCGTGTGTTGACTTTCCGCCCCCATTTGGCCGTGCCTGTGGCGAAAGCTTCATCGAGTCTGTTGCGGTTCGCTGCCTCTCCTTTGTCGTCGGCGATAAGCCGAAGGGCGGTGACGGCGTCGCCGGCTCCTTTGATGGTGGCGAACAGCAAAGCGTCGGCGCTGTCGACGCAGAAGGTCAGGATGGCCCGCGCCAGCATGTCCTCATCGATGTTCGACGTATTGACCGATTTTCGGTCCGCTGACATGGCGGGTGACGGATTGGCCGTCGCTTGTGTGATCTCGTTCATCATGACTCTTTCGTCCGCAAGGCGATGCCTTGCATCATTTCGTCGTGGCCGGGTGTCGTCTTGCCACTCAGGTCGGCGAGCGTCCATGCCAGGCGCAACGCGCGGTCGGCGCCGCGCAGGCTCAACCGCTCGTTTTCCAAGGCCTCGTCGATCAGCGTGAGCGCGGCCTTTGAGGTGTTCGCGCGAAGCCAGGTGCCGGATGCCTGCGCGTTGCAGGTCCAGTGGTAGGCGGCGAAACGTTTCTGGGCGGTATGTCGGGCGGTGGTGACCTTATGGCGCATCTGCTCGCTGGTGGTCTGTGGTTGCGAGTTTTGTGTCATCAGGTGCTCCACCGGCGGCACCTCTACCTGGATGTCGATGCGGTCGAGGATGGGGCCGGAGAGCCTTGAGAAATAACGGATGCGGTCCTTTTCCTTGCAGGTGCAGCGTGAGCCGTCGCCATACCCATAGCCGCACGGGCAGGGGTTCGCCGCCATGATGAGCTGGAAATTGGCGGGGTAGTAGGTTGTGCCTTTCGAGCGGGAGAGGGCGACGTACCCGGATTCCAGTGGTTCGCGCAATGTCTGCAACGAGCGTGGGGAGAATTCCGGCGCCTCGTCCATGAAAAGCACCCCGCGATGGGCGCGCGTGATGGCCCCTGGCGTGGCGATTCCCGATCCGCCGCCGACCAGCGATGCCGTCGAAGCGGTGTGGTGTGGGGCCTCGAACGGCGGGACGTCGCTGATGCCATAGTTTGGCAAGGTCCCGCACAGTGAGCGTATCGAAGCGACCTCAAGCTGCTCCTGTTCGTTCAGCGGGCACATGATGCCGGGCATGCGTGAGGCGAGCATGGTCTTGCCGGAGCCGGGAGGCCCGGTCATGAGCAGATGATGGCCGCCTGCCGCCGCCACTTCCAAGGCCCATTTCGTACGTTCCTGACCGATGACCTCGGCCATGTCGCCGACGGGCGGAGCGAGGTTGGCCTCGTCGTCGTTGACCGTTTGCTCGGCGGGGATGCGCGCCTCGTTGATATGGTATTTCGCCGTCCCGCCCATCAACTCGATGAGTTCGCCCAAATGGCGGATGCCGATGACGCTGATTTCGTCCACGAGTTGGGCTTCCTCGACATTGCGATCCGGCACGATGATCTGGTCGATGCCGTGTTCGCGGGCATACAGGGCGATCGGCAGGACGCCGGTGACCGGCAGGACCGAACCGTCGAGGTTGAGTTCGCCGAGCACGATGGTGTCGGCCAGGCAATCGTGTGGAATGACTCCGGCCGCGCTCAGCACGGAAACCGCGATGGCCAGGTCGTGCGAGGAGCCGCGTTTGGGCAACGAGGCAGGGGAGAGGTTGACCGTCACCCGTGTTTCTGGCCAGCTGAAACCGCTGGCTTGGCAGGCGGATTTCACCCGTTCGCGCGCTTCGCTCAGCGAGGTGTCCGGCAGGCCGATGATGGAGAAATACGGCAGTCCGGGCGAGATGAAGGCCTGCATCTGGATGGCGTTGGCCTTGAGCCCGACCAGTCCGACCGACATCGCCGTCCCGATGGCCATCAGAACGCCCCCGGTATGTGCTGGATTTTTGGCCTATTGCCTTCCAACAGGATGGACATGGCGTCGAAGCGGATGCCCGTTCGGCGTATGGATTTGCCCGGCCCTGCCAGCCAGAGCGCGGCCGCGTGGTGAAGGTTCGCCTGTTTGTGCGGGGTGATGGCCTCCTGCGGGGTGCCGTAGCGCTGTGTCCGCCGCGTTTTCACCTCGACGAACACCACGATGTGTTCCGGGGTCAGCATGATGATGTCAAGCTCGCCGAAACGGGTGCTCCAGTTTCTAGTCAGCACATGCCAACCGAGCTGGGCCAGCCATGCCGCCGCATACCGTTCGCCGATCGTCCCGAGCTGTTTGGCCGAAAGGTCTGGCATGGCCAGCTGCTCCTCGAGTTCTGCCAGCAGCCCTTCCGAAGCTATGTCGTTGGAGCCGGTGCCGCCTCCAAAATATCCTGCGGATCGATATTTTTGTGATACTGAAGTTTGTGTGTCCATGTATTTGAGTGTTGCACGGTTCCCGTTTTCACCGTGGAAAAAACGGGTGCTGTGGTCGAACGCTCGCCGTTTTCGATTTTCCCGGCGTTTCTCTGGATAACTTCACTTTGATGTAATGCAATTGTGGGCAAGGATGTGGATGGTTTTAATGGCATGTGCGTAAGTCGGGATGCGAGTGGTGGAGAACTTTGCCGGTGTGAGCGTCAGTGGTGGAAAACTCGGTGCGGGAAGCCGAAAGTACCCACAAATTCATCCACCTTACGAACTACTGTCCGGCTCTCTATTCGGCCATCATTCTTGATAGTTACGATGACTTGACTTGTTGCTTGAGACCCGATGCGGAATCGCTCTTTGCGGTTTGGCGCAATCCCGGAAATGGATGAATGGGAAGGAATGATATGCAAATTCCGTGGTAATCCTGCGCTGCCGATCAGAAAGCATTAGAGGGGAGCGATATAAAAAATCACCCTGTTTCTCGGCGGAATAACAGGAAAACGCTGAGAAACAGGGATGATATATGGTTCATGCCGATGCCGTGCTGCAATCCCAGATCAAATCAAGACGAAACCGCAGCACGGCAACTGGCAATCAAAGCCGAAAGCAAAACGATCAGCCGACGAGCCCGGTCAGCTCGCCCAAGTTGAGCTCGAAGCTCACGCCGCGCTGCTCGAAATCGGGCTGGTTGCGCGTGGACTCCATGGCGTGACGCACGAATTCGCCGGCCACCTGGGCCGATTCACCGAGTGTCTTTCCGGCCATCACCGCGCCGCACAACGCCGAAGCGAAGGCATCGCCGGTGCCGTGGATCATGTAAGGGAGCTTGTCGTGCGCGAGCTCGACGCGTGCCGAGGCTCCGGCGCTCGCGCTGCCCACGAAGTTGCGCAGCTCGCCGTCGCCGCGGTCGATGCCCTTCAATACGACGTTCTTCGCGCCCATATCAAGCAACGCGCCGACCCAATCGGTCGCCTCGTCATCGTTGAGGTTCTGGCCCGGGTAGTCGCGTCCGGTCAGGATGCTGGCCTCGGTGAGGTTCGGCATCAAGACGTCCGCGCCGTCCACGAGCGTCTTGATAGCGTCGCACATTTCCTTGGAATACGTGGGGTACATCTGCCCGCCGTCGCCCATCACGGGGTCGACCAGCCGCAGCGCCTTGGGGTATTCGCGGTACATGCGCTTGATGATGTCCACCTGCTCGGCCGAGCCGAGGAATCCGGAATAGATGCCGTCGAGCTGGACGTTCACCTTCTGCCACGCGTCGAGATAGCCGGAAAGCATATCCGTGGTGTCGTGGAAGGTGTAGACCGGGAACTTGGTGTGCGCCGAAAACAGGGCCGTCGGCACCGGGCACACGTCGCAGCCGCACGCCGAAAGAATCGGGATCGCAGCGGTCAACGAGCATTTGCCGTAGCCGCACATGTCGTGCACTGCCGCAACGCGGGGGATGTATTTGGGGTCGCGCTCATAGAGCGTCGTATCTTCTTGCATTTCATGACCTTTCAGAAAGTCTATGAATAATATTGGCGTCCGTGCCAGGCGGGAATGCCTGGTGCGTCGCTGGTACCGACTGTAGCCTTGTTGCGGACAGACACGCCCCGTTTCGTCCGCAAGATGGCTGGGTATTGGATTTTTGCCAAATACGCCGTGTCAGGCTTGTTCGGTTAACGTCTAGATTCCAAGGGTTTTCAAGCCGTTATAGATTACCGGGATAGCGTCGCGCTTGCCGCGCCTGTTCCCTTGGTTTACGCTCGGAATGGGAAATACCACATTGGACATTGTCATATATAAGGAGCCGGAAATGACCGACGAGACCACACCGAAGAAGTACCATTTCGAGACCCTGCAGCTGCATGTGGGTCAGGAGCAGGCCGACCCCGCCACCGACGCGCGCGCCGTGCCGATCTACGCCACCACCAGCTACGTCTTCCACGACTTCGACCACGCCGAGGCGCGTTTCGCCCTGCAGGATCCAGGTAACATCTACGGCCGCCTCACCAACTCGACCGAGGATGTCTTCGAAAAGCGCATGGCCGCGCTCGAAGGAGGCACCGCGGCGCTCGCTTTGGCCAGTGGCGCGGCGGCAGTCGAGGCCGCGCTGCGCAACATCACGCAGACCGGCGACCACATCGTCTCCTCATCGCACATCTACGGCGGCACCTTCAACCTGATGCGCCACACCCTGCCGCGCGACGGCATCACCACCACGTTCGTCGATCCCGCCGACCCGCAGAACTTCGAGGACGCCATCCAGGAGAACACCAAGCTCGTCTACTTCGAGACCTTCGGCAACCCGAACGCCGACCTGCCCGATTTCGAGGCCATCTCCAAGATCGCGCACAAGCACAACCTGCCGGTTTTCGTCGACAACACCTTCGCTACCCCGTATCTTTTCCGTCCGCTGGAGAACGGTGCGGACATCGTCGTGGAATCGGCCACCAAGTTCATCGGCGGCCACGGCACGACCCTCGGCGGCGTCATCGTCGAAGGTGGTCACTTCAACTGGGCCGCGGTGCCGGGCAAGTTCCCGACGCTGACCGAACCTGATCCCTCCTATCATGGCATGAACTTCTACGAGGCGCTTGGCGAGACGGCCTTCGTCACCCGCGCCCGTGCCATCTTCCTGCGCGACACCGGCGCCTGCATCAGCCCGTTCGCCGCATGGCTGCTTCTGCAAGGCACCGAAACGCTGTCGCTGCGCGTCGAACGCCACGTCCAGAACGCGCTCAAGGTGGTCGAATACCTGCAGACCGTGCCCGAGGTCGAGTCCGTCTCGCACCCCTCGATCCCCGGCCGTCCCGACCACGAGCGCTATGAGAAGTACTTCCCGAACGGCGCCGGCTCCATCTTCACCTTCGATATCAAGGGCGGCAAGGACGCAGCGCGCGTATTCATCAACAACCTGCACCTGTTCAGTCTGCTCGCCAACGTCGCGGATGTGAAGAGCCTCGTCGTACACCCGGCCTCCACGACCCACGCCCAGGAGACGCGCGAGGAGCTGGAAAGCCAGGGCATTCATCAAGGCACCATCCGCCTGTCGATCGGCACCGAATACATCGATGACATCCTCGATGATTTGAAGGGCGGTTTTGAGGCCCTACGCGCCTCCGGCCTCGCCAAGTAATTTCGTAGTACAAATATGTCAGAAGGCAGATATCGGATTATTCCGGTGTCTGCCTTCTGTCATGTTCTTGAGCGTTGTCATCCTTTTGGATGATGGTTATGGAATCGGATATAAGCAAAGAAATGACGGAAATTCATTCCTGCGCACGATGGGGGAGACGGGCGGTTTCTTTTAGAATCTGAGGTATCAGACAAGCAGTGACCTCAACAAAGGAGTCCAGATGAACCCCACCAACGTCAACGGCAACAACGCCAGCAGCGATTTCCACAGCATCATCAACCCGAATTCAGGCGTGAATCCTGATGCCGGTTACGCCAACGCCGCGCCGAACGCCAATGTTCCCGCTCCTTCTTTCGTGCCGCCGCAGCCGCAGCCACAGCAATTCGCTCAATCCCAGCCGCAGCAGGCGCAGCCACTTTTCCAGATCCAACCCCAAGCGCAACCACAACAGCATAAGAAGTTCGCGGTCGAGGCCATCGACCTGGTCAAGGACTACGGTACGGGCGAGAACGTCGTGCACGCGTTGCGCAATGTCAACGTCGGCTTTGAAAAAGGCAAATTCACCGCCATCATGGGCCCTTCTGGTTCCGGCAAATCAACCATGATGCATACGCTTGCCGGCCTCGATTCCGTGACGAGCGGCAAGGTCATCCTCGGCGGACAGGACATCACCAAGATGAACGACAACCAGCTCACCATGCTGCGCCGCAACGAGATCGGCTTCATCTTCCAGAGCTTCAACCTCCTGCCGATGTTCACCGCCGAGCAGAACATCCTCATGCCCCTGACCCTCGCCGGCTCCAAGGTTGACAGGAAATGGTTCAACACCTTGATCGAAACCCTCGGACTCACGCAACGCCTGAAACACCGCCCCAACGAGCTTTCCGGCGGCCAGCAGCAGCGCGTCGCCATCGCCCGTGCACTGATTTCCAAGCCGCAGGTAGTCTTCGCCGACGAGCCGACCGGCAATCTGGATTCCGTTTCCAGCGCCGAGGTCCTGAGCTTTCTCAAGCGTTCCGTACGCGAGTTCGGCCAGACCGTGGTCATGGTCACCCACGACGCGGTGGCCGCCTCCTACGCCGACCGCGCCATCGTCTTCGCTGACGGCCGCATCGTGGCCGACGAGCAGCACCCAACCGCTGAGCACATGAGCGACCTGTTGATGGAGGAAAGCGAACGCGCAGCCCGACAGAGCGCGGCGCCCACGATGGATCAGCTGATGAACGGCAAGCCCAGGCACGCGCAAGCGGTCCGGTGAATCGAGGCAGCGTAAGCGCCCTCTTCACTAGATCCAGCGAACGAACCTGCAGCAGACAAAGGAACCAACAATGTTCTCAGTAACACTCAAACTTATGAAAAAGAGCGGGAAGATGCTCATTCCCGCCGGCATCGCCATCCTCATCGGCACCGCGTTCATCGCCGCGACCTTCCTGTTCGGCAACTCCATGGACGACTCGCTGCGCACGCAGTTGACCTCGAGATTCATGCAGGCCGACTATGTCGCGGCGCTGAAAGGTTCGAATGGTGGCGATAGCAGCACTTACAGCAACGACGCCCCGCCGACAGTCAGCACCTTCAAGGCCGACGAAATCGCCAAGGTCGATGGTGTCACCGCTACGCAGCCCGTGGTTTATGGCGACGGCCATGTCAAGAAGGGCGATAGCTCGTCCACAACCATGTACGGTCTGGGCTCCACCAGCGATAGGCTCCAGCCAGTCGAGGTGGTCAAGGGGCATAGCCCACTCAAGGCCGATGAGGCCGCCATCCCCGAGAAGATGGCTGACAAGATGCATCTGAAGATCGGCGATGCGTTCAAACTCACCCTTTCCGAGGGCGGTTCCGGCAATGCCCCTACCGCCAACTCGACGTTGATTGGCCTGACCCGCGACCAGAGCGGTAGCTATACCGTTTACGGCGGCGTCACCTTGGTTTCGCCGCAAGTGCTGACGAAACTCTATGGTGTGGATTCCTTCAACGACGTTCCTTCCAACGGTTTGCTTATCAACGTCGACCCGGCCAAAGCCAGAATGGCCATACCCCAGGTCAAGCAGATCCTTGGCAAAAAGATGAGCGTCGACACCCGAGAGCATATCGGCGACGAGCAGATGAAGGCCCTGAGCGGCAATGGCAGCTCACCGGTGAAGATCTTCCTCATGGTCTTCGGCATCCTTGCCATGTTCGTCGCGGCCTTGGTCATCGCCAACACCTTCCAGGTCATGGTCGCCCAGCGTCGTCGCACGCTCGCCCTGCTGCGCACCATCGGCGCCAAGAAAGGCCAGCTTTACCGTTCCGTGCTTTTCGAAGCCGGCATACTGGGTCTTATCGCTTCCGTCCTCGGCATTCTCGTGGCGATGGCCTTGATAGGCGGCTTGGGCAAGCTTGGCTTCGCCATGGGAGACATGGGTTCCACCATGAAGCTTATTGTCACCTGGCCGGTTATCGTGGTGCCGCTGGCCTTCGGCATCGTCATGACGGTGCTCGCCTCCATCGGCTCCGCGCGTTCCGCAACGGCCGTCACCCCGCTTGAGGCGCTGCGCCCGATCGAGGTCACCGATACCCGCAAGGCCGGCAGGGTGCGCGGCGTTCTGGGTACTTTGATGATTGTCTTCGGTGTGGTCTGCTGTGCGCTCGGCGCGAGCCGTATGCCTTCCATCATCAACACCCCATCACCGGGCAACGGCAGCGACACCACTTACGAATTTGCGCTGCTCTCGGCCATCGGCGGCTGCATCCTGCTTTTCGTCGGCCTGGCCATCACCGCCACATTCTGGATGCCGGTGCTGATGCGCGGTGTCGGAGCATTGGTCGCGCACATCGGCCCGTCCGCCAACATCGCCAACGCGAACATCCAGAAGAATCCGCGTCGTGTCGCCGCCACCGGTGTCGCTCTGCTGATCGGTGTCACCCTCGTCTCCACCATCGCCACCGGCGCTGCGTGCGGCAAGCAGACCATGGACTCCACGCTCGATTCGCATTACAGTGTCGATATGACCGCCGAAGGCAACGGTCTGACCAAACATACTGCGAATAAAGTCGCGAAGATCAAGGGCATTTCGGATACGCTCTACGCACCCACCGCCACAGCGATGGTGAAACTGGGCAACGGACAGGTCGACGTGAGCGCGCTACTGGTCGGTGTCAACAGCAAGCAAAGCCTGCAGAAGGTGATGCACACGGATATTTCTTCCGGAACCATCGCCCCCGGCACCGTGCTCGCCCCGCTTTACAACGGGCAGACCGGCAAAAAGATGAGCTTCGAGAACAACTCCGTCAAATTCGACAACGTTGGCAAGGACGGTTCCAAGAACCACATCGAGTTGCCAACGATGAAGGTCACCCAGGCCGATTACCGCAAGCTCACCAGCATGTATTCCATGGTCGTCTTCGTCGACCAGTCGGTGCTCACCGGCGGCAATATCCAAATCGACGGCCACATGCTCCTGACCAAGTTCGACACGAACGCGGCAAGTGTCACCGACACGTTCGACGCCGTGCAGAGCGCCTTGGGCTCCACCGACGGCATCAACGTCACCGGCCCAATCGCCGACCGCATCACTTGGGACACGCAGATCGACACCATCATGAAGGTATTGATCGCCCTGCTTGCCGTTGCCGTGCTCATCGCCCTGATCGGCGTGGCCAACACGCTGAGCCTGTCGGTGATCGAACGCACCCGCGAATCGGCCACCCTGCGCGCCATCGGCATGACGCGCGGCCAACTCAAGCGCTCCCTGGCCTGCGAGGCGCTCCTGATCTCGCTGGTCTCCGGCGTGGTCGGCGTCGTCCTCGGCACGGCGTTCGGCTGGCTTGGCTCCTACATGGTCTTCAGCCTCTACGGCAAGACGGCCTACCTCTTCGACTGGAAGTTCAACGGTGCGGTCCTGCTGATCGCCGCGCTCGCCGCTCTGGTCTCGAGCATCTTCCCGGCTAGGCGGGCGGTCAAGACCCCGCCGGTGGCCGCGCTTGCCGAAGCGTAGAAGAAAGCCAGTATCGTTCTGAGGCAGCGTTCGATATAAAAGGTTCCGTTCGTTTCTTGATTATGAGAGTTGAACGGAACCTTTTTATGCTCGGTTGGCTTGATTGATTACTTGGAATCTATCGCCACCAGGCTATTTGATGGTTTCTGAATCGACTATGTTTCACAGTAAAGATTACATGGATTCGTCTGGTTGGTTAGATATGTGGCAATCGCAGCGATTTCTCTTATTGGCGGAGACGCGGAACCGGTGTGGCTCGCGCTTGGCTGGACAATGACCTGCTTAGACCAGCTTGTTATCGTAGGCGAAGACTACGGCCTGCACGCGGTCGCGCGAATAGGTCTTCTGTAGGATGTGGGCGACGTGGGTCTTGACGGTCGGCAGACTAATGCACAGTTTGTCCGCGATTTCCTGATTGGAGAGGCCGTGTGCGATCTCGATCAGCACTTCGCGCTCGCGGTCGGTCAGCGTATCGACCGCCGGGTCGTGGTAAGGAAGTGCTGCGGAATTGTTGTCTTGCTGCGGAACTTGGGCAATGGCATTGTCGTTCTTAGTATTTTCGGTATTGCCGATGATGTCAGAATTTTTCGCCGCCGCCCGCGTCGCACCCAGTTCGCCGTCGACCATCTTCTCAATGAGCCGCTTGGTGGCGGACGGGGCGATGATGGCGTTTCCTTGATACACCGTACGAATCGAGGACAACAGCGTCTCCGGTTCGGTGTCCTTTAATAGGAACCCAGAGGCTCCAGCGTCGATGGCGCTCATCACGTATTCGTCAAGATCAAATGTGGTCAGAATAATGACGTGGGTTTTCCTGTCGGGAACTGTCGTATCATCTGCAGAATTCGCTTTCCGTTCCGCGTCGATGATGAGTTTCGTCGCCTCGATGCCGTCAGTGCCTGGCATGCGCACATCCATCAGCACCACATCCGGCTTCAAGTCAAGGCTCAGCGACACCGCTTCGTCGCCGTTGGAGGCCTGTCCGACCACTTCCATGTCGTCCTGCGAATCGATGACCATGGCGAAACCCGCCCTCACCAGCTCCTGATCGTCGGCGATAAGGACTCGGATAGGCTGTGTTTCACTCATGGTTTCAAGGTTAGCAACACGCGGCGGCAAAGCCATCATTCTTTGCTTTCCATCCCTGCTACAGGATGTAGCAAAGGCTGAGCTATGGCCAGATTGTCATCGCTGCCGCCGGTTTCGCGCAGCATACGCAGCAGTTCCCGCATGTGTGCCAGCGCTTCGCGGCCCTGCTCGCCGATGGCGCGGAAGGCCTCGGTGATGGATTGCGGGGAAGTGGTTACGCCCGAAGCCGCATCGGTATTGAGCATGGAAAGTCCCGCGTCGGCTTTGTCGATAACACCGGCCAACGTTTCGCTGACTTCGCCGCGAATCTGCGCACCGATCCGTTCGCGTTCGCTGTTGGCCGCCTGAACCTGTTTTTTGGCTGATTCCGCTTCCAGCGCCTCGTGCCGGGCCTCGAGCACCATGGCGTTCGTGCCGCTGGCCCGCACCCACAGCGCGGCGCCGATCGCCACCGCGCACATGGCCAAGGCAAAGAACATGAACCCGATGATCTCGTGGGGATAGCTGCCCCGCGTCCCGTAAACCCCCGGGTATTGTTGCCGGTTCGACACCCAATCCACCAACGTCGGATAGCCGACGAACGACCCACTGAAACGCAGACCGAACAATATGGAATCCACGATCGCGGTGACGCTTGCCCAGCGACGCGAGTGGTCTCTGCCGTAAAGGCATACCGAATACAGCGATAGCGGCGCATAGAGTACGGCCGACGGTATCTCCTCCAGGAAACATAACGAGAAGGCCGCCGCAACGACCATAACGGCCGCCGCAGTTTGCGGGAAACGACGACGAAGCGTCAAGGTTGCAAACACGACCAAACTGATGACGAAATCAGCGATATTCAGCATAAGTGTGGAGGCATGGGCTGAGGTGCCGAGCATCATGATGTGGCTGCCGTCGTTGTACCGGAACGTCAGCACGCTCCAAGGGAAGATGACGGCCATCAGCACCAACGCGATGATGGCGTCGGCCAGCACGTAGTGCCTTGCGAAGAATTCTGATAGGCGTTCCGCCCAGTTGAGGTCGACCGATGCCTGTCCGTTTGTCGGTTTTGCTGTGGAATTGCCTTTGTTCGCCAAGAGGTTTGCAAAGAGGGAATAGTGATGTGTTGTTATGCCATTGGGCTCGCTACGCTCGCTGCCGCCTTTTGCTGAAATCTCAACAGATTTGGCGTGATGATTGCCGGGTTCTTTATTTATAGGTTCGTAATTATCAACTTGACGATTGGCCTTTTTGTCATTGGTCTGCAATGAAACTTCTGTGTGAGGAGAAGATATTGCCTGAACCGACACCGCTGTATCGTGCGATATTTTCGTGGTTGTATCAAACGGCAAAGTAATGTCAACTTCGAACCCGCCACCTACCCTAGGCCCGGCCTGAACGTTCCCGCCCACAGCCTCGATGCGTTCGCGCATGCCGGTGATCCCGTAGCCCGGACGATGCCCGTCGAGCGTTGCTGCGGCTCCGTTGCCGTTGTCGCGCACGGTCAAATGCAGACCGTTGGCGTTCCAGGTTTCCGAAACCTCAACGGTAACACCTTTACCGGCATATTTGCGGGCATTGGTGAGTGCTTCCTGCACGGCGTGATACAGCGCGGATTGGGCTTTGTCGCTCAGCCGTTCCGGTTGCGGCCGGGCGGTGCCGCCGACTGTGCGTATTACGTTTCCGTTGGCGGCGTGGGCGGTTGTGTCGGCTTGAGCCACAAGCGCGGGAATATCACTGTAACCGGCGTGTGAGGTTCCGCCGAATGTGCTCAGGAGCCCGTCCATATCATGCTGTGCCCGTAGCGACTCGTGCCGGATGGTCTCCATGATTTCCCGCGCTTTTGCCGGGTCTTTCGCACCTGCGTACCTGCCACCGTCGGACTGAACGATGATGGTGGAAAGCGTGTGGGCCACCACGTCGTGCATGTCGCGGGCGATGCGGGCGCGTTCGGCGGTGCGCGCGATGTCGAGATTCTCCTGTTCGCGTGCGGCCAGCGCCTCGTTGCGTTCGCGCAGCAGGGACGCGGTGGCGAGCCTTATGCGCGACCGGTAGCCCATGAAACAGGCGGCGACGAGCACGGTGACGATGCAGACGAGCAGGAAAAGTGTGGTGCCGAAAAGATTAACTCCGCACGAGTGAGTAAGGCCTGACGTGTAGACGGCATGGCAGGAATAATAGACCCAGCTTGCCGAATCACCTGCGTTTTGAGGATTGTTTTGCAGTGGCCCGACTTCCGAGCCCCAAATGATGATCGGTGCCGCGGCGGTGCCGATGACAAATGCCAAGGTGATAAACACCTTGCTGCGTGCGGGATTGCCGTAAACGATAACCGAATAAAGCATCACTGCGGCAAGCAAATCGCCGAATACATAGCTTGGCCCTGTGAGAAGCTGCAGGACGGCAAGGCCAGCAAAAACCAGCGCCGCACTTTGCGGATGCGTACGACGGAAAAGGAGCGGAACAATAAGCGCGCATGACCAGAGGATCTGCCAGCTTGCGCTGTAGCCGACCCACAGCCCGCCTTCAGCGGAGGTCGTGCTGATGCAGGCGAAGAACAGCGCCACCAGCGCCAGCAGGGAGTCCCCGGCCACCGGGTTGCGCGCCAGCCATGCGCCGAACCGCCGTATCTTGCTCATGCCTCAAGCCTATCGCAGCCCGGTCGCCTCCGATATCGTGCTGAGGAATGATATCCGGCTTGATATTTCCGTTATAATAGTTTTCCTTAAATTTGAAGCTGGAAGAAGCATCGTTCGCCGTGTTACGCTGGTAATCGGTTTCGGTGATTTTTCATTATGTATAATGACATTGGTAGTGATTCCACCATGTGACATTTTTAGTCAAATAATGGTTGTTTGACTGGCGTATTTTCCGTAGTCGGTATACAGTAAAACACGTTGGAATGTCATAGTTATCAGGGGGAAAACATGACTTTACTGGCAAAATATTACGTACCTGGACTGTCTGTGGAGGACCGATCCATCAAGGTGCCGCTCGATTGGCGCGTCAACTCGCCTGGGAAGGGGTTCACAGGCGAGTCGTTGAGCCTGTTCTATCGCGTGGTCACCGCGCCCGAGCATGTGCACGATGATCTGCCATTGCTGATTTTTCTGCAAGGTGGGCCGGGAGGCGCCTCGCCGCGTCCGCTGGATCCGTCGAGCGATGGCTGGATTGGGGAGGCCATCAAGCATTTCCGCGTCATCCTGCCCGATCAGCGTGGCACCGGCCGTTCGTCCTGCGTGGATTCGAACGCCATGCGTCGCATCGAAGGGGCGGCGAACCAAGCGGAATACCTGAAATACTTTCTCGCTGGCTCTATTGTCCGCGATTTCGAGCATTTGCGCCGCACTGAATTCGGCGGGAGGAAATGGGTGACGTTGGGCCAGAGCTACGGCGGTTTCCTGACGTTGGCTTATCTTTCGCTGTATCCCGAAGGGGTCGCCGCCAGTTTCACCGCCGGCGGGATTCCGCACGTTCCGGCCAATACCCGGGAAGTCTATGAGCATACGTTCACGCGGATGGTCAACAAGACGAACCGGTATTACCAGCGTTATCCGCAGGACATCGAGCGCGTGGTGGCCGTCGCCAACAAACTGGCCCCGTTCGCTGCCGGCAAGCGCGCCAAGAAGCCGACTTCGCGGGCGACGCAGGCCGGACAAAAGATCGTGCTGCCCAACGGCGACCAGTTGACCGTCGAACGCCTGCAGACCTTGGGCAGCGACTTCGGCATGAAGCCGAGCCCCGAACGTCTGCACTGGATCTTGGACATGGCCTTTGCTCAAGGCGACGGTTCCGAGGACATGCACGCCCCGCTTTCCGACCAGTTCCTCGAATCCGTCATGGAAGCCACCTCGTCGTATCCGCTCTATTGGCCGCTTCAGGAGTTCATCTACGCCGACGGTGAGCTTGCCGAGCCCATCGGTTGGGCCGCCCAGCAGGTGCGCGACACCCATCCTGAGTTCGCCACCGACCACCGGCCGCTTATGTTCACCGGCGAGGCGACTTTCCCGTGGATGTTCGAGGAGGAGCGCGCCCTGCGGCCGTTCCGCGCGGCCATGGATGTGCTCATGGCCGACACGCATTTCGGCAAGATCTATGATGTCGCGCAGCTCAAGCGCAACGACGTGCCGCTTCAGGCCGCCGTCTATTTCGACGACATGTACGTCGACTCCGGTATGCAGCTCGACACGCTTTCGCGCGTGGGCAACTCGCACGCTTGGGTCACCAACGCCTACGAGCACGACGGCATCCACCACGGCGGCACGGTGTTCGCGCATCTTTACCGTGCGGCCCTTGACCGCGGGGATCTGGAGAGCCTGTTCTGAGTTCGGCCGCGCCTTGCGTCGCCTTCCTTGGTTGACGCCGGTGGCGTGTCGGGACTTTTGTTTGGTGTGTCTGCCGTTACGTTCAGTTGCTCTGCTTGATTCCTTGGATTGGTAGCTGATGGGGAAGGCGCGCTTACTTGGCCTATGGATTAGGATTGAGGGAAGCAACCTTTTTCATTGATTCGGTTACAAGGAGTTTTTATGGCGCAAAACGTGACGGTAGGATTCATCGGTTTCGGCAACATGGCGCAAGGCATCGCCAAAGGACTGGTCAACGGGGGAGTGGTCGACGGTTCCCACATCATCGCCAACTCCGGCCATTTTGACAAAGCGCAAGCCGCGACGGCCGCCATCGGCGCCGAGGCCACGCATAGCGCCACGGAGACCGTCGCCGCAACGGACGTGATTATTGTCGCCGTCAAGCCAAACCAGATTGAGACGGCGCTCGCCGACGTTCTGGACGACCTCAAAAGCGATGACAAATTCATCGTCTCCATTGCCGCAGGCCGGAACCTCGACTACTACGAGGAGCTTCTGGGCGAAGGGGCGCATGTGCAATGCGTCATTCCGAACACGCCCATCGAGGTCGACCAGGGCATCCTCGTCACCGAAAACGCCAATACGTTGACTGATTCACAGCGTGAGACTTTCGAGTCCCTGTTTTCGCCGATTGCTTTGATTGAGCGCGTGGACACCGCGCTCATGGACATCGGCTCGTCCGTGGCCGGTTGCGCGCCCGCGTTCACCGCGATGTACATCGAGGCGCTCGCGGACGCGGGCGTGAAATACGGCCTCAAGCGCGAGACCGCCTACCGGTTGGCCGCCAAGATGACCGAAGGCGTCGGGGCGCTCTACATGGCCACCGGTACCAATCCCGGCGCGATGAAGGACGCCGTCTGCTCGCCCGGCGGCACCACCATCAAAGGCGTCACCGAGCTGGAGAAGCAGGGCTTCCGAGGCGCGGTGATTTCGGGTGTGGACGCCATCCAGAACGGCTGAATGTCGCGGTTTCCAGGCGGTTTATTGCTGTAAAGTGATAATGCTGTGATGGCGACGAGGGACTGGTTTTGTGCAATTAATCTCACGGAATATCCCTGATTCCGGGCGTTATCATAAGGAAAATACGGGTTGACGACGTCACAATAATAGAAAAGGTGGCGCACGAATGGCAGGAATCGGAGGTGGATTGACATGGGCAGGGTACTTTTGGCGTCGAGCGCTCTTCCCGCACTCCGCTCGCTGTTGAGCGTGCTGCCCCAACGCCATGCTTTTCATTCCCGTCTGCGCATTGCCTATATCCCGACGGCCGACAACAAGGAAATCACCCGTTTGCTGCGGCCTTGGGTGCGGTGGATGTTGCGCGCCGCAGGTTTCCGCGTGCACCTGCTCGAAGTCGCGCGGGCGAGTGCCAAGGAAATCAACTACATTCTTTCCACTTGTGACATCATCTGGGTGGGTGGCGGCAACAGCTTCTTCCTGTTGCATGAGCTGCGCCGTTCCGGGGCCGCCGACATCATCGTCCGGCAGGTCGCCGCGGGCAAGACGTATGTCGGGGTTTCCGCCGGTGCCGTCGTCGCTGGTCCGGACATCGGCTATATCGGCAAAATGGACGAACGCAGCGCCGCCCCTTCGCTGCAGGACGTGACCGGTCTCCATCTCGTCGATTTCCGTCTTGTTCCGCATCTTGACAATCCGATTATGGGTCCGGCCGCGCGCGCCATCGCCGCCGCGGAACGGCAAGAAGGGCACTTCATCCACACCCTGACCGATGCCTGGACGGTCATCGTCAGGGGCAGGGTGCCGCACATCCATATCCCTCATCGTGACCGTCGCTGAAAGATTGGATTACCGGAAGCGTGCCATATGGATATGACCTGTTGTAATACTGTATGACAAAGTGTTACTAGATATGACGAAGCAGGATGAGCACAGTTTGATGGGCAAGGCGCGCGAAGCACAACAATTTTATACAGAGTCTTTGTAGTGCGACGGATATTTATCAGGGTATTTCATCTACGCCATATACGATGATGTGTGACGCGAATTTCCAGCAATGGTAGGAGAACAAATGTCAAGGCGCACCAAGAATCGGCAAATCGCCAAGCCAAAAGCGGCCAGGAAAGGTTCTGCTTCCTGGCTTTCCCGGGTATTGCTGGGTGGTGTCGTGCTTGCCGGAGCGGCGGCATGGGCGTTGGCTCCGCGTTCCCAAAAAGACAGGAAAGCCAGCAATGTTCCTCAGATGCCGGACGTCTGGTACGCCCATCGCGGCCTGCACGACGCCGGTTCGGGGTTGACCAAGCAATACGGGGAAACCGACGGCGACTATATCCAGCTCGCGCGTCGCATGGCCCGTCAGGCAGGCTATGGCGTCGGGTTGGAAAACGACGAAAGGCCAATCGCACCAGAGAATTCGCTTGCCGCCTTTGCCGCCGCCTGTGAGGCCGGATACGGCATCGAACTCGACCTCCAGCTCACCGCCGACAGCAAGGTCGTGGTGGTCCATGACCCTGATTTGAAACGCGTGGCAGGTTGCGAACAGCGTATAGCAGACCTCACGTATGACGAATTGCGACATATTCCGCTGTTCCCGAACCCCAGCGTCTATGGCGACGCGAAAGCCGAGGCCCTCACGCCCGCCGAAGTGGAGGCGGAGAAGATCATGCCCTTGCCGCAGCAGAGCAAGTACCAGCATGTTCCGCTGTTCTCCGATGTGCTCAAGGTCGTCGCCGGGCGTGTGCCGATCATCGTCGAATACAAGTTCGAAGGCAACGCCTGGGGCGCTCGCCAACGCTTGCTGATGGAAAGTGGTGATGCTCTTTTGCGTGCCTATGACGGCCCGTATGTGGTGGAATCCTTCAACCCGATGGCCATGGGCTGGTATCGCCACAATCATCCCGAGGTCTTCCGCGGGCAACTCGCGGCTTCCGGGCCATTTTCGTTCAAATCCATCGATGGCGCGTTGTCGTGGATTGCCGGAAAACTCGGCTTCAACTGGGTCTCGCGTCCTGATTTTATCGCCTATGACTGGCATGGTGGCCATTCGCCGTCGATGCGTGCCGCGCGTGCGTTGGGTACGATTCCGGTGGCCTGGACCCCGCGCAGCGCCGAGGAACTCGCTCAATGCCGTGACGGTTTCGACTACTTCATTTTCGAGGCATTCGTTCCTCCGCAAGATTGAGTTTGCTGTAGAATTTCGGTTTAGTTTATTTACGTCAGAATTCTACGGTAATGAACAAAATGAACGAGTCATTGGTTTAGTGTTTTCAGCCTTGGTTGAGAGGATTTGCCACGTTGGCAAGGTTTGTTTTGTTTATGGCATTGTTGAACTGGTAATATTACGTCAGCGATGCGGCCTTGCTTCGATTTGAGCATTGTTCTCTGATATTTTCGTGATTTAGATAACCAGACTCGCAGTTGTGATGAACGGTTCATCGTGTCATCGAATCTGCAATCCGATAACGTCCGGTTCGCCGGTAGACTTGAGATATGTCTTTAACTATCGGAATCGTCGGTCTGCCCAATGTCGGCAAATCCACCATGTTCAATGCCCTGACCCGCAACAACGTGCTTGCGGAAAACTATCCGTTCGCCACCATCGAGCCCAACACCGGCATCGTGCCGCTGCCCGACAAGCGCTTGCCCGTGCTCGCCAAGCTGGTGGGCACCGAGAAGATCGTGCCGGCCACAGTCACTTTCGTTGACATCGCCGGCATTGTCAAGGGCGCCTCAGAGGGCGAGGGCCTGGGCAACAAGTTCCTGGCCAACATCCGCGAGGCCGACGCGATCTGCGAGGTCGTGCGCGCCTTCAAGGATGACGACATCGTCCACGTCAACGGCAAGGTCGACCCGTCCGACGACATCGACACCATCAACACAGAGCTTATGCTTGCCGATCTGCAGACCATCGAGAACGCGCTGCCGAAGCTCGAGAAGGAATTCCGCGGCAAAAAGGTTACGCAGGAATATATGGATGCTGTCAAGAAGGCGAAGGAAATTCTGAGCGCAGGGGAGACCATCGACCACGCCGCATCCGCCGGCAAGATCGACAAGGCCGACATCTACGACCTGCACTTGATGACCGCCAAGCCGTTCATCTACGTGTTCAACGTCGACGATAATGAGCTGAGTGACAAGGATTTCCAGAAGCAGCTCGCTGATTCCGTCGCGCCCGCGCAGTCGATTTTCCTCAACGCCCAGTTCGAGTCCGATTTGACGGACCTCGACGAGGCCGATGCCCGCGAGATGCTTACCGATGCCGGTTTGAAGGAATCCGGTCTTGACCAGCTGGCCCGTGTCGGTTTCGACGTGCTCGGCCTGCAGACCTTCCTCACCGCTGGCGTCAAGGAGGTGCGCGCCTGGCAGATCCATCAGGGCTGGACCGCCCCTCAGGCCGCCGGCGTCATCCACAGCGATTTCGAGCGTGGCTTCATCAAGGCCGACATCGTCTCCTACGACGATTTCGTCGCCGCCAATGGCAGCATGAACGAGATCAAGGAAGAAGGCAAGCTCCGCCAGGAAGGCCGCGACTACGTGATGCAGCCCGGTGACATAGTAGACTTCAAATTCAACGTGTGAGCTGATATTAGTCTGACTTTAAAAGTGGCCCGATATTTCTGATACCGGGCCACTTCGTCATTCTTATGGTCGTTCAGTCGGTTGGATTCGTACGGTTCCAATCCGCAAGCCAGCCGATAACAGACGGGTCATCATCCAGATACCAAGCGCTTAGCTTGTCGTTGAATGTTTCGCAATCAGGCGGCTCCACTGGTACTGCAAGTACATCAGACGAGCACAGTTTAAGCAGTAGACCATTTGCAGCAAGTAGTGCAGTGCGTTTATTGCCGTCTCCGAAGGGTTGCATTTTTGTTAAGGTTGCGAATAAGTGGGATGCGCGATTAAGCGTTTGCGAAGATTCCAGAGATGCTGTACCGTTGGTTGTGTCCAGAGACGAGGCAATCCCGTTATTCGAAACCTGATTTAGCTCTTCCTCGATTGCCGCAGCGGAAGGCACCGACGGAGTGTAAGTGCCTCGGCGAATAGAGACGATGACGTTTTCAGCCGTTCTCAACACGCCAGGCTCCATCGCCGCCGTTCGTGTCATTTTCGCGTTGATACCAGTGAACCAAGCCAGATTCATAGGTTGGGTCGAGTAATCATATTCAATAACGTAAGAGGACGCGTCTTTCAAATCGCACAACAGTGCGTACGTTGCGAGATCCAACAACTTGGGGATTGCCGGTCCGCAGAAAATCTTCGGTCGCCATCCGTGAGGTATTGAGCCCATCGAAGGTGCGCCCCATCCGATACAGCAGCCCTGCGAGTCCTTTGACAGTCATCAGTGGAGAGAAATTGTGTCGTGTCATCATAATTGCTCTCTTTTCAGACGTCATAAATCAAGGTTGTATTGTGAAACAATACGATTCACAGTGACTTTTCGATTATAGAGGATATCAGGAAAGATTTCTCCGGAACTATAGATTTCCTTTACAATGAGCATTACAAGCAGGTGTGAACTTGGTTAATGTTATATGAATATGAATGGCATGGAGTGCTGAGGAACTAGTAAGTCTCTGTTTGCTTGAATAAGCTGAGTCGCTTTCGTAAGGAGATATCCAGTGTTTGAAAAAGATGGCATTGTGTATGCAGATGCTCCTACAGCGGAAATGGAAATTGAATCCGTACGTGTGACCGATGATCACATTATGCTGGTCTCCTTTTCCACTGGTGAAACACGGATCTGTGACTTTACGAAACTCTTTGACAAAGTCCCGGCCTTTGAACCCTTGCGAGATGAAAAGGTGTTTAAAGATGTCAAGGTTGTGCATGGCATTCCGACGTGGCAAAACGACACTATCGATATTTCTCCAACATACTTATATGACCATTCTTATGAATGTGACGCTCATGGAAAAATAGTTTCAGCGTAATCAAATGAAGATTTTGTACCGCTTGAGAGTGGACGTCACTTTTAACTTTAGCATTAGTTTGTTATAGTATAATCTATTTAATCAATAGGTTTCTAATGCTTAAGTTGTTAGGTGAGAAATGAAATATACGCCGACCACTACGAAACGGGACTTGCGGATTATCGGAGAGCACTTCGCAGCGCAACGTAAGTTGCTGGGGCTGCGGGTCAGCGACGTGGCGAAGCGTGCGGGGATTAGCGAGACTACCGTGACCAATCTCGAGCACGGGCGACCGGTGCGTTCTGATGCGCTGATTACTGTTGCACGAATACTCCAGCTGGCCGATTACATGGTCAAGGCGGCTGATCCCTATTCGCATGACTTGGGCATGGTTCGAGCCGCCCAGATTCTGCCCAAGCGTGTGCGCTAATCGAAATAAGTTTTTAGATGAAAACAATAAGAAGGCTTAGTTTTGACCAAGCGTGTGAGAGGGGCGTAAGAAATATCCCAAATAAGGAATTAAAGAATCTATTTTCTCGAACTATAGAAGTAATCAGGACATAATTACTCAGATAAGAGAAGGTTTAGAATCCTGCAGGGTGGATGCAGGAATCAGGATTTATTTCCGAATGTAGACAAAGGCCCATTAGACTGGTAGTTGTCTTGTTGAGGCAACGAACAATAGTAGTTGAATAAACCGGTCTATATGCAAAAAGAACGGAGGTGGCGCTATGAACCAGCGACAAGTTGAAGTCCGTACGACTGTTGAGAGCGGCGAGGAAATGACTGCCGGAACCCTGTATTTCAATGGCCCTAGTTCCACTTTCAGATACAGCTCCGATTACGTCGATAGCCCGGAATCGTTCGACTTTGCTCCCAGCCTTCCTCGTTCGCTTTCGCCGTTCGTGTTCGCTGGGTTGGGGCCGTTTTCCGACGCCGCTCCCGATCGGTGGGGTAGAAAACTGCTCGAGCGCAACCGGAAGAGGCGCAATCTGCCGGAATCCGAATATCTGTTGGGCGTCAATGATGTGACCCGCCAGGGTGCGGTCAGATTTTTCGCAGATGGGAAGGCGCTCGCAAGTAATGAAGGTGTTCCGGTACTTACGGATTTATCGGGATTGCTGAACACGGCCGATGCGGTCGAGGAGAATCGGGAAGTCGACGATACCGCCTTGCGAAGGCTCTATCGGGCAACGGGCTCACTGGGTGGTGCCCGTCCGAAGGCATCGGTGTTCGACAGTAATGCGTTGTGGCTGGCCAAGTTCCCGAAGCCTGACGGTGATGATTGGGATGTCATCGGCTGGGAAGCGGTGACGCTGGAACTTGCCGAGCAGGCTGGAATCGATGTGCCCGAGCATCGTGTCGCGAGCATCAAGGATTCGAATAATCAGCAGCGGACGGTTCTTCTGACAAAACGTTTTGACCGCGGCGAGGGCGGCCAGCCGGAAAATTTGCAACGAATTCCCTATATTTCGGCCATGACGGCTCTTGAGGCGAAAGACGGCGAAGGCGGCGATTGGCTGGACTTGGTGGAGTTCGCACGTCAGGTTGGTGTTGACACTCGCCAGCTTTGGCAACGTGCCATGTTTGGCTCGGCTATCGGCAATCTTGACGACCATCTGCGTAACCATGGTTTCCTGCGTTCGCTGAAGGATTGGCGGCTTTCGCCCGCGTTCGATTTGAATCCTGAGCCTTATCAGGGTGAGACGGATGACCGGCATCAGCTTGCGCTGTTTGGAGATGAACATGTGGACGTCGCTGCATTGACGAGCGATGAGGCATTGGATCTGTTTGGCATTTCGCGGCAGGAAGCGCGAGATTACGCTAAAACGTTGGGTTCCGTGGTCAAGCAGGCGATTCCACGAGCCAGGTTGCGCCACATCGACAATCGTTCCGTTTCAGTGATGGAATCAAGGTTCCAACATGCTCAGCAGCTGCTGACCGAGTTCTAAATTCCGCAATTGCGCGTTCAATATTCGTTCTGTCCGCGTAAATCGGTTTTATGGCATGATGAGGGTGAATAGGGTTCATCAATAACGATGGACGATAAAACTCTTGAAAGGAACCGATATGGCTGATGAGCGACGAGTGGTGATTTTGGGCGGGCATGGCAAAGTGGCGCTGCTCGCCGAGCCGAAGCTGAAGGAAGTGGGCTTTAGCGTTGACGCGGTCATCCGCAACCCGGCGCAATCCGACGATGTGCGCAAGGCCGGGGCGAATCCGGTGGTCTTTGATATGGAACACGCCAATGTCGACAGCTTCGTGGGGCTCTTCGTTGGCGTCGTGGCTGTCGTGTTCTCGGCTGGTGCCGGTGGCGGGGACGCCGAGCGCACCCATGCCGTCGATTACCAAGCCGCGGTCAACGCTATGGATGCGGCGCAAAAGGCTGGTGTGCGTCGTTTTGTGATGGTCTCTTACGACACCGCCGACCGCGATCCGAAGGCGATGGGTTGGCCGGAATCGTTCGTTCCGTACGCCCAGGCCAAGCATGATGCCGACGCCCACCTGCGTGATTCCTCGCTCGAATACACGATTTTGGGTCCTGGCTTGCTCACGCTTGAGCCGGAGACCGACAAGATCGTCCTGACCGACGACCATACGCTAATCGATGGCAAGCCCGCCACGCCAGAGCAGCGTGCGACCTCGCGCGGCAATGTCGCTGCCGTCATCGCCCGTGTGCTTTCGGCGGATGTCGCCAAGCGCAAGACCGTCGTCTTCTATGACGGGGACAAGCCAATCGACGAGGTTCTGGTCTGAACCTTTTATCACAAGATGTTTCAGTGGCAAAAAGTGCCTCAACGTGGCTTCAGCTATGTTGAGGCACTTCCCATTTTTCGTGTGTGGCCAAGCCACCAGCTCAAAATAGTGATGATTGCTGGTTCGGGAACCCTATTTTGTGACCATGTATTTGTGAGCAGTATACGTTTTCTCTGCCTTGGGATTATGGTTAGATAGACTATTGAGAGATGTGCAAATATAACGAAAGGTCCAACGATGGAACAGAAACAGTACGTATGCGAGAAGTGCGGATGCCAGCACTACACTTCCGACCAATTCCAGGCGACGGGCGGCGAATTCGCCAAGCTCTTCAACGTGCAGAACAAGAAGTTCATCACCGTCAGCTGCACGCAATGCGGCTACACCGAACTCTATCGCGCGGAAACCGACGCTGGTATGAACGTCCTTGATTTCCTGATGAGCTGACGTCTGTTAGTTTTTTTCGATTGTCTCGGTGCGTGTGTGAGGGGATTCCGGCACGAGCACCGAGGCAATCTTGTTTGTATCGGAAAATCTTGAGGTCGCAGGCAGAGGATGATCACACCGCTATTAAAGGGTTTCAGTGTGTATCACAAAACTTCGATTCACGGACATTCCCTACCTCTGTCGTTTTGATGACGTTTGCGCTACGCTGAGGCATAAAAGCCGAAGGAGCGGACATGACGATTGCGTTGAAACGGATATATGAAGCGGCTGAGGATTCGGACGGTTATCGCGTGTTGGTCGACAGACTTTGGCCGCGCGGCATTTCGAAGGTGAACGCGAAGCTTGATTTGTGGCTGAAGGAGATTGGTCCGACTACCGAGTTGCGCAAATGGTTTGGCCATGATCCCGCGAAATTCGATGAGTTCGCGGATAAGTATCGCAAAGAATTGGACGCCGATACGGAAACGGTTGGCAAGCTGGTCGAGATATGCCGCACGCAGCCGAAGGTCACTTTGCTTTATGGGGCCAAGGATCCGGAGCACAACCAAGCCGTGGTGTTGCGGGACTATCTTAGCGATCGTCTTTCGTGAGTCGCCGATTGCTGGGACTGATTATCGCAGAATAAGGAAAATCATTAGGATTTATTCCCGCAAAGTGTTCAGGCGCTTGTGTTTCGATGTCGTAAATTTCATAGAAAAATTCTTATTTAGGCCTCATCGCGCTGTTTGTATAGCGTATGATTGAAGTCATGGCGACAGTGACGTTATCGATTCCGAGGGCACGGCGGCGTGAGCGTGCCATTTCCGAGTACTTCAATATGTGGGTGACACGCGATTTCGACAAGCTCGACGCGATTTTCGCGCCCGATTGCGTCTATGAGGAGTGCAACGGGCATATCTACGAGAACCGCAACCAGATGCACCACTGGATCGAGGATGCCCTCGACGACCAAGTGGTCTCGACTTGGCGGATCGCCAATTTCACCCACGCCCGCGGCCGTGAGGGCCAGCCGTCGATCACCGTGTTCTGGATGTTTGCCGCCAAGAACCGCGACGGCAAGGAAGACGCGTTCGACGGTGTGTCGGTCATCGAGTTCAACCGGCAGAACAAGGTCAAGCGTGTCCGTGAATACCGGGCGAAGCATCGTCGTGACTACCCATATAAAGGCGAATAGGCGCACTGCTTGCCGTAGTGCATAAACTTGGGAACGGACTGTCGTCGTGAATGGCGATGGTCCGTTTCTTTATGTTTGCAGGTATTTTGGCAAATAGTTACTGCGGGTTCTAGGTGATTCCGGCCTTTTCCAGAATCAATTTTCAAAAGTTGAGTCAAGGAGACTCAAGTTTTGTTCACTGCAGGTTAAATTTGGGAAGCGAGAGCGGGAATATCGGTTGGACTAAGTGACAAGATAAAGACTTGGAGCCGCAAGGTTCCGGAGCGTCTCGTCACCGGCCGGTTCGGCTTCCGGCCGCGGCGTCACGGCTTGCCTCAAATACTTAGGAGTATTGATTATGGCTATGTTTCCGGCTTTGATGCATGATGCGTTCTCTGATATGTTCGACGATCCGTTCTTCGCCGGCTGGGGAGATTCCAGCTCCCGCATGGGTAACCCGATCTCTTCGGCCAACATGATGAAGACCGATGTTCGCGAGACCGACAAGGCCTACGACGTCTCCATCGACATGCCTGGCTTCAACAAGGACGACATCGCCCTTGAGCTGCATGACGGCTATCTGACCGTCTCCGCCAAGCGCGACGAGAACCATGACGAGAAGAACGATGAAGGCAAGTGGCTGCGCCGTGAACGTTACGCCGGCACTTGCTCGCGCAGCTTCTACGTTGGTGACGAGGTCAAGGAATCCGACATTCACGCCAGCTACAAGGACGGCACGTTGAGCCTCGAGATCGCCAAGGTGCAGCCGCAGCCGAAGGTCGAGACCAAGCACCAGATCGCCATTGAGGGCTGATTGCCTGGTCTGCGATTCGTGAGATCGTAACGGACTATAAGCCCGCAAACGCTTCTTCTCACATTCCTGCGAAAGTATTACAGGAATGTGAGAAAGCGTTTTTTGTTGCTGCTCGTATGTGCAATGTTGATTTGTTTTGAAAAGGCAATACCTCTATCGATCTTCTCGATTCGTTTCATGTCTTGAAATTCATGCATTCTTCATTCTGTTTCGCCGTTGGCCTTCATCGGACGCCTTGTGCGATAATGGGTTGAAGATGAATAACGAAGATTGATCGAAGACAAACGAAAACGAGGTTTGGCAGATGGGTATGCCATTGGATTTGTATGTGATCCGGCACGGTGAATCGGAGGCGAACGTCATTGTCAAGGCAGGGGAGCATGGCGACAATTCCCTCTATAAGCAGGACAACGTTACGGTGCCAGACCGCTCGTGGCGGCTCACGGCGACAGGGCGCAAGCAGGCCTATTGCATCGGCCGCTGGCTGGTCGAGCAGCAGCAGCTCTTCGACCGCTATCTGGTTTCTCCTTACGTGCGCACGCGCGAGACCGCGGCGACCATGGCGCTTCCCAAGGCCAAGTGGGAGGAGACCCGCGTGTTGCGAGAGCGTTCGTGGGGCGAGATCAGCACCGTGACCCAGGAGGTGTTCAAGAACAACTACGAGCGTAACTGGATGTTCAAGAAAACCGATCCGCTCTATTGGCGTCCGCCGGCCGGCGAATCCATCGCCGACGTGGCTGAGAACCGTGTCCACAACCTGTTGACGGCGCTCAACCGTCGCGCCGAGGCCCAGTCGGTCATCGCGGTGACCCACGGCGATTTCATGCTTTCGTTGATGCTGACCCTCGAGGATCTTTCCGACGAGGAGTTCCTGCGCCGCGCCGACAGCGACAATTGGACCATCACCAACTGCACCTGCCTGCACTATTCCCGCCGCGACCCGAACACCGGCCGCACCGACGAGCGCATCCGCTACGAGCAGACCGCCCGTCCCGTCTATGACAAGGACACCGGCCGTTGGATGATCAAGGTCGACCCGTGGCGTGAGTTCCAGCGCCCCTACCTTTCCAACGGCGACTTGGTGGATGTGGTTCAGTCCGTGACTCCGCATCTGTAAGTTCAAAGTTTGCTTCAGCAGTCAGAATGTGTTGAGTGTTGGAGGTCGGGATATGCAATGTTCGGGCGTAAGACACGGCCGAGCGGCCAAGGAGCGTCCCGAACATTGCATATCCCGACCTCCAACAACGTCAGTTGTCTCTTAGAGGAGCTGATTATCGCTTGAGAGATCCGACACGCCGATGTCAAAGGGGTCGCTAAAATGTCCCAAGGCGCGCGACGGAAGCAAAGTGAAAGCAAAGCCGCGCGGTGAATCCTCTATTTTCAATTAGTGGCGGAAGTATGCCCAAAAGGAGAGTCAAGGATGAGCAACATGTTCACCTGGAAACTGCATGGCGACGGCAAGACGTTGAACCCCGGAGAAGTGGTCGACCCCGATGAGCGCATGACGTGGGGACGCACGGCGGGCATCGGTGCCCAGCACGTCATCGCGATGTTCGGCGCGACGTTCCTGGTTCCGATATTGACGGGCTTCGATCCATCCACGACGTTGTTCTTCACGGCGATGTCGACGGCGTTGTTCCTGTTGATCAATAAAAATGAGCTACCCAGTTATTTGGGTAGCTCATTTGGTTTTATAGCCCCGATCGTCGCGGTCACCACCGCGCACAAGGGCATCGCCGTGGCCAGCTTCGGCATCATGGTCACTGGTATGCTGCTGGCGCTCATCGGCCTGCTGGTGCACTTCGCCGGTGTCAAATGGATCGACATCATCATGCCGCCGGTGGTCAATGGCGCCATCGTCGCCATCATCGGCTTCAACCTCGCCCCGTCGGTGTGGAACAACTTCCAGAAGGCCCCCGACACCGCCGTGGTCACCTTGGCTGCCGTCCTGCTCATCGCGGTGCTTTTCAAAGGCCTGCTTGGCCGCCTGAACATCCTGCTCGGTGTGCTGGTCGGCTACGCCTACGCCTGCCTGCGCGGTCAGGTCGATTTCGCGGCGGTCGGCAAGGCCGCGTGGATCGGTTTCCCGCACTTCCACCTGCCGCAGGCCGATTTCTCGGTGCTGCCCATGTTCATCCCTGTGGTCATGGTCCTGATCGCTGAAAACGTCGGCCATGTCAAGTCCGTCGCGCAGATGACCGGCCGCAACTATGACGACCACATCGGCACCGCCCTGTTCGCCGACGGCCTTGGCACCACCATCGCCGGTTTCGGCGGCGGCTCCGGCACCACCACCTACGGCGAGAACATCGGCGTGATGGCCGCCACCCGCGTCTATTCCACCGCCGCCTACTGGTGCGCCGCGGCCTTTGCCCTGATCCTGAGCCTGTGCCCGAAGTTCGGCGCCATCATTAACACGATTCCCGCCGGTGTGCTCGGCGGCGTGACCACCCTGCTTTACGGCATGATCGGCATGGTCGGCGTGCGCATCTGGGTCGACAACCACGTCGACTTCGGCAAGCCGCTCAACAACATGACCGCCGCCGTGACCATGATCATCGGCATCGCCGACTTCGGCTTCGCCATCTCGGGCGTCAAGTTCAACGGCATCGCCATCGGCACCGTCGCGGTGCTGGTGATCTACCATGGCCTGCGCGCCATCGGTCACGCCACCGGCGCCATCGCCAAGGACGACACGGACTGACAGGTATGATTTCCAAGCCTGAAATGCTGGGATGACCGGTGATTGACGAACAAGGCCGGATGGTGATTGTCATGAGCCATCCGGCCTTGCTGTTGGTGGTCCATTCCGAGGAATGGTTTAATGGATGATCCCCCAATCCTTAACGTCAGGTAAGGCAAATACTGACACCGCGTTGACTGTCCTTTTGTGGGTTTTTAAAGTGGGGGATAAGAACAAACAGGAGGATAGGCCGTGAGCACACACATCATCGTCATGGGCGTTTCCGGATGTGGGAAAACCACCGTGGCCCAGGCGCTCGCCGACAAATTCGGCTTCCAGATGGCCGAAGGCGACGACTTCCATCCCCAGGCCAACGTCGACAAGATGAGCCACGGCATCCCCCTGAACGACGAGGATCGCTGGCCTTGGCTCAAGACCATCAACCAATGGATGCGCAAGCAGGACGCCAAGGGCGTGTCCACTGTCGTCTCCTGTTCCGCGCTGAAACGCGCCTATCGTGATGTATTACGTAAGGACCTGGATGTCCTGTTCATTCATCTGGTGGGTTCCCAGGACTTGATTGGTTCGAGGATGCGGCAGCGCAAAGGCCATTATATGCCGGTCTCTCTGCTTCCCAGCCAGTTTGCGGATTTGGAGTCCCTGCAACCGGGTGAAGAGGGCGTTGAGGTGTCGATTGACGCCTCGCCAGAACATGTTATTGAGGAAGCCGCGAAGGCCGTGAACGCATGGCGGGCATCAATCGCCTCGTGAGGCCCGGGTTTTGATTTTCCCGGCTTGGTGAATCCGGGATTGAGTCATTTTTAGGCCTGGGATGACCAACGCGATGCGGCGGATTTTCGTTTTTCTTTGAGTTTTTAAGACACGGACAAAGTCGTCTATGCATGTGTTGAGGCAATGTTTTGTTTTTCCAGCGGTGAAAGCTTCATCCTGTATCGGAACAAAACGGCATGGAACATTCGCTTTCAAAAATAAAACGTTTTTCTTAAAAATGTCTTTCGGCGTCATCCTGCGGGTTGGAATCTTGTGGGTCGCCGTCAAGATTACCTAGCTAAAATCGATGACCCTGACTCAAGTTGTATGTTAAAAAGAGTATTTAATATTTTTTTGGTAGTTTCTTTTGACAGATTGATATGATGTGATTAATATAGTACATACCAGGTCTGTTCGTGTATATAAGGAGATGGCATGAGCATTCACATTGTCGTGATGGGCGTTTCTGGATGCGGGAAGACTACTGTTTCCGAGGCTATACGGGATCAATTGGGATTCGTCATGGCTGAAGGCGATGATTTCCATTCCCCGGCCAATGTCGAGAAAATGAGCCATGGCATTCCGCTGACTGACGAGGATCGTTGGCCTTGGCTGAAAGCCATCAACGGATGGATCGTCGAACACGAGGGGAAACGGGAGTCGACTGTAGTTTCTTGTTCGGCTCTGAAGCGTTCCTATCGTGATGTGTTACGCAAGAACGTCGATGTCTTTTTCATTCATCTGGTCGGTTCCGAACATCTGATCGCGTCAAGATTGGCTCAGCGCACGGGGCATTACATGCCGACGTCATTGTTGCCGAGTCAGTTTGGCGATCTCGAGCCCCTGGCCGAGGACGAACCGGGCGCCGCTATCTCGATCGATGCCACGCCTGGGGAAGTCGAAAAACGGGCGATCGACCTTATCAAAGGATATGAAGCCGAGAGATTGGGGTCCAATGTTTGAAAATGTGGGCGATGAAGCCGCGTTGAACATGTCGGAATGGTGCCGATCCCATTCCGGTGTTTGAGGCTTTACGCGGTGCGAAAATCGCAGGACGACATGAAAGGAGCGCCAGTGGAGAATTGATTATCGCAATGAATATTCGATTGCAAGAATTCAAAACTGCATAATTATCAATTATTTTTCAAAGGAGAAAACAATGAGCAAATTGAGAACCGCTATCGTCGGTTGCGGCAAGGTAACCGATTTCCATGCCCAAGCGTTCATGAAGCTGGAAAATTCTGAATTCGCGGCCGTTTGCAGCCGCAATATCGACAAGGCACGCGAATACGCGGCCAAATATGGTGTCCACGCTTACGATGATGTGGCTGAGATGGTGGAAAAGGAACACATCGATGTGGTGAGCATCTGCACCCCGCATCCCGCCCACGCCAAGCCCGCGATCGCCGCGATGGAAGCCGGGGCGAATGTACTGATCGAGAAGCCGATGGCCTCCTCGCTGGAAGACTGCGATGCCATCCTCGCCACCTCCGAGAAAACGCACAAGCAGGTCGGTGTGATCTGCCAGCGTCGCTTCTATCGTCCTTGCATGCGCATGAAGCAGGCGATCGACGACGGCAAGATTGGCAAGCCGGTGCTCGGCGCGGTCCGCATGCTGGGCTGGCGCGACAAGGCGTATTACGATAGTGACGACTGGCGTGGAACCTGGGATGGTGAAGGCGGCGGCGTCCTCGTCAACCAGGCCCCGCATCAGCTGGATCTGCTGCTTTGGTACATGGGCGAGGTGGATGAGGTCTATGGCGTATGGCGCAACCTCAACCATCCGTATATCGAGGTCGAGGACACGGCCGTGGCTGTCGTCAAGTTCAAGAACGGCGGATTGGGCAACATCGTCGTCAGCAATTCCCAGAACCCCGCCCTTTACGGCAAGGTCCATGTCTACGGCGAGAACGGTGCCTCGATCGGTGTGCAGACCGACGGCGGCGCGATGTTCATCGCCGGCGTCTCCTCGATCACCGAGCCTCCGTATAACGATCTGTGGACGGTGGAAGGCGAAGCCGACAAGCAGGAGGTCTGGAAGAAGGAAGACAGCGATTTCTTCAACAGCGTCGATTCCATGCGCTATTACCATCGGCTGCAGATCGAGGACTTCCTCAGCGCCGTGGCCAATGGGACCCAGCCTTTGGTCGATGGCTATGAGGGCCGCAGGACGGTGGAGCTGTTCACCGCCATCTATCAGAGCACCAAGAGCGATGAGCCGATCAAGTTCCCGATCCGTACCAATCAGAAGTGAGGAAAGACATGAAAATAGGTTTCAATGAAGCGACCGCAAGGGATTGTTCCGATCTGCAGACCGATCTTGAGTTGGCCGAGAAATATGGTTTCGACGCCATCGAGATCAGGCTCGACATGCTCAGGAACTACCTGAAGGACCATTCGGTCGACGAGCTGGCTGATTTCTTCAAGCACAGCAGGGTTCGTCCTCATGCCATGAACGCCTTGTACATCTATGAGGACCTGTTCACCGACCATGACGACCCGGCTAAGCACCAGGAGGTCATGGATGACTTCCAGCTTGGCTGCGAGACGGCCCAGCGCATTGGCTCCAAGACGTTCATCGTCGTCGCGCCCTTGCACCGCAACCCGGAGGTCGAGGGCATCTACGACACCCCTTGGGAGACGATTTTTGCCAATTGCGTCCGTATCCTCAAGAAGCTCGGCGACATGGCCGCGAAGTACGACGTCAAGCTGTGCCTCGAGTCGGTGGGTCACGAATACAGCTCCATCCGCACCGTCGAACAGGCGTCCGACATCGTCAACGCCGTCGACAAGGACAACGTCGGCTTGGTCTTCGATGCCTGCAACCTCTATCTCTATCACCAACTGCAGGATTTCTCCGTGATGGAGCTGGCGGACCCCAAGAAGGTCTTCGACGTCCATATCAACGATGCGGACGATCGCCCGATGGAAGGGCTCACGCAGACCAACAGGTGCTTCTGCGGAACCGGTGACATCGATCTGCAGGACTTCCTGCGGGTGCTGAAGCGGATCGGCTACAGCGGAGTGGTGTCCATCGAGACGTTCCGTCCCGACTATTGGAAGGAATCGCCGGAATGGGTGTTCTCCCATGCCTATAAGACCACCCGTGACGCGATGGAAAAGGCGGGCGTGGCCGAATAAAGCGCTTCCATTTCGTAAATCCATAAATTCCTATAAGTAAGGAAGGGACATCATGAGTCCTGCAGTATTTCTGATCATTTTGATCATTGCGGTGGTATTGCTGGTATTGTTCACCGTCAAACTGAAAATCAACCCTGTCATGTCGCTGTTCGTCATCGCGCTGTTGCTGGGATTGACGTTGGGTGGCAATCTCGCCGACACAATGGACAAGATCAATAAGTCCTTCGGCTCGACCTTGGGCAGCATCGGCATCACCATCATCTTCGGCGCCATCATCGCGATGGGCATCCAGGATACCGGCGCCGCCACGCAGATCACCAACTTCTTCATCAGGCTTTTCCGTGGCAAGCACCTGGAACTGGCGCCGTCGTCCGCGGCGTTCACGATGACCCTCGCGGTCTTCGGCAACGTCACCGAAGTGCTGACCGCCCCGATCACGGCGATCATCGGCAAGCGCAAGCACATCAGCATGGCGCTTGTCGCCCCGCTGGTCTGCCTCGGCCTCACCGTCACGCACGGTCTGGTCCCGACCCACCCGGGCACTCTGGCTGTCACGGCCCTTTTCGGCGCCGATGTCGGCCAGGTCATGATCTGGGGCATCATCATCAGCCTCATCGCCTTCATCGTCACCTATTTCATCAGCAAGCCGTTCCTTTCCAGGGCTGAATACATTCCCGCGAACCCCCAGTTCGCCAGTGAATATGAAGAGGCCCCGAAAGACGCCACGGTCGAGGAGATGTGCATCAAGGAAGAGGGCGCTCCTTCGACGTTCCTGTCGTTCATGCCGCTGTTGGTCCCGCTGGTGCTCATCGGCGCCGGATCCATCGGCGAGATGTTCTGCAAGAAGGGTTCGTCCACCTACACCTTCTTCAGCTCCATCGGCAACACCACTTTCGCCCTGTTCGTCGGCGTCATCCTGGTGGCGCTGCTGATCATCGGACGTAAGTCGACGGTGCTGAAGAACGCGCAGAAGGATGATTCCAGTCTGACCGACAAGTCCTCCACCCTGGAGATCTCCATGAACAGCTGGGTCAAGCGCGCCATGAAGATCTCGATCGACACCCTGATCATGATCGGCATGGGCGGCGCTTTGGGCGGCATCCTTCAGGACAACGCCGTGGTCAAGCAGCTTGGTCAGATGATCGTCCGCATGCACATCCCGGCCATCATCATCCCGTTCGTCCTGGCCGCCGTCATCATGGGCGCGACCGGTTCGATGACCATCGCCGTCATGATCTCCGCATCGCTCATCAACCCGATGATGGGTGCGCTCGCCTTGTCGCCGATCGTGGCCACCTTGGCCATCTGCGCCGGCTCCATGGTGCTGTGGCACGTCAACTGCAGCGGTTTCTGGATGATGACCTCGCTGTTCAACCTCAACACCAAGCAGGGGTTGAAGTATCTGACGACGGTCAACGCCCTTGGCGGCATCGTCTCTTTCATCGCGCTGTGCATCTTCAACGCGTTGGGCGTCATCGCCTGATTCGCAACCGGCCTCCGTATTGGTTCCAAGGTTCGCGCCCGAGCTGTTCGGACATGAACCGTAAGAGGCCGGGATGAAAAGGTAAAAGGGTGCTGTTCTCTGATTTGGAGGACAGCACCCTTTATGTTTGAGGCGTAGGCAGGCATTACCGTAAGCGCGGATGGCGTTCACTGCGCCAAAAGACAGTTATGCGAATGTCTATGGGGTTTCGCCTGCTTTTGAAGGATTCACGCGCTTTCTGTCGTGGTGCGCACCTCGTCGACGATAAGGGTCATGGCCTTTTTGGCTTTTTCGGCGTCGCCTTTCCATATCGCGTCGGCGACCTCGTCATGCGCGTCCAAGGCCTCCGGCCTTGGTTTTGACGGATAAAGACCTTGTTCCACGCGGCTGGCCAGCACGATATTGACCAGAGGCGAGAGGGCTGAGAACAATTCGTTGCCGCTGCTGGTGAGCACCTCGTCATGGAAGCGGATATCGAGTTTGTGGAATTCCTCGAGATTGCCGGATTCCCCGTCTTTCCTCAGCTGCATGGCCATGACCGGCATCAGGGCCTTGGTCTCGAGTGGGGCTTTCAACGCGGCGTCCGCCGCCGCGAACGGTTCCACGGCCAGACGCAGCTCGGTCAGGGTCAGCAGCTGCTGCTTGCGATAGCTGGAATGGAGTTTCCATTGCATGACCTGTGTGTCGAGCGAAAGCCAGTTGTCAAGATCCTGGGCGATGAGCCCGACGCGCTTTTTGATGACGACAGCGTGCGCCGATTCCAGTGTATGCGCTACTTCCCGGGCCACGGTACGCGAAATGGAGAACTTCTGCTGGATGTCGTTGAGGGTGATGTTCGTGCCGGGTTTCCAACGGCCTTCTATGATGTCCACGGCGAGTTGCTCCGCGATTGCATAGTGCATAGGGGCGGAGTTTTTCGCGGTTGCGAGGGTTGCGTCCGAAGAACGTGCGTCATCGGGTTTATGCTTTTTGTCTGAATGTGTTTTTGCCAGCAATGGAGTCGTTTTCTTGAATCTGAGAAGAGGAGCAGAAACTGAAATAGAGTCCTCTGATTTCGTGCACATGCCTTTAGCGTAGCAAAAACCTACGGAAAAGCTAATTTAATCGAATAAAAATTGGAAAATAACCGAATTAGGAGTCATTGATAATAATAAAATATTATCTTTGCCTTCATGAGCGTTCCAATCAATAGAGGGTTATCTCTTCCATGGGAATGATTCGATCAGCGTGATGGCTTTGGATGTATGGACAAGCCCACCTTTCAAAGGCTTCAGAATAATTGCTATTTGCGCCGGATCAGGCTGTCGATGATGCCGATGACGATGCCTGTGGTTGCGGGGATGAGCCAAGTGAGTTGGGCGTTATAAAGTGGTAGGGCGGCCAAAGCGTTGCTCACCGATGTCACCGAAAGCCCGAAAACAGCCAGCAGTTTGACGATGCAGTCGAAGATGGTGAATATGGCCACCAACAGCACCGTCCAGAAGTAGACGCGCGGGAACTTGGACGAGAAGGGCTTTTGCACGAGATTGAGCAATACCAGGACGATGGCCATCGGATAGAGCGCGCCAAGCACCGGCAACGAGACGGTGATGATGGCGCTCAGGCCGGCGTTCGAGACGATGAAACTGAACACGGCGAAGAACACGCTCCATGCGCGGTATCTGACCGGATGGCCAAAGACGGTGGGGAATGTCTCTTCGAAATAGGTCGCGCAGGTCGAGATGAGCCCGGTGCATACGTTGAAGCAGGCCAGTATGAAGATGAGGCCGACGAAGGCGGTGCCGATGGAACCAAAGGCCGAAGTGGTGAGATTGGTCAGCACCGTGGCTCCGGTGTCGTTCTTGCCGTTGGCGGATTTGATGGTTCCGCTCACCGCACCGATGAAGGAAAGCGCGGCGTAGATGAGGATCAGCAGGATGCCCGCGCCGGTTCCCGCGATGCCGGTCTCGCGGCGGTTGGCCTTGGTGTCGGTGACGCCGAATTCCGAAATGTTCGCGGAGATGACGATGCCGAAGTACAAGGCGGCAAGCAGGTCCATGGTCTGGTAGCCATTGATGAACCCATATACCAGCGAACCATGCGCGTATTCGCCGAACGGCTTGCCGAGCGGGGCATGGTTGATGAAGATGCAGGCGACGAACATGACGGCGATGAGCACCAAGAGCAGCGGCCCCATGAAGCGTCCCAGCGATTTGGAGAGCTTCTCGGGGTGCTGGCTCAGGATGAACGACAACGTGAAGAAGACCAGTGAGTAAATGAGCAGCGCCAAGCGGTTGTTCTCGCCGACAAACGGTGTGATGGCCATCTCATAGGAGGTGGTGGCCGTGCGTGGGATGGCGAAGCAGGGGCCGATGGCCATGATGATGACGAATGCCAGGACGGCTGCGAACTTGGGGGAGACGCGTGAGGCGAGGTGTTCGAAGCCACCCGCCGAGGCGACGGCCAGCACGCCGAGGATCGGCAGGCCCACGGCCGAGACGATGAACCCGATGGTGGCAGGCAGCGCCGCGGATTGCGCCTGGGCGCCCATCAGCGGCGGGAAGATGAGGTTGCCGGCCCCGAAGAACATGGAGAAGAACGTGAACGCGGTGACCAGCCGGTGCTTGCCCGAAAGCCGTTGCGCCTTGCCTTCCACCGACGCGTGATTGTTGTCGTTGACGACACCTTGGCGTTGTGCGCCGTTCGTGGTCGTCCCAGTGGCGTCATCGGCCTTCGCCGCGCCTGGTTCCGTGATGTTTTCCATGTTTCCTCCGGTATTGAGATTGCGGCGATTGTGTCGACGCACGACCTTCAATGCTGACCACTATAAGGAGAAGGACGGTCAAGTTGGTCTTGTCTAATTTCACGGTTCTCGATGATTTTGATTATCGCTGGTTTACCGGCTTCGCTCAAAGGTGACGGGCGACACCTTTCGCTACGATTGAGGCATGTCTTTCTTCGACTTTTTCGGCGGGTTCCCGGACCCGCGCAATGGCTCCAACCGTTACCGCCAGAACGACGATGACGATGACCCTAAAATTCTGCACATCCATACCGATGGCGACGACGACGGCCATGCCGGCCGCAAGCGCACGAACTTCAAAACGAGTGATTTCTGGCCGCCGCGCAACGGCAACCCGCGCCTGACGCGTCGTGCGAGCTATCAGCCGAAGCCGGCCTCCAAGGGCACGAAGGTCTTCATCGGCGTGGTTGTGGTCGTGGTGCTGGTCCTGGCCTTGCTCTTCGGGCTCGATCACTTCGTCACGGATCTGATGTGGTACGGCCAGCTGGGCTTCCAGTCGGTCGTCTGGACGCAGTTGTGGACGAAGATCGGTTTATGGGCTGCGTTCGCCGTGTTGATGGCTTTGGTCAGCTACTTCGCCGCGACCATGGCCATCCGCAAGCGCCCGGATTCCGCGGACGGCTCCACCATCCGCGTCAAAGGCGATGTCGTCGAGGTCGGCAAGTCGGTGAGCTCCAAGTCCGCCAGGAAAGTGGCCGTGATCGTCTCGCTGGTCGTCGGCCTGATCTTCGGCTTCCAGTTCAACTCGAACTGGTCCGAGGTCCTGCTGATGTTCCACGCCCAGCCGTTCGGCATCAAGGATCCCCAGTTCGGCATCGACAATGGCTTCTATGTGTTCATCCTTCCCGGACTGAGCTTCATGCTCTCGGCGTTGAGGATGCTCCTGTTCTTCGGCCTGCTCTTCTGCGTGGTCACGCATTTCGCCATGGGCGGCATCCGCATCACCATGCCGGTCAATGGACATGGCATCATGACGATGACCAAGTACGCGCGTCGCCAGATCAGCGTCTGGTTCATCCTCAACATGCTCGCGTGGTCGGCCCGTCAGGTCCTCGGCGTTTTCGACACGCTCACCCAGAGCGGGAACCGGTTCACCGGCGCCGATTACACCACGGTGCACGCCGGCGTTCCCGTCACCTTCATCCTTGCCGCTTTGACCGCGATCCTTGGCGTGTTGCTGGGCGTCTGGCTCATGCGTTCGCATTCGTTCGACGGGCCGGCCTCGCCGGACACCCGCGTCGTCGCGGCCGTCAAGGCGTGGCGTGTGCCGATGATCGCCATCGCCGCGGTTCTGGTCGTGGCCATCGTGCTCGGCATGCTCTGGCCGTTGCTTTTGCAGCGCTTCAAGGTCAGCCCCAACGAGCAGGAGATGGAGTCGAGCTATATCGCCCGCAACATCAAAGCGACCCAGCAGGCCTACGGACTCGACAAGGTCAAGGTCGGCGGCTACAACGCCACCACCGAAGGCAAGTCCGGAGCCTTGGCCAGCGACCCGGAGACCACCGCGCAGATTCGTCTGCTCGATCCTCTGATCACCTCGCCCACGTTCAAGCAGTTGCAGCAGTCCAAACAGTATTACACTTTCGCGGATTCGCTCGCGGTCGACAAATACGACATCAACGGCAAGAGCCAGGACACGGTGATCGCCGCCCGCGAGTTGAACCTCGACGGCAACGACAACCGCAACTGGGTCAACGACCACACCGTGTATACCCACGGCTATGGCATTGTGGCGGCCTATGGCAACAAGGTGACCAGCGATGGCAACCCGGAGTTCTTCGAATCCGGCATCCCGACCCAAGGCAAGCTGACCGACACGCAGCACTACGAGCCGCGCATCTACTTCTCGCCGAACTCGCCGGAGTACTCCATCGTCGGCTCGCCCAAGGGCACCTCGCCTTGGGAGTTCGACTATCCGAAGGGTTCCACCGGCGCCTCCAACACCTTTGAGGGCAACGGCGGGCCGAAGGTCGGCAACATGCTGACCCGTCTGCTCTACGCCATCCGCTTCGGCAGCGACCAGATCTTCTTCTCCGACCGTGTCACCTCCGATTCGCAGATCCTCTACGACCGCAGCCCGCGCGACCGCGTCGCCAAGGTTGCCCCGTACCTGACGCTCGATGGACGTGTCTATCCTGCCGTGGTCAATGGCCGTGTGAAGTGGATCGTCGATGGCTACACCACCTCCGCCGCCTACCCGTATTCGCAGACCACGGACCTCGGAGTGGCCACACAGGATTCGACCACGATCTCCTCGAACACCATTCAGGGGCTCAATTCGCAACCGGCCAACTACATCCGCAATTCGGTGAAGGCCACGGTCGACGCCTACGACGGTTCGGTGAACCTTTATACTTGGGACACGCAGGATCCGGTCATCAAGGCCTGGCAGAAGATCTTCCCGGGCCAGTACCACCCAATCTCCGACATCTCCGGCCAGCTGATGAGCCACATGCGTTACCCGGAAAGCCTCTTCAAGGTGCAGCGCCAGCTGCTGACCAAGTACCACGTCACCAGCCCGGGCCAGTTCTTCTCGGGCGAGGACTTCTGGCAGACCCCGGTCGACCCGACCGAGTCCAAGGACGCCCAGAGCCGCGACGTGCTGCAGCCGCCGTACTACCTGACGTTGAAGACCGGTGGCTCCAAGAAGCCGCTCTTCTCGCTGACCTCGACCTTCATCCCAGCGGGCGACCCGAACTCGACCCGTGAGATTCTTACTGGTTTCCTCTCGGTCGACTCGGATGCAGGAAACACCAAGGGCAAGGTCGGGCCGAACTACGGCACCCTGCGATTGCAGGAGCTGCCGAAGGATGCCAACGTACCCGGCCCAGGCCAGGCGCAGAACAACTTCAACTCGAACGCGGACGTCTCCAAGGAGCTCAACCTCCTTGAATCCGGCTCCACCAAGGTGGTGCGCGGCAACCTGCTCACCCTGCCTTTGGGCGGCGGGCTGGTCTACGTCGAGCCTGTTTACGTCAAGTCCAGCGGCGCCACGAGCTTCCCGCTGTTGAAGAAGGTCCTCGTGGCCTTCGGCGACCAAGTGGGCTTCGCGGACACCTTGGACGAGGCGCTTGATCAGGTCTTCGGCGGCGATTCCGGCGCCTCGGCGGGCGACGCCGAGAACAAGGGCGGCGCCGCGGCCAGCGGTTCCTTGTCTGGAAGCTCCACGACCCAAGGCGACAATTCCGGCAAGGCCAATGGGCAAGCCGGCACGTCCAACCAATCCGGCGCCGCCGCCAACAATCCAGACCTGAAGGACGCCCTCAACAAGGCGGGCCAGGCTATGAAGGATTCCGACGCCGCCATGAAGAAGGGCGATTGGGCCGCTTACGGCAAGGCTCAGCAGGACCTCAGCGACCAGTTGAACCGTGCCCTGCAATTGGAGGGCCAGCAGTAATAAGCCGATTGGGCTGGGATAACGGCGTTATATGAACGCGACATTTCGTTTGTTGTTCATATAGCGCCGTTATCATATTTCATCAGTAAGTTCTGGACCGTTTTTTTCAACGGCTTCAAATAGTTTTGGATAGAGGCAATGATGATTCGAGCGGCGTTGGATGGTGATTTACAGGCGATCACCGACATCTACAACGAAGCCGTCGTAGCCGGCGGATCGACGGCCGATCTGACCCCACGCAGGCTCGAACAGCGAAGTCAATGGGTGTCGGAGCACGAGCCGCGCCGTGATTTTCCTGTAGTGGTCATGGAAGACGAAAACGGGGAGATCGTCGGCTTCGGCTCCCTGTCGCGTTTTCATCCACGCGCCGGCTATGACGGGGTGGTGGAGTTGAGCTATTACATCGCCAACGCCGCGCAGCGTCAGGGCTACGGTACCCAGATGGTGTCATGGCTGCTCGCCAAGGCCAAGGAACTCGGCGACCGCAAGGCCATTGCGCTGATTTTCGCCAGCAACACCGGCTCCATCGCTCTGATGAAGCATTTCGGTTTCACCCGCTACGGTTTCCTTCCCAAGGCTTGCTGGAACGGTCATGACTATCTTGATATGTCTTACTGGTATTTGGATTTGTAATACCTACATTCGATGTGTTTGCAGGTGTGTTCGTGTTTGGTGTAGTCAAGAGTCGGTTGGAATCGGTATCATGAAGAGCAGATAACCGCGTTTCGGTGTGTTTTGCTATGCCCGGATACAGGCGGTTTGCGTTGATGAGACTTGATATATGGCTTGTATATCGCGGACGAAAAGGAACAAAGCAAGAGATGGCATCACAATTCTGGCTGATCGCGGGACTCGGGAACCCTGGCAAGAAGTACGAGGGCACCCGCCACAACATGGGGTTCATGGCCGCCGACGTGCTGGCGGAGCGCTGGTCGGTGTCCTTTGGCGATCACAAGGGATTGGCCGAATTGGGCAAAGGCGTGATGAACCTCAGCGGCAAAAGCGTGAAGTTCTTCCTCGCCAAGCCGTTGACCTATATGAACGATTCCGGAGACGCCGTTTCGTCGATTTCGGAGTATTACGATATCGACCCCAGCAAGGTCATCGCCATCCATGATGATATGGACCTCGATTTCGGCCGCATCAAGGTCAAAGCAGGCGGCTCGGCAGGCGGACACAACGGCATCCGTTCCATTGACAAGTCGCTGGGCACCAACAAGTATTCACGCGTTCGCATGGGCACCGGCCACGCCGCCCGTGGGCCGCACGCCCACGAGAACACGGTCAACTGGGTGCTTGGCGGCTTCTCCGCGTCCCAGCGCAAGGAGCTGCCCGAATTCCTCGCCGACGGCGCCGACGCGGTGGAGACCATCATGTTCGAAGGCATGAGCGAGGCACAGGAGCGGTTCAATGGCCGCTGAAGCGAAGGGCCAAAGCCGTGGTGATGATAAACGTCATGTCGGTAAAACCAAGCAATCAGACAAGGGCAAAGTAAATACGTCAACTTTGAAAACCATAAAAGGCAGCGTCAAAAGCTCTCAACGACACTGTAATACGTCTGTATCAGAAAAGCCGGTATCGTCTGGCAAAGATTCCAATGAACGCGCAGATGTTTCTTCGGCAAGGCTGCCAGATCAGGCTGTGAAAGGTACCGATGACCATGCCGCGCAGGATATGTCCGGCTCACTTGCCGGATTCCTGCCGCGTCTTGATGATGACGGGGCGTTCCGAGACTTGCTTGCCGGTGAGATCGAAGCTCCGGAGGGTGCTGCCGATCAGGCGCTGACTGTCGGTGCTCCAGAAGGCATACGGCCGGCGCTCGCGGCCGCGCGTGCACAATATTCCTCAGTGGTGATGGTGGTGTCTTCGAGCCGTGAAGCTGAGGAAACCGTCAACTCGATTCGTTCGTGGTATGGGGGAGATCCCAATGAAGTGAGCCAGCTCGAGGCTTGGGAGACGTTGCCTCACGAACGCCTTTCGCCGCGTGCTGACACGGTGGCCAGCCGCATGGCTGTATTCCGTAGGCTTTGCCATCCCCAAGAGCACAGCGAGATGTTCGGCCCGATTCGCATTCTGGTGATGCCGGTGCGTTCGCTGATTCAGCCGGTGGTGGCCGGGTTGGGCGACGTGGAACCGTTGGTGTTCAAAGTCGGCAGCGAGATTCCGCTGGACGAGGTCTCTGCGCGACTGGTGGAGAACGCCTATACCCGCGTCGATCTGGTCGTCAACCGCGGTGAGTTCGCAGTGCGTGGCGGTATCGTTGATGTCTTCCCGCCGACCTTGCCGCATCCAGTGCGTATCGAATTCTTCGGCGACGAAATCGACACCATTAAGGAATTCCACGCCTCCGACCAGCGCACCTACGGCGACGGCATCGATATCGTCTGGGCCACGCCCTGCCGTGAACTCCAGCTGACCGACAAGGTGCGTGCCCGTGCCAAATCGCTGATCGGCCGCATTCCCAACGCCGATGACATGTTGCAATCTATCGCTGATTCCATCCCCGTGGAAGGCATGGAATCGCTGATTCCCGCACTGATCGACGATATGCAGCCGGTGTCCACGATGCTGCCCCGCGACGCGGTCATCATGCTTTCCGATCCTGAAAAACTGCGTCGCGCCGCGGCCGACCTCGCCAAAACTGCCAACGAGTTCCTCGCCGCGAGCTGGCATGTGGCCGCCAGCGGTCATGGAGCCGGTGCGCCCATCAGCTTCGACCAAGCGAGTTTCCTCGATTTCGATGAGACCATCCGGTCGCTGGAATTCTCCAACCACGACGTCTGGCGATTGACCAGCTTTGGTGTTGACAAGGCTCTGTCCGGTCACGTCCAGCTCGACGCGAAAGTTCCCGAGGAGTATCGTGGCGACGAAAAACGTGCGACCACCGGTGTCGAAGGCCTGATAGACGACGGTTTCGAAGTCACCATCACGGCTGCGGCCAACGGGACATTATCCCGCCTGAAGCGTGCGCTCGGCCAGACCGGCGTAACCAGATTCGACACCGTGCGCTCGCAGGCGATGGACGGTTTCATCGATTCCGCCGCAAAATTCGCTTTGCTCACCGAACGTGACCTGACCGGCAAGACCAGCGCTGTCGCCCAGCAGAAGACTTCGCGTCGCCGTCACAAGGCCATCGACCTGATGGAGCTCAAGGCCGGTGATTACATCGTCCACGAGCAGCACGGCATCGGCCAGTTTGTCGAAATGCGCCAGCGCACCACCGGAGTCGGAGCCAACCGTGCCACCCGTGAATATCTGGTCATCGAATATGCGCCTTCCAAACGCAACGCGCCTCCGGACAAACTGTTCATTCCCACCGACCAGCTCGACCAGGTCTCCAAATACATCGGTGCCGACAAGCCGAAGCTCAACAAGCTCGGCGGCTCCGACTGGGCGCAGACCAAGGCCAAGGCTCGCAAGCACGTCCATGAGATCGCCGACGATTTGGTCAAGCTCTATTCCGCGCGCCAACAGGCTAAAGGCTTCGCATTCAGCCCAGACACCCCATGGCAGAAGGAGCTCGAGGATTCCTTCCCGTATCAGGAGACGGCCGACCAGCTCACCACCATCGACGAGGTCAAGGCCGACATGGAGAAGCCCGTGCCGATGGATCGCCTGATTTGTGGCGACGTCGGTTTCGGCAAAACGGAAATCGCCGTGCATGCCGCGTTCAAGGCCGTGCAGGATGGCAAACAGGTCGCCATCCTCGCCCCAACCACGCTTCTGGTGCAGCAGCACTTTGAGACGTTCACCGAGCGGTACGAAAATTTCCCGGTCACCGTGGCGGCGATGAGCCGATTCCAGAGCAAAAAGGAGATCGACGAAACGCTCAAGGGGCTGGAATCCGGCAAGGTGGATGTTGTCATCGGCACCCACAAGCTCCTGAACCCGAAAATCAAGTTCAAGGATTTGGGTCTTCTCATTATCGACGAGGAGCAGCGTTTCGGCGTCGAGCACAAGGAGACGCTGAAGGCACTGCGTACCAACATCGACGTGCTTTCGCTTTCCGCCACGCCAATCCCGAGAACGCTGGAAATGGCAGTCACCGGCATCCGTGAGATGTCGACGCTGGCCACGCCTCCCGAAGACCGTCTGCCGGTGCTCACCTACGTCGGCGCCTACGAGGACGCGCAGGTCACCGCCGCGATTCGGCGCGAGCTTCTGCGCGGCGGCCAGGTCTTCTACGTCCACAACCGCGTCAACGACATCGACAAGGTCGCCGCCAAGATTCACGAACTCGTCCCGGAGGCGCGTATCGGCATCGCCCATGGCAAGATGGGGGAGAAGCAGCTCGACAACATCATCCAGGACTTTTGGCACCGCGATATTGACGTGCTCGTTTGTACTACAATCATCGAGACCGGCCTCGATATCACCAACGCCAACACGCTGATCGTCGACCACGCCGACCGTTTTGGCTTGAGCCAGCTTCACCAGCTGCGAGGCCGTGTCGGTCGTGGCCGCGAACGCGCCTACGCCTACTTCCTCTACGACCCAAGCAAGCCCATGACCCAGCAGTCGCACGACCGACTGGCCACCATCGCGCAGAACACGGCGCTTGGTTCCGGCTTCGACGTAGCGATGAAAGACCTGGAGCTGCGTGGAACTGGCAACCTCTTGGGCGGCGAGCAAAGCGGCCACATCGAGGGCGTCGGCTTCGACCTCTACGTGCGCATGGTCTCCGATGCTGTCGAGAAATACAAGGAACCGGAACGCAAGGAATCCGTCGCCGTCACCATCGATTTGCCCATCGAGGCGTCGATTCCGGTCGACTACATCGATTCGGACAAGCTGCGTCTCGAGGCCTACCGCAAGCTGGCCAGTGCCCGAAGCGAAGGGGATCTTGCCGATTTGCGCGAGGAGCTTACCGACCGTTACGGCCCGCTGCCTGAGGAGTTCGACACGCTTTTCGATGTCGCCCGTCTTCGCAGCAAGGCTCGTGCGCTCGGTATTTCCGAAATCGTCACGCAAGGCAATCGTGTGCGCATTTCCAAGATTGACCCGCCGGAATCCCTGCAGATGCGACTTTCCCGGATTTACAAGGGCACGCAATACCGTCCGGTCACCCACACGCTCCTTATCCCCGCGCCGTTCGGCGGCTCGATGGGCAGCAAGCCGATGACCAGCCCCGAAGTTATGGGCTGGGCCGACCAGTTGCTTGAGGACCTTGCGTGGACGGGCAGGCCCAAACAGGGCTGAGCACGCTGATGGCTGGTGTGGAGCATCTAAAAGACAAGGCTTATCAAGACAATCACAACAAATAAAAGCGACTTGTCGAATACTTGCAATTGACTGGAAACAAGAACTGTTAACGCTCACAATATTTGTCTTGTTTTGTCTGTTTACGTCCATCAAACCCACTAACCTTGGAACTGTTAGTGCAAGTCCATCTTTAAGGAGTAATTGTGGCAGCAATTGAAAGCGTATATGCCAGCGAAATTCTCGATTCCCGCGGAAACCCGACCGTCAAGGTAGTCCTCGACACCGTTGATGGTGCCGAAGGCATCGGCCTGGTTCCTTCCGGAGCTTCGACCGGCGAGGCCGAGGCTTGGGAGCGTCGCGATGGCGACAAGTCCCGTTACAACGGCAAGGGTGTTCTCGAAGCGGTCAAGGCCGTCAACGAGACTATCGCGCCCAAGGTCATCGGCATGGATGCCACCGACCAGCGCGCCCTCGACGAGACGATGATCGAGCTCGACGGCACCCCCAACAAGGGCAAGCTCGGCGCCAACGCCATCCTCGGTGTATCCCTGGCGGCCCTTTACGCCGCTGCGGAATCCGCGGAACTGCCGCTCTACCGCTATATCGGCGGCACCAACGGCCACATCCTGCCGGTTCCGAACATGAACATCATGAACGGCGGTGCGCATGCTGATTTCGCCACCGACATCCAGGAATACATGATTTCCCCGTACGGCTTCGAGACCTACAGCGACGCGCTACGCGCTGGCGTTGAGGTCTATCACACCCTCAAGGGCATCCTCAAGAAGGACGGCCATGACACGGGTCTCGGCGACGAAGGCGGCTTCGCCCCGAAGATGAAGGACAACGAGGATTCCCTCAAGTACATCATGAAGGCCATTGAGGCCGCCGGCTATGAGCCCGGCCGCCAGATTGGCCTGTGCCTTGACGTGGCTTCCTCCGAGTTCTACAACAAGGAGACCAACAAGTACCACTTCGACGGCGCCGATCGCGATGCCGACTACATGCTGGATTACTACAAGGAGCTCGTCTCCAAGTATCCGCTGGTCTCCATCGAGGATCCGTTCGCCGAAGAGGATTGGCCTGCATGGCAGAAGATCACCGCCGAAATGGGCGACAAGCTCCAGTTCGTCGGCGACGACCTGCTCGTGACCAACCCGAAGCGCCTGCAGAAGGGCATCGACCTGCACGCTGCCAACAGCCTGCTTGTCAAGCTCAACCAGATCGGCACCGTCACCGAAACGCTCGACGCCATCGAGCTCGCCACGGCCAACGGCTTCACCTCCATGGTCTCCCACCGTTCCGGCGAGACCCCGGACACCACCATCGCCGACCTCGCCGTCGCCAAGAACACCCGTCAGATCAAGACCGGTGCTCCTGCCCGTGGCGAGCGCATCGCGAAGTACAACCGCCTGCTCGAGATCGAGGAGGAGCTTGGCTCCACCGCCGAGTACGCCGGCTATTCCGCCTTCAAGGCCTGCAAGAAGTACGTCAAGTAGTTTCTAGCTAGCCATTGCGGCGCGGTTGCGCCGTGAGCTTTTACCCGCCACATTTGCTTCTGGTAAGTCGAATGTGACGGGTATTTTCTTGTCTTATGGGCACCACAACAACCAAGAACAAAACCGATGCGGGCAAGAAGCCGGCCAAGCGCCGCGGCTCCGGCCCGGTGGCGTTCTTCATCGCCCTGTTCATCGTGGCCTTGGGCGCCATCCAATTGGTCGCCACGTTCCATAGCTACGCCCTGAACCTTGCCGAGCTCAATGGGTTGAAGCGGCAGGAGGCCGCGTTGGTGGCCAAGAAACAGGATCTCGAGAACGACATCTCCCGGTGGAACGACAGCGCCTACGTCACCGCGCAGGCCCGGGAACGGCTGGGATTCGTCTTTCCCGGCGAACAGGCCATCCACGTCGAGCATCCCGAGGCCGTCACCGGCGTCAAACCCAAATCAGAGAACGGCGGCGAAAGCTCCTCGGACTCCGACCAGCAGACCCTGCCCTGGTATCGCGAGCTCGCCTACGGGTTCAAGAAGGCCGATGAGCCGTTGAAAAAGGACAAGGTCGGCGGCACGGCCGTCACCACGCCAGGCGCGGTGGGTGGCCAATCCGGCGATGCCACGAACCCAGCCGGCAAATCCGGCCGGAACAACCAGCAAGGCGACAACACTAAAAACGGTGGCCAGTCCGTGAACAAGAACGGGCAAAAGGCTGGTGCGGGCGACGCCAAAGGTGGAAACCAAAACGGCGTGAATGCCAACAAACGGTAATGGCAGCCAATCAGCTGCCTGATATCTGGTGTTCAATGTTGAAGGCTGAATTCGTGCAAGCCGTGAATATTCCTAGAACATGAACACGATGTAATAAGCACTATTAGCGGTGGATGCCACTAATCAATCGAGCGATAAAGGAACAGCGTGCAGCAAGAACAATCCCTGGAATCCCTAAACCAGAACGACCAAAGCGTCGAACAACAATCCGCCGTTTCCAACGGTCATTCGCCGGAAGCCCAACAGGATGTCGATGCCGGCCTCGCTTCGCAGGCGAAGGCCTTGGTCGATCGTGTCATGGCCGACAAGCCAAGCGATGACGACGTGGCGATGGTGAAGCGCCAGCTTGGCCGTTTTCCCCGCGGCATGGTGGCCGTAGGGGCGAGGTGCGTGTGCGGCAGGCCGCTGGCCGTGGTGACCCGTCCGGTGCTGCCTGACGGCACGCCGTTCCCTACAACCTGCTACCTGACCAGTCCGGAGGCCGTCAAGGCCGTCTCGCGCGTCGAGGCCGACGGTTCGATGCAGCACTATACCGATTTGGTCCAGAACGACGAGACGATTCATGAACAGTATGGGCGGGCGCACCGGCTCTACCTCGCTTTCCGGCATGAGCTGGCTGGCCGACTTGGCGACAGCGAGGAGCATATCGCCGGCACCAGCGTCGGCGGCATGCCTGTGCGCGTGAAGTGCCTGCACGCCCTGGTCGCCCAGACGCTGGTGATGGGCGAGGGCGTGAACCCGATCGGCGACGTGGTGATGAAGCGCATCGCCGACGAGTTCGATCCCGAAGTCTGCCGCTGCACCACGGAACTGGACTGAGTGGTTCCGGACGTGCGCTCTCACGCGTGTCGCGTGCAGATATGGTTGTTGTCGCCTGGCTGCGGGCCGGCAATGTTGCGTCTGGCGGATAATCTCGGAGACGTCGAAACAGGATGAGACAAAAGTGGATGGTGCTGATATGAATGACAAGACCAAGGATTTCGTGACGGTGGCCGGCATCGATTGCGGCACCAATTCCATACGTCTCAAGGTCTCCAAGGTCTTCGCCGACGGGAGTGTCGAGGATGTCGTTCCGCGCATGCTCGAGGTCATCCGGCTCGGCCAGGATGTTGACAAGACCCACCGTTTCGCTGATGACGCGCTTCAACGCGCGTATGCGGCCGCGAGGCGATTCGCCGAGGTTTTGAAGGAGCATCCCGCCGACGGGTTGCGTTTCGTGGCAACCTCGGCCACACGCGATGCCCAGAACCGCAAGGAGTTCGAGGATGGCATCGAGTCGATTCTCGGCGTGCGCCCGGAAGTGATCCCCGGGACGGAGGAGGCCGCGCTGAGCTTCCTCGGAGCCACCGGCAGCGTGCCACGCCGTGGGCTTGAGGCGCCGTATCTGGTGGTCGATCTCGGGGGAGGCTCCACTGAGATGGTCATGGGCGGCGACGGCAAGTCCGCGCCCGCCACGAGCGTGCAATCCGCGTTCTCGATGAACATCGGCTCGGTGCGCATGACGGAACGCCATCTGCGCCACGACCCGCCGACGCAGGATGAGATCAACCAGGCAAGCGAGGACATCGACCGGCATATCGACGAGGCTTTCGCCCACGTTCCCGCAGGCAAGACCCGCACCATCATCGGTGTCTCCGGCAGCGTCACCACGATGACCGCGCTGGTCTTGGGATTGAAGGAATACGATCATCGCGCCGTCGATGGCGTCCGCGTGTCATACAAAGACATTTTCAAGGTGGACAACCGCTTTCTCAACATGCCTCGCGCCGAGCGCGCGACCTACAAGACCATCCATCCCGGCCGCATCGACGTGGTCGGCGGGGGAGCCTTGATCTGGAACCGCGTTCTCACCCGCGTCGCGCAGGCGGCGAAACTCGACCACGGCCAGGTCATCGATTCGTTCGTCTCCAGCGACCACGGCCTCTTGGACGGCATCGTCCTGGATTACGGCACAAGACTGCTGAACGATTAATACGTCGAAAACTGTGTCTCGGGGATACGTTTGTCATACAAATGTCACACCAAGGATTGCCCTGAGTCCCAAAGAACATAGCGGTCGAATGTCAATCTTCGTTGATTTCCAACGTTCGTACCCCCGGTGGGACTCGAACCCACAAGCCCGAAGGCGGCTGATTTTAAGTCAGCTGCGTCTACCAATTCCGCCACGGGGGCACACTGGCCTTGAGGCCACAAGTCCTCATTATGCCATGCCGGCTCTACTGGCCGAACACCCGGTTTCGCCCGTTTGTCTCAAAATATGCCGTTTTTGTAATATTAATTACATTTTCGCGAGTAAACTTGGCGTTGTTTTATTCTTCTCGAAAGGCGGTTATACATGGCAGGGACACCCACGGCCAAACCAGTGGAAGAGACGGCGAAACGCGGAGGCGCGATGATCATCGTCGCGCTGATGGCCGGCTACTCCATCGTCTACATGGACAAGAGCATGATCTCGTTGGCTGTCATACCGATTGGCAACCAGTTCCATCTCGGCAAGACCCAGACCGGTCTGATCATGTCGTTCTTCTTCCTCGGGTATGCGTTGATGCAGATTCCCTGCGGATGGCTCGCCGACCGCATCGGCGCGAAAAAGGTGCTGATCGGTTCATTGACGTTCATCGCCGTCTTCGCCTTCCTGTTTGGCGCGATGGGCGGTTTGGTCCTCTTCGTCGTCATGCGTTTCTGCATGGGCCTCGGCCACGGCGGTTATCCGCCGAGCGTCACCAAGTCGATCGCCGAGAACTTCCCGCTGAAAAAGCGCACGTTCGTCCAGTCGCTGATCCTCTCCACCTCCGGCATCGGCGGCATCCTCGCCTTCACCTTGGGTGGTGTGCTGGTCGACAAGAACTGGCGTATGGCCTACGCCGTCCTCGGCGCCCTTTACCTCGTCTCCGTCATCCTCATCTGGTTCTTCGTGCCCGCCCACGGCGGCGCGGCCGAGGAGGAGCGCAAGGCGCAATCCGAAGCCAAGGCCGGCAACGTCGCGGCCGCCAAGGCCGACGCGCCCAAGGTCGGTTTCAAGGACGTCATCAAGAACCGCAATGTCATTGTCCTGTTCATCGCGATGGTCTTCATCAACGTCATGCTCTACGGCCAGATGTCGTGGATGCCCACCTACATCAAGACCACCTTCAAGCTGGGCACGACCCAGGCGGCTCTGGTGCTGGCGGTCAACTCCATCTTCACCATGCTGGCGACCATCTTCTCCGGGTCCCTGCTCTCCAAGCTGTTCCTCGGCCGTGAACGCGCCGCCATCATCGGCGCCTGCCTGATCACCGCCGTGCTCATCGTGGTCTTCACTTTCGTGGGCAAGAGCAGCCTGATCATATCGATGGTGCTGCTGGCGCTGATGAGCCTGGTCTCGATGTTCGCCTTCACCGGCATCTTCACCTGGCCTCACAAGATCATGAACGCCGAGATCATCGGTTCCTCCATCGCTGTGATCAACACCGGCGGGACCATCGGCGGCTTCCTCGCGCCGACCATCCTCGGCAGCATGGTCGAGGCCGCCCACGGTTCGTTCACCAACGCTTTCCTGTTCATCGCCGGGATGACGGTGCTGTGCGCCCTGACGGTGCTTTTCGTCAAGCCGGAGCTGACGACGGCACGCAAGTAGTCAAGAAACACACAGTTCCCACACCCGACTGATAGGCGAGGCCCACTCGCTGAAGCATGTCTCGTACGCGGACACGCTACAATGATGGCATGTTCAGTATTCTCGATATGTTCAAGGTCGGGGTGGGCCCCAGCTCGTCGCATACGGTCGGGCCGATGGTGGCCGCCTCCAATTTCGTCGCCTCGTTGAACGAGCGCGACCTCCTCGGCCGCGTCTCCCGTGTGCGCAGCACCCTGTACGGCTCACTGTCCATGACCGGCCTGGGCCATGGCACCGACAGGGCGATTGTCGCGGGTTTGGAAGGCAATGTGCCGGCCACGGTCAACACCGAGCACCTGCTCAACATCAAACAGGAATGCGAGAACACCGGGACGCTCGACCTCGATGGCAAGCACAGGATCAAGTTCGATTACGACAAGGACGTTGTCTTCGAAAAATGGAAGATGCTGGCGGCGCATCCCAACGGCATGCGTTTCGAGGCGTTCGACGACCACGGCGAAAAGGTCGACGAGCAGGTCTGGTATTCCATCGGCGGCGGGTTCGTGCGCAAGGGCCATCCTGACGACCTGATGATCGGCATCCATGAGAAGGCGCCGAAAGGCTCGACCTTCGCCGAGGAGGAGACGGTCGACAGCAGCAACGATTTTCCGCCCGAGGCGCCATATCCCTTCGCCAGCGCCAATGAGCTGCTTGACATCTGCAAGCGCGAGGGCAAAAGCGTCTCCGAGGTCGTCTGGGCCAACGAAACCGCCACGCGTTCGCCGCAGGAGATCAAGGAGGCGCTGCTCAACGTCTGGCGCCACATGGACGACTGCGTCAAGAACGGCTGCATGAGCGCGCAGACGATACTGCCTGGCGGCCTTGATGTGCCGCGCCGCGCGCCCAAGATATACCGTGAGCTTTCCGGCAACGCCGACATCCTCTCGCATAACGTCCGTCGGCCCGCGGCCGTGCTCGAATCCTCGGAATGCACCTGGGTCGACCTTTTCGCGCTGGCGGTCAACGAGGAGAACGCAGGGGGAGGCCGCATCGTCACCGCTCCCACCAACGGCTCCGCCGGCGTCATCCCCGCCGTGCTCGAATACTATTGGCATTTCGCCGGTTCCGCCGACGAGGATGGCGTGATCCGCTTCCTGCTGGCGGCCGGTGCCGTCGGCTATCTCTTCAAGCGCAACGCCTCGATCTCCGGCGCGGAGGTCGGATGCCAGGGCGAGGTCGGTTCCGCGGCCTCGATGGCGGCCGCAGGGTTGTGCGAGGTCATGCAGGGCACGCCACGCCAGGTTGAGAACGCGGCCGAGGTGGCCATGGAGCACCATCTGGGCCTGACCTGCGATCCGGTGTCCGGGCTTGTCCAGATACCCTGCATCGAGCGCAACGCCATGGCCGCCAACACTGCCGTCAACGCGGTGCGCATGGCCCTGTTGGGCAACGGCCAGCACATGGTCAGCCTCGACCAGGTCATCAAGACCATGAAGGACACCGGCGCCGACATGATGTCGAAATACAAGGAGACCTCGGAAGGTGGGCTGGCGGTCAACGTCGTGGAATGCTGACGGTGACGCGATGGCCAAAACGTTGGGGTCATCGCGCTGTCCATGGTGATTGCTTCCGGAAGATTCTGTGCACTTTGAGCGCAAACCGCACCTGAGGGGTGCGTGGGTGCTAACCTAGTGGCATTGCGAAACAACAAGGAGGCCTACGTATGGCTACGAACATGCCCGAGGTGAACGCCGAATTCGGCGCCCGACCGGTGATCGAATTCCCGGATACCCCGGCCCCGGCGGGACTCAAGGCCGTCGAGCTCGTCGAAGGCAACGGCCCGATGGTCCGCTCCGGCGACACGGTCACCGTCAACTACCACGGTGTGGTATGGGGCAAGGACGAACCCTTCGATTCGAGTTTCGACCGCCACCAGCCCGCCAGTTTCGGCATTGGCGTCGGTCAGGTCATCAAGGGTTGGGACCGCACGGTTCCCGGGCACAATGTCGGCTCCCGCCTGGTGGTCTCGATTCCGCCGGAATACGGCTATGGCCGGCAGGGGATGCCGCAGGCCGGCATCGGCGGTGATGACACGCTGGTGTTTGTGGTCGACATCATCTCGACGCGCTGACGCTGGAATCGAATACGATGACCGGCCGCGGCGCCGGTCTTATTTTTTTAACCGTCCGGTATCGGCCGGATATGTAGTGGAAACAAACCGATGAAAAGGCAAGGAAGAATCATGGCAGAGGAAGAAAAGACCGTTCTGCTCACGCAGGAGGCCTACGACAAGCTTCAGAAGGAGCTGGCCTATCGTCAGGGCGACTACCGCGACGAGATCACCCAGCGCATCGCCACGGCCCGTGCCGAAGGCGATCTTTCCGAGAACGGCGGCTATCAGGCCGCGCGTGAGGAGCAGGGCAAGAACGAGGGACGCATCAACGAGCTCATCGTGAAACTGCGCAACACGAAGATCCTGAAGGCGCCGCCGGCTGGCAAGGTCGGCAACGGCTCGCTGGTCACGCTCGAGCTCGCGGGCAAGGAGATGAAGTACGTGCTCGGCTCGCGCGACATCGCCGTGGCCACCGACTACGACGTCATCAGCCCCGAGTCGCCGATCGGCGCCGCCATCATGGGCTCCAAGAAGGGCGACGAGGTCAGCTACAAGGCACCCAACGGCCGTGAGATCACAGTGAAGATCAAGGACGCCAAGCCGATGAAGTAGTGGCCCGGGCTTGTTGGCGCTTTGCTTAACATCATAAAGGTCTGAATCCATGAACAGTGGATTCAGACCTTTATGATATCTGATACTGGATGTCATCCGGTATTGATTATCAGCGTTGAAAGCTCAGACGCATGGCCTCACGAGAGATTGACGATGACCATGTAGATGGCCACCATGTGGCAGGCGTAACCGGCCACCGTCCCCAGATGGAAGATCTCGTGGAAGCCGAAGATCCGCGGCCATGGGTCGGGCTTGCGCAGCGCGTAGACGATGGCCCCTGCGATGTAGCAGGCGCCGCCGGCGGCGAGCAGCACCACGACGGCCGGGCCGGCGTACGGCGAGAACCAGAAGAGGTCGAGGAAGGCCACGCCCGAGACTCCGAAAATGATATAGACGGCCGTGTAGAGCCAGCGCGGGGCATTGATCCAGATGACGTGGATCAGGAGGGCCACCAGCGTGCAGGCCCACATGCCTGTGATGACGCCATTGCGCCAACCGGGTGTCAGCGCGAAGGAGACCGGGGTGTAGGTGCCGGCGATCAACAGGAAGATGTTCATGTGGTCGACGCGGCGCAGGATGTCGGTGGTCTTCGGCGACCAGTCGCCCAAGTGGTAGGTGGCGGAATTGACGAAGAGGATGAGCGAGCAGACCATGAACACCGCGCACGCCCACTTGAGCCCGGTGCCTTTGGCCAGGCAGATCAGCACGATGCCGGCTGCCAGCGCCAGCGGGGCGGCGACGGCGTGGATCCAGCCGCGCAGCAACGGCTTCGGGCGGCCGTGGACGTCGAGACGCACCTTGCGGCCAGGCATGGGTGGGGGAGTGATTCCCAGCGCCTCGGCGGCCCTCACCTCGCCTTTGGCGATGACGTATGCCGCCCGCTCATCGGCCTTGCGCCGGATGGTGTCGGCCTTGCCTCGCGCCGTGGCCCTGATGGCCTCGGCCTTGGCTTCCATGGCTTCTTGCTGGGCTTGGGTGACGCTGGTCGTGATCGCGTCGGCGTCTTTCGAATCTTTCTTCTGTTGGGTGGAGGCACCGCTGTCAGAGCCTTGCTGTCGGTTTTGTGCGCAGGCATGTTCGATGTCACCGTTTGACAGGTCGTCGTGACGCTGGTCGTCGGTTGAGACGATATCTGCCGGATTGTCGGCGGACTTCTCTGACATGGTCCCTCCAAAGTCTCGGATGTATCGATGAAACAGGCATGCGCCGTTAAGGAGCACCACAAACAACCATTTCCTACGCGAACGTAACTTACGTTATCGTAACCTAAGTTGATGACATCTTCAAGCCATGCGCGACACTCGTGGAATCGACCATGTATCATTGAAGTATGGCTGATTTTGATGAGATTCTCGCCGCGCAATCAGATTTCGACGCCGGCGATCGTGAATGGCTTCATTTGTTGGTGGCGGACTGGCAGGTTATCGCCGATCTGAGCTTCGCCGACCTGCTTCTGGTGCTGAAGCGTGATGACGGCAAATACATAGTCGCCGAGCAGTGCCGCCCCTCCACCGTGATGACGATGCGCAGTGACGATGTCGTCGGGCATGAGGTCTCCGAAAACCTCGTCGACGAGATCGACACCGCGATGAACGCCAAAGGCGTGCTGCACACCACGACGCTGCACCAGGTCGGCAAATCGAGCGTCTGCAACGTCTACGCCCCGGTGCGCTGCGGCAACAAGACACTGGGCGTGGTGGTGCGCGAGACCAACATGTCCACGCGCGAATCCAACGGCCGCTACGAATCCGAAAGCATCAACGCCGGCAAGATGCTCTTCGAGATGATCCCACGCGGCCAGTTCCCCTATCACGACGCGATCATGAGCCAACGGCACAACGCCAGGGTCTCCGACGGTTTCATCATCCTCGGCCCCACCGGCATCGTCAAATACGCCGCGCCCAACGCCATCAGCTGCTTCCGCAGGCTTGGCGCCATCACCCAAATGGAAGGACATTACCTGAGTGAAATAGGAACGCAATTACTCCATCCCAACGACCCGGTCCCCGAGACCCTGCCGCTGGTCCTGAGCGGCAAAGCGGCCGCCGATTGCGAGCTCGACGCCAACAACTCCATGGTCTCGATGCATTCGCTGCCGCTCTACAACGAGACAGGACGCGCCGGCGCCATCGTGCTTTGCCGCGATGTCACGGAACTGCGCCGCCGTGAACAGGAACTACAAACGAAGGACGCCACCATCTCCGAAATCCACCACAGGGTCAAGAACAATCTCCAGACAGTGTCTGCATTGCTCCGCCTGCAGGCGAGAAAGACCAAATCGCAGGAGGTGAAAACCGAGCTCAAGGAGGCGCAACGGCGCATCCAGACCATCGCCACCGTGCATGAGGGCCTGAGCCAGACCGTCAACGAGATCGTCGACTACGACGCCGTGATCTCCAATCTTTTGAAGATGAGCGTTGACCTGGCCACGATGGACGACCAGCACATCCACATCCGCTACATTGGCAAGTTCGGCATGATGCCGGCGCAGGACGCCACGCCGCTTTCGCTGGTGTTGACCGAGCTCATCACCAACGCGGTGGAGCACGGCTTCGAAGGCCGCAAGGAAGGCAACATCACCATTTCCGTGGGCCGCAGCGGTAATCACTTGAACGTGGTGGTCGAAGACGACGGCTCCGGCCTGGCCGCCGAGGAGGACAACGGCATGGCCCGTTCCTCGGGTTCCGGGCTGGGCACGCAGATCATCAACACGTTCGTGACCAACGACTTCAACGGCACCGTGCGCTGGGACGACCGCCACGGCGGCGGCACGAGGGTCATCCTCGACATCAACCTGCGGGCCGCGCAGGAAGGCGACGAGGCGGAATACTGATCGCCGTCAAGACAGGGGCATCCATATCGATGACGGGAAATCAGGGATGGTACGTTTCCCGCTGATGCCTTTCATGGATGGATAAGCAGTCCGTATTCAACGATTACCATATAAAAATCCCTTCCGATTACCACAAACCGGAAGGGATTTTTATAAAACCAAGACAGAACCCATTCTGTCAATCCGCCGGCCAGGCACTTTGACGTACGCGTGGCCAACGCTAAAAGCGTTCAGACCTGCATCTGCATGTTCTGGCTGCGGCGGGCACGCATGGCGCGGCGCTTCAAGGCGCGGCGCTCATCCTCGCTCAAGCCTCCCCAGACGCCGTAATCCTGGTTGGTGTCAAGCGCGCACTTGAGGCACGCGTCGATGACCTTGCACGTGCGGCAGATGGCCTTGGCCTCCTCGATCTGCTGGTAGGCGGCGCCGGTGTTGCCCACGGGGAAGAAGAGCTCGGGGTCCTTGTCGCGGCAAGCCGCCTTGGCGCGCCAATCAAAAGCATTACTCATAGAAGCAAACGACCTTCCTGTTGTCATCACTGGATTCCACTTCTTAGATAACCACGAAACGGATATTTTTTCAAGGGTTTTTGCCAGAAAAATACCCGAATTCCATTTCGTACGGCAATGGGGAGCGTCCTTCGCCTCATCGGCATCGCCCGGCGCGTTGATGCCAGACGAAATGAGATGCACCAAACCGATACGATGTTCAGCGGCTTCGTGGTCTCAAATCATTGGGAGACGGTTTCGGCCAAGGTGCCGACGGTTCCTGGCGCGTGGGTTCCGGCGGAAAGCTCATCGAAGAGCTCGAGGTTCTTCGAATCGTCCAGCAGCACCGTGGAGCCGACACCGCGCACATAGTGGTTGGGGTCCGTCCAATAGACGGAACCGGAGATGCCGAGCTTCCCGGTGGCGGCCTTGAACGCCATCGCCATCGACGCCAAGGTCAGCGGATTCGTCTTCTTGTCGACCTCGATGGAGGAAAGGGCGGCCTTGGCGACCTGCTGGAGCTTCTTCGGGCTTTTCATGGTCTCGCTAGAGAAGGCTTTGCCCATGATGGCCCCGATGACTTGGCGCTGGCGTTCCGCACGGCCGAAATCGCCTTTCGGGTCGGAGTAGCGCATGCGGGAGAAGGCCAGCGCGGTGGCCCCGTCGGCCACGTGGCAGCCCGCCTGCCAGTTCAGGCCCGAACGCCAGTCGTTGACGGTGCTGTCGTAGCAGAGGTTGACCCCGCCCAAGGCGTCGACCACCTTGGTCAGGCCGTTGAACTTGATTTCGGCGACATGGTCGATCTTCTTGCCGGTGATGTCCTCGACCTCGCCGGTCAGCGTTTTCTTGCTTTGCGTCTCGGCGACGGCGTTGATCTTCATGTTGGTGCCGCCGACCTTGACCAGCGAGTCGCGCGGGATCGAGATCAGTGAGGAGTTGCCGTGGGCGGGTTTGGTGAGCACGAGGATGGTGTCGGTGCGGAAGCCGGGGGTGTCCTCGACGCTGCCGCCGACCCCGGAATCGTCGCGTTCGTCGGAGCCGAGGATGAGCCATGAGGCGCCGTCCGTGTCGGCTTTGCCGGTCAGCCAATCGGCCTTGTCCAATTGGGCGTTGGCCCAGTTCCAGCAACCGAACAGCGCCAGGACGATGGCCAATACGATGACCAGCAGGGTGGTCAGCACCCAATGGTGCTTTTTACGTGGTTTCGCGGCCGCATTGGCGAATCCCGGGGCATCGCCCCGATTGGGCCTCCGGGGCGGCCTGCCCGGCTGATATCCCTGTCCGTCATATTGGGAATAGGCGCGCACGGGCGAGGCGACGCGGGAGGAACCGGCACTCTGGCGCGGCGAGCGTGCCTGGGACGCTGGAGCCGAAATCCCGGCAGGTTGGGATTGGCGAGGGTTTCTCCTCTTGCGTGCCGCGTTGGGAGAAAAGGCAGGGGGCACGGATGGGTCATTGGCGGCCGGCACACGCCCGGTATCGGGACGTCTATGCGCGCCGGATGGCATGAAGCTCGGGGGATTGCCCTGTGCGTCGTATCCGCCTGACTGCTTGACCATATGACCCCCTGTCGCTAAGCCTTTACTACTTTTACTCGTGGCAAAGCCATCAGGAGGGAAGATTGCCCTACTTCTGCGCAGGAACCGCACATACGGTTGCGTTGAGGTACTGGTTGGCGACACCCATGTACTGGCCCGTCTTGGGATCACGGATCATGCCGTTTTTCTTGTCAACGGTTCCTCCGGTGGCCGGATCGATCAATCTGCCGTCGGAGGTGGTGATCAGGCCGGTCACTGGATCGGGTGCGCCTTGTTGCGGCTGGGTCTGGTTCTGGCCAGTGGTTCCTTGACTCGTGGAGTTCGAGCTTTGGTTGTCGTCGCCCTGGCTGGAGGACATGTCCTGTTGGGTCAACGGCTTGTATTCGCGCAACACGCTCCAGACCTCATCGGCATTGCTGGCCCAGACCACGCGGTTGTTGGGGTCGCTTGGCGCCGGCACGACGGGGATGGTGCGCGCGTAGATGTGGTCGGTTTTGAGGCTGTGCAGGCTCAAGGCCAGACCCGCCAGCGTGGTGGCGTTGGAGAGTCCGCTGGAGATGTTCAGGGATTTCAAGGCCTCATGGGCAAGGCGGTAGAGTTGCTGGCTGTTGGTCAGCAGGTTCTTCGACAACGCTTCGCTGAGTATCTCCTTGACCAGGTATTGCTGGCGTGCGGCGCGCATGATGTCGCTGCCGTCGGTGCCGGTGCCATGGCGCATACGCGCGTATTCGGTGGCCTGCGTGCCGTCGAGATGCTGGAGACCTTGCTTCAAGTCAAGACCGGTGTAATTGTCCTTCATATCCGTGGGCAGGCATACGTTGACCCCGCCGATGGCGTTGATCATGCCCTGAAGGCCTTGAAAATCGACCACGATGAAATGCTCGAGTTTAAGGCCGGTCAAAGCGTTGACGGCGTTCATGGTACAGCTCGCCGCGCTGGCGAGGTCGCCACCCACGTTCCAGCCGGTGGCAAAGATGGAGTTGAACATCACGTTGTGCCGCGCGGGGACGGTGCCTTTGGACGTCTGGCAGCTGGGGGCGTTGACCAGGGAATCGCGGGGGATGGAGACAAGGTTGATATAGGAGCGGTCGGCGCTGATCTGGACCACCATGGAAGTGTCGGCGTTGTGCTCGCCTTCATCGTGGGTACCGCCAAGCGCGGCGTTATCGCCGCCGTCTCGGGTGTCCTGTCCCAGAACAAGGAACTCGATGGGCTTGCCCGCATTGGGGTCGACGAGTTTCTCGGCGGGGGCTCCATGCTGGCGGATGACTTTGACGGTTTTGGGGGCGTGGGCCAAGGCGAAGGCGGCGACGCCGACGGCGGTCGAGACGAACACCAAAATACCGACCACGGTCATGACGATGGCGCTGCGCACCCGGTGGCGAACCATATAAGTGGTGCCATGCATGGGTTTGGGGGTGTGCCATCCACCGAGATTAGGTATCTGGAGGTCTTTGATACGGTGTGAAGCCATATCTCGCCTTTCTGCTTACCCGAGCCAAAGCCTTAAAGACCGCTGCGGGAATATTACCGTCACTGTTCTACAGAGGGCATTGTAAACCTAGTGGCTGAATTTTTCCTGTATAGATGGTACCAGGCGGATTTCACAATGCAACGCCTGATTGTGTGGTGACTGGGTTGTGTTGCCGGGCTAGCGAGGCCTTCGTCTACACTGGTGAGCATGAGTTCCAACGGCAGTGTCGATATTCAACGGATTGTGGCCGGAGTGGTCGGTGAGCGGCCCCATATCCCCGGACAGACGGTCGACCGCAGCATCGCCGCCATCGTGACCGTGGAGCGTGATGTCCGTTTCTTCCCCGCGACCTTGCACGCCTTGTTGAGCCAGAAGGTGCTGCCGCGCACCATCGTCATCGCCGATTGCACCGGTGGCACATCCCAGCCGATGCGCACCGGCTTCGCCGTCTCCTCGTTGCCTGAGCTTGGGCACGGCGCCGCCGAGCAACTGGCGCCGGAACCCCCTGAACGTGTCGATGTCCAGTTGGTTCGTGCCTCGGGAGCCACCTCGTTTTCCGACGCCGTGGGCAAAGGGCTCCATTACGCCAGCCTTCCCGCCTCGGTGCGTGCGCTGTGGCTGCTGCATGACGATTCCAGGCCTGTGGGCCAGTCCTGCCTTGAGTCATTGGTGGAGACCTGGCACAACACGCCCACCGTCTCGCTGATCGGCGCCAAGCAGCTGGATTGGGGCGGCACCGCCCTGCACAACGTCGGCGCCTACGCGGGCAAGCACCGTCTGGAAAGCCTCGTCGTGGAAGGCGAACCCGACCAGGAGCAATATGACGGGCGCAGCGATGTGTTCGCGGTCTCGTTGGCCGGTGCGTTGCTGCCTCTGCCGACCACCAAGGAGGTGGGGGACATCAACCGGTGGTTCACCACATTCGCCGAGGGCGCCGATTTCTCGCGGCGCATCTGCGAGTCCGGCGGCCGCGTCATCGTGGTGCCCCAGGCCCATATCGCCCATCGCAGGGCGCGTTTCGAGGGCATCCGGACCAGGGCGGGCGAGCCTGTTGACGAGGACGCTCCGCTGGATACCACCATGCCGGTCCTCGATGCGGCGCAGAAATACTATTACACGGATATCCGCACGCTTTTCTGGCCATTGCTGTGGATAGCGAACCTGTTCCGGGCGCTCTGGCATGCCATCGGCGCGCTTGTCGCCAAGCGCCCGTGGCGGGCGTGGTGTGTGCTGTGCCTGCCATGGAGGGTGTTCGGCTCGTTGCCGGGGATGATCCACGCCCGCCGCCAGCAGCCACGCCGGCATGGGGCCGCTTCGGTCTCCTCGGATCTGCTTTCCGCCGACCGCCGGCAGATAGGGCAGTGGCGCAAACGTCGCAATGCGTTCGACAGCCAGCAACATACCGTGTTGCTGAGCCCTCTGGCCAAGAGCCATCTGCGCACGCGCGCGATTCGCCGTTTCGGTGCCGCCACAGTGATGGCCCTGGTCGCTTTCGCGGCGGTCGTGGCGTTCCAATGGGAGGTGTTCCGCAAGGTCTGGGGCGGCGGCAGCCCCTATTCATCCATGCTGATTCCCAGCGCCGCGAATTTCAGCACGTTACTTTCCGCGGCGAGCACGCCCTGGGCCTTTGGCGTCGGCGTCGGCATCGCCGTTCCTCCAGCCCCTTGGCTCATGGTCTGGCTGGTGGCTTCGGTGTTCACATTGGGCCATCCGGCTGTTGCCTTGTCGTTGATGTTCTTCCTGGCGGCTCCGGCGATGGCATTGGCGTTTTGGGCTTTCGCGGGCGTCTTCACCCGTTCCGATCCGGTGCGTGTCGTCACCGGCCTGCTGTGGGTCGCCTTCGCGCTTGCTTTCGGGGCGTTCGGCGACGCCAATCTGCCATTGCTCATGGCCATGGTGTTCCTGCCCGCGGCGTTCGCCTTCACGTTCAGGGCCGTTGGGATGTATAACACCGAGGATATGGTGCGGCCCCATCCTTCCGTCCAGGCCGCCGCATGCGCCGCGCTCTGCTTCGCCGTGGTCACGGCCTGTGAGCCGCAGCTGGCGCTCGCGCTGATCGTCTGCCTGGCCCTGTTCCTTGTCGTGGTGCGCTCGCACCGCACCATGCTGTTGCTGATTCCCCTGCCGACCCTCGCCGTGCTCGCGCCCACGATTGTTGACGGCGTCCATTACGCCACGCAGGGCGCGTGGCGCCAGTTCTTCGCCGATGTGCTTGCCCCGACACCCTTGACCGCGCCGGATTCGCTCTCGTTCGCGCAGGTCGTCGCGCGTGCCTTCGGCCTTTCCGCGGGCGCGGATGCGCAGACACGTTCTTTCGGGCAGTTGGGGCCTGATGTCCTGGTGGCGGCGGTGCTCGGCATCGTCGTGGTCTTGGCGTTGCTGGCGCTGCTGCTGCCTTTCGCGCTTCGCGCCACAAGGATGATGTGGGCCGTCGCCATTGTCGGCCTGGTGCTTTCCATGGCCGCCTGCCGCATTGGCGTGGTGGTCCAAGGTGGTACGGTTGGCGCGGGATCGGTGCTCCCGGGCGTCGCGCTGGCCCTGATGGCCTTGCTCGCCTGTTCCTGCATCGTGGCCGGCGGGGCGGTCAAGCGCTTCGTCCCCCTGCGCGTCTCCCAGGGCGAGCAGGAGGCGCAGAACCTTGATGCTTCCAGTGGCGCGGCCAAGGTGAAAGGCGTGGCGGTCAAGGCCGGGCGTGTGGTCTTGGTTGCGGTTTTGGCATCGGCCACGCTCGGCGCCGGGGCCTTCGGCGTATGGTATCGGGGCAACGATGTCCATGTCAGCGAAGGCGGTTTGCCGATGGTGGCCACCGATTATCTTGAGGGCAAAGACAGCCATCGCGTCCTCGCGCTTGAGGCCACAAGCGACAACCACATCGACTTTTCGGTCATGCGTTCGCGGCGTGGGGACTTGGTCGACGTCTCGCCGGCGTATATGGCCCAGGAGGCCTCTGGCGTCGATGACGTGTCCGTCGGTCTTCTGGCCAATGCCAGCGCAGTGCTGCTTTCCAATGGCGATGACGACGCCATCGACTCGATAGCCAAGCTTGGTTTCGGCGGCATCTATGTCTCGGCCGATAAGACGGCTGCGGACAAGGACGCCACGTTGCGCCTGATCAGCAACATCAACGCTAGCGACGGGGTGCAATCGATGGTCACCAGCCCGTCCGGCACCTACTATCGGCTGACCAAGGTCGACGAGGGCAAGCAGGGCGTGTCCACCAAGGGGCAGGACGCGGCGCAGCACAGCGCCTGGCGCAAGGCGTGGCTGTGGTGCCTGGCGATAGTGACGTTGGTCTATGTCCTGGTGGCGATACCCAGGACGCGGCGCTATGGGCAGGAACAGGCATGAACGATAACGGGGATACGATGAACGAACGTATGGAAGACAACGGCAGTGGGCACGCGGTTCCGCCGGTCCCGGCGCCGCCAGCGACCTTAACCGGTGCGCAAACCGCCCAGGGCGGTGGCAAGGGAACCGAAGCCGGATCGCAGGCAAGCCCTGAAGGGGCCGGGGTGTTGGAAGCCCGCGCCTCGCGTTCCCGCATGGTGTGGCGTGTGGTTTTGGGAGTGATCACCGTTGTGGTGCTGGTCGCCTTGATTGCCGCGGTGGTCCTTGTGCCGTTGCCGAAATGGCTGGTGGATCCGGCCAAAGGTGGCGCCAGCGCCACGGCGAAACCAGTCAGCCAGACCGACCTCACCTATTATTGCCCTTCGCGCATGGCGCTTTCGGACAGCGGCAAATACGGCGACAGCGCCTTCCAGCCCTCCGAAGGCAACGTCGCCTCATCCGCGAGATACGGGGCTTTCGGATCCGTCTACCAGGCGACGGTGAGCGCGGTGACCAATGGCAGCGAGGCGGATGACAAGAAGCTCACCGGTGACGACACCGTCAGCGGGGCCAGCGTCAAGACCTATTCGGGTTCCGCCGACAAGGGGTCGAGCGCCTTCGAGACACGTTTGCTGGCGGCGAAATCCGGCACGGGCGCTGCGGCGGCTGTGGCCTCCTGGGCCAGCGAGGGCGATCTCAAGGGATTGTCGGCCTCGACCTGCGTGGCGCCAGCGCTCGAGCAGGACTTCCTGCTGGGGCCCACCACCACCGGATCCACGCAGCAGCTGTCCGTCGCCAACTTCTCCTCGAAGGCCACGTCGTTGCAGATCCGGGTCTGGAGCACGAAGCATGGCACCCCATTGCAGCTCTCCACCGGCAACATCCTCAATGTCGGCGCCAACGGCGAGGCCACGCAGGAATTGTCCGCGGCCGCTCCCGGCAACGATGCCCTGTTTGTGACGGTCACCAGCAAGGAGACCCCGATCGCGGCCGTCGTGCGCAGCGTCGAGCTCAACGGCCTGTCCGCCATGGGTTCCGACTACGCAACCCCGCTGCGTCCTTCGTCGAGACGGCAATACCTGCCCGGCTTCTCCGCCGGCGACGGGGTGAAGGTGCTGGCCCATGCCAGGCGTTCCACGGACCTCTCCCTGTCATGGGTTGACGGCAAAGGCGCCACACAGGCGAAGACACAGCATCTTGACGCCGGCAAGGTCGCGGTGGTGGATATGGGTCAGGCCCCGCAGGATGTTGTCGGGCTGCAGGCCAGTGCCGCCGAGCCGGTGGATGTGGTGGCCAAAGTGACCAGAAACATCGATTCCGACACCGATTTCGCCTATGTCAGCCCGGCCAGCGTCTTCGCGCAGTCGGCCTTGGTGCTGCCGGACCACACCGACGGGACGCTCGCTCTGGTGAATACCTCCGGTTCGCCTGTCAAGGCGACGTTGCGGGGATATGACGCCTCGGGCAAGCCGGCGGGCGACAAGGACATCGATATCCTGGCCAATGCCGGGGTGAACGTGGCTGCCAAGGACATCGGCCAGGGCGCGGTGATGTTCACGTTGAAGGGCGGCAGGAACATCGCCATGGGCGCGCGGCTGGTCGAGTCAGGGGAGGACCAATCCCAGTCGGCCTCCCTCGCCCATTTGAACTCTTCGGGGCTTGAGCCGCAGAACATGAAGGTATGGGTCAGGCCCAACGCCGGCATTGTGCGATGACACGCTGGAAAGATGGCATGCCGGCTTATAGCTCGGTGCCGGTCCAGTCGGGGTCGAACTCCTCGGGACGACGGCCATAGAGCTCGGCCAGCCTGGCCACCAACGCGTCGCGGATGGCCCATTCGAGCTCTTCCTTGGTGGGGTGGTGCATCTGCATCGGCATGCGGTAGAGCACGATGCGGGCGGGCACGCCGTGGTTGGCCGCATAGCATTGTGAGGTGGCGCTGCGCTCGGGCTCCCATGGCGCCGGTGCGGAGGGCGGCACGTCCTCGACGGCGAACTGGACGGGTTTCACATATTGCGGCCATGCCGCCAGAAGACGGCGGATCTGCGAGGCCACCATGTCGTCGAACATGCCGCTTCTGGTGCGGTAGCGTGGCAGGCGCGTGCCGAACATCGGCGTTCTCGGGCCGCGCCCATGACGGTTCCGATAGACGTGGGTCTGCCAAGGTGGTCGCAACATGGTTCCATGCTACGGCCCGGCGTGGGCATCGGTGTGGTCGGGCTTGCGGTCGGGCGTGCGATTGGACATCAGAAAATTGTATTACATCATGTGTTGGTGCGTGACGGCTTTGTCAAACGGGCCAAGCGCCGCGACGCCGGAAGTTTCGGTAATGGTCGTCGTACCATGAAATGGTATCGGACGGACGACGTCACCTGCACGATGTGAACGGAGGGGCCATGAGCGCGCACACGAATGAGGCGGTGCCGATGTGGCGGGACCACGATTGCTCCGACCTCGTGCGTGGCGCCAAGGTGGTCGCCTTCGACCTGGACAACACCTTGGCCCGTTCCAAGAAGCCCATGCACGCCGATATGGCGGCCCGCTTTTCGAGGTTGTCGTCCCTGATCGATGTCGCCGTCATCACCGGAGGACGTTTCGAGCTGGCCAAAAGCCAGGTGCTGGACGTCTTGACGGGTCAGGCGCGACGCGCCGACATCCACGTCATGCCAACCAGCGGCACACGCTATTTCCGCTGGCGTGACGGGCAGTGGCAATGCGTCTACTCCAACGAGCTCGACTTGGACTCACGCAAAAAGGCCATCGCCTCCCTCGAACGCCACGCGCGCGAGCAGGGCCTCTGGCTGGAACATACCTGGGGGCCGCGCATCGAGGACCGCGGCAGCCAGATCACCTTTTCCGCGTTGGGCCAGCAGGCTCCGGTCGACGCCAAGGAGCAGTGGGACCCCACCAACGAGAAGAAGAACAGGCTCGCCGAGGCGGTGGGTGCCGACCTGCCCGATCTGGTGGTGCGTTCGGGAGGCTCGACCAGCATCGACATCTCCGCGCGTGGCGTCGACAAGGCCTATGCCGTGCGCAAGCTGTGCGGCATAGTGGGTTGCCAGGTCAGCCAGGTCATCTTCGTGGGCGACCGCATGGATCCGGATGGCAACGATTACCCCGCCGCGGTCATCGGCACCCGGCCGATCCGCGTCTCCGGCCCGCATGACACGCTTGAGGTCTGCGACCGCCTCATCGCCGCCCTCTCGTAAGTGTTGCGTCTCTTACGGCGATTGTGGATGAAACAACCTTGACACGCCCGGGATGTGGATAACCCGTAGCGTTCGACCACAGTGGTCCGTTTTGACGCTGTTTCGAGCCTCACATTCGTAGCATGGTTGTATGAATGCTTTTGTCTCGTCGGCTGGCGGTATGGCATACGCTTGGTATGCCGCCGTTCGCGACCTGTTGTTGCCCCGAGGCTGCGCGGGGTGCGACATGCCTGACGAGGTGCTGTGTCCTTCCTGCAGCAAGCTGTTCAGGCAGGTGTGCTCCAAACCATTGGCCGGTGATATGGGATCGTGTTATTCCTGCGCTTGGTACAGGGGCGCGGCGCGCCATGCGGTTCTGGCCTGGAAGGACCATGGCGACGAGGAATGCGACGCGGTTTTCTCCTCCCTGCTCGCCGATCTGATTGTCAAGGTCCTTGGGACGTCAAGTGGCAACGCCCGTTCACCGCGTCTGGTTCTGGTCCCGGCCCCTTCCTCGAAGGCCTCGATGCGCCATCGGGGGCGTTGGCAGATGCTGCCCGTTACGAAAGCCTTGGCGCGCGATTTATATGGGTATGGGTTTGAGGTCAGGATTGAACCGGCGTTGCGCCTTGAAGGGGTGAGCGGCAAATCCGTGCAGACCTCAGGGGCTTCCGGCCGTTCCCAAAGGATCGCCGGCCATGTGCGCGCCACGAAGCGATTGGCGGGGGAGGATGTGTTGTTCCTGGTCATTGACGATATCGTGACCACCGGCGCCACGATGGGGCAGTGCATATCGGCTTTGCGTCTCGCCGGCGCGCGTGATGTCATGGGATTCGCCTTGGCCTGCACGCCAAACAAACCGGGATGATGGGGGGTCGGATACTCGTGGCGCTCAAAATACTTACAGGGTCTGTCGTGACGTGTCGCATGGATGCCAAATGCGCTCAATCGGCGTGGGCCACGGCCATCTCGTCCCAGCGTGTGGTGCAGCGGGGGGAGAGCATCTCGCGCCGCATCGTCCACGCGGCGCCCGTGTCCTCGTCGGCGCGGCCTTTCCCGCGTATGCCGCCATAGCCGATGCCGACGCGGGAGGTGCCGAACTTCTTGTTGGCCTTGTCGATCACCGCTCCCAAGTCGTGGGTGTCGCGCTTGGCCTCGAAACCATGCAATGTGGTGAAATCCTTGGCGTCCTGGAGCCCGAGCAAGAGCACGCCCGCCCGGATGTAGCGGGCGTGGGGGTCGGCCCTGCCGCGCATGGCCTGGCATGCGGCCTTGGCGATGACGAGTGGATCGTCGCTGGGGTCGCGCAGCGTGGTGGTGGCATGGAACGACTGGTAGCTGTTCTCCGGGCCGAAGGGGCTGGTGGCGCAGAACGAGGCGACATGCGAGCACAGGCTCGACTGGCGGCGTAGCCTGCGGCAGGCCTTCTGCGCGTAGACGCTCAAAGCCTGGTCCAGATGGGACATGTCGGTGATCGGCGTCGAGAACATTCGTGAACAGAGGATCTCGGATTTGCGTTTGCCGTCATTGGCGCTGGCATCGCCGTCGATGCAGGGGACGCCGTTGAGCTCCAAAACGGTGCGTTCCACGGTGATGGAGAACCGGTGCCTGATGGACACCGGATCCTGGCGGCGCAGGTCGAGGGCGGTGACGATGCCCAACGCCTGCAGTCTTTTGGTCAGTCGTCTGCCCACGCCCCAAATGTCGCCGACCGGAATCTCGGCCAAGGCGTCGTCGCCGTGCCGCTCCTCGATATCGCTCCAGAGGCTCACCCCGCCGCTGGAAGGGTGCCGTTTGGCCCAATGGTTCGCCACTTTGGCCAGCGTCTTGGTTGGCGCGATGCCCACACTTACCGGTATGCCGACGCCTTCCAACACGGCTTTGCGCATGGCCGCCGAGACGCGCGCGGTCTGCCGGGCGTCCGTGGAGGGGGAGAGAAAGCATTCGTCGATGGAATAGATCTCCTGACCTGGCATGAACCGGCTCATCACCGACATCATCCGCGCCGACAGACTGGCATAGAGCTCATAGTTCGAGCTGCGGGCCACCACACCGGCCTGTTGCGTCTCGTCGCGGATGGTGAACCACGGCGTGCCCTCTTTGATGCCCATTCGCTTGGCCTCGGTGCTGCGTGCCACTACGCAGCCGTCGTTGTTGGAAAGCACGACGACCGGCTTGTCGGCCAGTCTCGGGTCGAAGACGCGTTCGCAGGAGGCGAAGAAGCTGTTCGCGTCGGCCAATACCGTGAGCTTTTGCGCCATGTGTTCTAGCTGCGTCGTTGCGGGAAAGGATAGATGGTGGCGCCGCCCGACCATCCGCGGCTGTGTTCGGCCAGGCCGGTGGTCCCGTTGGCTTTCTCGTTCGCGCCGGGGTCGTATGCGGAGTTGGCTGACATGCCGGGGCGGGTGATGCCCGGCAACGCCGAGCCGAACCGGTTCGAACGGCTTTGCGTATGGAAATTGCCGATGACCACGCCCCAAATCACCAGTTCCTCGGCGTTTTCGGGCGAGAAATCAGGATAGCGGGGGTTCTCTGGATGCAGGATCGGCGTCGACCCGCGCAGCAGAAGGCGTTTGACGGTCAGTTCGTCGTCGAGGACGGCCACCACCACATCATCGGCCTGCGGTTCCAGCGAGCGGTCGACCACCAGAAGGTCGCCGTCCCAGATGCCCGCGCCTTCCATCGAATCGCCGGCGACGGTGATGATGAAGGTCGTGTCCGGATTGCGGATGATGTGTTCGTCGAAGCTGAAATCGCCCGCGAAATAGTCCTGCGCCACGGAAGGGAACCCCGCATGCACCGCCTCAAGCGCCATGGGAATGGGCGTCGGCGCAAGCGTCGAGCGGAAAACTTGGGTGACCCTGCAATCCCGCCCTGAATCGTCGCAGACCAATCTACGTGATGTCGCTGATGCCATGCACACCTCCCGATAGTCGAACGTTTGTTCGAATATCATTCTGACAGATGGCTGAGACATGATAACTAGAACAGATGTTCGAGTATTTCAGAAAGTGGTGATGCTGCCGAAGGAAGCGGGAAACGTCAGAGGTTGATTTCTCCGGCGGGCTCGTCGGCGGCGATGTGGTATTTCGGCAGGGTGATCTCGAAATCGGTGCCGCGGTTGTCATCGACGACTTTGACGTTGCCGCCGTGCAGCTGGGCCGCCCAACGGGCGATTGACAGCCCGAGGCCAGTGCCGCCGGATTCCGTGCCGGGGCCGGACTTGCCCTTGACGAAGCGGCGGAAGATGTCCGCGCGGGCCTCCTGCGGGATTTGTGAGCCGAAATTGACGACGTTGGTGACGATGGTGCCATGCGTCTTGTCCTCATGCGCCTCGACCAGCACCGTGGTGTTGTCGGGCGAATGCTTGAAGGCGTTCGAGATGATGTTGGTGAACAGCTGGCGCAGCCTGTCCTGGTCGCCCTCGATTTCGATGGAGTCGGGCACATGGACGTCGACATCGTGGGCGTGGCCGGCATCGGCGATCTCCAATGGTTCCAGCGTTTCGTCGATGAAGTCGGCGAAATTGAACTGCTCGATGTTTAGGCTCGCCGCGCCCGCCTCCATGCGCGAAAGATCAAGCAGAAAGGCGATGAGGTCGGAAAGGCGGTGGGTTTGGTTCAAGATGCTCTCGAGATTGGCGGGGGTGGGCTCCACCACGCCGTCGGCCAGGTTCTCGAGCATGGCCTGCAGGGCGGAGACGGGCGTGCGCAGCTCGTGGGAGACGTTGGCGATCATGTCGCGGCGCATCTGGTCGGCGTGCTGCAGTTCCTCGGCCATCTCGTTGAACGAGCGGGCGAGCTGGCCCACCTCGTCGTGGCTTTGGTCGTTGACCTTGACGCGCACCGTGTAGTCGCCCTCGCTCATCGCCTTGGCGGCGTCGCGCATCTGGCGCAAAGGGGAGGTGAGCCCGCGCGAGAAGAAATAGGTGATCCCCAGCGCCACCACCAGCGTCAGCGGCATGGCGATCCAGCCGCTCAGGCCCACTTTCAAAAGGAACCAGGCCATGACGAAGGCGATGGCCGTGGCGATGACGATGATGACGCTCAGCTCGACCTTGAGCGATGAGAAGAACCCTATCGGACGTTCGTTGTCCAGAATCCTCTTGCCGGATTGGTGTGTGTGGTTGGTCATGCTGCGATCACTGCGTTCTTTTATTTACGACTGGGGATTATACGAAAAACGGGTTATATGAAAAGCAGCCCCGCAGGGCTGTGGTTTCTGTCATTGCGCGGGCTGCGAGGCGGCGTCGCCATCCTCGGGCGGCTCGAAGGCGTAACCGACGCCATGCGCGGTGCGGATCATGTCGCTGCCGAGCTTGTGGCGCAGCGCCTTGACATGCGAATCGACGGTGCGGGTGCCCGAGGCGTCGGGCCAGTCCCAGACCTCTTCCAAAAGCTTCTCGCGCTTGAACACCGACTTCGGCTTGCGGGCAAGCGTGGCGAGCAGATCGAATTCCGTGGGGGTCAGATGCACCTGCTTGCCGTCCTGGGTGACGATGCGTTGGCGCGGATCGATGACCAAGGAACCGAAGTCCAGCACCTTCTCGTTCTCGTTGTTCTTGGCGATCAAGGTGGCGCGTTCGACGCGGCGCAGCAGGGCCTCGCAGCGGGCGATGAGCTCGCGTGGGGAGAAAGGCTTGGTCATGTAGTCATCGGCACCGGCGGAAAGGCCCATGACCTTGTCGGCCTCGGAATCGCGGGCGGTCAGCATCAGCACCGGCACCGGGCGCTCGGCGATGATGCGCTTGGTGGCCTCGATGCCGTCCATGACGGGCAACATGATGTCCATGATCACCAGATCGGGCTTGATTTGGCTGGCGGCGCGCACCGCGCTCGCTCCATCTCCCGCCACGCGCGCGGTCCACCCATTGGCCGTGATGCGCTGGGCGATGGCCGTGGCGAGATCGGGCTCGTCCTCGACCACCAAGATGGTGCGCGGTGTCTTCTGATGTGCCGAAGTGTTGAGCATGTGTCTCCGCCTTTCAAAAACATTGCTACAAACAATCCAGTATAGGTTCCGGCGCACCCAATTCGCGGCCGTTTGAGGTTTTCAGCCGTTTTTCTTAAGGTTTCGTAGGTTCGCGGCGAGGGCAAACGTCCGCGGCGCGTGAAAAACTTAGCAATGTTGCGTATGAGCGTTCCCGGAGGTTCCATGGATTACAAAGTTGGCGATGTCGTCGTTTATCCGCGTCACGGTGCGGCTAAGGTCACAGCTTTCGAAAAACGTACGGTGAAGGGTGTCACGCGCGACTATCTGCAGCTTTCAGTGCTTTCCAGCGACGGTTTGGTCATCGAGGTCCCCGTCGAGAACGCGAAGAAAGTCGGTATCCGCAACATCGTCGACGGCAAGGAAGTCGCCAAGGTCTTCGAGATTTTGCGCACGCCGATCGTCGACAACGAGAAGATGAACTGGTCGCGGCGCTACAAGCTGAACGTCGAGAAGATCGCCACCGGCGAGGTCAACAAAATCGCCGAGGTCGTACGTGACCTGGCGCAGCGTGACGTCGACGAGCACGGTCTCTCCGCCGGCGAGAAGCGCATGCTGACCCGCGCCCGCAACATCCTGACCTCGGAAATCGCGCTTTCGGAGAAGATCGACGAGGACGAGGCCCAGCACCTGCTCGATGTCAATCTCGGCTATGCCGAACCGACCGCGCAAGACGCCAAACACCATTCGCAGGCTCCCGAGGAACCGGCGAGCCAGACTTTGGCGAGGGTCGAGGCCGAGAACAAGGACGCCAAGGGCAATTCGAAAAAGAAGTAGCGAAACCAGCGGCGGCTGGTGAGAGTGCTTTCTGGTCTTTCAAATGCGTTGGGGCCATCCTGTGAAATCAACAGGATGGCCCCAACGCGTAAGTCATGCTTTTTAGTGGCGACGCAACGCTTCCACGCCTTTGGCGATGAGCCAGAAGAGCGTTGAGATCGTGACGATGATGAAGCTCGGGGGAGTGGGGAACATCGCGGAGAACACGAGCCCGCCCCAGATCGAAACCAGGCACAGCACGCTGGAAAGCACCATCGAACGCAGCGGCGTGCTGGTGAGGATGTTCGCCGTGGCCGCTGGGGTCACCACCAGCGCGAAGATGAGCAACGTGCCGACGGCTGGCACGGCGATGGTGATGACGCCGGCCATGATGGCCATGAACAGCACGTTCATCACCCCGATCGGCACGCCCTTGGCCTGCGCCACTTGCTCGTCCAAGGAGCTGAAGAGCAGCGGTCGGTAGACGATGGCCATCACCGCCAGCAGCAGCACGTCGAAAATCGCGAAGCCCAATACCTGGTCGTCCGTGATGGTCAGAATCGAGCCGAACAGAATGGCCTGCATCTGCTGCGAGGCCGAACTCGACATGCGCGAGAAAAACAGCCCAAGGCCGGTGGCGAAGGCGAGCACGGTGCCCGTGGCGATCTCCCGTTGCGAGGCCTTCTTGCCCAGCGCGCCGATGGTGATCGCCCCGCCCAGCGCGAAGACGCCGAGCCCCAGCGAGACCGGCAGCCCGAGCAGGACGGCCCCCGTGGCCCCCGGCAGCCCGATGTGCGCCAGCGCGTGCGCTGCGAAGGTGGAGTGGCGGGCGATGGTGAAGTAGCCCATCACCCCGGCGGCCAAAGCGATACACAGGCCGGCGATGAAGGCGTTGTGCATGAACGGCGCCAGCAGTATGGATTGCCATTCCCCATTGAACCCGAAATGCACGTCGCTCATCGTCCATCCTCCCGCCGATTGTCGTTGCCATTATCGTTATCGTCGTGGCCGTTTCCTCGTTGCGAGGAATGGTCACGTGCGCGTGAAAGTGCGCCTTCGAAAAGCCGTGGTGTTTCGCCGCTAACGGCCGAGTTGGGATATTCGCCGGCGCCTGGCGGATTGGCGCCACTGGTCCGTGGGCTGGCGCCGCCATGGCGATGGAAGCGGGCCACCTCAACCGGCTTGTGGATGTCCGGGGTGACGTCGTCGGGTTCGTCCGGGCCGGGCGTGACGAACATGTCGCCCTGAGGGGTGGTGACCACCTGCACCTTCGTGCCGTAGAGGTGGGTAAGCAGGTCGGCGTCCAAGACCTCGTTCATCCTCGCGTAGTGCGGGTGTCCATCGAGCAGATACACCGCGCCGTCGAGGATGGGCAGCAGCATGTTGAGGTCGTGGGCGACCACCTGGATGGTCATGCCCATCTCGTGGTTGAGCTTGGCCAACACATGCACCGTCTCGCGTTGTGCGGCCAGGTCGAGGTTGGCCAGCGGCTCGTCGAGCATCAGCAGTTTCGGCCCGCTCACCAGAGCCTGCGCGATGGCGACGCGCTGGCGCAGCCCTCCGGAAAGCTCGGAAAGCCGGTAATGCCGTATGCCATCGACACCGGTGAAAGCCATGGCCTCGCGCGCCCGCGTCCGTTGCGCCCGCGTGGTGGGGTGGATGCCGAATCTTGTTCCGGTGAGCCCCAGCAGCACGGATTGCTCCGCGGTGAGGTTCGATTCGATGTCACCCGCGTAGTTCTGGGGGACGTAGCCGATGAGATGATTGGTGGTCCCCGCCGGCCCGCCAAGCACGGTCAGCCGGCCGCTCGCCAGCGGTAGAAGGCCCAGCTCCGCTTTCATCATGGTGGTCTTGCCCGCTCCGTTCGTGCCGACGATGGCTGTGATGGAGCCGGAGGGTATTGAGAAGTTGCCGTGCTGCCAGATGATCCGCTCGCCGCGTTTGATACCTGCATCCTCGAAGACCAGTGCGGGTACCTCGTTGGTTCCCCCTGGTTTCCCGTTCGGTTGCACTTCGGTGGTGTGGTGTGCCATGGTCCGCGTCTTTCCGTCCGGTGCAATCACCGGAGATATGGGTTTCCCGAAAGTAATGATGCTTACTTCATCATAACTGAAACTGAGAATCATTTTCAACTAGTAGATATGATTGTTCCAAAAGTGAACAGATCCATCCATCTATAGATGTCGATTCAATGAATGAATCTGCAGGCTTCGTGTAATCACTTACCAGGGTCGGTCTGCCCCTCATTGGAAGGTACCGAGCCATTCGAAGTGGAAGGCTGTTGGTTCGAGCTCGCGCCATTGCCGGATTCGGCAGGCTGTGAGGATTGCCCCGAATTGCCTGGGGCGCCCACCTTCTGGTGGTCGGCCTCGCTGGCTTTGAAGTCGGCCATGGCCTTGTCGATGCTTTTCATGAGCGCCGTGATCCACCCGGTGAGCGTGGTCTGGTTTTGCGGCATCTGCTCGCTGACGTCGACGACCGGCACCTCCGTACGTCCGGCCGTCCCGGTCAAGAGGTTGGTGGTGTTGTTGGCCTCCTGCGTGTTGTTGATCAGGAGGTTGACGTCGCGTCCGGAAATCAGATGCTGGAATTTCTGCAGGTCGCTTGGCGCGGGCTCGCCTTCGGAGCTGACCGCCTGCGTATAACCCTTGGGCGTCTTGTCGTCGAAGCCCAGATCGTCCATGAGGTAATAGGCGACAGGTTCTGTGGCGCCGTAGGTCGCGTCCTTGTGTTTTTGCGCGAACGTCTTCATGGAGTCCTCGAGTTTGGTCTCGCTGGCCTTCCAGATCTTGAGCCTTGCCTCGAATTGCTTGGCCTTGGCCGGCCTCGCCTTGGCGAAGACGTCCTCGAGTTCTGTCGCCGTGGCTCGGCGCGCGTCCTTGGAGAACCACAGGTGCGGGTTGTCTCCGGTGCTGGCGCCGACCGCCGAGGCCGCCGAAACGCTTGTGGCGCCTTTGACGATGGACTTGCTCGCCCAGCTGTCGTATCCCGCTCCGTTGACCACGACGATTTCCGCGGTTTGCAGCTTGGCCATGTCGGCCGTTTGCGGTTCGAAGTCGTGTGCGTCCACGGAAACGGTGTTGACGATCGAGGTCACCTTGACGTCCGGCCCGCCGATCTCTTTGGCCAGCGTGCCCCATTGGTTGATGGATGCGACCACGTTGATCGGGCCTTTCGCTGACTGCTTGGCATTGCCGCCATTGCCCGAGGATTGGGGCTGGGAGTCGTTGCCGGCGCCGCAGGCCGCGAAGCCGAGCGTCATGCATATCGCGCCCAGCAATGCCGCGGCTTTTGTGGCCCATCCAATTCGTTTCATGTTGACCCCTTGTTGTGCGTCACGCATTTTTCATTCCAGTATAGCGGCATGAAAACAGTGCGAAAATGAAAATCATTTTCAACTAAAGATAGAGTAGACCATTGACGATTCGTGACGTGTCTAGAGCTTGCGGTGAATGGCATTTTGTAGGCTTTATCCACGAAACCATATATCAATGGCAATGACGAATCTGCACGATGGTGATAATTGGCTATAAACAAGGGATATGACGTATAAAGGACACGCCGCATCCCGCGGCAGGCGTTCGCGTACCATTCATAGATATGGCGTCCGCTATGGAATTTTGGCGCGGATAGCGATAAAAGAGACATACGTATTAAGGAACGATTATGGCTGACGGGGAACAGACTCCTCTCAAACTCGACGGAAAGGCCGCTGCGGCGGCGATCAAGCAGGACCTGAGTGAGCGTGTGGAGAGGCTCGAGGCCCAAGGCGTCGAACCGGGGCTTGGAACCATCCTCGTGGGTGATGACGTCGGATCGCGCAAATACGTGGCCGGCAAGCACAAGGACTGCGCCGAGGTCGGCATCGCCTCGATCGCCGTCGAGCTGCCGGAGACCGCCAGCCAGCAGGAGATCATCGACGAGGTGGAGCGGCTCAACGCCGACCCCAAATGCACGGGCTACATCGTCCAGCTGCCGCTGCCCAAGGGCGTCGACGCCAACAAGGTCATCGCCCACGTCGACCCCGCCAAGGACGCCGACGGCATGCATCCGGCCAATCTGGGCGAGCTCGTCACGCATATCGACGGCAGGAACCCCGCGCCGCAACCCTGCACGCCGCGTGGCATCATCACGCTTTTGAGGCATTACGGCATCGATCTCAAGGGCAAGGACGTCTGCGTCGTCGGCCGCGGCATCACCGTGGGCCGCACCATCGGCCTCATGCTTACGGCGAAAGACGTGAACGCCACCGTGACGTTGTGCCATACCGGCACCAAGGACATCCAGAAGCATCTGCGTGCGTCCGATGTGATTGTCGCCGCCGTCGGCCGTGCCGGATTTGTGAAGCCCGAGGACGTCAAGCCGGGGGCGGTGCTGGTCGATGTCGGCGTCTCCCGCGTCTACGACGAGGAGGCCGGACGTTACCGCGTGCGCGGCGACATCGACAAGGCCTGCCACGCCTTGAGTTCCGCGTATACGCCGAACCCCGGGGGAGTGGGGCCGATGACCCGCGCGATGCTCCTGGCGAACGTCGTGGAGATGGCCGAGCGAAAACTTGGCTGAGGCGCTCGCGACACGCCCGGATTGTTCAAAGCTCTTTGACTAGGGCGACTAGTAATCTTATGACTTGCGTGGCCGAAAGGCCGCCAACATAACTTAATAACGATAATATCCATCCAACTAATAACAAAGAAACCACGTTTAATGGCAGAAAACAATAACGAAGTCACCAAGGTCGCGATCAACGATATCGGCACCGAAGAAGACTTCATCAAGGCAGTCGATTCCACTATCAAGAATTTCGATGATGGTGATCTGGTCACGGGCACGGTCGTCAAGGTAGATCACGACGAAGTGCTGCTCGACATCGGCTACAAGACCGAGGGTGTCATTCCCTCCCGCGAACTTTCCATCAAGAAGGATGTCAATCCCGACGAAGTCGTTGAAGTCGGCGACACCGTCGAAGCCCTTGTCGTCACCAAGGAAGACAAGGAAGGACGTCTTATCCTGTCCAAGAAGCGTGCCCAGTATGAGCGCGCCTGGGGCGATATCGAGAAGATCAAGAACGACGACGGCGTTGTCGAAGGCACCGTCATCGAGGCTGTCAAGGGCGGCCTGATCGTCGACATCGGCCTGCGTGGCTTCCTGCCTGCATCGCTGGTCGAAATGCGTCGCGTCCGCGACCTTTCGCCTTACATCGGCCAGAAGATCAAGGCCAAGATCCTTGAGCTCGACAAGAACCGCAACAACGTGGTGCTCTCCCGTCGCCAGTATCTTGAGGAGACCCAGTCCGAGGTCCGCGAGACCTTCCTGGCGCAGCTCAAGAAGGGCCAAATCCGTGAAGGCACCGTTTCCTCCATCGTCAACTTCGGCGCGTTCGTCGATCTCGGCGGGGTGGACGGACTCATCCACGTTTCCGAGCTTTCCTGGAAGCACATCGACCATCCGTCCGAGGTCGTCAAGGTCGGCGACAAGGTCACCGTCGAGGTGCTCGACGTCGACATGGATCGCGAGCGTATTTCGCTCTCGCTCAAGGCGACGCAGGAAGATCCGTGGCAGCGTTTCGCGCGCACCCACGTTCCCGGGCAGATCGTCAAGGGCAAGGTCACCAAGATCGTGCAGTTCGGCGTGTTCGTTTCCGTCGAAGACGGCATCGAGGGCCTGGTCCACATTTCCGAGCTCGCCAACCGTCACGTCGACAACCCGGAGACCGTCGTCAAGCAGGGCGAGGAGATCTTCGTCAAGGTCATCGACGTCGATCTCGACCGTCGCCGCATCTCCCTGTCGCTGAAGCAGGCCAACGACTCCGTCGATCCGTCCAGCGAGGACTTCGATCCGGCGCTCTACGGCATGCCCGCCGATTACGACGAGGATGGCAACTACAAGTACCCCGAAGGCTTCGACCCGCAGACCAACGAATGGATCGCCGGTTACGAGAAGCAGCGCGAGGAGTGGGAGAACCAGTATGCGGCCGCCCACGATTTGTGGGAGCAGCATAAGGCGTTCGTCGCCAAGGAACTCGAAGGCGCGGAGGAATCCGCCGCCGAGGACGGCCAGGGCTCGCGCGCCGAGAAGGCCCCTCAGCAGGAATCCACCAAGTACTCTTCGGACAACGAATCCGAAGGCACGCTTGCCGGTTCCGACAAGCTCGCGGCGCTTCGTGAGGAGCTCCTCAAGGAAAAGAAGTGAGCTGAGCGTTAGCTTTGCTTAAGGGACTGGCATGCCTTTCGGGGCGTGCCGGTCCTTTTCTTTTGCCGGCATGAAGGCCGCGCAACGCCAAGTCGCGATGGCGCAGCCACGCCATGACTTGTCCCAAGATGGGCAATGCGTTGGAAGTTGTCGAAAGTCCGGCTATGATGGCGGTTTATACGGTTTGAAGAGAAAGAAAGGCTGCACACGATACTGATTGGCCATTGATGGTACCGGTTTTTCGGCCGACGGGCTCTTGCGCAAGCGTTTGCGCCCGCGCTGTTCGATACGCGATGGCCATGGGTCATATCAGGCAGGGTTGATCATGGATTTGAGCATCATCGAACGAATCAAGGCGTGTTATCCGAGACTTGGGGCGAGCAGCCGCCAACTGGCCGACTACATCATCAACAACAGCACCAACGCCGCCTCCAAGACGATCACCGAGGTCTCCCGCGAAAGCGGCGTCTCCACCGCCACGCTTTCCCGCTTCGCCCGCACCCTTGGCTACGAGACGTTCTCCCAGCTGCGTTGGGCGCTTTCCAGCGAGATCAATTCCCAGGCGAAATCGGTGGAGGACATCAGCGCCGAGGACTCGCCGAAGACGGTGGCGAAAAAGACCCTGACGGCCAATATCGCGACGTTGACGGAGACCTTCGCGCTTATCAACGAGCATGACCTGGAGCAGGCCAAGGAATACATCGTCCATTCGCGCAAGATCGCTTTCTACGGGCTCGGCGGCTCCAACATCGTGGCGCTGGACGCCTACCACAAGCTGATGCGCATGCCGCTGAACGTGATCTACAACATCGAATACCACATGGCGCTGATGCAGACGACCTCCATGGGGCCCAAGGACTGCGCCATCGTGATCTCGCATACCGGCAACGACACGGACACGCTGGACCTTGCCAAGTCCCTGCAGAACAACAAGGTGCCCATCATCGTGGTCACCAGTTTCGCCAACTCCCCGCTCACCGAATATGGGGACGTGGTTTTCTACTCGATTTCGAAGGACTCGAAGACGCATTTCGAGGCCCTGGAATCGCTCACCTCGCAGTTGGCGATCAACGATTGCCTCTATGCCATGGCCGCGCAGTACTTCGGCAAGCTCGGCGATGAGAACCGCGACAGGATCCGCAAGGTCATTTCGATGAAGCACCAGGTCTGACGGCTTCCGTTTTTCAATGAAGATTCGTTCGTCGTCTCGTGTGTCGCCAAGGTAGGTGACGCGATTTTCGGATTCCCCGGGCGTGTCCTGGGGGATTGTCGTTTTCGGCACGAACACAGGGAAACAATGGTGTTTGCCCTCATCGTTCGTGATGCGGAAACAATCGATGATACGATAATTAGAGGATAAAATTTTATTTGTCTAAAAAAATGAAACACGGGCGTTTCTGTTTGACTTCATCGACGGCATTATGTAAAATAAAATCATAAAAATTAAATATCAGTGATGATTTTTTTCACCAGGAGAAGGAAATGTCTGTAGAAGAGAAGGTCGCGCAGGCGCGGCACGTTCAACTGAATCTTCATGTCAATGGATGGCAGGAAGCCCTTTCGTCCGCGGCCCAGCCGTTGGTCGATGACGGAAGCATCGACCCGTCGTATGTGCAGGGCATGGTCGACGCGGTCAACAAGCTTGGCCCCTACATCGTCCTGGCGCCCGGGTTTGCCCTTGGCCACGCGCGTCCCAGCGCGGCCGTGCACCGCACCTGCTTCTCGCTGGCCACGCTGGCGGAACCGGTCGAGTTCGGCAATAAAGAGAACGACCCCGTCGACATTGTCGCCATTCTGGCCGCCACGGGCGATGACGCCCATATTCAGATGTTGCAAAAGATTGTCACCTTCCTCAACGCCGGGAATGGCTTCGCCATGCTCCGTGGCGCTGAAACGGAAGACGACATCCAGGCAATAGTTAACAAAATCAACGAAGGAGAATAGAAGTGGCTGTATTCAATTTTATTGTTTACCAGTTGCTGAGCAACCAGACCATATTCCTTGGCCTGATCGCTCTGATTGGTCTGCTGCTGCAGAAGAAGAAATTCCCTCAGGTCATTGACGGCGTCGTCAAGACCATCATCGGCCTGACCGTGCTGACTTCCGGCGCGGGCATCCTGATGAGCACCCTCTCGCCGGTCGTCCAGCAACTCAACAAGACCCTTAACGTCAAGGGCGTGCTGCCGACCAACGACGCTGTGTTCGGTGTCGTGCTCAAGTACGCCGAGCCGGCGCAGAACGCGGTCATCATCTTCCTGCTGGCGTTCTTCCTGCACCTGCTGCTCGTGCGTATCACTCCGGGCAAGGATTTCAAGAACGTGTACCTCACCGCGCACCTCGAGCTCTTCCTTGCCGCCTTCATGGCCGTGACGTTGCCCGGTGTCCTGCACACCAAGAACTCCATCGCCATCATCGCCGTTGGCACGGTGCTCAACGCTGTGTATTACACTTATTCGCCGGCTATCACCCGTAAGCTTTCTCGTGACTGGACCCATGACGTCTCAACGTTGGGCTTCATGGACCAGGTCGGCTCCATCCTCGCGCACTTCATCGGCAAGTGGTGCGGCAGCCAGGATCCCAACCAGGACGCGGACAAGATGAAGCTGCCGAAGTGGGCTTCGATGTTCCGCGACAACACCGTGGTCATGTTCTTCCTGATGCCCATCATCTTCATCGGCATCGGTCTGGCCGTCGGCCAGCAGGGCATCCAGGCGCTTTCCGGCACGGGCGCCGGCTCCACCAACTGGATCCTGTGGCTCATCCTGCAGGGCTTCTCGTTCACCGCCGGCATCGTCATCCTGCTTCAGGGCGTGCGTATGTTCATCGGCTCGATCGTCCCGGCGTTCAAGGGCATCTCCGACAAGTTCCTGCCTGGCGCCGTGCCCGCGCTTGACGCCCCGACGTACTTCCCGTATTCGCCGATGGGCGGCATGTTCGGCTTCCTCGGCTCCACCGTGGCCTGCATCCTGGTGTGCCTGGGTACCGTCATCTTCCATTCGCCGGTCATCGTCTTCCCCAGCCCGATCATCATGTACTTCGACGGCAACGTCATGGGCGTGTTCGGCAACAAGGCCGGTGGCTGGAGGGGCGCTCTGGCGGCTGGATTCGTCACCGGCGCGATTTCCTCCCTCGCGGTCATCCTGTTCTACCCGCTCACCGGCGCTGTTTACGGTTCCGGCCTGACCTGGTCGAACATCGACTTCGCGTTGGTGTGGACCCCGATCATGTACGTGCTCAAGTTCATCACCGGCCTGTTTGTATGATTTAGGCCAGGTGCCTTCTGCACCCGGTTTCAAATAAATGACAATAAAGGAGAGTCATTATGAAAATTGTATGCGTTTGTGGATTCGGAGTCGGATCGAGCGTCATCGCCAAGATGAACATCGAAAGCATCCTCTCTGAGGAAGGCAAGGACGATATCTCGGTGGAGACCGTCGATCTGGGCAGCATACAGGGGGCACCTGCCGACATCTATGTGACCACCAGGGAGCTGTTCGACCAGTTCCCCGACGATTGCAGGGACAAGACCATCGTGCTCACCAATTTCGTCGACAAGGATGACATCAAGACGCATCTCGACGAACGTCTGGCATCGATGGGCAAATAACGGATTCGGTCGATAAGAAACCGAAGATTTTCAAGAAAGGGCAACATGGCAGCACGCAACGTCAGCGAAGTCACCAGAGAGACTTGGATGCAAGAGGTCTTCCCGGAATGGGGAACGTGGCTGAACGAGGAAATCGATAGGACCAAGGTGCCACAGGGCAAATTCGCCATGTGGTGGCTCGGCAACATGGGCATTTGGCTCAAGACGGACCAGCAGACCAACCTCGTGGTTGATTTCTGGTGCGGCACCGGCAAGAAGACCCATGACAAACCGGAGATGTCCGATCGACATCAATGGTCGAGGTTGACCGGGGGTCGGACGATTCAGCCCAACCTGCGCACAATCCCCATGGTGATGGATCCGTTCTCCGTGACGGCGCTCGACGCGCTGTTGGTGACTCATTACCACCATGACCATATCGATATGAACGTTGTGGCTGCCATCCTGCAGAACGTCAAGGAGCCGATCCCGTTCATCGGTCCGCAATACGCGGTCGACCAATGGGTGGCTTGGGGCGTTCCGCAGGAGCGTTGCCGCGTCGTGCGCCCGGGCGATGTGCTGCATATCAAGGACATCACTATCAACGTTGTCGAGTCCTTCGACAGAACCGTGCTCATCACCGATCCGGTCAAGCCCGAGGACAGGCCGGACGACGACAAGGTCCCGGACATGGACAAGCGCGCCGTCAACTACGTCATCGAGACCTCCGCCGGCACGATCTACCACGGCGGCGATTCGCACTACTCCACGTATTACGCGGAGCACGGCAAGCGCTTCGACATCGACGTGGCGCTGCTCGCCTACGGCGAGAACCCGATTTCGGTGCAGGACAAGATGACCTCGGTCGACGTGCTGAGGGCCACCGAGGCGTTGGGGGCCAAGGTGCTCATCCCGCTTCATTGGGATGTGTGGAGCAACATGCTCGCCAATCCCCATGAGGTCGAGACGCTCTGGCGCATGCGCCGCGAGCGTTTCGACTACAAGTTCCATCCCATGTGCTGGATGCCGGGCGGGAAATTCGTCTATCCCGACGACAAAGGCAAGCTGGAATACTATCACGAGCGTGGCTTCGAAGACAGGTACACGCACCCCGTCAACGTTCCGTTCACGGCTTTCCTGTGATCGGGCCGGTGGCCTGGGCCCGTCCCAGGCCGCCTCGGGCAGATAAAGATATATAAGACAAAAAGAGAAGGAAACAATGGAAACTGGCATAATCGGTATGGGCCGGATGGGCAGCAAGATGGCCGAGCGTCTGCGCAAGGGAGGGCATAAGGTCGTCTCCTACGACCGTTCCGCCGACACGCCGCGCGACGTCGACAGCCTGTCCGCGTTGATCGAGGCCCTGCCCACGCCAAGGATCGTATGGATCATGGTGCCCGCAGGGGAGCCGACCGACTCGATGGTCGAGCAGTTGGCCGGGCAGCTTGAGGCCGGGGATCTGGTCATCGACGGCGGTAACACCTGCTATCGCGATGACGAGGGCCACGCGAAGACGCTTGTCGACAAAGGCATCCACTTCATGGACTGCGGCGTCTCCGGCGGCGTGTGGGGCTCCTCCCGCGGCTACGCGCTGATGGCCGGTGGCTCGCGCGAGGACTTCGACATGGTCAAGCCCCTGCTTGAGACGCTGAAGCCCGACGATGAGAACGGCTTGGTCTATGCAGGCCCGGTCGGCGCCGGACATTACGCGAAGATGATTCACAACGGCATCGAGTATGGCATGATGCAGGCGCTTGGCGAGGGCTTCGCCACCATGATGCGCAGCCCGTACATCGAAGATCCGGGCAAGGTCATGACCTCATGGCGCTCCGGTTCCGTGGTCGCCTCGTGGCTGCTCGACCTGCTCGCCGACGCGTTCAGCAAGGATCCCACGCTTTCCGAAATGCCTCCGGTGGCCAATGAGTCCGGAGAGGCCAAGTGGATGGTGGAATCCGCGATGGAGCTCGGTGTGCCCACGCCGGTGACCGGTGCCTCGCTGCAGGTTCGTCAGATGTCGCGTGGGGGCGCGGATGACGTCCTGCGCGCTGTTTCGTACATGCGCGCCGAGTTTGGAGGTCACGTCACCAAGAAGTAAGTAATTGTCTATTCTTTGATTGACTGCTGTTGGGGTTGGCCTGTCTCTTTGCTAAGAAGAGGCAGGCCAACTTTTTATGATTCCGGAGGCTTCGCCAGAGGCGTTCCGTCTTTTGGATGTTTTCGGGTGACCAGGGCCTGATACTTTTCGGGCGATGGCGGATGAGGCGTGGTGTGTACCATGGTGGTCAGCGGATAATCGGAATCATCGTGGACAGCGGGGGTGCACAATGCGCATTGGACTCACCGGAGGCATCGCGGCCGGCAAAAGCACCGTCGCCGCCCATCTGAGGCAGCGTGGCGCCCATCTCATCGATTACGACCAGCTGGCCCGTCAGGTGGTCGAGCCTGGGAGCGAGGGAATCCGCCGGATTGCCGAGGAATTCGGCCACGATGCGGTGCAAGCTGATGGCTCGCTGGATCGCCAATGGATGGCGGCGCATGTGTTCTCCCCGCAGGCCGCTCCTGACGCCAAAGGGCGGCTTGACGACATCGAGCATCCGTTGATTTACCGGCGCGCCCAAGAACTCGAACGGCAGATTGCCGATGACTGTGAACGTAAGGAAGGTGGGCGGGGCTCCCAAGATGGAGGCGATACCGATACCGCGAATGAAGCTCGTTCATCGGATGCCCACTCGTCGTCTGCCGAGGATTCTTTTTCCGGCCCTGTCATTGTTCACGACGTGCCGTTGCTGGCCGAGGTCATCGACGCCATTCCATTTACGTTCGACCACATCCTTACTGTCGAGGCGCCGGAGGAGATCCGCGTTCAACGGATGATGGAGACGCGGGGGATGAGCCGTGAGCAGGCCGAGGGCAGGATACGCCACCAGTCCAGCAGCGCAGAGCGCGAGGCCATCGCCGACGTGATCATCGACTCGACACTTCCAATCGAACAAATGTTCGAGCGTCTTGATATGCTGTTCGCACAATGGCGGTGAGCGGGGTCGGGTTCGCCATAAAGTAAGGCAGTGTGAGCACGGCCGGATGGCCGTGAATACGTCATGAGACGGAAGCGGACGAAGGCTTTCACGTTTGAAGGCGATCGCAGGAGAGACATCGGGTCGGCGAAAGGAACTGAACAGGCATGGGGTTCAACATCGAGCGCACGCATCATCCGTTTGTGGTGAAGGCGCCGTACAAGCCGTCCGGCGACCAGCCGGAGGCCATCGAGGAGATCGCGCGGCGCATCGAGAACGGCGAGAACGACGTGGTGCTCATGGGCGCGACCGGCACCGGCAAGACCGCGACCACCGCCTGGCTCATTGAAAGGCTGCAAAGGCCCACGCTTATCCTGGAGCCCAACAAGACCCTGGCCGCGCAGCTGTGCGCCGAGTTCCGCGAGCTTATGCCGGACAACGCGGTGAGCTACTTCGTTTCGTATTACGATTATTACCAGCCCGAGGCCTACATTCCCCAGACCGACACCTACATCGAAAAGGACTCGAACGTCAACGACGACGTGGAGCGCCTGCGGCACGCCGCCACGGCGAACCTTCTGACCCGCGACGACTGCGTGGTGGTGGCCACCGTCTCCTGCATCTACGGCTTGGGCACGCCGGAGGAATACGCCGGACGCATGCTCTTCCTGCACGAGGGGGAGGAGATCAACCGGGACGCGCTCTTGCGCAAGTTCGTTGCCATGCAATACAAACGCAACGACATCGCCTTCACCCGCGGCACCTTCCGCGTGCGCGGCGACACCGTCGAGATCATCCCCGTCTACGAGGAATTGGCCATCCGTATCGAGTTCTTCGGCGACGAGATCGACCGCATCTCCACGCTACATCCGTTGACCGGCGACGTCATCGCCCACGAGCCGCAGGTCCACATCTTCCCGGCTTCGCATTACATCGCCGGCCTCGAGCGCACCGAACACGCGCTGAAGACCATCAAGGAGGAACTGGTCGACCGCACCGCCGAGCTGCGCAAACAGGGCAAGGAGCTGGAGGCCCAGCGCCTGGAGATGCGCACCAACTACGACCTGGAGATGATCCAGCAGGTCGGTTTCTGCTCCGGCATCGAGAACTACTCCCGCCACTTCGACGAACGCGAGCCGGGCAGCCCGCCGCACACCCTGCTCGATTTCTTCCCCGACGATTTCCTCTTGGTCATCGACGAATCCCACGTCACCGTCCCGCAGATCGGCGGCATGTACGAAGGCGACGCCAGCCGCAAGCGCACCTTGGTCGACAACGGGTTCCGCCTGCCCTCCGCGCTCGACAACAGGCCACTCAAATGGCCGGAGTTCCTTGACCGCATCGGCCAGACCGTCTATCTTTCCGCCACCCCCGGCGACTATGAGCTCGGACTTTCCGACGGCGTGGTCGAACAAGTCATCAGGCCCACCGGTCTCCTGGACCCGAAGGTCGAGGTGCGCCCGGTCAAGGGGCAGATCGACGACCTGCTCGGCGAGATCAAGGACCGCGTCGCCAAGCACGAGCGTGTGCTGGTGACCACCCTGACCAAGAAGATGGCCGAGGACCTGACCGATTACCTGCTGGAACGAGACATCAAGGTGGAGTACCTGCATTCCGATGTCGACACGCTGCGCCGTGTCGAGCTGCTGCGCGAGCTGCGTGAGGGCAAGATCGACGTCATCGTCGGCATCAACCTCTTGCGTGAGGGCCTCGATCTGCCCGAGGTCTCGTTGGTGGCGATTCTCGATGCAGACAAGGAAGGCTTCCTGCGCTCGCACCGTTCGTTGATCCAGACCATCGGCCGTGCCGCCCGCAACGTATCCGGCACCGTCATCATGTACGCCGACGAGGTCACCGACGCGATGGAGACGGCCATCAGCGAGACCAATCGTCGTCGCGAGAAGCAGATCGCCTACAACAAGGAGCACGGCATCGACCCGAAGCCATTGGTCAAGAAGATCAGCGACGTCACCGACATGCTTGCCAAGGAGGATGTGGACACCGAAACGCTTCTGGCCGGCGGATACCGCGACGAGAAGCGCGCCGGCAGCGACAAGCGCATCGCGCTGACCAGCCTGGACGACGCGGACTTGCGAAAGAACCACGACGCCATCGTCAAGGCGGGCCTGCCCGCGCAGGATCTGGCCGACCTCATCCGCCAGATGAGCGACCAGATGCATTCTGCTGCCGAACAGCTCCAGTTCGAGCTCGCCGCCCGCCTGCGCGACGAGATCCGCGACTTGAAGAAGGAACTCCGCCAGATCACCGAGGCCCAGAAGTAAAAGCTCTTAATATTTACGCGACATAAGTTGGGGGTTGGGATAAACTTTCTCGGGCGTAGGCTTGGCCGAACGGCCTTGAGTGTCCCGTGAAAGTTTATCCCAATCCCCAACGACCAACTACGAAAAGTATGATGGTAAGTAAAGTTATCTGAGGTCACCCGCCCCTCGTAACCTTGAGGGCATGGCCGAAACCCCTCTTGCGTTTATGATCGCCACCTATGTGGTGCTTGCAATTTTCTTCGTCGTCGATTTGTTCGTCATCGGCCGCAGGCCCCATGTCCCCTCCACTAAGGAGTGCGTGGAGCACATCGCGTTCTTCGTCGCCGCGGCGCTGGTTTTCGGGGGATTGATCTGGTGGGTCTCCGGCTCCCAGCCCGCGCTCGAGTTCTATTCCGGCTGGCTCACCGAGTATTCGCTGAGCATCGACAACCTCTTCGTCTTTGTCATCATCATGACGAATTTCGCCGTGCCCAAGAAACTGCAGCGCTACGTGCTGAGCGTCGGCATCACCATCGCGTTGTTGCTGCGCGGCCTCTTCATCCTCGTCGGAGCGGCCGTCGTCCAACGCTTCACCTGGGTCTTCTTCATCTTCGGCGCCTTCCTCATTTACACCGCCGTGAAACTGGTGGCGGGTGACGATGACGACGAGGAATACCACGAGAACGCCATCATCCGCGTGTTGCGCAAGGTGGTGAAGATCACCGACGAGTACGACGGCGAGAAGATCCGCACGGTGCGCGACGGCAAGAAGTTCTTCACCCCGATGCTCATCGTCTTCCTGACGATCGGCACCACCGACGTCATGTTCGCCTTCGATTCGATCCCGGCCATCTTCGGGCTGACCAAAGACCCGTTCATCGTCTTCACCTCCAACATCTTCGCGCTGCTCGGCCTCCAGCAGCTCTATTTCCTGCTCGGCGCCCTGCTCGACAAGCTGGAATACCTGCCGTACGGCCTGGCGGTGGTGCTCGGGTTCATCGGCGTCAAACTGGTGATGGAGGCGCTGCATGGCAACGCCTTGCCCTTCATCAATGGCGGCAGGCCGATTCCGCAAGTACCTGAGATTCCGACGTGGGTCTCCCTGATCGTTATCGTCATTGCAATCGGCACCGCGGCCATCGCCAGCGTCGTCAAGATGAGGCTCGATGGCAGCAAATCCGGGGACCATCAAGGCCGATAAATATGTGAACGCTCACATAAAAACGCGCATAACTGCCTCGAACGCTTGTGAATGCTAGTAGACTGGATATATGTTGCGGGTGACTCCCGCCATACAACATGTCAGTCAAGAATAGGCAGGTATTCATGAGGAAAGCAAAAATCGTAGATACCATCGGACCCGCGAGCGAATCGCTCGAGAATCTGACCGAGCTGGTCAAGAACGGCATGGACGTCGCGCGTCTCAACCGTTCGCACGGCACCACCGATGACCATCTGAAGGTCTACAACAACGTCCGTCAGGCTTCCAAGACCACAGGCCGCAACGTCGCCGCTTTGGTCGATCTGCAGGGCCCGAAGATCCGCTGCGGCTGGTTTAAGAAGAACGCGCAGGGCGAGGACAAGGTCCAGCTCAAGGCTGGAGACGAATTCATCATCACCACCGATGACATCGAGGGCGACGAGCACATCACCTCCACCACCTTCAAGGGGCTTCCCGGCGATTGCCATCCCGGCGACCCGATCCTGATCGATGACGGCAAGGTTCGCCTCGAGGTCACCAAGGTCGAAGGCAACAACGTGCACACCAAGGTCGTCGTGGGCGGCCCGGTCTCCAGCCACAAGGGCATCAACCTGCCGGGCGTGGCCGTCAGCCTCCCCGCATTGACCGAGAAGGATGAGGCCGACCTGCGTTGGGCCATCCAGACCGGTGCCGACATCATCGCCATGTCCTTCGTGCGTTTCGCCACCGACATCGACCGCGCCCACGAGATCATGGACGAGGAGGGCCGCCGCATCCCGATCGTCGCCAAGATTGAGAAGCCGCAGGCAGTCGACAACCTCGAGGACATCGTCAAGGCGTTCGATGGCATCATGGTCGCCCGCGGCGACATGGCCGTCGAGATGCCGTTCGAAGAGGTGCCGCTGGTCACCAAGCGCTGCATCGAGCTGGCCCGCGAATACGCCAAGCCCGTTATCGTCGCCACCGAGGTCCTTGGCTCCATGGTCAATTCCCCGATCCCGACCCGCGCCGAGGCCTCCGATTGCGCCAACGCCGTCCTCGACGGCGCCGATGCGACCATGACCTCCAACGAGACCGCCGTCGGCAAGTACCCGGCGCAGACCGTCAACACGATGGCCCGCATCTCCGGCTATGCCACCGAGCACGGCTTCGACCGCATCCCCGCGTTGAACAACCTCGACATGTCGAGCACCGGCGCGGTCTCCTCCGCAGCCGTCGATTTGGCCGACAAGGTCAACGCCAAGGCCATCGTGGCCTACACGCAGACCGGCTCCACCGTGCACCGCGTCTCCCGCGAGCGTCCGGCCGCCCCGATCTACGGCATCACCAACAACGAGCACACCTATCACTGGCTGGCTCTGAGCTGGGGCACCGAGGCGTTCTGCACCGATGCCGACTACCATGACATGAACCGTCATGAGCTGATGATCTTCACCGACAAGCTCCTTCGCGACGCCGGCAAGGTCGTCAACGGCGACAAGATCGTCGTGCTGAGCTCCGCCCAGGGCTCGCAGCAGTCCGGCCGCACCGACTCGATTTACGTCCACACCGTGGGCGCCTGCGACGCCGACTGAGATCGGCTGACGCACACGCTCTTTGGACGGTCGGCTTGACCGCTCACTGAAGGTGTGATGCTTTTAGGAAGTACGAGGTCGGCTCCGGCGAATGAATGCCGGGGCCGACTTTCCGTTAGGCGGCGTTCGCATGTCCGATGTTTCAGATGGTGCGCAAAGACACGCAGATTACGAAACCAGACGGTTTACGTCGCTTCATTATGATATTTTTATAGGGTTGCGACCTCGCGGGTCGCGGCCAGATACAAGCCCTTGTATCCCAATTGGTAGAGGAAACAGCCTCAAAATCTGTGCAGTGTGGGTTCGAGTCCCACCAAGGGCACGCTAAGTGGGTTATCACTTTTGAATGATTGATATATCATGGTATCAAAGTGCTCTGTACTTGACATGTTGTCGTAAGAGACTGAGAAGGCGCGAAGACAAACCAGTACGGAAGTGAACACAGAATGGATGATGCAATGGACCAGATTCTAACCGATGATGAATTGAAGGCGGCGGCTGACGACGATATCCAGGCCGTGGCCGACGAGACCAAGGCCGAGAAGACCCCCGAGGACGGCAAGCCCCGTCAGCGCACCGTGGTGGTGGCCGAGGACGAATCGGTCAACCGCATGGACCTCGTGGCGATGCTCGAGGACAACGGCTACAAGGTCGTCGGTGAGGCGGCCAACGGGGAGGAGGCCGTCGAGCTGACCCGCAAGGAGCGCCCCGATGTGGTGTGCATGGACGTCAAGATGCCGCGTATGGACGGCATCACCGCGGCCGGCACGATCTGCGACGAGAACATCGCCCCCGTGGTGATGCTGACCGCCTATTCCCAGCCCGACCTGGTCAAGCAGGCCACCGGCGCGGGTGCGATGGCGTATGTCACCAAGCCCTACGAGGAATCCAAGCTGCTGCCGGCGCTGGAAGTCGCCATGGGCCGCTTCGCCGAGATCAACGATCTGCTCGACACCGTCGAGGCGAACGAAGGCAAGCTCCAGGAGACCCAGTCCCAGCTCAAGGAGACCGAGGAGAAGCTTAAGAAGGCCGAGGATTCGCTCGAGGAGCGCAAGCTCGTCGACCGCGCCAAGGGCCTCTTGATGGACAAGGCGGACTTCTCCGAACAGGGCGCCTTCCGCTGGATCCAGAAGACCTCCATGGATCAGCGCATCCCCAAGAAGCGCCTGGCCATGGCCATCATCGCCAAGTACGGCGATCCGAAGCCGGAGCCAACCCAGCGCTGAACGGGTGTTGTGATTCGTCGCCTGTCGATTCGACTATGAATCGGCAGGCGATATTTGTATAGTAGTAAAAGGTAAAGGTCACAACAGACCGAGGGACGGGAACTTATGAGCGATAACACAAGCGCGAGCGGCAATGAAAACGACGAGGCGAAGGCGAAGGGGCCTTTGCTGGTGGTGGATGGCCATTCCTTGGCTTTCCGGGCCTACTTCGCGCTTCCCGTCGAAAGCTTCGCCACCTCGACCGGCCAGCCGACCAACGCCGTCTGGGGCTTCTCGACGATGCTCGCGCAGGTCCTCGACTCCGAAAAACCCGACCATCTCGCCGTCGCCTTCGACATGGCCGGCGGCACCTTCCGCAACAAGATGCTTCCGCAATACAAGGGGACCAGGGACGCCGCGCCGGAGGAGCTTTTAAGCCAGCTGCCGATCATCCAGGAGCTTTTGAAGGCCTTGGGCGTCAAATACATCGAGAAGAAAGGCTATGAGGGCGACGACATCATCGGCACCATGGCCTCGATGGGCGAGGACGCCGGTTACAAGACGCTCGTGCTTTCCGGCGACCGCGACGCCTTCCAGCTGATCGACGACGACATCACCGTGCTTTACCCAGGCCACCACTTCAAGGACCTGAAGCACATGACGCCGGAGGCGATCGTCGAGAAATACCACGTCACCCCGCAGCAATACCCGGATCTCGCGGCCATGCGCGGCGAGACGGCCGACAACATCCCCGGTGTGCCGGGCGTCGGCGATGGGTACGCGGCCAAATGGATCAACGAGTATGGCGGCCTTGAGGGCATCATCGAGCACGCCGACGAGCTGAAAGGCAAGAAAGGCCAGTCGTTGCGCGACAACATCGACCAGGTCAAGCTCAACCGCCGCGTCAACGCCGTGCTGCGTGACCTCGATCTCGGAGCCTCCATCGACGACTTCACCCTTGGCGGCATGGACATGGACAAGGTCAACGAGGTCTTCTCCAAACTCGAGTTCAGCAACCGTTCCAAGAACCGCCTGGTCAAGTCGTTCAATGGCGGGGTCATGCCCGACGACACGGGCACGGCGCGGGCCAAGGCCGATGACGACGAGATCAGCATCGTGAAACCGAAGGTCACCGAGGTCAACGATGCGGAAGGGCTCAAGGATTGGATCGACAAGCATATCGTCGGCGAATATCCCGAGACCGCGCACGAGACGACGGCGGGCGAGGACGGCCATGGCGGCGACGGTTCGGATGCGGACGCGGGCCGGCACGAGGCCACGTTCATCCTCGCCGAGGAGAAGGCGGACGAGCAGGCCATTATCGACGGGGCCAAAGGCCCGGAGCTGATTGACCGGGATATGCGCTGCTCCGGGCAGGTCAGCCATTCCTGGGTGTTCTACGCCTCGGGACGCAGCAAGCCGGGGGATGCCAGGCTTGGGGCCGTGGCCCTGCTTGCCGGCGATGAGGCCGCGGTGTTCGGCGCGGAAAACGTGGACGACGCCATGCGCGACGAGTTGCAGCGGCTGTTCGACCGGTTCCACACCTCGATGGTGGTGCATGGCTACAAAGAGCATCTGCACATGCTGGACTCAATCGGCGTGATCATGCGTCGCCCGCTGTTCGACACCAAACTAGCCGGCTATCTCGCCCAACCAGATTTCCACGCCGACTCGCTGGAAAAGGCGGCCGCGCATTTCCTGAAGCTTGAGATGAACGACGAGCCCAGTCATGTGCAAGGCGAGCTGGACTTCGGCGATGATGAAAGCTCTGCGGACGACAACGAGGACACCCTCGAGGAAGCCCGTCGGAAGGTCGCCAGGCAAGCCGCCATCGTGCGGGCGCTCGCCGACTTCCTCAAGACGCCCATCGACGAGCGCAAGCAGTATGGCTTGTTGCGTTCGATCGAGCTGCCGGTCTCGCAGGTGCTCCATGGCATCGAGGACGCTGGCGCGAAGGTCGATCTGGATCGGATGCACGAATTGCTCGACGGGTTCGCGGCCGAGGCCAACCAGGCCCAGCAGATCGCCTTCGATGCCGTGGGCCATGAGCTCAACCTGCAAAGCCCCAAGCAGCTGCGCAACGTGCTGTTCAATGAGATGGGGCTCAAACCCTCGCAACGCACGCGGTCCGGCTCCTACACCACCAATGCCGCCACGTTGCAAAACCTGTACATCAAATACGCGCAGGACGAGAAGGCGAGCAATTTCCTCGGAGCGCTGCTGAGGCACCGCGAGACCAACAAGCTCAAGCAGATCATTCAAACCCTGCTGGAATCCGTCAACCCCAAGGACGGCAGGATCCACACCACCTTCGAGCAGACCGTCGCGGCCACCGGGCGCCTGAGTTCGGTCGACCCGAACCTGCAGAACATCCCCAACCGCAACGCCACCGGACGCGAGATTCGTTCCGCGTTCGTGCCAGGCGAAGGGTTCGAGTCATTGCTGAGCTGCGATTACTCGCAGGTTGAGCTGCGCATCATGGCCGACCTTTCCGGCGACGAATCGCTGATCGAGGCCTTCAAGTCCGGAGCGGACTTCCATAAGTATGTGGCCAGCCTGGTCTATGACATTCCGGTCGATCAAATCACCCCGGACCAGCGCAGCCACGTCAAGGCGATGAGCTACGGGCTGGCATACGGCTTGAGCACTTACGGGCTTTCGCAACAGCTCAAGATCAGCCCGGCCGAGGCCGATATCTTGAAATCTAAGTACTTCGCCACGTTTGGCAAGGTGCATGATTATCTGGAATCGCTGGTCGCCACCGCACGTGAGAAGGGCTATACGGAGACGATGTTCGGGCGTCGACGCTATTTCCCGGGCCTCAACTCCACTCGTCGGCAAGTGCGGGACGCCGCCGAACGCGCGGCGCTCAACGCGCCGATCCAAGGTTCCGCTGCCGACATCATGAAGATCGCCATGATTCGCGCCGACTACGCGCTGCGTGAGGCTGGTATCAAAAGCCGCGTCATCCTGCAGATTCACGACGAACTCGTGCTGGAGGTCGCGCCTGGCGAGAGCGAGCAGGTAAGCGTTTTGGTGCGCGACGCCATGGAGCACGCCGTCGACCTGGCCGTGCCGCTGGATGTGTCCATCGGCATCGGTTCCGACTGGCAATCCGCCGCGCACTGACGGCTGACGGAAATCGCTGATACGATTCCGCTTCCATCGGTGTGTTGATTGCTGTTCCCGTGGATAGGTTGGCGTTGGCCAGTTTGCCGACTCATGGGTGGAACTTCATGCCGGTGTTCGATGATGGCTCTATTGTTGGTAGGCAATGGAGCCATTTTGCGTATGAAGGCTGGAAACGCGGCAAAGCCGTTGCATGAGTGATGTGTGTGCGGCGGTGTGGTCGATAGCCGATATCATTTGGAATAGTGGCGAATAGTTGGAGGGAATATGTCAGATCAGGAAAAGCCAAGGCTTGCGCAAGTCGTCAACGTGCTGGAGCGGCTGTATCCGCTTAACTATGCCGAGGACTGGGATTTTCCTGGGTTGATCGTCGGAGATCTGAACGATACCGTCGGCAAAATCGTCTTCGCCGCCGACCCGACCATGGCCGTGGTCGACAAGGCGATTGCGATGGGCGCCGACCTGCTCATCTGCCATCATCCGTTGTTCTTCCGCGCGGTGCATGAGGTCTCGGGGCTTGGCGTCCACGGCGCCATCGCCGGAAAGCTGTATCGGGCGCACTGCGGGCTATGGGTCGGGCACACCAACGCCGATGTCGCCTATCGTGGGGTCGCACAGGCCGCGGCCGACGCGTTCGGGTTGCAGGACCAGACGCCGCTAGTGCCTGTTGGCGAGGAAAACGGCCATGCCGTGGGGCTCGGGCGTGTCGGTACGCTGGCGGAACCGATGACCTTGCGTGCGTTTGCGCAGCGCGTCGCAGCGGAGGTGCCGAAGACGAACTATGGCATACAAGTCGCCGGTGATCTTGATGCCGAAGTCCGGAAAATCGCGGTGTTGCCAGGGTCGGGGGATTCTGATTTCGATGAGGTGCGCGCGAGTGGTGCTGACGTTTATGTGACCAGCGATCTGCGCCATCACCCGGCCACGGACGCATTGCAGCAGGCTTGGTATGAGGCCACGCTCAACCATGCGACCATGAAGCCAGCGCTGATCAACACGCCACATTCGGCCATCGAATCGATGTGGTTCAGGTATGCGCTTGACGACATTGTTGATGGGGTGGAACAGGCCACCGGTTTCCGTCCAGAAACGCAACGCGTTGGCATCGTCACCGATCCGTGGCAACTGGTGCTGGGACGGGATTAGTCAGTTGAAATGATTGAGGGTATGCTTCGGTTCGTTTCCCATAAAACGAATACGCGATATCGATATATCGGCACGCCATTATCCGTGGCCTTGGAAGTCATGACAAAGGCAGTTGGTAATGAGAGCAGAAATGGCAGAGCTTATTCGCAAGAAAGTCACGTAGAGGAAGTCTGAAATGATCACAGAAGCGACAGAACGTATCCGCAAGGAAGTCAACAAGCGTCTGCAGGATTCAACCGACGGCGTTGACATGGAGGCGCCGGTGCGTTTGGTTTCCAGCGAGACCGTCTATCGCGGGGCTATTTTCCATATCGACGACCGCAAGCTGGCGCTCGCGAAAACCGACGGCGGGGAAGTACCGGTGCGGCGGCAGATTCTGGTTCATCCGCAGGCCGTGGTGATGCTCGTCCACGACGAGATTCAGGACAAGTATTTGCTGGAACGTGAATACCGTGTCGGCCCCAACAAGTTCACTTATGGATTTCCTGCGGGACTTATGGAAGACGGCGAAAAGCCCGAAACTTCGGCCCTGCGAGAGTTGCGGGAGGAAACGGGAGTGACACCGAAAGACGAGCGATCCGTTCGTATCGAGCGTGTCGGCGACTTCTATTCCTCAGGTGGTATGACCAATGAGTTGACGCATATCTTCGTCATTCATTTGTCTTCTTGGAGGCAGGAGCCGCGTCATTTCGACAAGGACGAGCACGTGCAGTCCACATGGGTGACGTGGGAGGAGCTTACCGGCCTCGGGATTCAAGCCGCGGATTCCACCATCGCCATCCAGTACGAGGAGATTCGCCGGTTACGCCAGCAATTGGCTGCACGCGAATAGTCGCGTCGGCTTTTTCATCGATCCCATGTATTTAATTGCGTGCGTCCTAATTGTATTACGTTTAAATCTGAAATCTTGTTTTAGATTCCATTGGACGATATATCGCCGATGTTCTCTGCCGTGTTGACATATATTTGTGACGAAATATTCGGGATCTTTTGGTCGCTTTCGATAGCGCTATTATCAAAGTATTACATAGAACAAACGCCGTGGGAGACGGTAGGTGGATAGGCTTTTGTGATTTGAATGCACTGAGCCCAGAGTTTATTATTGCGTGGCTGCAAGACGCGAATGCATGCGCTGGTTTTTCTTGACCGAAGACGGAATCGTGTCGGCGATATTGGCCGTATCCAGGTCGGCTTTCTCCTCTTCTTCGTCGGCACGAAGAACCTGCTCGGCGATACGGTCGGCCTCGATGGCGGCGATCTGACGCGAGAACATGATGAACCAGCCGAGGAAGACGAGGCCGGCCAGCGCCTCGACGTTGGTCATCGTGTTGGTGCCGTTGAGCCATTGGATGAGCACCACGCCGCAGACCGCGATGGCGAGGTAGCCGGCCGCGTAGATGGCGATGGAAAGCTGCGGGGCGAGCCAGGGGAGGGTCAGTAGAAGCAGACCCATGACCACGACGATGCCGCGGGCGAAAACGTTGTGCAGGATGGGATGCGGTGTATAGCGGAACATACCTATGCCGATGAAAGCGATGCCTGAGAAGGCGAGCATGACCGAAAGGCAGGTCAGGCGGGCTTTGTAGTGCTTGATGTGGCTGGAACGCAACGGGCCTTGCTCCTGATGCCATTCGCGGCGCTGGCGATACGAGGTGACGAGCTCGGAGATGGCGAAGTAGCTGACGATGATGATGCAGATGCCGGCGAGGATGAGCGTCGAGTTGAACATGTGCGCGGCGAAAGTGGTGCGGTCGCCGAGCTGGGAGAAATTATTGGTGTACCAGTTCGGGTCGTCGGTGGTCAGGCCTGCGACGCTCACGCCGGCGACCACAAATAGCGGCAACAGGCCCGCCAGCGTTTTGGCGTCCATCAGCTCGGCCTGCACGAAGGTGACGTAGCCGGCGATGCCTGAGAAGCCGGCGCAGACCGGGACGATGTATTCGAGGAACATCGTGCCCATGAGGTTGCTGGCCATGCTCAAAATGGCGAACGAGGTGAGGAACAGCGTCGAGGCGTAGACTGTCGCCAGCGCCAGGATTTCGACCAGGCGGCGAAGGATTGTGATCCAACGGTTGTGCGTGTTGAACGAGCTTGAGCGCCGTGCGTAGCCGAAAATGAAGGATACGGTGCCGCACGCGGCGATGATGATGGAGGCGATGACGAACTGGCGGCGGCTGATCATCCACGCGGCCGGCAACAGCGAGACGCACAGCTCCATCACGCTCGCCCCGGCGATCGCGCAGAGGATGAAGGAGACGAGCCCCGAGGTCTCCGTGCGCTGATGCAGTCCCATTGTTGGTTGTTACCCTTCGTATTCGCGGTTGATGTTTCCGTAGTTTATTTCGCTGGTATGCGTATGGTTCAGACGTGTGCAGACTTTCGGCTTGCTACCGGTTGATGTCGTGCCGATGCCAGTTGCGTTATGCCACGCAATGGTTATCTGTTACCCCAAATGATGCCGTTAATCATATTTGGTGATTGACTTGCCGAGTCTGCCGCTTCTGTTGACTCTGTATTCGTTTATTGTTTTGCTATTGCTCATTCTAGCGAGTCGCCTGACCGGGGTTGCGCTATACTTATTACTTGTGCTTTGTTTTGTTGGCACATCGGGATGTAGCGCAGTTTGGTAGCGCGCCTGCTTTGGGAGCAGGATGTCGCAGGTTCAAATCCTGTCATCCCGACTTGGAACCCTTGGAAACACTGGAGTTTCAAGGTATCATCAAAACCTCGGAAAAGCCATCCGGTCAACATTAGTCAACATTGCCGCACATACCCCGCCACAGTCAACATCCAGTCAACATCGCAGGTCAGCTTCCCAGCTCCGAAGCCCGCGCCCTGGCGACGGCGTCCGCCACCTCATCCAGACGCTCCGGCCACAACCTCGCATACGTGTTCAGCGTGATCGTGGCGCTCGCATGCCCGAGCTGCTCCTGCAGTGTCTTCACATCGGTGCCGTTCGCGATGGCTATCGACGCATAGGTGTGACGCAGGTCGTGAATCCTCACATGCTCCATGCCCGCCAGCCGCAGGGCCGGATACCAGATTCGGGTGCGCCACGTGTTGACCCACAGATTTCCGCCACGGTTCGCGCGGAACACGAAATCGTCAGCGGAATGCCCCTCGCACTGGAACCTGAGGCTCTCTTCGAGGAAATCGGGGAAGGCCACCGAGCGCTGGTGCCCGTTTTTCGGAAGGCCAAGCATCTGCCTTCCCTTGCCGTCGTCGGTCCAGGTCTGCCGTATCCTCGCCCTACGTGTGCCGAAATCCATGTCACGCACCCTCAACGCGAACGTCTCGCCGATCCTCGTACCCACGTAGGCCTGGAACCTGACGATAAGGGCGTCCTGCGGGTTGCCCTTCACGGTCTGTGCGGCTTCGGCCAGTTCCTCCACCTCGCCGATGGAGAGCAGGACCATGTCGTCGTCTTCGGTCGTGATTTTCGGCGTCGACACGTTGTCCATCGGGTTGCCGGTGATCCAATGACGGCGTTCCGCATAGTCAAGCACCCCGCCCGTCACCACCCTCACGATGTTACGGATGCTACGCGGCGCCAACGGCTTGGTACCACGGGCGTTGGAGTCATCGTCGGTAGGGTAGCCGCCTTCGGAAAGCCGCTTCACCCATTCCTGCAGCCCACGTTCCGTAATCGAGCGCAACGGCTTGTCACCCCACATCGGATTGACATACAGACGAAGCTCCCGCCGGTAACGGCCCAAAGTGCCAGGACGGATATCGAGCTTGCTGTTGACCCACTCTTCAGCCACGTCGGCGAACAGACGGTTCTCCTGCCTTGGATCGTGGTATCTGCCTCGCCTGACGTCATCCTCCATCGCGGCCTGGAACTCCTCGGCGTCGGCGAGCTTGTCGAACGTCTTCGTCCGCTGCCCACGCCCCTGAACGCCGGCCTGATACCAGCAGCAACGCCACCTGCCGCCCTTACCGTACCGACTCGACCGCCACTTTTCCGGCACATTGGCCTTCATCGGATCCCTGGTATGCGTCAGCGAACGCTTTGCCTGGCCGGACGGGTCCGTGCCGTCGTCGGCCGTGCGGAGCCACAGATCCTGAATGAACACCTTAGCCATGTTTGTTTCCCTCCACGCGCATGGCTAGAATAGGCCATGCGGCTAGCTGTACTTTCGAACGTCTACTACCGCTTGTCCCGCTTGGGTCGCACCCCATGCGGGACTATTATTTATTTGAACAGGTCCCGCCAGCCGAAGCTCGTCTTGCGATAGACCTTGTTGTACATCGCCTTGCGCGGGTTGCGGATCCAACCCATGCCCTTCCGACCGTAGCCGGGAATTACGGCACGTTTCACCGCCCGTTTCGCACGTCCCGTCGTCATCGCCCTCAGCGAGCTCTTCGGACTGGGCTTCCTCATACCGAATCTCATAATGAACCTCTTTCCCGGTTATGCGATGAACTGATATTCCCGTTTGTGTTCGCTCTTGACGTTACAATCGTCAGTATGGAACAGGAACTGCAGGATACCAAGGATGATGTCCAATCCATCGAGAAACTCTACGTCAAATACGACGGGGCGGCGTTGGACAACCACGAGATAGACGTCAAACAGCTCGCGCCCGCACTCCTCGCGTTCTCCGCCATGTTCGACGCGGTCCAGGAACAGGTGGCGCCGGACGCGCGGGTAAAGCTCAACGCCAAGGCGACGGAGGAAGGGTCCTTCATCGTCGATCTCATCGTCCACCTCTTCCAGGAAGGGCCAGCCGTCCTGACCGGCACCACGGTGACCGCTATCCTCGCCCTCGACGGTCTTTCGAACATCGCCATGAAGGCCATAAGTCTTCTCAAGAAGATCGTCAAGCACGGGAAACCCAAAAAAGTCGAGGCGAAACCGGACGACGACGCATTCGTCGAGGTCGACATGGAACTCGCCGACGGCACCAAGATCAAAGCCACCAAGACATCCCTCGCACTGGTCTCCGACGAACGGTTCGCCCAAGCCGTCAAGGACGCAACCGCCCCCGCGCTCACGGACGGCATCGACTCCGTCGCACTGAGCAACGAACACGAAACCGAAACCGTGGACTCCGAGGAGGCCGACGCCTTCGCCCACTACAATCCCAAGGAGGAGGACATCACCGAATCCTCCACCGAGATGGTCGTGCAGGCGCTCGACCCGTCCTTCCGCCCCAACGGTAAATGGCGCGTCACCGACGGCATCAAGACACAGTTCGTCGCGCTCGAGGACGAGGCGTTCAAGAAGAAGGTCCTCGACGGCGAGGAGGCCCTGCGCGCCAACGACATCTACCGGGTCGTCATGCGGGTCGAAAAGGCGTTCGACGAACACAACAGGCTCACCGCACGCTACATCGCGATCGAAAAGGTCATCAACCACGAATCCGTCGGCGAACAGCCAAGACTCTTCTGAACCACTGACCCTAGCAACTAGCTGTTTCACCATCTCCTCCTCCCTTCTTCGCATGCCGAAAACCATAGGAATCTAACGCAGCCGACGATACGGTAACACCAGATTCTGGTAGTCACGCACGATAGCCGGTGTGAGTTCAAGTTCCTCGGCTATCCGCCAGACATCGGGGCCGTACTCCAATTCAAGCAGCGCATATTCAGGGGTATCAATCAGAATCCCAGCGGATTCAAGACGTGTGCGCCGCTCCGGATCCTTGGCGAAATTCAGGCAAAAGCCTTGATCCCCATGACTCCAGTGGACAAGTTCATGAACCAGGGTGCACCGCTTCTGCGCGTAAGTCAGTCTCGGGTCGATGAGCACGGTGTTCTCCAGATTGTTATAAATTCCCATAAGGCCGGACGGCAGTGTCCGGCTGGCCACATGCACTTCAAGGTTGTTGTCAACCCAATAGCGCATGCCCGCATAATCCTTACCTCGCAACGGTGCGAGGCTAGTCGTCATCGTCGGCAAATGGATCCATCTCCCTTTCCTTATTGGAATCATGATATGCAGCCAGCACCTGCGGATTCTTCTTCAACTGCTCCATAGTCCGATCAGCACGAAACTCAACGGAAGAATCGTTAAAAGTCGAATCGGATTTTTTCCCAGTGTTTTCTTGTGCGCTATCCTTTTCGTTTATTAAGCGTCTCAATTCTTCTCCAGAAAGCTGTATTGAGGAACCATTTTGTGCATCCGAAATATCGTATTTGGATGCATCGGAAAGCAAACGAGCAGGCCCATTGTTTACAAGATTGTCTATATAGAGATCGAGGTATTCGATAATCTTGCGCGTCTCGCGGCCTTTTTTCTGTGGTGAGGCGTTCTTGCCGGCACGATACGCCGATTCCTCATCCAAAGACCGGTGAAAAACCAGCTGGCAAAGAACCATCAGAGCCTGCGGAATAATGCCGATCTTCTTTGCCGCTCGCTGTTCGGCCAGACTGGGTTTGCGGCCATCGGTCGTTACGTCGACCTTTTGGCCGATTTCAACAATATAAATCGATACTTTCCTCATTGTTTCGGGGATGCCTTCATAAAGCTTTTCGGTGAGTCTATCGATGAAAGAGAAAATGTCGTCAGCGGTCAATGCGGGGTCGATCTCTACTTCATTCCCGGTTAGGATTTTTCTCAGATCTGCACGGTCTACGTGTCCGCCTTCATCGTTGAGTTCGATTTCCCCGTCGCCGGGGAAGACGTCGGCCAAGGTCAGTTTCTGCCCGGTAAGGGAGTTGACTGTCTGAACGAGAATTATGAGATTAGGAACCTCAGAAATCGTATTTGAATTATTAATTTTAGATACGAAACCAGTAGTCCAAGAAGTTCCATATCTCTTAGATTCAGTCGCAATCTGATCCAAAGTTAGGTTATTAGCCTCCCTAACTTGGTCTAACCAATCATTAATTGCCTGATTAATTCTCATGTCATCATTTTAACGACATGAGTTATTCTGTAAGCATAATGTAGTCGCCATAACGGCGACTTGTTATATCATTCTTCATGTCGCCATGATGGCGGCTTGTGAAAGGAGGTTGTAAACATGCAGGAACAAGACGATGCGGTGCTGACGCCGAAGCAGGTCGAAGAAATCTACCACATCAAGCGGAACCATCTTTCCCAGCTTCGCTATTCCGGTCAAGGGCCCGTTTACATGAAGCCCGCGCCTCGAACGATTCTGTACCTGAAAAGCGACGTGGACAAATGGCTCGCCGCCAGCAGACGCATCACAACAGACAAAACCAAAAAGGCTTCCGCAGTTACGGAAGCCGCATAGAAAGGAAAACCACAATGAACAACGACATCCAAACCTTCAACTTTGAAGGGAATCAAGTACGAACGTTCGTTGGTCAAAACGGCGAAACATGGTGGCTCGCCAAAGATGTCACAGACATTTTAGGAACAGCTACTAGAGATCTTCGCAAGATTCTCGACATCGACGAAATGGCCGTTCTGATCAATGTGGATACTATCCACATTGATCAGAACGGCGGAAAATCACCGCTTATTATTTCCGAGCCTGGTCTTTACAAGCTGATTCTCAAATCCCGCAAGCCTCAAGCAAAAGCGTTCCAGCGTTGGGTGACGCACGAGGTGCTCCCACAAATCCGGAAAACTGGTGGTTACACTGCTCCCAGTCCGGTACCCGACGACGACTTGTCACTTATCTCTCGCGGTCTGTTGGCCGCACAACGACAACTGGGACTGAAAGACGAGGAGATCATGACTCTCCGTCACAACAACGAGACGCAGCGGGAGACGATCGAGGCGCAGAAGCCGATGGCCCGTCTAGGCGAACTGTTCCTCGGCACCGACGGGACACTCACCGTCACGCAGGCCGCACGCCACCTACGCACGCTCGACAGGACGATGACGCGGGACATGGTATTCGGCCTGCTGCGCGGGGCCGGGTATTTGGAACAACGTTCGAACGCGCCCACCATGAAGGCCGTGAAACCCGGTTATCTCAAACAGAAATGCGGACGGAAGAATGACGGCAGTCTTGGACACCCCTATGCCGTGTTCACGCCGAAAGGGCTGAACTGGTTCATCGACCGATTCGTCATTCCCCAACAGCAAGGGCAACTCCCGTTCAATACCATACAAGCCGCATGAAAATGCCGCAGCTGGAACTGCGGCAAGACACTGAAAGAGAAAAACAATGCCAACATCAATATTAGAGAAACGGCCAAACAAGACCGCAACCAAACCCCAACCATCCCAATCGGCCGATAACGCACCATTGGTCTATCACATAATCGTCAACAGCAACGATGAATGCATGCATACATTATGCGACAGGATCATGGAGCGCAAGCATTGCGACATTATCAAAAATAAAAGCCGGCAATCAGGGCCCATCACCATATGTCCTATCTGCGAGTTCATCCACGACGAGATCACCGGTGAGGGAAATGAATGGATTAGCAATACAAGAAAACTTGAAGAAAACGGGCAACGATGAAACAACAAAAAATGAAGGTGCTCGAATCTTCAAACAAAAACATCACTTCGACAAGTTTGGAAAAGTTCAATCGACATCTTGATTTTGCAGCACTCGAAGCCATACTGCCACCTGTGGTCACGCCGGTGAAGCTGAGCGAACTGTCCGGCATACCGCTGAGCACATTGTCGGAATGGCGGGGGAGTGGTGACGGTCCGGCGTTTTTGAAAGTCGGCCGACGCGTCATGTACAGCAGGGAAGCCGTGCTGAAATGCCTGCGCGAGCACATGCACATGGCCACCAACGAATACGCAGGTGAAGCATGAGCAGGAAGAACACAGCAATCACCTCGCAGGAGGCGAGTCGTCTCACCTTCGGAACCAAACAGATCAGCGGTCATGATTTCTACGACTGCGGGGACGTGGACAACGTCCTCGACCACAGAATCGTCCCGACCCTCAAAGCATTCGAAAACGGGTCGCTCACACCCGAATACCGTAAATGGCTGCAGGACACCAAGGCAGCGAAAACGGATCCGGCTAAGTCCAGAAGGGTCGCGCTTGTCTGCCTTGTCGGGGGCTCCGTGAGCGCCGTGGTCATGTGTGTGAGCATCATCTGGCTGGTCGCAGGCATCGGCGAGGGCACGCTCGGCCTGCAGCAGTTCGCAGCCGTACTCGTCACCATCCCCCTGACCGTGTTCCTGCTCGACAAGTGGAACGAGCTCTCCACTGGCGAGGACTGGCGCGACAGCCGCATCAGCTCGCTGGAGACCACCTGCATCGCGCTGGCCGACGCCAACAAGAAACTCCAAAACAGACTCAGTAGCGCCACAAAGGAGGACGAGAAGGATGTCAAGTGAATTCAGGTTCGTCGTTCCGGGGCCACCGCAGTCGAAGGGCCGTCCGCGGGTCTATCGGAACCCTGGCGGCAGGGGCGTGCATGGTGTCACGCCGGAAAAGACGAAGACGGCTGAGAATCGTGTTTACAGCACGTTCATCACGAAATACCCTGATGCTCGGCCGCTCACCGGCGATATTCAGGTCGCTTTGGATTTCTGGATGCCCGACCGCAGTGGCAAGGATTGGGACAATATTGCGAAACTGGCCACGGACGCGTTGAACGGCGTCGCCTACGTGGACGACAAGCAGATCATGCAGGCCACCGTACGCAAAATCCTCCCCGACAAAAGGGTCCAGGGCAAGCGTGGCATGCGCAACCGCAAGGCCGGCGACCCCCTCACCCACAACGGCGTGCCCTACCAGGCGCACACGCACATCTACATCGCAGAGATCAGCCAAATCGGAAAGGAGCAATGGCAATGAGTTTTTTAACTATTCCACAGAAGAAGGTAACGGTGAACCTGGAAGTGTTCCAGGATGTTCCGAAGAACGAGATGCCGAAGCCGACTACGGTGACAATCGAGGTCGATCCGACAAAGGCGTGGCCGGATTCGATGCGCGTTGCCATCAGTTACTTGGCGGAGAAGAATTCGATGTTCAACAGTTACAAGACATTCGAAAACTTCAAATACCAGTTTGTAACCTGCGAATATATCGATCGGCTTATCACTGAGTTCGCCGACCAGCTGGACAAGGACGGAGACCCGTGGAAAGTCATGGGCTACTGTACTTCCGGCCCTAAGGCAGTTATCGATGAGCCTCCGTATTCCATCTGCCCGCGATGCGGCACAAGCTTGTGGGGGCAGCCGAGCAGTAACGACAACAAGTGGCTGATCGACCTGTACAAGGGCAATCCCGATCCGGTGTACTGCCTGAAGTGCGGGCAACGGTTCAAATACGTTGATGGACAGCTCGCCTATACCGCTATTGCCGATTCGGAGAAGCAGATCAGGCGCATCAAACGCGAACTGAAGGCGACGCAGCCGAAACTGGCGACGGTGGACTGATGGCCCATTCAAACTATTACCTGCCACGATGCAAGACCTGCGGGGCCCTGGAACCGCCTACGACCCTCGAAAAGGCGATAGAGGCGTGCAACATGCACCGTTTCGCCCATAAGACCCACAAGACCGTGTGGGTACCCATCAAATACAAGAGACAAAACAAGGAGCAAACAAAATGACAACAGCAATCATCAACCAGCAACCCATCCTGCAGACACAAGCCACACCGGAACAGATCGAACGCGCCAAGGAGGACGCACAGGCAAAGGAAAATCTGCTTATGGCGCAGGCGCGGAAGATCGTGAGCCTGCAGGCCGAGATTGAGGAACGCCAGCAGAAGGTGGATCAGCTGAAGCAGGATATCCTCGACACCCATGAGCCCGGCACCTATGTGGCCGGCGGCCTGAAGGTGCAGGTGCGCGAAGGGTCGAAGCGTCTGAATGCCGGCCGGTTCCAGAAGAAGTTCCCGGCCGCGGACTATCCGGAACTGTACAAGATAGCCCCGGATTCAACCGGCGCACGGAAAAAACTTGGCGAGGACGCTTTGGCCGGCCTGTTCGACCAGGGCAAGAGCACGGTGGTGGTCAAATGATCCGACAACCGGGAAGCGACATCGAGAAGGCCGTCGGCCATGCGATCCAGAAGCATGACCTGGATCTCACCGATGACCTGTACATCATCAAGAGCGACAAGTTCGACCAGGTATGCCGTGACGCCGCGCTGCAGATTCAGAAGCAGGAAGCGAGGCTGGGGAAATGAGCAACATCACCGACGGCGGGTTCACCATCACCCGCGACAAGACCAGCGACTCCCCAGGCAACGGCATCGGATTCAAAATGCGAATCTGGAACGGCGGCGGATTCGAGATGCGGCTCAGCAAAACGGACGTGGAATATATCCGCCGTGAAGCCGGACGCGCGTTAAAGGAGCTGAAGCATGAGCAAGACAACCGATAGCGCCGACAATGCGGTGCTCGCCGTCGCCAAAGCCCAACAACAACAAAAACCACAACAGCCCGTCAAACAGGAAGCAACAACTTCCGGCGACGACACGGTGTTGTGGCCGAGGATCCGCGCGGTCATCGAGAACGCCATCGTCAACAACCCGCGCAGCCTGCAGAAGACCATAGGCCCCAGCGAGCTCGGCACCGACAGCCTCCACACCTTGGCCGCCAAACTCGCCGGATGGCCCCACCCCGAACAGCCCAACTGGGGCGCATTCGTCGGCACCGCCGTCCACGCCCAGCTCCAACGCGAATTCGACAACGCCAGCCAGGCCAAGGACCCCGAGACCGTCAGCATGTTCGACCGCATGTTCGGCCAGAGAATCCGCGGCCACCCGCGCTTCGAGACTGAGAAACGCGTCACCGTCGGCCACCTGGAAGGCATCTACGGCGGCTACGACGTAACGGGCAGCATCGACCTCTACATCCCCGGAGCCGCCACCATCATCGACTGGAAAAACGTCGGCGCCACCACCGCCAAGACCGTCAAGGCCAACGGCGTCAGCCAGCAATACCGTGTCCAAGTCTCGCTCTACGGGCTCGGCATCCAGAACGCCAACCTGCCCATCGAATGGGTCAGCGACATCTTCCTGCCCCGTACCGGGCTCAGTCTCAACGACACGGTTCCCAGACGCTGGCCGTTCGACCCCAAGCCCGGCCAATGGGCACTCGCCAGAGCGCAGCTTCTAGTCAACTTGATGGACGTCATCGAACAGACCGACGGGCCCGAGATGCGCGACGCATGGATCAGTCTGCTGCCCGAAAGCCCCACCCACGATTTCAACGACGGCACATGGCCCGACAACGACCAGCTCGGCCTCGGCATCGACGAGAAACCCCGGCCCGAAGTCCCCGAGAAATGGCGGCAACTGATTCCGCTTCTCGAACCTACCTACCAGCCACAACCAACCAAATAACAACCAAAAGGAGAACAATCATGTTCGCAAACAACAACCAGCAGTACAACAACCAGTACGGCCAGCAGCCCCAATACGGCGGCGGCAACACGTGGCCGCAGCAAGGCCAGCAACGCCAACAGCCTGCGCAGCCACAGGGAGGCCAGCTGAGCGGATTGGACGATCTGCTCTCCGGCAGCGGCGCCAAATCCTTCTTCGGCCGCGACAGCCAGCCCGGCAGTTCGGTCACCGGAACGCTCGAGCTCATCGAGACCCAGCAGATGCGCGACTTCAACACTCAGCAGCCTTCTTTCTGGAATGATGGAAGACCAATGCAGGAAATCCATATGGTCATCCAGACCAATCTTCGCGACCCCAGTGTGGACGAGGATGACGGCCGACGCAGCCTCTACGTGAAAGGTTGGGGAGTCCAATTGAAGGCGTTCCGCGAAGCCATGCGCAACGCGGGAATCAAGAAGGCCCCCAAGCCCGGCGACACCATCACCGAGACCTACGTCGGAGCCGACCCGCAAAGCAAGAACCCCGCCATGCCGGCCAAACTCTACAGCTTCGTCATCCAACCCGCCAACAGCCCCGACAGCCTCCTCAACCCCCAGCCAACCCAACCAATGCAAAACCAGCAGACCGGCTACACGCCGCAACAGCAAGGCCAATTCCAACAGCCCACAATGCAACAGCCCGCGCCAGCCCAGAACCAGCAGTTCCAGCATGCCAACACGGCCCCGCAGACGCAAGGCCAGCAATACCAGCCGCAGCCCCAGCCAGCAGCGAACCCGCCGATGCAATCCGGCCCCCAGATCAACCTGCAGCAACTGCAGCAGCTCCAGGCGGCCGGCAAGAGCCCGCAGGAGATCGCCGCGCTCACCGGATTGCCTGAAACCACTGTCGTCAACGTGCTCCAACCCAACCAGGGCAGCGAGGACGAATTCGGAGTCGGAGACTTCTAAACCAAAAATCTAACCCCTTTGAATTCAACAAATTCAGAGAATAAACCCCAGCAGCGTAAGGAAGAAGCGTAAGGAAATGAAACCATTGAAATATCAACGATTCCGGAACATTCCGGCGCTGATTCCTTACGCTGCTGAGCATATATACCTTTTATTTATTGCGTATCACCCCTATAAGAACCGTAAGAGCGTAAGGAACATAGTGAAAAGCATTGAAATTATTGGGCTGACATGCCTTACGCTACAGCGTAAGGAAAGCGTAAGGAGCGTAAGGACTGTATAAAATGGACGCTTTCTACCATCATTCCTGCTCGAAGATCCCCAATGGTCCTCAGCATGTTCCCGATCTGCTGCTGAATATGAAAGTGGCCAGATTTGAGAACACGTCGAACACGTTCATCGACAGAGTCGGCCAGACCGTGGAGATTCCGAGGAACACGTGGGGCAAAAACCCCACGCCATACGCCGATGACGGATACGCCAAGGCGTTATGGGATTATCGCAACGACTCCCTGCTGCTTGGCGACGACGATCACACGCTCTATGTTCGCGATGTCGACCAGACCGGCAACAACCAGTTACTCGACACCTGGCATGCGATCACCAGCCTCGAAGCCGAATATCACGTCAAAAGTAACAAAGCCTACCTGCCCTGGAACCAGCAGCTCGTCGTCGAATGCCGCAAACTCGACAAACGCGTCCGCCACGGCATCAAATTTCAGGACACCGCCTTCAAACGCGAAACCAACGGTATCGTCCGCTACCATACCGGCGACCAGATGTTCGACGAATCATACGAGCTGACCATCGACCAGCCTTTTGATGCCGGACTCGCCACACAGGCCGTCGCCTTCATGCGCGACATCACCGAAGACGAACACTCGGCCATGAATCTTGCCAGGATGTTCGCCACTCCACTGCTCGAACCCTACAAGCACCTCACCTACGTGCTTTATGGGGACGGGGGCAACGGCAAAGGCATCCTCCTCGGCACACTCGCCAGTTCGTTCCCCGGACTTGCAGTGGCCGTGGACTCCCAGAAAATCCTTGGAGGACGGCGAGGCTCGGGCGGGTTCGATACCCAGCAGGAGACCGGCAAACTCATCGGAGCCCTCTGGGCCTACGACGAGGACGCCGACACCATCGGCATAGACCAGCTCACCTACCTGAAGAAAATCTCGACTGGCGACAGCGTCACCGCCCGAAGGATCGGAGAGAACGCCGTCAGCTTCACGCCCAAATGCACCTTCATCGTCGCTACCAACAACCCTGTCATCACCACCATGAGCGCCGCCGTTGCACGCCGCTTCGCCTATATCCGCATGAAAGACGGCAGGAAACCACAGGAATTCCAACCACTACTGGACTTCCGTCAACAATACGGGGCCGCGCCGTTCATCATGGCCAGCTGCAAACTCTGGGAAAACCACGGCGAAAACCCGTTCGACGACGTCAGCGTCGGCAGCGCCAACGATGTCACCGACCTCGAACAATCCATCATCAACGCGATATGCGCCAACGGATACGCACCCAGCAGCATGCTGGAAAGTCTGAAACGCTACGAACAACGAGACCTACTTGCACGATTCGGACTCACCCGAGGCGGAGTGAAATGGATCCCCGAACAAGGAACATCCATTCGTATTCTTGCCGTGAAGGATGAAGTAAGGTTCGCCCCCTACCGCAAAGCCTACGAGCATGACCGTGAACAGCTCGCCAAACAAATCGACGACACCCCTGATATTCCCCAGCCTATCGAGGCCGACCCGGTTCCGTTGCCGAACACGATGGGATTCAACTGCGATTTCGTCCCCGCCGAACAGAAAGTCGCCAAAAACTGGAAGCGACTCACCGAAGACAAGAATCTCGACACCAGCCTCCGGCCGAATACCGAATCCTATGCCGTTGTGCCCAACAAGGGCATGGCCATCATCGACTTGGACAAAAGCAAGGACGGCAAGACCGCAGATGGATGGAACGTCCTCAACCAGGAAATCGGCAAATACGGTTCCGAGGATTTCCCTACAACGTATCTCGTCGGCACGCCATCCGGCGGAGTCCACGCCTACTACGCCCTACCCGCCGAACTCATGGGCACGCTGAAAAACTCTGTGCATTCCAACGGCATCCCCGTGGACATCCGTTGCGAGCGCAAAGGCTACGTCATCGGCCCCGGCAGCCACACCCATAACGGCGATTACCGGCTCCTCGACATGCCCGACAACCAAGTGCCAGTCATGCCCCCAAAAATGGCCCAATGGCTCGAAGACAACGGCTACGTCGAAGGATGCGATGAAAAGCCGCGAACGTTCGTATCAGCAAAACGCGCGGACACTTCGTTGTCGTCGCTTGACGAGCTGTTGGCCGAACCTGTCGGCAACAGCAAGACTGGCACGCCTGACATGTCGCTGATTCCTGTGGGCCAGCGCAACGACACGATGTTCAAGTGGCTGTTGGGGCGGCTGTTGAACCATCCCGAGAACGAGGCCAATATCAGAATCGAATTCTACGAGCGTGGACGCGCGTCCGGATTGCCGGACAGTGAGCTGAATACAATCTGGAATTCGGTGCAGAACACCATCAGCCAACATCGCAACTAAGGAGTAGTTATGGACGGCATTGAATTCAAACAGCCAAGCAACAGCGAACGCCTTCCCGAATGGGCGAGGGGAATCCTACCCGAACCTCCAAAAGAAGCCACGTCGTTCGGCATCCTCTGCGCCAGCGCTGACAGAATTCTGACCCTCTTCGAGATGACCGGAGACCCCGACCTCAACGAACGCCTTCACGACGCGATCGATGATCTCTGCAAACAGCACGAAGAGTTCGATACAGTCACCGCTGTCTACTGGATGCACGTCATCGGCTGGATATTCACCAACCCCGTGTTCTTCATCCCGACGGAAACCGCAAGAAAACTCGAGGATGAATACCATCAGCTCTGCCTGCGCATGAGCCGTACGCCATTCCGGAAAGCCCATCATGACTCGTGAACCGAAGCCGCCATGGCTGCGCCTCCTCTGCCCGCCAGGCAACCTCGCCAAGCTCGAGGCACAACGATGCGAAGGATGCGGCCGATGGGTAGTCAGCTGCAGGCAAGGCGTATGGGAATCATGGGACCCCGGCATCATTACCGGCCAGAACCTCACCGTCGCCATCATCCTCGAACGCCCGCTCACCCGCATCCAATGGATACCAGGACTACGACAAGCCCAGTTGGAGGACGTGTGCGGACGATACGGCATCACACCGGACGGCCAATACCTCAGCCTCCACGATTGTAAGTTCGCACCCATCAGCCACACGCCATACAAGCCGCCGCGGCAACCACGCAGACCCGGCAAACCATTCCCCATCAACATCAAACCCACAAAACAGGAGACCAAGGAGTTCGAAAGGATCTGGAACATGCCACTTGACGAATTGAAACACCTGAACGTAGGAGAACGGACATGATGTTCTGGATAGGATTCGCGACCGCATTCGCAGCCATGTTCGCCATTGACATCGCTGGATTTTCTTGGTTGATTATTCGCGAGCATCATTATGACCATAAACGCAACAACCATTCGGAAGGGGATAAATGACCGATCAGAAACTCTGCCCAATCTGTGAGCAGATGCCGCATGGAGGAACGCTCTGTAGGAAGCACCGCAAGGCGCTTGCCGACAACCTGCATGCTCTCAGAATCGACTACTACCAGATCCAGCAATACGCGCTCAGGCAGGCCAAGCCGAACACTGGGGGCGGTGCTCGCAGCCCGTACCCGCAGGCGGCGTATGCGCTTGCGTGGGGTGATTTGATGGATGAGGTCAGCGGGGTGCTGCGTCCGATCGGTGCCGATGTGGGGGTTTGGGAGCCGAGGACGCCGCGTCTTATCCGTGCGCTCATCAACCATGTAGGGCGTATCGCGACGTGCTCCGAATGTGGCGAGGCGTATAGGTCGATTGCAAAGATTGAAAGCAAAGTGCATGACATGATTGTGCCGGCGTCGGAGCGGGTCATCTACGGAGATTGCCCCGAATGTTCGTCATTGGTCGATGGGCCGGCGCGTTCGAAGGAAGTGACGTGCAAAGTCTGTGGGAACACATGGAACGTGCGTATTCTCGCGTTGCAACGCCTTGCCAGACTCGAAAACGACCCAAGAAGGCAGATAACCAAAACTCCTGCAGAGGCGGCCAAATGGCTGCACAAGCAGACCAACCTGCCTGTCAAGAGGTCGAACGTCAGCAACTGGATAGCCAGAGGACAATTGCCGTCGGCTAAACAAGGAAACATCAAGGGAACTTGGATATTCGACTCGATAGAATTGCTTCAATGCGCACAAAGGACGGAGCTGGAACGATGAGTGACAAGGCGAAGATACTCAGGGAAGTCAACGTATCCTACGAAAAGTTGAACGCTTTTATGCAGAAACGTTTCCCGATTGTTCGCATCGAACGCGATCCGCAGATCCTTGAACCAGAGAACAAGCCGATACTTCAGATGGTGATTGATCGGATGGTGCAGTCCGCGTCGGATTCAATCGACAGGACATTCCATGGATTGCCTACGAAGATCAAGAGCGAGAAAATCGAACAATCTGACAATCGGGTAAGACTGACTCTGCAAATCGGGCTCGATGAAGAGAAATGCAGCAACCTCACAGCAGAACAGATGCTTGACATCTTCTCGTGATTGCGTTATTTTTGTATTATTGATTTTATTGGGTCGGGGCAAGAAGCCTCGGCCCTTTCGGTTAATCGAACAACTCCACACCTTCCATATCGCGGTCACCTGACAGCCCGCAATATTCGCAGTCATAAAGACCGTACCGTCTTGGCGGGCAAGGACCTGCCATGCTTCTTACCAAAGATGGCTTCTGATGTAACAAAACCGAGATCAGGTTTCCGCATTTTGGGCATTTCATTTTCATGGTTCACCTCCTAACTGTTGTGTTTCTGGGCATGATACTCGGAATCGGAAAGGGATTTTTTATGAAAAAATGCGTTTGTTATCATCTAGTTAACATACTCAAGTAAATCCGTCATACAAATCACGAATAATTCACGATTTGCTTATTTTGTATATTTCCGAAAATCCGAGTTTTCGGCTTTATTCCTATCGAATCGGAATGTGGCACTCTTTTTCCGCTTTCAGTAAACCCTTTATTTTTTATTTTTGCCCTACACTCGCGCACATTGCCAACGACTTTCCTGTATTCCCGCGAGCGCAGGGCATCTACTTTCAAACCAATCCCCTTGCGGCATGATAGGAGATGCCATGAGCTCACCTCAAGCCATTGATTCTGATCAGATACCCAAAGACGCGACCGAGGATCAGAAACGCATGATTAAAGAAATATTCGCAGATCAGGAACACATACGCGAAGTCATGAGACAAGAGCATCAGTATTTCGAAGACCTTGCCGCCGTCGAAGACGGTTTCCTGGTCGAAGCGTTCAAACGGTTCAACGGAAGGATTGGCGCATGGCTACGAAACGTGTCAGCACGCGGGCGTTCAACAAGCAGCGCAAAGAGTTCTTCGAAGAAGGGCAGCGGGAGAACGCCCCGTGCTGGTTGTGCGGGCAGCCGATAGATTACAGCGTGAAACCTGGCACGACCGATGAGAGCCACGAGCTTGACCACTATGTTCCCGTTTCGCAAGATCCCAGCCTGCAGTATGATCCGGGCAACTTCAGGCACTCGCATAAGATCTGCAACGTCCTGCGAGGCAATCAGCCTCCGAAGCTCAGTGTCGGCATGCATTCGAGACGCTGGTACTGATCTTCGGCCGTGTCTTCATCTATTTTTCTTCGGAATTTGCGAATTGTTGATGGGGTAGGGGCGTTCGAATCGCTGGAAACCCGCTTTTGTGGCTTACTATCCGCGCGGGCCGGCTCCCCTCCCTCCGGAATTTTGATAGGGGGGTCGCGCGCGCGAGGCTGGAGGCTGAAAATTGGCGAAATTCGAATATACAAGCGTTTTCGATGCTCTGAACCGGTCGATTCGCAACGCAAAGCATCTTTCTGCGAAGGATTCGGCCACGGTAGCCACTGCTCGGGTGCTTGCAGCGCGTATCGATTCGATTGCCAAGAATGGTTTCACCGATGAAAACGGCAAATTGGACAACGTGACCGTTCCGACTTTCCTGAAATATCTTCAGGCGCTCGGTTTGACATCTGCAATTGTTGAAAAGCCCTCGGGTAAATCCAAAGCCAAGACCGCTGACCCGCTCTCGGCGTTCAAACAACGCCACGCAACCTGATTTTTCGAAGTCAGGCCTGCGTGATTGTGAAAACAAACATCACGATGAACGGAATGCAGGAAAGAATCAATCCGATAACGGCTATTTGCTGGCCTGATCTGCTGCCTTTTGTTCGTGCAGCTATTGTCCCGATGATTCCAGTTACAATCCCGGCCACAGCGACGACGATTCCCAAAGCTAACAACGCCCTGAATGCGGAACTGGTCAGATAGGCGATAAGAAACAGCACAATAGCGATTATGCCCAAAATGGCGCTTGACATTCCGGCTTTCGTTGCCGGCTTCTGATTATTCTTCATTTTTTGCTCCCTTGGAGGTCTCATGTCTGGCAAGGCCGTGGTGTTCGGCACGACCGAGCCTCGAATTTGGACGAAACCACTTAGAAAGCTTACCCGCAAGACCAGCCTCGGCTTCGAGGTTATCGACTATGCCACGGAGATCCTGGGCATCGAACTGCGTCCATGGCAGAAATGGCTCCTTGTCCACGCTCTCGAACTCAATCCCGACGGATCATACCGCTACCGGATCGTCATTGTGCTGGTGGCTCGTCAGAACGGCAAGACGCTGCTTGCAAGCGTGCTGGCCGACTGGTGGCTGCACGTCGATTCCGCCCGTCACCCCGATATGGTGCCGCCATTGAAGTTCAAGATTCTCGGCACTGCCCAGAACCTGGACATCGCTCGTGAGCCGTACGAGCAGGTCAAGCTATGGTGCAATCCCGAGCCGGATAATGATGCTGAGGCCGAGTTGGCCATACCTTCATTGCAAGCAGCAACTTTGAAGGTTTCCAAAACCAACGGCAAGGAATCGATACGGGCAAGAAATCTTGCGCATTATGAGATCAGGTCGGCGGCGAACGCCCGTGGCAAGCCGGCCGCACGTGTGCTCATGGATGAGCTGCGCGAACAGCATACGTGGGTCGCATGGAATGCCATCAAACCGACTACTACGAGCTTTTGGAGTGGTCAGCTCTGGGGTATCAGCAACGCCGGAGACGGTTCAAGCGTCGTACTCAAGCAACAGCGCGAGGTCGCCCTCAAACAAGTGTCCGACTGGGAGAAAAACGTCGAATCCGGATTGCAAACGCCAACTCGGTATGCGAAAAACCATGATATAGACACTGCGATTTTCGAATGGTCGGCATCAGACGGGTGTGCGCTCGACGATGAGGATGGCATACTGCAGGCCAACCCCAGCATCGGATACAACGGGGCGACCGTACGCAGCATCGCCAGTCAGGCGGCAGGAATGACCGAAGCAGGATACCGGACCGAAGTGCTCTGCCAATGGGTCACCGCCGACGTAGACACCTACCTTGACCCGAAGAAATGGGCCAAGGGGAACGACCCGACCTCCAAGATCGCCGACGGGCAGCGCATCGTGCTGGGCATCGACACCACCATGGACGGTTCGGTCACCTGGATCGCGGCCGCAGGGCTGCGCGAAGACGGCTATCCGCATGTGGAGATCGTCACCAGACGTGACGGCATGATGTGGGTGCCGAAACTCGCCCAACAGATACGCGACACCACCGGCGCCAACGAAATCGCCATCCAAGGACGCGGCTGCAGAGCCCTCGACCTCATCGACCCGCTCTCCGAACTCGGATTCCAAATCGACGCCATCGAAGGTCCCAAGCTCGGAGCCTCCACCGGCCAGTTCCGCGACCGTGTACGAGAGGAACACCTCAAGCACCTGCCACAACCCGCGATAGATGAAGCGGTGAGCGGGGCGGTAGCCCGAAAGCTCGGCGACGTGGATATCTGGGACCGCAAAGGCTCCATGATGGACATCTCCGGACTCATCGCCGAAACGTACGCGCTCTATGGGCTTGAAATGTTCGAACCCAAACAACAGCAGGCCACAGCGTCCGCCTATACGGAACACGACCTCATGATCCTCTGAAAACCTACGACCGGGAGGCGGCATGTCCATCTGGAGCACAATCAAGAGCCTCTTCCAGCCCCAATACCATATCGAATTCACCGTCGACGACGCACTGGAGATGATTCAGGGACAGAGCGCGGCCGAACTCTACAAGACCCAGCCTCACCTGCGCACCGTCATCGGCTTCCTTGCCGACAACGTCGCACAGATAAAGCTCAAGGAATTCCAGCGGGTCAGCGACACCGACCGCCAACGCGTCACCGATGCGCCGCTCATCAACCTGCTTAGACAGCCCAATGCGACCATGACCGGCTATGAGCTCATCCGCCAGCTTGCCGCCGACCTCGCCCTTTATGACAACGCATACTGGCTCGTCTACCAGAACCCGGGGCGTGACGTGGAGCGCTTCGCAAGTTGGGAGATCAGGCCGATACCACCCACATGGGTGGTCGCCAAAAGCGACGGCAGCGCCTTCGCACCCAAAACCTATAGAATTCATGCTCCAATGGGCGGGCAGACTCAGGATGTGCCCGCTAGTTCGATGCTCGTGTTCCACGGTTGGAACCCGACCGACCCAGTCGCCGGCACCTCTCCGATCAAAGCGCTCAAGGACGTTCTCAACGAACAGATTCAGGCATGGAGCTTCCGCACCCAGATGTGGAAACGTGGCGGACGAATTGGCATGTACGTCAGCCGCCCCAAGGACGCCCCGAATTGGGACGAAACCGCACGAGAAAGATTCAAACGGGGTTGGAAGGACTTCCAAGACAAAGGCGCAAGAGCTGGTGAAAGCCCAGTACTCGAAGACGGCATGGAGCTCAAACGTGTCGGCTTCACGGCTCGCGAGGAAGAGTTCATGGAGGTCACCAAGCTTAGCCTCCAGACCGTGGCGCAGGTCTACCATGTGCCGCCCACCATGGTTGGCGACCTTGACAATGCGAACTTCAGCAACACCCGCGAATTCCGCAAGATGCTCTACAGCGAAACCCTCGGCCCCACGCTGCGCATGATCGAGGACCGTCTCAACACCTTCCTCGCCCCCATGCTTGGCACGGATGTCGACGATTATCTCGAATTCGACGTGCACAGCAAACTCTCCGGCGACTTCGAGGAAATGGCATCGGTGCTCTCCACCTCGGTCGGGGCGCCGTGGATCACACCCAACGAGGCGCGGGCCACTCAGAATCTGCCAAGAATCGACGGCGGCGACCAGCTCGTGGTCCCGCTCAACGTCACACAAGGCGGACAAGCAAGTCCGCAAGACGGTGGGAAACCCAAGCGGCCTGCCACAGGCACTGACTCCGACGAGGCCAAACAGGTCATCGCCGCGTGGAAGACGCGCATGGAGAAATCCGTGCGATCCAAACTCGGGGCCGGCATCAGCCCGGATGACATCGACTGGAAGAAATGGCAGGACGAGCTGCAGGCCGACCTCGTGGTGAAAGCGAACGTCAACCAGTATGCGGCAGGCATCACCGCCTTGCAGCAGACAACCGAAATGCGCAAAAAACTCGAGAAGGAGGCCACTATTGCAAATCAAACAACGGGCCTGTGAATTCAAGACCAACGATGACGACAACCAGTTGAAGGAAGGCGAATTCATCGCCTACCCGTCAACCTTCACGCAGACGCCCGACTGTTACGGCGACATCGTGGCCAAAGGCGCGTTCACCGACACCATCAAGGCTTGGAAGGACAGCGGCAACACGCTACCGGTCATGTACGGGCACCGCATGGACGACCCCGACTACAACGTGGCCGGCGTTGAGGACATGGGCGAGGACGACCACGGCTTCTGGATCAAAGGCGTTTTCGACATGGACTCGCCCAAAGCGCCGCAGGTCTATCGTCTGCTCAAAGCCAAGCGGCTCTCCCAACTGTCCTTTGCCTACGACGTGGAGGACGAGGGCACCGTCACCCTCGATGACGGCACGAAAGCCAACGAGCTGAGAAAACTCGACATCTACGAGGCCAGTTTCGTGCCCGTGGGAGCCAACCAGGACACCAGTGTCGTCGCCATCAAAAGCGCCACTGACACCATCAGCACGGCCATCAAATCCGGCCGAGTATTGAGCGCCGCCAACACCGACATGTTCCGCGGCATCGCCAAAGAGCTGACCGACTCGGCCACCAAGATTAATGATTTTCTGGACCAGGTAACACCCGATCCAGACGGTAAGAACAACCAAAGCGAAAGTGCGAAGGCATCCGCAAAGAGCACAGCCAAGACCGAGGAGCCGCCAAAGGCCAAGGTCGAGGAGCCAAGCCCGGCAGCGAACCGGAAAGCGCTGGAACTTGCCATCAACATCGCCCTTATGGGCGGGAAGGAGTAGCGGAATGGCTACTTTGAAGGAAAAGCGAGCTGCAGCATACAACCAGCTCAAGGAATACCAGGCTAAACTCAAGGACGGCGGCGACAGTCTCTCCGACGACGATGTGAAGAACATCAACGACCTGATCGCACAGGTCGGCGACCTCGACGAAAAGATCAGCAAGGCCAACGAGACCGCCGGATTGGTCGGCAAGATCGCGGCACTCGGCGACGACGGGCCAACTCCAGCATCGGAAGGTGACGGCAGCGAGCCCAAGCAGCGTACGCCCGGTTCCATGTTCGCCAAGAAGGTCGCCGACCTCGGTGGGCATCTGAAGGCCGACATGCATGTCGAATACAAGGCCAACAGCGACACCCAGACCGTAGGCGGCCATGACGGGGCTTACGGGCCGTATATCACCGACATTGACCGCGAAGCGGTGATGCCCTACCAGCGTCCGCTGGTCATCGCCGACCTGTTCGGCTCCGGCACCGTGTCAGGCAACGTGATCGAATACCCTGTGTTCGGATCGCTCGAAGGCACCGCTAAAACAGTCGGTGAAGGCAAGCAGAAGTCACAGGTCCATCTTGCGGATCCCACCTGGGTGACCGATGCGCTGAAGGAAGTGGCGGCGTTCTTCAAGGTTTCCGACAACATGCTCGAGGATCTCGAATGGCTGCAATCCGAGGTCAACGACTACGCCACCTACAACCTCCGTGAAGTCGAGGAGGACCAGCTTCTCAACGGTGATGGCGTCGATACCAACATCAAGGGCCTGTTCTCCCGTGAGATTCAGACGCTCGGCCAATCGGACGACTCCGACGCCGACCGGCTGTTCAAGACCTTCGCCATGATCTCCAACGCCACCAAGCTCAACGCCGACGGCATCGTCATCAACCCGAAGGACTACGAGGCCCTCCGCCTCGGCAAGGACTCCAATGGCCAGTATTACGGCGGAGGATACTTCGGAGGCCAGTACGGGAACGGGGCGATCCTGCAGCAGCCTCCGATCTGGGGGTTGCGCACGGTGGTCACTGCAGGCGTGCCGATCGGCACCGCGCTCGTCGGCGCCTTCGCCCAAGGCGGCAAAGTCTTCCGCAAGAACGGGCTGCGCATCGACTCCACCAACAGCCACGAGGACGATTTCACCAACGACAAGGTCACCGTACGCATCAAGGAGCGCCTCGGCCTGCAGGTCAAGTACCCCAAGGCCTTCGTCAAGGTCACGCTCGGCCAGGCCTCGGCTCCGAAATCCGGCAAGTGAAATGAAATGAGGTGATGGCGATGTGCCAGACTCCTGACATCGTAAAAGCTGATACCACGGTGAATTCGTCGCTGTGGCTGAATGCTGCGCAACAGTCGGTCCGCTCGTACTGCGGCTGGCACATCGCCCCCAACCTCGAGCAGACCATCACTCTGGATGGTGATGGCACCAGGACGCTTCTGCTCCCGTCGCTTCATGTCACCGGCATCACCAGTGTGCTCGTCGAAGATAAGGAAATCGTCGATGACATCGACTGGAGTGTTAAGGGCATCATCCAGCGCAGGCACGGCGTATTCCCCGAAGGGCTCAGCTCCATCAAAGTGAAGCTGAAGCACGGCTACGACGTGGAACAAGTCGCCGACGTGGTGTCCCTTATTCTTCGCGTTGCGAAACGGGCGGCCAACGGCCCCGGAGTCATCGCTAGCCAGTCAGCCAACGGCTCGACCGTCTCCTATTTGACGGCCGGTGGCGCACCCATATCAGTGCCGCTCCTGCAGATAGAGAAAGACAGCCTCAGCCCATACAAGCTCACCTGGGGCGTCTCATGAAAGCCCAGGATTTCATCGCTTCTGATCCGAACAATTTCGCATTCGGGGCGCAGCAGACTTTCACCCGTCTCAGACGTACACAGGTCAAAGACCCGTACGATCCTGACCACACCACGCTTAGTGGATGGGAAAAAGCTGACCAGGAAAAGATAGTCGGGATGTTGTCTTCGAAATCCAGTGTCGAGCAGGACGACGCCACGCGCAGCGAAGTCATTTCCACCGCGCAATTCGTCTCCGACGATCCGGCCATCGACATACAACGCGGCGACCGGCTGCAAACCTCTGACGGACGAATCTGGAACGTGGTCGGCTATCCGACCTGCGACCAGAACGTGTTTACCGGCTGGCAGCCCACTCTCGTCGCCAGCCTTGAGGAGGTGATCGGCTGATGCCCGCAAAAGGACAGACAACAGTCGAATTCAACGACAAGTTCTTTGACGAAATCATGAAAAGCGCAAAGGTCGACAGCCTCTGCAAACAGAAAGCCGAAGCGGTGCTCGCACAAGCACAGGCGACGGCACCAGTCGGGGATCCCAACGATCCCGCATATTCGGATCCTGAGAAACATCCGGGTCGTCCAGGTGATTACCGCAGGGGACTGCAAATCAAGAAAGTCGCGCATGCCCACCGCAACACGTACATGGTGGTCGGCACCGACGCGAAGACAATGTTTGTAGAAAGCAGGACCGGCAACCTTGCCCGCGCATTAAAGGCGGCGAAATGACCGTCCTGCCGCCAGACCTTGAACTCTATCTCACCGGTTACCTGCGCTCACGGCTTCCGGATATCCGTGCGGCGAACAAGGAGCCAAACAATCTGACCACACCACTTGAACAGCCCGTGGTCATCGTCCGTGACGATTCCGGGCCCAAGGGCTCGCCCGTCACGTTCGACCGGAGCATCGGGGTCACCGTTCTCGCCGGTTCCAAGACCGACGACAAGCCAGCGAACGACCTCGCCCGTCTCATCTACGCCCATCTCACCGATCCCGACATCTGCATCGCAGAGGGGTCGCCGATCGCCGCAGTCGTCGATGAGGGTTGCAACGGGCCGTACGCGGTGCAGGACGATCACGATTATGCGCGACGATACATGACCATCGAATACACGGTGGTCGGCAAACCAATGGATTCGGCCACCGCAACGGCGGCCAGTTAGGAGAACAATCATGGCAGCAGATGCCAAAGGCAATGACCTGACCGCCGTAGACGTACCGGTCACCGGCCAGATCGCCATCGCCCCGTATTCGGCGGCGAACGTGCTCACCTCTCAGATGGGAGGCGGCAAGACCGTGACATGGCCGCAGCCGAACCCCTACCTGTGGCTGGGCCTCATCAAGAAGGACGGAGGCTTCAGCGAAGGCCAGGAAAAGGGCGACGCAATCGAGTTCTACCAGCAGGGCTACCAGCTCAACGCTTCGCCGGATATGACCCTGAAGGTCGGGCTGGCCGAATTCAACAAGGTAGTGCGCAAGTTCATCACCGGCAAGGATCCGGACGAAAACGGCATGATCCCGGTCAGCACCTACACGCCCGATACCAAGTGGCTGCTGTTCACCGAAGAGGTGTTCAAGAACGGCGTCATCCGCCGGCGCAACGGTGTCATCCAGATCGATACCACCGAAGTCGACCAGTCCGAACGCGGCACCGCCCAAGGCCGGGACGTGACCCTGAAATGGCAGACCGACTCTCTTATCGGCGACGGTGCGACCACCAAGTTCAACGAATGGGTCATCGACACCAAGAACTCCGTTCCTGCCACTGGCGTATCGGTCACCCCGGCGACGCTCGATCTCACGGTCGGCGAGACCGGCAGCCTCACCGCCACCGTGACCAACGATGATGCCTCGGACAAGACCGTTACCTGGGCATCTTTGGACACGTCTGTGGCGACTGTCGATTCCGCCGGAACCGTGACCGCCAAGGCCACAGGAACAGCGGCTATCACTGCGACCACCAACAGCGGCGGCAAAACGGCTTCATGCGAGGTCACCGTCACCGCCTGATTCAGCATTTCCCTCCGCCGTGGTTTTCTCACTCTCCACGGCGGAGGGATTTTCAAAACCATCCAAAAGTGAGATTCAAAAAGGAGTGAACAACCTATGGAAAAGAACAACACGATCCCCGCCGGCCTCGACTTCGACAACGCCACCGAAGAACAACTCGAACAGGGCATTAAGGATGCCGGCAGGCAGTTGGAGAACAAGTACATCGTCAAATACCCCAATCTCTACATCCGCACCATCTCCGGCAACACCTACAAGATGGCGCTCGCCATTCCAGGAAACTATTTCGATGACATCGATGACGACCTCTCGCCCCTGGATCAGATCATCCGGATGCTCGAAAAGGAGAACCCCGGCAAGAAGAAGGCGATCAGGGCGGAACTCAACGCAAGTCTTCTGGCCATTGCGAGCAAATACGGGGATGTCGTCGAGAACGTCCAGATGGCGACACTGGGAAAATACGAACCTTCTGGCAGCAAGTCGAACCAGACCGCACAGAAGTAGCCGCCGACTTCGCCCGTTACGGTTGGTCGCTCACCGGCGATGTGGGCGACCGGCTCCGCTACGGGGACGCCATCGCGCTTCGTGCTGCGATACTTGACGATTCGAGCACGCTCACCGGCGCCAAGCACATGGATTTGCTGTTCCCCGTCACGTGGGGCGATCTTGTCGATGACCTCATAAGGCATGGCGTCGGAGCGCCGACACCAATCAAGTACAAACAAACCGGCGGCGAAGAGGAACCTAGCGATGAGGAGCTCAAGCAGGCGCAAAGCCTGCTCAGCCCCATACCCGGCAGCGGCATCAACAACTAAGGGAGGCGGATCATGAGCGGGAATGGCGCAGAGGTCGGCAGCGGCCACGTATCGATTTTCCCGGTCATGACCGGCTTCCGATCCCTGGTCAACAAGGAGATGCAGGCCTCCGGCCGCGAGGGCGGCAACATCTTCGGCAACGCGTTCAAGGGTGTCGGCCGCAAGACCGGCAGCCAGCTTGGCCGCGACATGAAAAGCGCGTTCAACGGCACTGCCGGCGATTTCGCCTCACCAGGACTCAAGAAGCTCCAGTCCGAAGTCGCCAGCGCGGCGCGTGCCATGACCAACGCCCGCCTCAAGCAGCAGGACGCCGCCGGCAAGGTCAAAGTAGCCGAAGCCCAGCTCAACGAGACCATCGCGAAATTCGGCGCGGACAGCGCCAAAGCAGTCGCCGCCAGCGAACGACTCGCCAGCGCCAGACGCAAAGAGGAAACCGCCTCAGACACCCTCGCCAAGGCCGACAAACGGCTCAAGGACGCCCAAAAGGCGGTCAGCGACTCCAAAGCAACCGTCCAGCCGCCCAAGACCAGCCTGTTCACCGCCGCCGTCGACAAAATTCGAAGCTCAGTCCACGGACTCAACCAGACCAAACTCAACGGAGCCACCGGCGAGGTCAACGGGTTCGCCGGCGCCTACCAGAAGGTCTCCGGCGGCATCAAGGCCAGCACCGTTGCCATCGGCAGCCTCATCGCCACCGGCGTGCGCAACGTCGTCAACTTCGGCCGCAGCGCCATCGACACCTACAATCAGGCCAGCGAAGCCACCGCCAAATTCCAGCAGATCGCCTCCAACAACAAATGGAGCAGCGACCAGGTCAACGGCCTGCTCGACCTCAACAAGACCCTCGGCAAAACAGGCGTCATCAGCGCCGGAACACTCAAAGCCGCCCAAGCGCAACTCGGCACCTTCAAACTCACCGGAGACAGCGTCAGAACACTCACACCGGCGCTCGCCGACCTGATCGCCAACCAGAAAGGCTACAACGCCACCGCCGATGACGGCGTCCAGATGGCCAACCTGCTCGGCAAGGTCATGACCGGCAATGTCGGTGCGCTCAGCCGCTACGGCGTCACCCTCGACGCCAACCAGAAAAAGCTCCTGCAGAACGGCACCGAAAGCCAGAAAGCCGCCGTCGCCGCCCAGGTACTCGAACAGAACTTCGGCGGCGTCAACAAGGCGCTCGCCGACACGCCTTATGGCAAGTACGTCATCCTGCAGCACCAGCTGGCCGGCATCAAGACGACCATCGGCAGCGGGTTCATCTCCGCCATCGGCGCCTTGGGCGACATGGGCATCGACGTCATCGACAAGGTCAACGGCAAGCTGCAAGGGTTCTTCCAATGGCTGCCCAAAGCTGTGGACGGGTCGGTCAACCTTCTCCGTACAGGCGGTGTCAATCAGGCTTTCAAAGATGCGTTCCACGTCGACGATTCCACAGCGAAAAGCATCGAGAACGTCACCGGACGCGCCAAGAGCGCCGTCAAAGGACTCGTAGATTTCCTCAAGACCGGCTCTTTCGGCAAGGCCTTCAACCAGGCTCTGCGGGGCATGGATTCCAAGACCGTCAGCAACTTCGAGCGCGCCCTGAGAGGGGTGCGCGGCGAATTCGTGCGCACCAACGGATCCATCACATCCGTCAACGGCAGCCTCAAAGGCACCGTATCCGGCATGGGCATCGCCACGCGCGGCGTGCAGACACTCACCACAACCCTCAACATCCTCAGACCCGCCATCGAAATCGTCTCCAACGTCGCCAAGGCGTTCGCCCAGCTGCCTGCTCCCGTGCAGGGGGCCATTGGTGTGACCGCTATCTTCGGCGGCAAGATCGGATCCGTCATCGGACCAATCGCCACACTCACCAGAGGCGTCACCGGAGTGGCTGGAGCCATCGGCACCGCTTCGGGCAAGATCGGCGAGTTCTTCAGCCGGAAACTTTTCGACGCCACACCGATCATGAACGCCGAACGGGAGCTCAGCGGAGTCGGAACTGCCGCGCAGAACGCCGCCAGCCAGACCGCTTCCGCCGGCAGCAAGACCGAAACGGCTGGCAAGAAGACGGAAGGCGCCTTCAGCGGCATCTCTCTGAAGGGTGTTGCGGCCGGCGTGGCAATCACCGCAGTTCTCGGGCTGGTGGCGAACAAGCTCACCACCAGCAAGCAGCTTTCGGATGAGTTCAGCCAATCCATGAAAGGCGGGGCTGACGCCTACGCCTCCTTCATGGGCCAGCTCCAGACCGGCGTTAAAGGTGACTACAGTTGGCTCGCAAGATCGCGACCTTCGGGCGCGACAAGAACCTCTCCGACACTCTCCAGCACAACGGCATCAGCTTCCAGACCTTCCAGAAAGCCGTAGAAGGGTCAGGCAGCGCCTATCAGGAGCTGCAGGACAAGACCGAGGGAGTCATGACCGGCATGGGCGGGGTGAACGACGCCGTCAGCAAGCTGCGCGACCAGTACAAGGCGACTATCGCCGAAATGGTCACCTATTCGCAGACCCAGCAGGGCATCGCCAACGGCACCAGCGGCGTGCAATCCGCTTTCAGCCAGCTTGCCACGACCCTCAAGGCCAACGGCGACAGCCTCGCCAGCAACGGGCAGCTCACGAACGAGTCCCAGCAGGCGATCAACCGTGCCACGGATGCGCTCTGGCAGAACGTACAGGCCCAGCTGCAGTACGGCAAGGCCTCCGGCGACATGTCCACGGCGGTGCAGAACGCGAAGAACAGTGTCCAGCAGATGCGCGACCAGCTCGTGCAGACTCTAGAGCAGCAGGGCATGAGCGAGCAGGCCGCCAACCAATACGCCGACAGCCTCGGACTGATACCCAAGAACGTCAACACGACCTTCAAGGCCGATACCACCCTGTCGAAAGGCCAGATCCAGGCGTATCTCGACACTTTGGGGCTCACGCCAAGCCAGAAGACCACCGTCATGAAGGCGCTGACGGCGGAAGCCGGCGGCGACGTCGCGAAACTCCACGAGAACATGGACAAGCTGCCCAAAAAGGTGCAGTCGATACTCACCGCAGATGACACCGACGTGAAAGCAAAGACCGAAGGCGCCGTCACCAGCATGCGCACGTTCAGCACCAAGAAAGCGACAGGGAAACTCACCGCCGACAACAGCGATGTCGTGAACAAGACCAACGGCGCCTCCGGAACACTGAACTCGTTCAACGGCAAGACGGCCGGCTCCAAGCTCCTGGCTGACAACAGCAGCGTCATCGGCGGAACCCAATACGCGCGTGGAACCCTCGACGCGTTCAATGGCAAGTCGGCGAACTCCACACTGAACTCCGACCCGTCGAACGCCATCCAGGGAGCCGGCAACGCCAACAGCGCCCTTGACAGCTACAACGGCCGAAACGTCGACGCAACCGTCACTGCGGAAGACAGGGCCAGCGGCGTCATCAGTAACATCATCGACTGGATCAAGAAAATCCCAAGCAACATCGAAATGTTCTTCACCGGAAAAGCCAATGGCGGACAGATCGGACGAGCCGGGGGAGGACCAATACAGGCATTCGCGTCTGGAGGGCTTTCAGGCTGGTTCCGAGGCGCCGGCACAACGACCAGCGACAGCAATCTCACACTGCTCAGCGACCAGGAATACGTCATCAAAGCCGCATCGGCAAGAAAAATAGGCATCGGCAATCTTGACCGAATGAACCGGACCGGAAAAATCGAAACAAACCAGAAAACCATAAGTTCCACCAAAAACATCTACGCTCCGGCCAGCATCGACGCGCGCGGAATGGATCCGGACACGCTGCTGGCGGTATGGGGGCAACGTTCGAAGGCGGCCGTGGAAAGGTGGTAAACGATGCGTATTACGCTGACCAGTGACGTCGACACCATCGTCCTTTCGGACTCCTTCGTCTGGCGCCATGACGTCTGGGGCATTAAAAAGGACGGCATCCAGGGGCTGCTCGGCACCCCGCAGTACAAGGAGTCGTTCGAGAGCATCCCGCAGCAGGACGGCGACTACTGGCCCAGCAGGCTCACCCAGAAAGGCCGAACGATAACCCTCGACTGCGAGGCCAACCGGCTCAGTTCCGTCGAGGCCGCGCAGGCCGTACGGCGCGTGTGCGACCTGTTCGGCCGCAGGCTCACCATCACCGTCGAGGACGCCAACGGACGGTACCAGCTCACCGGGGCGCTCGCCGACGATCCTTCGCCGACGATGCACAGGCGGGAGCAGGGTTTCGGTTTCGGCCTCGTGCTGTATTGCCCAGATCCGCACAAGTACGGCGACTGGGCGTCGTTCCCCGCATCGGGAGGTTCGATCAGGGTGTCGAACGCGGGCAATGTGGCGACATGGCCGATTGTGGAGGCCGATTCTGTTTCCTCGTTCACACTGGATTTGAACGGCCAGCGGGTGGTGTGGAGCGGCTCGCCGTCGTGGTTGAGGCTTGATTTCGCGGACATGATGCCCTCGCAGGGCGTGGTGGGTGTGGATGACGCGTTCCGTATCCCGCCGGGGGATAGTACGGTGAACGCGTCGTATTCGGGGTCGGGGCTGCGCATGCTGGTACGCCCTGCCTGGAGGTGAATCATGGTCGAATATTCGAAGCCGCTGGAAAATTTGAAGCCGTTGATGGTGCACGCCTATAGTGCGGTGACCGGTGGGCATCTGACGCGTCTGCCGTTTACGTCTTGCTCGTGGTCGGATTCGATCAATGAGCCGGGCCAGCTGTCTGTGGAAATTGGGTTCAATGCGACGGCCAGGGATCTCAGGATCGATGACGAGGACATGCACGCGGCTTTGCGTCCGTGGCGTGTGATCCTGGCGGTGCAGCGCGGCCAGCATGTGATTCATGCGGGTGTGGCGACCTCGCGCGCCTGGGACGCCGAAAGCCGCAAACTGACGTTCACCTGCGGGGGCGGCTGGACGCTTCTGGGCAAACGGCTCGTCCTCAACCACGGGCTCGACTCGTCGTTTGCGGATGGTGATGTGCTGGTGGACGAGGATCATCCGATCGGCGACTGGGGGTTGACGCTCACTGGCTCCTACCGCGACCTCGCGCGAGGCCTGATTGCCGAGACGCTGAAATGGGGCGAACTGCCGTTCAGCCTCCCGCCTTTGGAGGGCGGCTCGTACACGCGCACGTACGGCGGGTACGATCTGGCCACCACGGGCGACCGGCTCCGCGACCTCTCCGAGCTGGACGCGGCGATGGAATACCGTTTCACCCCCACGCTCGATGCCGGTGGCCGGCTTTCCTACAGTCTCGAGGCCGCGCACGAGCTGGTCGACCACGAGCTCAACCTCAACGCGGCGGTGCCCGGACAGCATGTGAAGCTTGATTCGGTGGCCGAGGACGGCACGCCGTTGACCTCGGAGGTGTGGGCTTCGGGTGGCAAGGATGATGACAAGACCGTCATGGCCCGCGCCACCATACCCCCGCAGTACCGCGACCCGGGCATGCCTTTTTTGCAGTCGACGAACACCGAGCACACCACCGTCAGTGATATCAGTACTCTGCGCACGTACGCGCGCAGCCAGGCATCGACCGGCGCGTGGCCCGACGAGACCTATTCGGTCAGAATCGGCGCGGAATACGACCCGCACGTGGGCGACCACCTCGATCTGCGCGTCGAGGACGACTACCTGAGCGACCGCAAGCTGCGTCTGAAGGTCACCGACGTTTCCGGCTCGTCCGATTCGGACTGGCTGACCGTGCAGGCGCGTGAAAGGGGATAGATTATGGGAACCGCATCCCCGTCCGTCCGCGCCTCGGAGGCGTGGACCCCGCAACGCTACTACATGCCTGGCACCGCCGACCCCTTCCTCGTTTCCCAACGCGCCGCGGAAAAGCGGGAACGTGAGAAGCACGAGGCGAACCGTCCCACGGGCACCGAGATACAGCAGATCAAGCGCAAGCTGCAGGAGCAGCAGGAGCAGATCCTTCGGGCCATGCCGACCGTGGCCACCTACAAACAGTCCATCGGCGGGGTGAGCCTCGGTGGCGGGTGGGTCGCATTGGAGTCGATGCCGGTGCGACGTGACACCGGCCATGGCAAGACCAGAGCCCTGCTGCTCGTCGGGGTCACTGCCGTCAAGAGCGGCGAGGGCATTCCGCTGCTTGAGGCGATGATCGGTGGTACCCGCATCGGCTCGTTCCCCGGCGTGACCGCCAACGGCGACAGCTTCGGCGGCACCACTTCCCTGATAGTCAATGCCGATCAGGTCATCACCCTCTACGGGCGTTCCACCGTGGAGGCGCCGTCGCCGATCGGCGGCGTGGACATGACGGTGACGGTCATGAGCATCGCCTGAGAGTTCATGGATACGAGCAGCGTTTTTTAAAAAACCGATAGGAGGCATGTGATGGGTGTCTATGGGAGGCCGGTCGGCCGGAAGGACGTGCGCCTGGTGCGGGGCGACGGCAACTGTCTGGGCGGCCGGTGGAGGCAGCGGAGCCTGAAGGACGGCTCAATCAGGACGGTCGACCTGTCCGCCTGGTCCGGGCGGGTACAGCTGTACCCGCCAGTCGGGTCGGAGCCGTGGTATTCGCAGCCGTGCGGGGAGATGACCTCGGACGGGTACGCGGTGGCCGATATCCCGCCGTCGGCCTTCACGGGCCCCGTGTGGTCGCAGCGGCGGTCGGGCCGGTGGAAGTGCGTGGTCGAGAGCCCGGACGGCGGTACGGTGCGCACGCTGGCTTGGGGCTACTGGGCGTTGAACGACTGAACAGGCAATCGATAAGGAGAGTGGATGATGAGCGAAGAGATCGTGGACGTGGTGGAGGCGGTGGACCCGTGCTCCTCGGATGTGCGCGCGGTGGCCGCGGGCGCGGGCGGCGCGGCGGGCCGGGAGGCCGGGGTCAGGGCCTCGGCCGAGCTGCGCGGCCTGGTGGACGGCAAGGTCGACCTGGACGGCACCGGGCAGGTGAGCCTGAGGAACCTCGCGCAGGACGCGCGCCTGGCGATGAGCGGCGGGAACGTGGCCGTGGTGGGCGACTCGTCGGTGTACGCCGGCGCGATACAGCAGGGCGCGGTCACCGACGACAAGGTGCCCGGCCGCGAGCTCACCGGCGCGAGGCTCAACGCCACGGCCGGCATCGGCGAGGGGCTCGTGGCCCGCAGCGACACGATCCTCGACGTGAGGCGCGCCATCGGGTTCACCGACAACGATTTCTCGAGGCATAACACGGTGGCGGGCGTCTCTTCGGACACCGCCGCCGCCACGCCTGGCGCGGGCGACACGGGCGTGGTGGTGATGGTCCCGATCCTGCGCGCCCCAGCGCTGGTCAACGCGCGCGTGACCATCAGCCCCAGGCCGAAACTGCTGCTCCGGGGGACGGGACGCATGGACACGCGTGTCAGGGTGAGCGTGTGGGACGCCAACACGGGCAAGGGCATCACCGACCGGGCGCTCGACTGCCGGATGGCCTCCTACGACGATCTCTCGGCCAGCGTGGTGTGCTCCGGGTCGAACCCCGCAGGCAACCGCTGGCTCGTCGTGCAATGGCCGACCGACCCGTCGGAACAGGGCACGGCGTTCCGAGTCACACTCGCCGCCGTGGCCGACCGGTGGCTCGGCGGGGAGAACAGCCACGGCATCCAGATCGACATGGTCAAACCCGCATGCCTGCCCCGGGCCGTCGGCCTGTTCGGGCCGGTCACCACCGGGACCCTCGCCTCCATCGACGGCACCACCGCCACATGGACGGTCACGGGCGGCAAACGCAACGGCGTATCGACATTCGGCGGCATCACCGCGATGGTCGGTTCGGACATGGGCCGGCTCACCATCCAGACCGACTGCGACAAGCCCCTGAACATCAGCCCCATCGTCCTCGACACCTCCGGGAAACTCCACGAACCGCCCATGGGCGTCAACGTGCCGGCAGGCCGGCACGACACCAGGCTCGACCTCGACGAGATATCCGCCCACGCCGGCGCGCCCCTCGACAGGATCTGGATCACCGGAACCGAGGACGGCGACTACCACCTCACCGCCACCATCGACATCCAGGACCAATGGGCCGACGACGGCGACCTGCGCGGCACCCTCCAACGCCTCGAGGCGCTCGCGACCAAGCCCGTACCCGAACAGCTCCTGACCTCGCCCGACGGGGCGAAATGGAGGATCACGATCGGCAACGACGGCACGCCCGCCATTCAGGCGCTCTCCAAGACGATCACACGGGTGCGCGTGCTCGGCAACAGCCTGACCACGGGCATGGCAGCCAGCGACCCCGAACACGACTGGGTGAGCCTGCTCGCCGGGAAACTGCACGGCATCAACCCCGGCGTCACCTACCATTGCTGGGACGACGGGGACAAGACCGGCGACACGGTCACCACATCCAGCGGGTACGGCTTCGAGGTCGACGCCACACAGGCGCGGGCCGACGCGTTCGCCGCCACCCTGCACGGCGACGAGGACCTCGTGCTCATCCAGCTCGGCGACAACGTCAACAACGACCAGCGCCGCGCGGCGTTCCGCTCGCAGGTAGGCCCGCTGGCCCGCGCCATCCGCGCCAAGGCCCGCGGCGCGGTCGTCATGTTCGTCAGCGGCTGGTTCGACCAGCCCTCGCTCAACCCCGCCATCGACGACGCCATGGCAGGCGTGGGCGGCTGGCACCTGACCATCGGCGACCTCAACACCAAGGACAACCAGGCCTCCATGGGCGCGACCGTGACCTGGCCCGACCGCACCACCCACACCATCGACGACCCCAGCCTGGCCCGACACCCCGGAGACAAGGGCATGCAGGCCATCGTCGACCGCATCTGGCAGACACTCGGACCCATCGCCAAAACCACCACACGGGAATGATCATGGACGGCGTCCTTGCGGGGATGGGCAAGTGCCGCCGGGTAGGCGCCATTCCCTTACGCGATCATCATCAGGAAGATTCCCATGATTCCGAGTACCGAGGCGATCCGTTCGATGGCCGCGGCCCCCTTCTGTGAGTATTTCTCGGCGAAGGTCTTGAGGAATCCGATCAGATTGGACGACTGCAGCCACAGGCTACCGATGCCGAAGAGTGAATAGGCCTCGCTCATCCAGGCCTTCTCGTAACCGCCTGTCAGTTCGAGGGTGACCAGGTGGATCAACAGAATAGCAACAATAAACCGCAGTGGGAGACGCCCAAAGGCATCCCAAAACCCTGGAGAACATTTCTTTCGGCTTGTCGTCTGATGCCTTTCCTTAAAGGAATTCGCTTTTTTAACGGCGTGTTTCATGTTGCGCCTGCCATTTTTCTTATGCCTGGACTGATACATGTTTTTTTCTACCTTTCGTACTCAATGCAGAAGGATAGGGGCAAGGTTCTGGGCACCGCGCGTCCGCACCCCCTGAATCGGTCCGGTGGTACAATCCTCCGCTTCTTCAGCAAACTTACTTTTGCCGCGCCTTCAGGGTGTCGGCCTTCAGGAAAGCCGGAATCATGCCGTTTCAGGAGATCATCGATTGGCTCGTGCCCTTCGTGGGAGGGAGCCTGGTCACCGCATTGGGTCTGGCATGGAAGTACGGGCACGCGCTCATCAAGGGCATGCGCTGTCTGCTGCGGGCTGAACTCATCGACATCCATGCCCAGACCGTGAAGGTCGGCAAACCCGTCCCCGTCGACGTCAAGACCGAAGCCGACGAGGTCTACGACGCCTACCACCAGATGGGAGGCAACGGCGTCGGCACCCAACTGCACAAGGAGATCGTCGAAGCCCATGTAGGTCCCGACACGAAATAAACGACCGGCAACAATCCTCGCCCGCACCATCCCGGTGCGGGCTATACCGTATCCAAATCCAAAGGAGAGAAGGAACATGACTATCCGCAACAAGGCCCGCCCGCGCCACAAGGTCGGGGTGTACTACGCGCGCCATTCTATGGCCAAGGTGCAGCGCGACCTTAAGTGCCTGCTCGTGGCGGTGGTGGCGGTGCTGGGCCTGATGGCCACACCCGCGTACGCCGACATGAACGGCTACGACATATCGAACTGGCAGACCGGCATCAACACCGCGCAGACGCCAGGGGATTTCGTCATCGTCGGCACCACATGGCCGAATTCCGGCACCACCCCCAACGGCCTGGTCAACGGGGTCAACGCGGACGCGCAGCGCCAGCTCGACCAGGCGACCTCGGCGGGCAAGAAGACCGGCGTCTACGCGTACGCGCAGACGGGCGATGCCACGCAGCAGGCCGACTTCTTCGTCAACACCGTGAAGAGCATGGGCTACCTGTACAAATCCATGCTGATTCTGGACTGGGAGTCGCAGGACAATGCGAACTTCGGCAACGGCGGCTGGGTGCGTCAGTGGTGCCAGCGGGTCAAGGACCTGACCGGCGTGAACCCCGTGGTCTACCTGCAGGACTCCGCATACTGGCAGATTCAGGGCATCGAGACACAGATGGACGTGGGCGTGTGGATCGCGCAGTACGCCACCATGGACCCGACCGGCTACCAGGATGAGCCGTGGCGCAGCCATTCGCGCGGCGAGATGATGCGCCAGTACTCCAGCTCCGGCTATCTGCCCGGCTGGGCCGGCCGCCTCGACCTCGACAAGTTCTGGGGGTCTCCTACCGATTGGGACGCCTACGCCAACCCGAAGAAACACCCGCGCACCGACCCGAACCCGACGCCTTCCACGCCGAACCCGGTGCAGCAGCCTCGGGCCCCGGCGCTCACGGACGAGCAGATGGCCGACAAGGTCATCCGCGGCGACTACGGCAACAACCCCTACCGCCGGGTCGCGCTGGGAGGCCACTACCAGGACGTCATGGCCATCGTCAACCAGCGTCTCGGCTACGGCGGCACCGACCCGAGCGGCACCGCTGTCTACGTGGTCAAGCCGAACGACTATTTGTCGAAGATCTGGCCGCAAGACTGGCGCATCATCGCCAACCTCAACGGGCTCTCGTGGCCCTACACGATCTACCCTGGCGAGCGGCTCCGCACCACCGGCGACACAGGTTCCGCCGGTCGCACCGTCAGGGTCAATCCGGGGGACACTCTTAGTGGCATCGCTGGCCGGCTCGGCATCAGTGCCGGCCAACTGCACGGCTACCGCAGCGGCAACCCCAACCTCATCTATCCGGGTGAGATCCTCAACTACTGAAAGGAGGCGAAACATGGAAGAAGAAAAACCACGGCACGCCATCGGCTCGCCCGGCCTGCAGAAGCTCGTCGAAACCACCGACATGGCCACACAGGACGACGAGACAGTACAGCCCTCAGTGCCCGCACAGGATGTCAATCCGACCCAGCCTGACGGCTCGATGCCGGCATGGCTCCTGCCCAACAAGGTCTACGACATCCTCTTCTGGATCGTCATCACCGTGCTGCCGGCACTCGCGACCCTCGTGGCCGGCATCGGCTACGGCGTCGGCTGGCAACAGACCGGCCTAGCGGTACTCATCATCACAGCGGTCGACACCTTCCTCGGCGGATGCATGGGCATCAGCAAGCTCCACGCCAAGATCAAGGCAGGCTGACCATCCATAAAACGGCATCAATTATTGAGATTGATGCCGAATCCTTAACCCAAGCGCCCTGCACCGGCATTCAAAGCCGGGCGGGGCGCTTTCGTCGTTTTCGGACTAATTGCTGCCACAAAACCCGTTTAGCCATTTCGCCTCAGAAACGTTGGAAACAAACCAGTCGATTATGACCAGAATCGTACATAACAATACATGATTCGTCATTTTAAACGTTGAAAATCGATGCTTTCTTGTGTGTTAATTAATAAGCCTTATACTTGCGTAGTCATTCAGTATTTTCGAAGGAAGACAATAATGGACAGTAAGAAAAATAATAAAATAATCCTTGATAAGGCTATGGCTAAAGAGATAAACCCAATAGGGTGGATAGTTTATTTGTTAGTGGTTTTAGCGCTTATTGTTTTTTATGCTCTGATTCTAATTTTCAATTTAGGAAATTTGTGGAGCAATATTTATAAAATTTTCGTTATTATTCTTATTTTTATCGCAGGTTTTATGGAATATGATTATTCGGCAAAGGAGATAGAAATAAAAAAATGCATTGCAAATGAACAGTCTGAGAAGGGCTTAAGGGAAACATATAAAATGGATTCTGAACAGGTGTGGTTATTAATTCTCAAACCAATCGCATTGATTGCTACCGTGGCTTCTTCCTGTTTGGGATTATTTCAATAGTACGAATTTGGAAGTCTATGAATTTTTGGGTCCAGTCAACATTCAGTCAACATTGGAACCGTGAAACAGCGATTCTACCGTCTCTATCGTTTTATGGTATGATTTGAGAAATGGCTTTATTCCAACGTTTATCGTCGTTATCGTCTTTGACAGGTTTCTTCGTTTAACGGTCGGTAGTAACAGGATGTCGCAGGTTCAAATCCTGTCATCCCGACCGAAAACGTTGAAATTCCAACGTTTCTTGGTCTTGTGATTTTAGCTGTTTTGGTGTCTAGACACGATTGCGACACGATGGCTTACAATTTTTCAGTATTTCTGTTTCTTATAGAATCGTGGATATTTCTGTATGTTCCTTTGCGTTAACCTTTACATTGTCATTGCCAGTGGGATGATGGCTACAGGCTCAGAAATGTCTACGTGAACTCTGACCGAAACCGTAATCCAGCTACGGCTGGTTCAGGAAACTTAGCCCTTACGGATGAAGTATGGAAAGGAGACCGCTTAATGGCCGATATTCTTAGAAAACCAACTCCAATCGCAAAGATATACGAGGCTTTAAGCGCGGTGGCAGATGGTCGTGTGGAATTGTGTAGTCCGGAATCTAAGGCTATCGTGACTTCATCGGCTCGCACGAAACGTTATACGGTGATGATCTCCGAGCGACTGTATACCTCCAACGACAACGCGACGTACTGGCAGCATTATGCCGGATATCCCATCATCGCGGTGCTCATCGAGCAAGGGAAGATCAGTCTCCCGCCGGATTCCCAACCGCTGTTGAAGCATTTCAAAAACATCAATTGGAAGCAACTGAATACCGAGAACAAAAACCACTACGATAAAGCCATCTCGCAGTTTCTATCCTTGACCGGTCATGCGGATGAAATCAAGAAGCTCGTCCGAAACATATCCGAGCAGGCCAACAGCTTCCCGTTCGCGGTCAAAGGCAACCGCAAACCAATCATCAAGGTGCCGGAAGCAGGGAAATAAAACCCGCAACATGAAACAGGGGGTGCGGGTGCGGAAAATCAGAGAATGCTAGTAACTAGTCGGACACATATTGCGTCGGCATCTCGGAAAGCAAAATAAAGAAGGTCATTTATTCTTTTTGCTCTCGGATTTAGGAACGCCAAGTTTATCCATTACGTCTCTATATGCTTTGATAGCTAGTTTTTCATTCTCAGCTTCAGAGATATCATTTATCTGAAGCCTTAACAAGTCAAGTGGATTAGTTTTAATACCAGTGAAATCGTATTTTAAATCAACTATTACCTGAGTGTAAAAAATCATTATTTCATACGGATTTTGTGGATTTGATTCAGTTGAGCTATTGCATGCATAACTGTATTGTTGGAAAGCGGCATAATCGTGAATTGTACGGGCGGACCCATAAACAATAATTAGTTCTTCGTTTTTCCTAAGCCCTTTTTCTAAAGTTCCGTTTTTTGAATCTTTGCCAATTTCTTTCATGTTTACAAGATAGTGAGTCCAGAAAGTTACTGCTTCTTCTAGTTTTTTGACACCAACTTCGCGATAAAATTCATCAACTTGCATATGTTCTTCATGTGAATTTGATAAATTCTGACGCTTGTCCTGTGAATATTCAGACATCACCTCTGTGAAGAGATCTGTAACCGGCATTTCCTGTTCCTTTATTCAGCTGTGAATATTTTATAATAACTATAAGTATAACAAAGTATTAAAAGACAATTAAGATGCTGCAACGATTAACTGAGCTATAGTTACCTTTTTTATGTGATTTTCTTTTTGGTTTGCAATTTCTTGAGTCGTATGATTACGGTGTCATTTGGATTCTGCTCGACGTAATGTGGCGGGCAGTGTTCGATTCAACGACGCAACACGGCTTCTTCATCGGGTTTTGAGTTTGTGCAGGATGATCGCTGCCTGTTCTGTATACCATGGTGCAGGTTCGCGTCCCGTGGCTTTTGCTTCCTTCTCGGAACCTTATATGGCGATGGAGCATAGTCATAACGCCTCGTCCAGACATCCCTCTCGCTTGAGTTGCTTGATGGGTTCCACTGTTTTAAGATAGTCAATTCCCTGTGCGGTTCCTTGTTCGAACTGCTTCGCCCGTTCTCCTCCCTCCTTATGGGCCTCATGGACTAGTTTTTCGGCATATTCTTTGTTTGAACGAGCTTTTTCCTGCGGTGACAGTGGCGGCCGGTTGGTTTCAGAGTATAGCCATTGCGGTGATGCTTGGCCTATCCAGTACCATGCTTCGCCTCTGAACCCTTTGGCGCGATGGCTGTGAACAGGCGTATCGGAACCGGAGTAGGATTGTGTTTGTTGGAGCTGACTTCAACTCGAGGTGCCAAGGTGCCTGGCAAATAACCGATCCGTTCCCCTTCGACATAAACAGCCACTGCTTTGGCTGAATACTGATTTTCAGGTTCGCGTCTGAGACTGCCGACACATTCGAGATACCCGCCGGTCTCGATACCATGCCGCTGTGCCAGATGGAGGACAGATTCTTTGCAGATTGTCGTAGTGCCGGACAGTTGGGTGATTCCCTAATCCTGAACCTCCTGCATAAGCGCAGTATTCCGATTTATGTCTGTCGATTCTACCGAAATTATGTTTTCTGTATGATATATCGTAACTTATTTAAGAAGTTGATTTTCATGTCCTCTCTTTTCCTTTCTGGATAAAACCAACAATTCTAAAAATTTCATAAAGTACTATCAATATTAATTTTGTTTCTACGAGCAATATAGCAAGAAATTAACTGATAATTTTCTGATATTTGTATAAACGATACCTTCGAGTACTCTAATCTTTATCAGATTCAGGTTATAGCGGGGAGAGCTAGTGTAAATGCAAGTGGCTTTGGAACAAGGTTGGAACTTCTTTCTGTTTGCATACGAGCAAATCGATAAAGTTATCGGCGATTGGGTTGATGAAAGCGGTATACAATCTTATGTTGCATGTTGGTTTGCGTTACTTATTCCCCTGGCTTTGCTGCTTTTTGATATTCATGATAAGGGCTTTGACAATGCCGTTATCATTAAATATGTGATTCGGCCGGTTCGTTTCGTCTTTGGATTTATATGTATGGTTATGCCATGTATGCTATGGCATGAGCATATTTATTTAATCATGGTGATGCTGCTTGTGTGTGGCAGTGTACTTTATTCGATTATGGTATATGGAGCATATCGATGGTTGGTTGGTTCTCAATCTGGTAATCAGCAACAATTCCGGAATCAGGCTAGGTTCGCTTATCTGGATATGATTAGCAGTAATTTTGGTTCTGCTTATGAAATATGGTCAAGAATTCTAGATTCGTTAAGTAAAGATCCGTTTACTGAGCCATCTGATATCGTAAAGCATCTCATTAATGTCGCAAAATATGGGACTGTGCCGGTGCTGAGATTGCTTAATGACAAATTTAGAAGCCTCCCAACTTCTACTTATGAGACAATCTTGAGTGGGCTGCTTCCTTATCTGAAAAAGTATGAAAAACTCGATTGGAGAATACACCCCCAAGGGGAAGTCGCAATAGCTGATTATATTCTGGACAAGTTGCTTGAAGGCTCTAAAAAAGATGGTAGTGCCTCAGAGTCCGTGTTTTTCTTACTTGGGTTAGAGTTTGATTTAAAAAGTAAAAATGGACAAGTTCTCTACATCAGACATGCAAGAACTATTTTTAATAAATTCGATACAGTTCAAGATGCTCAGATTTATGCCTCCAATTTGAGACGGGGGTGGGCGGGAAGAAAGTTGGATTCCTGGCCGCCTTTTGTCGTAGGAGAATTCTTTGAACAGCTACTTTTAAATATTGGCTTTGATGGGCCTAAAACAAATCAAGAAGCCAAAATGGCAACTGGAATAGCAAAAGGGTTGTTGCCAGATACTGATTTATGGGCTCTAGGGGAGCTAGATAAATACGCGAGGATTTGGGATTGGCTTGCTTGTGAAAGTGATCCTGAAATACCAGCTGATGCAAAGACTCTTAGAGAATGGGACATGAAACTCGTGAATACACAACCTTATTTCGAAAGATCTTTATTAGATCAATTTCCTAGCGAATCGAGTCGAGATGAAGCTTTGAGAATAGCGGGAAAGATCTGGAATGGACTATATGAAGATGTAGATGAGCTTGAGAATTCGATTTCGTTACTTGAAGAGATAATAACCATGGGCTCATCAAATAAAGAAGAACTTCAATATGTATGCGATTTGTTAAAACTTCAGAGTAGAGAGCTCTTGCCTTGTGTGGAAAATGATGATTGACTAAATCAAGTCTTTAACCATAAAGGGACGATGATTTCAGTTATTCATGGTTTCAAGCCTTTTTACTGTTTCTTAAAATTTCTTGGTTTTAGTGGAAATCGAACAGTGTGAAGTGTTTCGGGGAACTGTTTGGTGCCAATGATTTCCTCGGTGAACTGACAAATAATGCAAAGTAAAATTTTGTTATATCGTTTGGAATCCTCAGGATATTCAAAGGATTGAGAGTTTTGTTATTCTGCTTTCTGGGCGGGATTCTGATAGAATAAACAGAGTTCAATGATTTTACTCATTTTAGAGTGTCACAACTTTTGCTTCATCATTGCGTTTATCTATTTATGTTTTTGTTAATTTGGTTGGCAAAAGCTAGCTGTTAATAGTAGCTGTTGTTGGTCTATAGTCTGTTCGGATTTCGTTTCCATAATGGCTTAATAACTTTTCCTCGCTTCTGCAGAGAAACCAATAGAAATACCGCAAGCAAACCGCACACCACGACCGGAACGATGCTGGCTTCGAAGCCGAAGGAGCCGCCGGTCAGGATTGCGGGGCCTTGCCAACTTGCGGTGAACCATGACGATTGCTTGCCGAGGCCGGAGACGACGGAACCGAATATCGGGCCTTCGGCGACGTTCCACATGGCGTGGAAGCCGATGACCCACCACAGTGATCTGGTCCACGCGTAGATGGCCGCGAACAGCGCGCCGGACTCTATTGCGAGGGCGAGTGCTCCCCACAGCGTCGCTCTGGGGTTGTTCAGGTGCATGAGCCCGAACAACAGGGCGGAAATCAGAACGCCGCCCCACGTTCCGATCCATTCCTCGAGCAGTCTGAAGATGATGCCGCGGCACGCGATTTCCTCGCCGATGCCGCCGCAGAAGCCCATGACGAAAATATCCATCCACGGCGAGTAGTCCGGGTTGAAGTCGATGACGCGATAGCTGCCGGTAAGGAAGAGAATACCGATGCACAGGGCGATGACGCCGAAGCCCGCGAACATTCCAACCGGTAGTCCTGGGAGCCGGGAGAGTCGTAGTTCGTAAGGGTTTCTGCGTTTTTCGAGCAACATCACCACTATCAGGTAGGCGATGACGACCGCTGCGACTTCCAGCGGAGCCGATACTGACATGGACAGCATCCATCGGTTCTCGCCGCTGGCATAGCGCTGGATGTGCAGAACATGTTTGACCAGCATGAAGGCAGGAACATAGAGCACAAGGAATATCAGGATAAAAGCGAGAAGATGCACCAGCGTCCGGACGGCAGCCTGTTTCTTTCCGGCTTTCACGTTCTCGTGGTCTGGTGTCAGCATCATGCTCCTCTCAACAGAAATACTCCTTCTGAATAAATAATGATAATCTATTACCTGTAAAATCGACGGTCGATTAAAGGCAAAGGGAGAAATCGCGATGGAGCGGATTGAAGTTGCTTGCAATGCTATCGATGAGAACGGTAAGTTTAAAACGGAATTTACGGGGAGAGGGCGCGACGTTTCGCCGGAATTTACGTTTTCGGGCATTCCGAGCAACGCCAAGACATTGGCCGTCGTTCTGCGAGATATGAGTCATCCATTGTTCGGAGAAATGACGCATTGGCTTATCTGGGATTTGCCGGTTATAAATACTTTGCCGGCGGGCATCGCCAAGGGAGCGCGGCCTGGAATCGGTGATGCAGTTCAGGGAATGGCGTATGGCTGGCATCGTTATCGCGGGCCGAAGCCGCCGAAAGGAACCAGCCACCGTTACGAGTTCACCGTCTATGCCGTGGACCGGAAACTTGGACTTGGGCCAATGACGTCTTACCGCAGACTCAAAGCCGAGTTGGACGGCGAAGTGCTTGGCATGGGCAGTGTTGAAGCAACGTTTGAATAGATTTCGAATGTCATGCTCTCTAGGACGGTCGTTAATTGAACCTGCCAAGCAACAGCGGTAGTCTGGTATAAGCGAGTTGTCCAGACAAATATATCGGTCATGCTGGTTGCATGCAAATTGGGTTGCTCTGCGCGAAGCTGTGCAGGAGCAGTAAAGCCGTGCGCAACGTTGACCGGCAATGACCTGTTGGCAGGAAAGAGTGGTTATGAAGCGGCGCAAAGTGGCGATTGTGGCATGCGCAATACTCGTCGTCGTGGCGGTTGTGGGAGGTGTCTGCTGGGCGTTGGGTGGTTCGCTCCGAAAACAGCAAAATAGCGCTTCCGCAAAACCAGCTAATGTCGTTAGCCAGCTTCAGACGGTAAGCTATGACATCACCTACCAGGGAAAACATTACGCGAAAACAGCGAGCGTCTATGTTCCCGCCGCATATCATAAAGGCACACCGATGAATATCCTGTATTTGGTGCATGGCTCGTGGACGAATGGTCCGAAACTGGCCGGGCAGATGCAGGGCACACTGGATGAGTGTCTTTCCGGCAAACCGATGCTCGTGGTTTTCCCGACGTATTATCCCGACGACACATTCGTGGTCCGTGATTACCACAAGGATTATGCGCTGAACCGATTCTTCGCCACCGATGAGATTGAGCCCCTTATGCGGGCCGTCGAAAGTCGTTTCACGACATATTCTTCGGGTGTTTCGGAGGCTGATTTCGTCGCCAGCAGGGCACACAGGGCTTTCAGCGGCTATTCCATGGGAGGCATCACCGCATGGGAGATGCTCGCGGCCAAACCCCAGTATTTCCACGATTTCATGCCAATGGCCGAGTCCAGTTGGATCAATAAAACCACTGGCGGCACCACGGACGCAGATACCGCCGCAAGTCTGGTGGCGGGTTTGAAGGCCAGAGGATACGGGTCCAAAGATGTGACGGTCGTTGCCATGACGGGGGAGAAGGACAACAGTAAGACAGGTATGTTTCCTCAGATTGACGCGTTGCGAAAAACGCAGGGAGACATCATGACCCAGCAGAACCTCATGTACTGGGAGAATCCTGGAGGTAAACATGGCCTTGCCTCGTTGAAGGCCGAGGTCAGCCACGGAGTGCCGTATCTCTTCGCACAGTAGTTCATGCGGACGCGGGCCCAACAGCGTTCAGAGATGCAGATATATGCTGATGGCTGAGGGTGATTCGAACGGTTTTGACTTCGAGCGCTTGAGGTCTTTACATTGGATTTCGGAATGAGGATACGCCCAACGTATTTGTAATCCAACAATAAACAAGTTTGTTCATTACTGTGATGATATGACGGCAATCGTGGAGCGCAAGGCACAGACCTTACCGACTATCGAAAAAGGAACAAAATGTCAATACTTGACGAAGACTATGCATTGAACAACGGGGTGCAAATTCCCAAATTGGGTTTCGGTACGTGGCTGATTGACGACGACAAGGCCGGGGCGGCGGTGCAGACGGCGCTCGCGTGCGGATACCGCTATGTCGACACCGCCCAGGCCTACGGGAACGAGCGTGGTGTGGGTGAAGGCGTGCGCGCCTCGGGTCTCAAGCGCGAGGATGTGTTCGTCAGTACGAAGGTGAGGGCCGAATACAAGGACTACCAGTCCGCCAAAAACTCCATCGAAGCCTCGCTCAAGGCACTCGATATCGATTACATCGATCTGCTTCTCATCCACGCACCGGAACCTTGGTCCCATTTCCACGAGGGCGACCATTGCTTCGAAGGCAACCTTGAGGCGTGGCGGGCGATGGAAGAAGCCGTGAAGGCCGGTAACGTCCGTGCCATTGGCGTCTCGAACTTCGAGAATGTCGATCTTGACAACATTTTGCAGCACTGCGAAATCAAGCCGGTGGTCAACCAGCTGCTTACACATGTGGGCAACACGCGTTTCGATCTGCTCGACACCGCCAAGAAGAACAGCATTCTGGTCGAGGCATATTCGCCAATCGCCCATGGCGAGATGGCAGGTAATCCGAAGCTGGCCAAGATGGCGGAACGTTATGGTGTCTCCGTGCCTCAGCTGATGATTCGTTACTGTCTGGAACTCGGCACGTTGCCGTTGCCCAAGGCTTCTTCCGAAGCCCATATCAAGGCCAATGCCGAGGTCGATTTCAGTATCAGCACGGAAGACATGCAGACGCTTCGCAATATGCCGAAGGTCAAGGATTATGGCGAGGCCAGCGATTTCCCTGTGTTCAGCGGACGCTGATCACTTCATCAATTTTATCGACGATCGCCGATACATCGATTGATATGCAACCTGGTTTGTCGGAAAACTGATAAGCCAGTGCGTGCATCACAAACCAATAATTCCACCAGAAAAGAGATAAAGAAAATGGCAACAACATTCACGAATCCAAGCCCATTCCCAATGGGCCATCCGAACGATGCTTACGCCCAGTATTTTGACGGCCAAAGCTACAATGCTCCACTGGGTGGCACGGACCAGGCCAAGGTCGCCAACGTGACTTTCGAGGCCGGCTGCAGGAACCATTGGCATATCCACCACAAGGCCACGCAGATTCTCATCGCCGTGGGCGGGCGCGGTTACTGCCAGTTCGAGGGCGAGCCGGTACGCGAGATGCGTCCTGGCGACGTGGTGGTCGTGCCGCCGGAAACCAAGCACTGGCACGGCGCCAGCCCGAATGAGCCGTTCGCGCACGTGGCCGTCATGGTGCCCGAAGAGGGTGCCTCGAACGAGTGGCTCGAACCGGTCGATCCTAAGGAATATGGCAAGCTGAACTGATCGCACCAGTGTAGATTTTTAATTCTGGTTGATCATTCAATTGCCGCGTTGATAGCGTCTGCGACTTGGCGTGGGTCGGCAACGCCCAGTACCAAGCGGTCGAACTTTTCGTCGCGAAGCTGGATGACCAGGGGCTGTTCTGGTTGGGTGATGTTCCAGAACTCGATGTCACCATCGGGGAATTTGAATGTGCCGGCCTTTTTGTCTGAAGTAGCGAGACCAGGATCTCGGAATGCGCGGCGTCCGGACATGTTGAATCCGGGGTCGACGGTTGCGCCCGCCACGTGAGCCAGCGGAATTTTCAGATTGCTTTTGAGTGACCAGAGTTTATTAAGGCCCTTCGGAATGACTTTCATGGTCGTTCCTTCGATGGTTACGGTGTTGCTTCCCGTATTCCCGGAATCATTGCGATTCATCTTGTTGCCGTTCTTCTGATTGTTTCCGATTTCGGACATGGTGATACTTCCTTTGGTGATTATTGGTTTGAATGGGTTTGATTGACTTGAATTGGTTCAGGCTACATTGATTGAGTCGGTCGTTTGCCTTTTGTTGATTCCGGCCCGATTAAAAAGATTGTCTCCGAGGGATTGCGATAATAGCGCTTGTTGTTCCGGAGGAATTTGAGAGCGCCACTTGACGATGATGTCACGGACCTTTGCGTCGTGAGGTGCCAGTTCCAGACAGGCGATGGCCACTAGTGTCAGAACATCATTTGAGAAGAGGCTGTTTGCTGAGGATTGTGGTTCGGGTCGAATCGTCTTTCGGCCAGGAACGGATTGATCCGACGGTGAAGTGGTTTGCGCAGGAACACTCTTGTCCTCGTCAGATTCAGATTCATCTTCAGCTTTGCGTTCGGTCTTACGGTTAAACGCAGCTTGCAATACTTTCAGGAATACGCCACGTTTGCTACCGAACGCTTGGTAGAGGCTGCCGCGTTTGAGCCCGGTCGCGGCTACGAGGTCATCAATCGAGGTGGCGTCGTAGCCGTGCGTGCAGAAAACCTTACGACATTGTTCGAGCACTTGATGCTCATCAAAACTTCTTGGTCTTGCCATAATTGGCACTATAGCAGTTTTTGAATGAATAGTCAAAAACTACAAGTCGTGAGTATCAATCGATTATGCAGTCTCGATTTAAATTCGTACTCAGCTGCTTCGCCGGAACGTATTGAATAAAAAGAAGACCGTTCTTTTCCAATGTAAAGAACGGTCTTGCTTGATTTCCAGACTAATAATCACTTGATGTCGTCGAAATTCAAGCCGAGCGCCTTGGCGACGCGGGTGCCGTAGTCAGGATCGGCCTGATAGAACTGCTTGGTCTCGAGAACCTTGATTTCCTCGGCGTGCTCGCCCTCGACCTGACCCAGGTTGGAGGCGATGGTCGTGACCAGGCGCTGCTTCTCCTCTTCGCTCAGCACGTTGTAGAGCGCGCCGGCGGCGGAGAAGTTGTCGGGCTCGTAGGCGGCGTAGTTGCCGGTCTTGCCTTCCAACTGATCGCCATGGTTGCGGGCGGAGTTGTCCTCTCTCGGGCCGTCGAAGCTGTTCGGCTCGTAGTCGACGGAGCCGTCCTGCGCGTTATTCGACATAAAGCCGTCACGCTCGTAGTTGTGCACCTCGCCCAAGGGGCGGTTGACCTTGAGCTGCTCGTAGTTGGCGCCGAGGCGGTAACGCGCGGCGTCCTTGTAGGCGAAGAGGCGCCCCTGCAGCATCTTGTCTGGTGTTGGTTCGATGCCCGGCACGAAGTTGGCGGGTGCGAACGCGGACTCCTCGACGTCCTCGAAGTAGTTGTCGGGGTTGCGGTTCAGCGTGAACTCGCCGATCTCGATCAGCGGGTAGTCCTTGTGGGAGACGACCTTGGTGATGTCGAAGATGTCGTGCTTGTAGTTGAGGCCCTCTTCGTAGGGGAGGATCTGCACGCAGACCTTCCAGGACGGATAGTTCTTGGACTCGATGGCGTCGAAGAGCTCGTGCAGCAGGTAGTCGGTGTCCTTGCTGGCTGCCTTGGCGGCGGTCTCTTCGCTCATGTTGACCACGCCTTGCTCGCTCATGAAGTGGTACTTGACCCAGAAGGCGGTGCCGTCGGCGGTGACCCACTTGAAGGTGTGGCTGCCGTAGCCGTTCATGGTGCGGTAGCTGGCCGGGTTGCCGCGGTCGCCCATCAGGTAGGTGACCTGATGCACGGTTTCGGGGGAGTGCGCCCAGAAGTCCCACTGGCGGGTTTGGTTGCGCAGGTGGGTGCGCGGGTCGCGCTTCTGGGAGTGGATGAAGTCGGGGAACTTCAGCGGGTCCTGGATGAAGAAGGTCGGCGTATTGTTGCCGACGATGTCGTAGTTGCCCTCTTGGGTGTAGAAGCGCAGGGCGAAGCCGCGGACGTCACGCAGGGTGTCGGGGTAACCGAGCTCGCCGGCTACCTGTGAGAAACGCAGGAAGATCGGGGTCTCCTTGCCCTCGCCGTTGAACACGTCAGCCTTGGTGTACTCGCTCATATCCTTCGTGAGCTTGAACGTGCCGTATGCGCCGGCGCCCTTGGCATGCACCACGCGTTCCGGGATGCGCTCGCGGTTGAAGTGTGCGAGCTTCTCGACCAGCTGGTAGTCCTGCAGCAGCACCGGGCCGCGCACGCCGGCGGTCTGGGAATGGGTGTTGTCGGCCCAGGGCTGGCCGGAAGCAGTGTTGAGATTATCGGTCAATGAAATCCTCCTGTCGTAACGATGTAGGAAGAAGATAACAATTCCGCCGGTTTGAAACAAGGGTTTGGCATCGTTTTGTGGGCTTTGCGACATTTTGTCTCGAAATCCTTGACATTGTGAAATTCCCATATTTTCAGTCCTTGCGACCATTGTTCGACCAAATTAAATTAGCGACAAGCGAACGTGCCGGAATGGTTGGTCCCGTTTCGGATTGGCGGTTCGATAGACTTGCGATTATGCATATTCTTCTACCGCCGTCCGAAGGCAAGGCCGCGCCGACCGCAGGGCCGGCGTTTGATTTGGACAGGCTTTCATTTCCGGAACTCAACGACGCCAGAAAAACGGTGTTGTCGGCGTTGATTGAAGTGTCGAAGCGTGATGATGCGGCGAAGATTCTGAAAGTAGGAGCCAAAGGGACGCAGGAGATCCTCGCCCAACGCGACATTCTTTCGGCGCCCTGTGCGCCGGCTCGTGAGGTGTATACAGGAGTGCTATACAAAGCCGCTCAATTGCATCGGGACGATGACGTGTTGATCTTCTCGGGCTTGTTCGGTGTGACTAGGGGCGAGGATTCGATACCGACTTATCGTCTTTCGATGAATGTCTCGCTTCCCGGCGTCGGCGCGTTGAAATCGTTCTGGCGCAATCGGCTTGCAAGCTGGAATCCGGATACCGGTTTTGCTGGTAACGCTGGCGTCACGGTCGACTTACGTTCTGAACTCTATCGAGTGACCAAGCCGAATGCGTCAGATGAAAATACTCAATGGTGGGACATCCGTATCGCCAATTCCCAAAACAAAACCATCTCCCACATGGCCAAGCATTATCGAGGCTTGTTGACGAGAGCCATACTCGACGCTCCCGCCCAACCCGTAGTCGACGTCGCACGCACCCTTGGCAAAGTAAGTATGAAGGCAGAGGATGGCATCAACCATCTGACATTAGTTCCGTCAGGTCTCTAAACATTTGTGACTGTACAACTTTGATGAGATGCACAGCCACAGTTTTTGATTCAACTTTTATTCCCATTGAACGTTGTCAAGATCGATGCCCTGGGCGGCGGCGTTGGCATCGATGATGTCGTGGAGCCATTGGGCCAGGCCGGGTTCGATGTCGTCGTAGTGCTTCTTGAAACGCTTGTCGGCGACGTACATCCGGCCGAGGCTCACCTGCATTGGCAGGCTCACTTCGTAGTAGTAGAGCGACGCACGGTGTTCCTCGGCGAGTTCATTGGCTTCGTCGCTACCGGGCTTGACGCCGCGGCGCTTGGCGTCGGCCAGTTTCGCCTCAACGTCGCGCATATGTTGTTCATCCTTCATTTTGGTGTTCCCGTCCGTGCCGGTCTCCCGCTCGGCAAATTCCATCCATTGTTTCGTATCGCCCCAGCGGTCTTTGGCCTCATTTTGTCTTGAGTCGGTGGTTTCTGTATTGGCCATGGTCGTTCCTTTCTCTGCCATGTCGATGAGTCGGTCGGTGTCATCAAGGGTTCGCTGAAGATGCCGCAGCTTCTTTTTGAGGTTGCTGCGTCCGACTTTGAGTTCCTTAATGACAACTGGCGCGGGCGCGTCGAGCAACCGCCCGATGCGTGTGGCCGGTACGCCCAGCTCTTTGTAGATGAGCAGACGGCGGAGGCGGTTCAGATCGCCGGGTCCGTAGACCCGGTAGCCGCTGGCATCGCGCGCCGGGGTGAGCAGACCAAGGTCTTCCCAGTGCCGAAGCATGCGCACGCTGACGTGGAACATGGTTGACATTTCTCCGATGGTCAGGCCGAATCGTTCGGCCGGCGTCCACGAGCCATCGCTTGCGCTTGTTCCGTGCAATCCGTTCCTCCTTCGTTAGCTCGTCTGCGGCCGCTTTGCGGTCGCAAGAGAAAAGCTATGCCCTGACAATATGTCAGGGTCAACAACCATCGGCGTGTCGCGGGGTAATGAGTCTGGAAATATGCTGTAGGGGAGTTCCTCTAAAATTCCGACTATGAAGAGCTCCGAAACCCATGCCGCCAAAGCCATTGTCGATCGCGGAAGGTCATATCGCACAGAATCCCAAGATGCGGCAAGCCAGAAAGCTGAATTACCTGATCCCTGGCCTGCTCCGCTGGCGCAGGGTCCGTTGAACGCGACGGTGGTGGTTCCGGGAAGCAAGTCGTTGTCGAACCGGTATCTCATTTTGGCCGCGCTTGGGCAAAAGCCGGCCACGATTTCGGGTTTGTTGCGCTCACGCGACACGGATCTGATGGCGGGCGCGTTGAGAGCGCTCGGGGTCGGCGTCAAGTTCGATGAGACCGATGAGACGCGCGTGACGGTGACGCCTCCGGTCAATGGCCGGTTCAAGGGGAATGTCACGGTTTTTTGCGGACTTGCGGGCACGGTGATGCGTTTCGTTCCGGGCTTGGCGTTGTTCGCCGATGGTCCTGTGCGTTTTGATGGCGACAAGCAGGCTTACGCGCGGCCAATGCATCCGTTACTCGACGGGCTTGGGCAGTTGGGCGCTCATATCGAATACCACGGCGAGCCCGGTTTTCTGCCATTCACCATCACACCGCCGCAATCACGACGATTTGAAGCGCAAAGGAATGGTGAGGATCCGGACGCCATGAATGAATCCGGTGATCCCGCCATTTTCCAGCCAGCTAAGGTCGAGATCGATTCATCCTCATCCTCGCAGTTCATTTCCAGCTTGCTGCTGATTGGCTCACGCCTACCGGACGGACTCGATCTGAAACATACCGGTAGCAAGCTTCCCAGCATGCCGCACATTTGTATGACAATGGCTGATGTTGATGGGGCTGGAGGAAAGGCTGAGATGCCAGAAATCGGCCATTGGCAGGTCGCCCATCGTGAACTGCAACTGCCTGAAGGGGTAGTGGTGGAGCCGGATCTGTCGAACGCCGCTCCATTCCTGGGCGCCGCGATGATCGCCGGAGGTTCGGTGAGCGTGCCAAATTGGCCGACCTCGACCACTCAGCCAGGTGGGTTGCTTCCGGGTATTCTGCAAAAGATGGGTGCCACGGTCACGTTGGAAGGAAGGCCGTTTGATGATGTCATGGCCGACGTACGTGGACATCAAAGGGCAGTCCCAGTACCCAGAAATGGGACATTGAAGGTTTCGATGGACGGTCCTATTCGAGGGCTGGGCAAGAATTTCGACATGTCGGCGGCGGGGGAGATTGCTCCCAGCATCGCCGCTTTGGCGACGTTGGCCGATGGTCCCAGCGAACTCGTTGGCATCGGCCATCTCCGAGGCCACGAGACGAACCGTCTGGCCGCTCTGGTCACGGAAATCACCCGTATCGGCGCCAAAGCCGAGGAATTGCCGGACGGATTGGCCATCACCCCAGTGCCAAATGACGAGTTGCATGGCGAAGTCATGGAGACCTACGCCGATCATCGCATGGCCACGTTCGCGGCGATGATTGGCCTTGCGGTTGCCAACACCCGCATCCGCGACATCGCGACCACCCGCAAGACCATCCCCGATTTTCCGGGGATGTGGTCCGGGATGCTTTCGCAGCAATAGCAAGGTATTTCCGATTGGCTTTCCAAGGGTTGGTAATGGATGTCAAGCGGTTCCAACACTGCGATGAAGCTCAACACCAATTAGCCGTTCAGCCAGGCCATCATATTGACAAGCCGTTGTCGGCGATGAGCTGCTGAATCGCTGTGTGTTTTGAATTAGTCGTGGCTCAGCCCAGCCGTATACGTTTCTGAGCGGATTCACTTTCAAATCGTTATATCCAATATGATGATTATTATTAAATACTGATATAACAACATTGACAGAAAGTTTGATTATGGCTCGACAGGATGATTCTCCCCAAAAGCAATTCGATTCGGATGACGCGTTGAACCGCGGTGACGACGTGGGCAATACCGCGGCAACCACACCACAGGAAGGCAGCCCACAAGCTGGTGGTCAGGAAGCTCCAGCGGCAACCCCGCAGGGCGTGCCGTCGGCCGACATGCAACAGCCTGTCGTTCCCCAGTTCGGATCGTTGGATGCCAATGGTACGCAACAAGCCGCTCAGCAAGGTATGCCACAGGGCATCGGGCAACAGCCCGATGTTCCCCAGTTCCAATCGCTCAATAACAACGTGGCGCAGTCGGGAGCGCCGCAGCAGGGCCAGCAAGGTTCCCCATATCCTCCCCAAGGTGCGCCGCAAGGCTACCCGCAACAGCGGAACCAACCGCAGGTTGGCTATCCCCAACAGCAGGGGAGGATGCCGAATCAAGGAATGCCCAGTCAGCAGGTCTATCCCAATGGCCAGTACGCCCAGCCCATGGGCAACAACACTCCCGGACAGCCAGGCGCCCCGAAGAAGCCGACGTCGAAGAACCAGAAGATTCTTTATATCGTCATCGCGGTCATCGCCGTCGTGGTCATCATCGCGCTGATTATCGTGGGCTCGATGGGCGCGAAGTCCAAGAACAACGCCGAAGACCAGAAACTCACGGGTTCCGCTCTGTATGACAATGCGAACAAGAACACGCGAAAGCTCACCGATGCGCAAACGGCCATCAGCACGGATTATCTCAACCTCGCCCAGGACGCGACCAAAAGCATCCCCGTTCCGGAAGAGAACGTCAAATCCCTGAAGTCGGATGTGAAGAAGCTCGGCAAGGCGAACGCCGATTTCGCGGCAAGCCCCGCCTATAAGAGCAGCGACAAACTCAAGAAAAGCTATGACGTCTACGCCAAGCAATCGAAGAAGTACATCCAATACATGAATTCGTTCGCGGATTCCGCGGCCGATTTCCAGAAGGCGAATCAGGATTGCGCCGCGAAGCCGACGGTCGACTTTGAGCAGAACAATTACGCCGATGTCTACAAGCCGTATATCCAGACCTGTCAGAATGACCTGAAGCCTCTGTCGACCTCCAAGAACGCCCCCATCAAGAAATACGCGGACGACACCAACCAGAAGATGACCCAGATCGCCACGTTGACCCAGCAGATCCAGGCCATGGGCTCTGAGACCAACATCTTCGAGAGCCCCTCGTTGAACGACCAGCACGATAAACTCACCGATCAGTTGCGCGATCTTGTCCCGGACTCCTACAGCCTGAGTTTCTATGACGCCGAGAAAACAGTCGACATCGAGAGCTCTCTGCAGGATCTTGACCGGGTCGTCACGGATCTGATCAAAACCGAGTGACGGATAGGCCACACTGACAATGTGTGGTTCGTGGTTTGTCGGCGGTTTTGCTGACGCGGCTGCGGATTACGGCGTTTGCCAGGAGTCGCTTAATCGCTCTTGACGAGGCTTACTGCACCAAGAGGTGCCTAGTACGATTTGGGCTGTGCAACACGTAAATGGTGTTGCACAGCCCAAATTTTGTTTATTGTCAGATTTCAGAATCTAACGAAACAGGCAGACTCATTTCTTGAAGACGTTGCCGTAGGAATCCTTGCCCTCGGTCGCGATCTTGTCGGCCTTGTGGGCGATGGCAAGTTCCTCGTTGGTGGGGATGACGGCGATGATCACGGAGCTGTCGGGGGTGGAGATGATGCGCGGTTCCTTGGAACGGGCGTCGTTCTTCGCCTTGTCGAGCTTCACGCCGAACGGCGCGAGACGCTCGCAGACGCGGGCGCGCACGTTGTTGTCGTTCTCGCCGACGCCGGCGGTGAAGGTGATCACGTCCACGCCGCCCATCTGAGCGGTGTAGTTGCCGATGTAGCCGACGATGCGATGAATGTAGATGTCCATGGCGAGAATGGCGTCCTCGTTGCCTTCGCTGATGAGGCGATCGACCTCGCGCATGTCGCCGTAGCCGGTCATGCCGGTCATGCCGGACTTCTTGTTGAAGAGCTCATCGATCTCGTCGACGTTCATGTGGGCGTTGCGGATGAGATGGAAGACGGCGGCAGGGTCGATGTCACCGGTGCGTCCGCCCATCACCAGGCCTTCCAGTGGTGTGAGGCCCATGGAGGTGTCGATCGGACGACCGGAAATCTGCGCGGAGGCGGAAGCGCCGTTGCCGATGTGCAGCACGATCTGCTTCAGGCCTTCGGCGGGCTTGCCAACCACGCCAGGAACGACGGAGCCGATGTATTCGTGGCTGGTGCCATGGGCGCCGTAGCGACGGATCTTGTACTTCTCGGCGACTTCCTTGTTCAAGGCGTACGTGCTGGCTTCCTTCGGAAGTTGGAAGAAGAAGGAGGAGTCGAAGACGAAGATCTGCGGCACGTCAGGCAGAAGTTGTTCCATGACCTCGGCGCCGGTGGCCTCAGGGCCGTTGTGCAGCGGGGCGAGCACGGCGAGGTCCTTGACCTGCTGAATGGTCTTGGCATTGACGAGCGCCGGCTGCGGGAAGACGGAACCACCCTGCACCACGCGGTGACCGACAGCCACGATGCCGGATTCCTGAAGATCGGGGCCATACTCCTTGAAGAAGCCGAGGACGCGCTTCAAACCGTCGGCGTGGGTCTTGATGGGCTCTTCGAGCTCGTGCTTCTCGCCGTTGTATTCGTGCTTGTAATGGCCATCGATGGGTTCGCCGATCTTCTCCACGAGGCCGCTCGCGAGAGCGCCGCCGGTTTCGAGATCCACCAGCTGGTACTTGATCGAGCTGGAACCGGAATTGATGACAAGGACGGTTTTCGCCATTGTGTGCATCCTCCAAATAGATTAATTGACCCGTGGATGTTACCACGGCTACCAAGTTCTCAGCTTACTCACGAGCTGTTACAAAGAGGATTGCAATTAATTTAAGATTGACTTAGTTTTTGGATATAGTTTCAGTTTCGTAGTTGGTCGTGTGGGGTTGGAATAAACTTTCTGTGGACACTCAAGGCCGTTCGGCCAAGCCTACGCCACAGAAAGTTTATTCCAACCCCACACTCATGTTTCGTATCTTAAATTATGTTGATTATTTTGAGGTTAATTATCATTGCTGAGCTTCTACGGCGGTGAGGGCGACCGTGTTGATGATGTCCTCTACCAGGGCACCACGTGAGAGGTCGTTGACGGGCTTGTTGAGGCCTTGCAGCACCGGGCCGATGGCGGTGGCACCGGAAGTGCGCTGCACGGCCTTGTAGGCGATGTTGCCGGCGGCCAGGCTCGGGAAGACAAAGACGTTGACATGGCCTGCCACGTCGTTGCCCTTGGCTTTCGTGGCGGCCACGGTGGGCGACCAGGCGGCGTCGAACTGGATGGAGCCAACGGCCGGCAGATCCGGGGCCTTCTCGTGGACGAGCTTCGTGGCCTCTTCGACCAGGTCGACATCCGGGCCCTTGCCGCTGCCGAGGGTGGAATAGCAGAGCATGCCCACCTTCGGGTCCACGCCGAAGGCGCGGGCGGTGTCGGCGGACTGGATGGCGATGTCGGCCAGCTGTTCGGCGTTCGGGTTCAGGTTGATGGCGCAATCGGCGAAGACCGCGACATGGTCCTTGAAGCACATCAGGAACGCGCCGGAGACCAATGAAGCGCCGGGCTTGGTCTTGATGACCTGCAGTGCCGGGCGAACGGTGTTGGCGGTGGAGTTGATGGAACCAGAGACCAAACCGTCGGCCTTACCAAGTACGACCAGCATGGTGCCGAAGTAGCTCGGGTCGGTCAGCTGCTTGCGGGCCTGCTCCTCGGTCATGCCCTTCTTGGCGCGCAGCTCGCACAGCTTGGCGACCATGGGCTTCAGGACCTCTTCGTCGTCCATCGGCTGATAGGCCGCCTTGGAAAGCGAATTGAGGCCGAGTTCCTTGCCGCGCGCGAGGATGGCTTCCTTGTCGCCGACGATGATGAGCTTGACGATGTCGCGCTGCAGCAGATAGTCCGCGGCCTTGATGATGCGGTCCTCAGAGCCTTCAGGCAGCACGATGGTCTTCTTGCCGGCCTTGGCCTTGGCCAGCAGCTCGTTCTGGAAGGCGTATGGGGTGGTGGGGGCGTCGAACGGTGTGCGGGCGGCGGCCACGACCTCATCGGCCGGGGCGTTGTCGGCAAAAGCCTTGGCGGCCTTGTTGGCGGCATCAGGATCAGAGTCGGAGGAGAAGTCAACGGCAGGGATGGTCCAGACGGGTACAGGGGAGTCCTTCAGGGCTTCCTTGGCGTCGGCGGCCTTCTCGTCGGTGCAACCAGTGACGAAGATCCCGGCGACTTTTCCGCCGGCCTTTTCCACCTCAGCCGTGCAGGTGTCCACTGTGGCCTTAACCTGTTCGCCGTTGCGGGGAATGGTGCAGATGGCGAGGAATGTCTTGGCCTTGAGGTCGGAGGCGATTTCGGCATTGAAGGTGAACGCTTCCGGATCGAAGATCGCGGATCCGTCGCTTCCGACGATGACCATGGAATCGGGGTTGGTGCGCTCGAGCTCGGCACTGTAGGCCGCGACGATGTCACCGCGGGCCGCGCTCTTGTCTTTTCGCGCGCACTTGGGGCACACGGCGCGAACCTGGTCGATGGACTGGCCGGCGTTGGCCGCCTTGAGCAGCTCGTCGGTGAAGGTCTCCTTCTTGCAGGCCACCGGACGGAACACCGCCGTCTTGCCTTGGGCCGCCAGGGCTTTCACCACGCCGTAGGCCACAACATTGCGGCCGTTCTTGCCTTCAGGACTGGCGATATAAATGACTTCGTTTGCCACGATGTAACTCCTTTGTGCATTATGCGCACGATTGTTTCGATCAACAACGATATCGATCCCTTCCATTTTATGCGAAGGTGTGACGTAGGGAATGTTTCCGCATCGCAAAGAACATAACCGACAACAAAAGGGACATCAGGCCGAAACCTGATGTCCCTTTCATTACGTGGCTACGTGAAGCGCAACCGGGTAAGAATTAGCTCACTCGTTGTCGCTGCCAGTGCTCATGGCGGCCTTGGCGGTCGCCTTGGCGTCCTGGTTCTTCACGTCGGAGTACACGAAGCCGGTGTAATCCGGATGATCGTAGCCCTCGTCGACCGCGAACTGGAAGGCGTCCTTGCGGAACTGCTCCAGCTTGTCGATCTCGTGGCCGTACTTGTCGGCGTCGAGGGTGCGCAGCACCTCGGCGGTCAGCTCGTAGCGATCCATGTCGTTGACGCGCACCATGTCGTACGGCGTGGTGGTGGAGCCCTCTTCCTTGTAACCGTGAACGTTGAAGTTATCGTGGTTCGGGCGGTTGAAGATGATGGACTGGATGTCGTGGGCATAGGAGTGGTACGCGAAGAGGACCGGCTTGTCGGCGGTGAAGAGTTCTGTGAACTCGTCGTCGGTCAGGGCCTCGTCGTTGTCCTTGGGGCTCTGCAGCTTCAGGATGTCAACGACGTTGACGACCTTGAACTTGATGCCGAACTCCTTGAGCTTCTCGCTGGCGGCCATCGTCTCCAAGGTGGGGACGTCGCCGACGCAGGCGAGCACGATCTGCGCTTCGTCGTTGTTCTTGGCGGTGGAGGCCCACTTCCACTCGGCTGCGCCCTTCTCGAGCTCTTCACGAGCCTCGTCGAGGGTCTGCCAGGTGGCGGCAGGCTGCTTGCCGGCGAAGATGGCGTTGATCTTGTTGGTGGACTTGAAGGACTTCTCGGCGACGGCCAGCAGCATGTTGGCGTCGGCGGGGAAGTACTCGGCCACGACATGGTCGTTGTTGAACGTCTTGTTCAGCAGGACGGAGCTCACGCCCGGGTCCTGATGGGAGAAGCCGTTGTGATCCTGACGCCACACGTGCGAGGAGATCAGCATGTTGATCGAAGCGACGGGCTTGCGCCACGGGATGTGACGAACCGTGGCCTCGAGCCACTTGGCGTGCTGGTTCAGCATGGAGTCGATCACATGGGCGAAGGACTCGTAGGTGCTCCAGATGCCATGGCGGCCGGTCAAGACATAGCCCTCGAGGAAGCCTTCCATCTGGTGCTCGGAGAGTTGCTCGATGACCTGGCCGGTGACAGCCATGTGCTCATCGGTCTGCTCGGAGAGATAGCCGTTGTCCCACTGCTTGTTGGTGACCTCATAAGCGGCCTGCAGACGGTTGGAAGCGGTCTCGTCAGGTCCGAAGATGCGGAACGAATCCGGGTTCATCTTGATGATGTCGCGGGTGTAGTTGCCCAGCTGGCGGGTGGCCTCAAGCTGGCCCCAGCCGTGGCCGAACTCCTTGACGCCCTTGACTTCGTAAGCGTCGAGATCGGGGAGCTTCAGATCCTCGCGGATGCGGCCGCCGTTGGCGTTCGGGTTCTGGCCCAGACGCAGTTCGCCTTGCGGCATGAACGCGGTGACTTCGGGACGGATGGCGCCCTTCTCGTCGAAGAGCTCTTCCGGCTTGTAGGATTCCATCCAGCCCTTGAGGACCTGGAAGTGGGCCTCGGTGTCGCGGGCGCTGGCCAGCGGCACCTGGTGGGCGCGCCAGGAGCCTTCGGTCTTCTTGCCGTCGATGTACTTCGGGCAGGTCCAGCCCTTCGGCGTGCGGAAGATGATCATCGGGTAGGTCGGGCGATCCATGTCGTCGGTCTGAGCCTTGGCCTTGATGTCGCAGATCTTGTCGAAGACCTCTTCGAGCATGTCGGCGAAGCGGCGGTGGATGGACATGTGGTCCTCATCGTCGAAGCCAGCGACGAACTCGTAAGGCTCATAGCCCATGCCCTCGAAGAACTCGTGGAGCTCCTCATCGGGGATACGGGAAAGAATGGACGGGTTGGCGATCTTGTAGCCGTTCAGGTGCAGGATCGGCAGCACGATGCCATCGGTGCGCGGGTTGACGAGCTTGTTGGACTGCCAGCTGGTCGCGAGCGGGCCGGTCTCGGCCTCGCCATCACCGACCACCGCGGGCACGAAGAGGCTCGGGTTGTTCATGATGGCGCCATAAGCGTGGCTCAGCGCGTAGCCGAGCTCGCCGCCCTCATGAATGGAGCCCGGGGTCTCCGGAGCGTAGTGGGAGGGGATGCCACCCGGATAGGAGAACTGGCGGAAGAACTTCTGCAGTCCGTTCTCATCCTTGGTGATGTTCGGATAATACTCGGTGTAGGTGCCGTCGAGATAGGACTGCGAGGTGCCTGCAGGGCCGCCGTGGCCGGGACCCATGATGAACACGGTGTTCTGCTGGTGGTCGGCGATGAGACGGTTGATGTGGCCGAACAGGAAGTTCAGGCCCGGGGTGGTGCCCCAGTGGCCCACGAGACGGTACTTGACGTCCTTGCGGGTGAAGGGCTCCTTCATCAGAGGGTTGCTACGCAGATAAATCTGGCCGATGGAAAGATAGTTGGCGGTGCGCCAATACTTGTCGACTCCTTCGAGAGCCTCATCAGAAACCGGCTTGCCGAGCTTCTTCCACGGGGTGCCAATAACAGGACTAGTCATTTATGCTCCTGTACTCCTGTACACATTGTGTGCAATTGATTATTTTCTTCAGGCCCAAACCCTTGCTACTATTGATGTTCAGGGTTCGTGCCCAATCGATGTTCACTTTACGTGCCGACTCAGACTTTTGGACGTTTTTTTGCACCTATGTGCACAATTGGGATATTTTTGTTAGGTAATGGTGTATTCTACAAAAAATATGTGAGATTTCCGCACGTAAAAAAACAACTTATAAACGTTGGAATTGAGCCGAAAATCATGAGCTGCCAACGCTTATCGATGTTCGATTCACAGAAAATTCACGCGGCGTGTTGTTTTTTGTGGTGTTGTTTTTTGTGATGTTGCTTTGCACACTTTAAGCATAAAATCGGGTCATTATTTAAATGACAAGAGTTTAATATAATTTTATATACTATAAATTTTTGAGTTTTAAATATAAGGGATTGTCGTGTTACTAAACAACAAGGCTTCATCAGATATATTAGATGCTGATCATTTGTTTGATGACCGCCGAGTATATGCAATGCATAAGTATTGGGGGAAGAAGCCAGGAAGTGATATTCGCGAAATTCTGTTGAAATATACCAATCCCGGGGATCTTGTTTTTGATCCGTTTGCAGGATATGGTGGAGTTGCAATAGAGTCTGTTCTCACCGGTAGAAACGTTATCAGTAATGATTTGAATCCAGCGGCAAACTTTATAAATAGGAATGTTCTTTCCGAAGATGTCGATTTTTCTCGTTTTGATTTGATGCTACAGAGAATCAGTCAACAAATACACCCTTACATAAAAAAATATTACACATATATTAAGAATGGTGAGGTAAAAGAGATTATCTCGATTCTACGAGATAATAATGATGTTCCTTTATCGATTAAAGTCAAACCATCTTCAGGCAAGGCTCAAGTTATTTCATTAAATGAACAAGAAAAAAATGATTTAATCGAAGCGGAACAAGCAATGGTTATTAAAGATTGGTTTCCCGATGATCATTTATTTGAAAATCCACGTATTTCGGCAAAAAAGAATATGAGGATTAAGGATTTATTTCCGAAACGCTCTTTGTTTTTCCATGCCAAACTTCATGCGTTGATTTTGAATTTGCCTGATTCCACAGAAAAAGATTTGTTACTTTTTGCTTTCACTGCGAATCTGGCTAATGCCTCGAGATTGGTACCTCCAATTAAAAGTAGAGGCCAGCTTTCATCTGGGGCATGGATGACAGGTTTTTATACGGGAAAAACATATATAGAAAATAATGTATGGCATTATTTCCTCAACCGTGTAAAGCGTATCAAGGACGGTAAAAAGCAGTTTTTACAGTTAATCCCGGATAAAGATAACCGTGGTAGATATAAAATAACAAATCTGAATTCTAAAAATTTAATCAATTTTCCTTCCAGATCTGTTGATTTTATATTTACTGATTTTCCTTATGGGGATACCGTTCCATATTTCGAGCAAAGTATCATTTGGAATTCTTGGCTAAAAATGCCGGTGGATTATGACGATGAGATTGTTATTTCAAATGCAATCTCTCGTGAACATGACTGTGAAAGGTTTAAGAACGATATTTTTGCTGCTTGTAAAGAAATTTATCGTGTGCTTAAAACAGATCATTTCTTCGCTTTTACTTTCAATTCTTTATCGGGTTTTGAATGGGAGGCTATCGTTAACGCGGTAATATCTTGCGGTTTCCAGTTAAAGTCTCTTGATGTTATCGTGCAGAAAACTTTTTCTCCCAGGCAACTAAATAGGAAAAAGGTTATTCAAGGAGATATGTTATTCGTCTTGGTTAAGAGAGATGTCGTTCCAAACGTAAAAGCCCTATCTAAAACAGAGACACAGAATTTTGTCCGAAAAATTATTACTGAAGCTTTATCCGTTTCTTCATTATCGACTAACCGAATAATCCAAATTGTCATTCAAACAATTTTCAAAGCTGAAGTAACTGTAGATGAATTGTCTTTTGATAAGTTATTATCAGAAATTGCTGATTATGACAGCGAAGTCAACGAATGGAGATTGGTATGAACACTACTTATGAACAGTTAAGTGAAAGATTTGACAATAATGATTTTGACGTGATAAATCAAAATCCGGAACAAGCTAAGCGATTTTATTATGTCAGAAGTGTTTCAAAACAACAACAAATAAGGCCTCTTGCAGAGAATTTTGGGTTAGACGCAACTCTTCATACGGCTGAAATAGTTAATGAAGTTTTTGACAGTGATGATATAACCGTGAATGACATCAAAGAGTTTATCAATCAACAATATGTTCTTGAACTTGAGAACAGGGAATTAACTCAGGATGAATTGGTAACGGAACTTTCACAATTGCATAGTTTAGATTGGGGAGGCTCACAGGCTGATAGCTTGGAAAAAAACATAGTTCATAATTATGTTGACAAGTTGCCAAGATATAGAGATATTTGTGAAGCTGTTGAAGGAAGGGTTTTTGAAAGTATGAGGGGTTATACCATGACATCTTGGTATAATCATTGGAGTTCTATTCTTATTGAGGATATATTTAAACAAAGTGAACATATCACTCCTACTGTAGGCAGAATTCAAAAAATTGATTTCTTCATTAATGATGTGCCTTTTGACTTAAAAGTCACATATTTTCCAAAGCAATATCTAGAAGATTGTTTCAGAAAGCTGCATGAAGGCAGTGAGATAGCGCAAGTAAAGAGGCAGTGTAGAAGAGAACACATTTCTGTGAATCCCGATGGAATTCCTCAGAGGGGATTGAATGAATATCTGCAGAATTGTTTACGGGAAAGAACGCGATCAGAAGATGCGCAGGACTTCATTCAAAATCTTGATATTAAAAAGAGGCATTTTGTCGAAGATGCAATGCAAGATTCAGTTTCTCTAGAACGGTGGTTATATGAACATCAAGGAGAAAGACGTTTTGATGCTGCTAATCGATTTTATTTGATACTCGTCAATACAAATAATATGTTTGAATCATGGAAGCTTAAGCGTAATTTGGACTTGTTGAAGACAAGTATAAATGAAAAGCTGGAAGAATGCATTGAGAATGGACCGGACCTTATTCACTTCAATTGGCAAAATCAGCAATATACTGCAAGGTGTGAGATACTTTTCATTACAGTTTGATTGGTTTAGTATCTCGTTATAATCGTAAAAATATCAATTTCATAAATTTCGTAGGGAGAATCCATGGCAAAAGGTCCAGTGCTTGTCGTTGACTTCGGCGCGCAATACGCCCAGCTGATCGCGCGGCGCGTGCGCGAGGCGCATGTCTATTCCGAATTGGTGCCGCATTCCATGCCGGTGGACGAGATGCTGGCCAAGGACCCGAAGGCCATCATCCTTTCCGGTGGCCCTGCTTCCGTTTACGAGCCTGGCGCTCCCGACATCGATAAGAAGATTTTTGAGGCCGGGGTGCCGGTGCTCGGCATCTGCTACGGCTTCCAGGTCATGGCCAACGAACTGGGTGGCAAGGTCGACAAGGCCGCGCTCGGCGAATACGGCAAGACCGAAGTGGTGATCGACGACGCCGAGGGCGTGCTTGCCGATTCTCCCGCGGAGCAGACCACTTGGATGAGCCATGGTGTCGCCGTCGAGGAGGCGCCGAAAGGCTTCAAGGTGCTCGCGCACACCGAAGGCGCGCCGGTCGCGGCTATGGAGGATGAGTCCCGCAAGCTTTACGGCGTGCAGTGGCATCCAGAGGTCAAGCACACCCCGCTCGGCAATGAATTGTTCTCCACGTTCTTGCACCAGTGCGCTGGTCTGCCCAGCGATTGGGACGCCGACAACATCATCGACACGCAGGTCAAGAAAATTCGTGAGGAGGTCGGCGACGCCGAGGTCATCTGTGGGCTTTCGGGTGGTGTGGATTCCGCCGTCGCGGCGACCTTGGTGCACAAGGCCATCGGCGACCAGCTCACCTGCGTCTTCGTCGACCACGGCATGCTGCGCAAGGGCGAGGCCGAACAGGTCCGCCATGATTTCGTCAAGGCCACTGGCATCCGCCTCATCGAAGTCGATGCTTCCGAGGAGTTCCTCACGGCCCTGAAGGGCGTCACCGAGCCGGAACGCAAGCGTAAGATCATCGGAGAGAAGTTTATCCGCACCTTCGAAAAGGCCCAAAAGCAGGTGCTTGAGGAGGCCGGCGCACGCGGCAAGGAAGTCAAGTTCCTCGTGCAGGGCACGCTTTATCCGGACGTCGTCGAATCCGGAGGCGGCGACGGCGCGGCCAACATCAAGTCGCACCATAACGTCGGCGGCCTGCCTAAGGACGTCAAGTTCAAGCTCATCGAGCCGTTGCGAAGCCTCTTCAAGGACGAGGTGCGTGCCATCGGCACCAAGCTCGGCCTGCCGGATAATATTGTCTGGCGTCAGCCGTTCCCAGGTCCGGGTCTTGGCATCCGCATCATCGGAGAAGTCACCAAGGAACGTCTCGACCTGCTGCGCGAGGCCGACGCCATCGCCCGCGAGGAAATGACCAAGGCTGGCCTCGACCGCGACATCTGGCAGTGCCCGGTGGTGCTTCTGGCCAACGTCCATTCCGTGGGCGTGCAGGGCGACGAACGCACCTACGGCTCGCCGATCGTGCTGCGTCCGATCTCCTCCGATGACGCGATGACCGCCGATTGGTACCGTCTGCCCTACGACGTGCTCGCCACGATCTCCACGCGCATCACCAACGAATGCCGCGGCATCAACCGTGTGGTGCTCGACTGCACCTCCAAGCCGCCGGCCACCATCGAGTGGGAGTGACATTGGCCGCGCTCATCGCGTAATCAATGAGCATTGACAGCAGTGCCCTGCGTTTCGGCGTAAGGGCACTATTGTTTTTGTTTTGTAAGGAATAAAAATAAGTATCGGCAAGATATCGAAAGGAATAGCGTGAGCAAGCGCAAACGCACATGGTTGGTTATTCTTGGGCTGGTATTGGCCGGGGCGAACCTCCGCATGCCGATCACCATGATGCCGCCGCTCCTGCCGGACCTCAAAGCCGAAATCGGTCTGCCGACCTCGTTGGCGGGAATCCTGACCACCATTCCTCTTCTGGCTTTTGCGCTTGCCTCGCCTCTGATGGGCAGGTTCGGGGCGCGGCATGGCAGCGTGAAAGTGCTGGTGATGGCGCTTGCCGTGTTGAGCGTCGGCAGCTATATCCGCATCATCCCGTCGGTCTGGGCGCTGCTGATCGGAACGGCCGCGCTTGGCATTGGCATCGCCGGTGGCAATGTCCTCCTGCCCGCGGTCATCAAAGAGCGATTCCCCAAAAGCATCGCCGGCAAGACCACGCTCTACACCACCGCGCAGGTGCTGGTCGCCTCGTTGGGCACCGCCACCTCAGGCGTCATCGCCTCACATATCGGCATCAAAGGCAGCATGGGATTGTTCGCCACCATGGGCCCAGTCGCGCTGATTGCATGGCTGCTCATCTGGGTCTCCAGGTCTTCCGGCGACAGCAAAATCGAGGCGAAAGCCGATGCTCGTCCGCTTGTCGACAGGACACCGTGGCGCTCGCCGTTGGCATGGGTAATCCTGGCCTATTTCGGCATGCAATCGATGTTGTATTACTCGTTGCTCACCTGGCTGCCGTCGATATGGCAGGCGGCCGGCTTCAGCGCCGTGGTCGCCGGCAACCTCGCCACGCTTTTCCAGCTCAGTGGCATGCCGCTGACGATGACGGTGCCGATGATCGCCGAGCGCAAGCACGGGCTGGCAATCGTCAACGGCATCGCCGGGGGAGGCTTCGCATTGGGGATACTGGGCGTTCTCGTTCCTGGCGCGAATCTGCCACTCAATGTCATATCCGCGATTTCGATGGGACTGGCGACAGCGGCCTCGTTCAGCATCTGCATCGTGTTCTTCCAGAAGCGCACCACGTCGGCAGCCGACACCGCCCGGCTGTCGGGCATGGCACAGTCCGGCGGCTACCTCTTCGCCGCCATCGGCCCGGTCGCGCTGGGCGCTTTGAACGGTCTGCTTCATACGTGGACCCCAATCATCCTGCTCGTCCTCGTCGTCATCGTCACGATGTTCGCCGCCGGTCTCGTCATCATCCGTCATCGAGATATCTACGAGGGGCTAGACTGAACAGCATCGGTTTCACGACGAACTGAAAGGCAGAAGCAATGACGATTCTCACCGATACCTATAAGCTCAACAACGGCGTGAAGATTCCCAAGATCGGATTCGGCACTTGGCAGATTCCCGACGGCGAGGTGGCTTACGATTCCGTGCGGATGGCGCTGGACGCGGGCTACCGCCACATCGACACCGCCTACGTCTACGGCAACGAGCGCAGCGTCGGGCGCGCCATCCGCGAGTCGGGGATCGCACGCGATGAGATTTTCGTGACCTCGAAACTTCCAGCTGAAGTCAAGCAGAGCGACTGGGTGTTGCCGCATTTCGAGCAGACCATGGAAAACCTCGGGCTTGACACGCTCGACCTCTATCTGATTCACGCGCCTTGGCCGTGGAGCCATGCGGGACACATGCGCATGGATGAGGAGAATCTCGCCGTATGGGGCGAGATGGAGAAGATATACGCAACCGGGCGTGTCCGTGCGATCGGTGTGTCGAATTTCGATGACCACGATTTGAAGAACATCCTCGACCACTCGCAAACCGTGCCCGCCGTCAACCAGATTCAGTATTACATCGGCGCCACCGAACCCAGAAACAGGACGTTCGCGCAATCCCACGGCCTTTTGATCGAGGCTTATTCTCCGCTGGCCACCGGCGGGCTGCTTGGCTCTCCCGAGCTCAAGACGATGGCCGAGGAATACGGCGTCTCCACCGCCCAGCTGGCGATTCGCTACTGCCTGCAGAACGGCATTTTGCCACTGCCCAAGGCCACAAGCCGGGCCCATATCGAAGCCAACGCCCAAGTCGACTTCACCATCAGCGACGCGGACATGACCAAGCTGAATGGCTTCGACGACCCGAATCCAGATGGCCATAATCCTAGCCAGCGCTGAGCTTATTCCGGTCATGATTCATGGCCGAGAAACAGAACGGCCGCGGCTTCAATGTCCATTGATGAAGCCGCGGCCCGTTTGGACTGCCTTGTATGTGTCTTCTAATTAATCGCCCTGAAATTCAGAGGTGAAAGCATCACGGCTGTATGGTGTCGAGCAGGGCTTCGATCTCGCGATTGCGCCGTTCGACATCGGTGTTCTCCGTCGTAAACAGCTCGAGGATCTGCTGGGCGACATTCAACGTTTCCTTGTCGCGTTCGCCTGCGTCCGTGAACGTCGAGATATTGAGGAACGTCTCCAAGGATTTCGGATCGTTGTCCGTTATCGCGCGTCTCACGATTCCCCGCAACATGATCTTGAGGTTCCTTGTGCTTTTGCGGTCCGCCCTGCGGCGTTCGAAATAGGGGAGGAACAAGGCGACCAGTACCGCGGCGGTCTCCGCGACGGCTGTGGCCCATTCGGCAACCGATCCGATTTCCATGACTTCACCAGCTTTTCCTTGAAATACACAACAACTCATGAAGTGTACACCTATGGAGACGCAACAGTGGGCGGAAACGGAACTCGCGTTTGTCCGGATATGGAACGATATTTCCCATTTGGCAACGTGGCAATGACGAAAGCGTGATTTAATGGAGTTGGAACAACCATGCTGTGTGAAAGGAAACAATATGAATGAAAACGAAGCCATGGACCTGCTGCGCAAGTTCGTCGGACTCCACACCGAGAACGGCAACGAGAAGGTCGTCGCCGATGAGATCAAGGCGATTTTCGATAAGGCCGGTGTGCCTTGCAAGGTGATCCCGCTTGAGGAGGACCCGACCCGCGCCAACCTGGTCGCCGAACTTGGCCATGGAGAGCCGATCCTCGGCATCACCGGACACATGGACACCGTCTCGGCCCAGCAGGAAGGCTGGAAGACGGACCCGTTCAAGGTCACCGAAGACGGCGATCTGATCTACGGCCGCGGCGTGACCGACATGAAGGCGGGATTGGCTGCCATGGTCTTCGCCATGCTCGACTTGAAGAAGCATGAGGATCAGATGCACGGCACCGTGCGCTTCCTGGTCACCGCCGGCGAAGAGGTCGGCATGCCGGGCGCCACCGCCATGCAGGCCCAAGGCTATATGGAAGGCGTTGAGGCGTTGCTGGTCGGCGAGCCTTCCGGCTATAACATCGTCTATGCCACCAAGGGTGAGCTCAACATCAACATCGACGTGAAGGGCAAGGCCGCCCACAGCTCGACCCCCGAGCGCGGCATCAACGCCGTCGAGAACCTGCTCGAGTTCCTCGACACCGTCTCCAAGCGCATCAAGGGCGCGGCAGAAGGCAAGAGCAACCCCGTGCTCGGCGACACCGTCTACAACATCGACGTCATCCGCGGCGGCCAGCAGGTCAACGCCATTCCCGAATCCGCCAGCGCCGAGATCAACATCCGCATCATCCCCGAGTTCGACAACAAGGAGATCCTGGGCATCCTCGACGAGGAAATCGACAAGTTCAACAAGAGCCACAAGGCGACCGTCTCCTACACCGTGGGCATGGATATCATCCCCGTCATCGGCCCGAAGGACGCCAAGCTCGCCGACATCGCCAAGTCCGTGGGCGAGCGTCACCTGAAGGAGCAGGACAAGCCCGCCGAGATCCCGATGTTCGGCGTCTCCGGCGGCACCGACGGCAGCGTCCTGCTGCTCGACAGCCCCAAGGACACGGCTTACGTGATGTTCGGGCCGGGCAACGACACGATGCATTGCGTCAACGAGAGCCTGCCGAAGGCGATGTATTTCGACTTCATCGGCATCTACGACGACATCATCAACGAGTACATGGGCATCGACAAGTGATTTATTGGGCATGATGCTCGGTTTGGCTTGTTGTCTTTAGAACAAATCGAAATCGCATAATGGCTTGGTCCCACCGAATTAACGAATTTCGGTGGGACCAAGCCATTTATTGGTGTTTATTATCGGTAGTTTCTTTTTAGTTTTTGCTATCTTTCGTGTCGGCGTCAGCAGCCTTCGTGCGCGTGTTGACCAGGAAGTGTTCCTCGCTGGGGAGCACGGCGTTCAAAATCACCGCGACCACGAACGAGACGGCGATGCAGTTGGTAGCGAAGATCGACTGGAAGAGCTGTGGGAAGTGGGCGAAGATGCCGCCGACTTGTGTGAAGCCGATGCCGATGGTCAGGGATAGCGCCGCGATGGTGGTGTTGCGTTGGCTGAAGCCCGCCTCGGCGATCATCTGGAAGCCGGAGAGGATGATGTTGCCGAACATCATGATGGTGCAACCGCCGAGAACGGCCTGAGGCATGGAGTTGAAGAGCTGTGCCACGCCCGGCACAAAGCTGGCGAGGATGAGAATCAGCCCGCCGGAGAGGATGACCTTGCGGTTGACGACCTTGGTCACCGCGACCAGGCCGATGTTCTGTGCGAAGGAGGTCAATGGTAGGCAACCAAAGAGACCGGAAATGGTGGAGATGAGGCCGTCTCCGGCGATGGCTCCGGAAGTCTCCTTGTCGGTGGGCAGACGGTTCAATCCGACTTGCGAGAGCGCGGCGGTGTCGCCCAGGACCTCAACGGACGAGACGACATACAGCAGAGCGAAGGAAATAATGGAACCGATGTCGAAAGTCGGGGCGAACGGCATGAAATGCGGGATGCTCACGACCTGCAGGTGCTGGAATCCGGAGAAATCAACCTTGCCGAAGAAAATCGCGACGATGTAGCCGACGACCAGGCCGAAGAGGATGGAAAGCTGTTTGACGGTGCCTTTCATCAGGAGCTGGAAGGCGAGGCAGGCGACCAGCGAGATCAGGCCCAGCGTCAGGTTCTGCCAGCTGCCGAAGTCCTTGGCTCCAGCGCCGCCGCCAAACGAGGAAGCGCCGGTGGAAAGCAGGGAGAAGCCGATTGAGGTCACCACAATTGCCGAAACGATCGGCGGCACGTATTTCTTCCAGAATTGCGCCGTGAGACCAAGAATCAGCTCAAGCAGGCCGCCGACGATGACGGCTCCGACAAGCGCCCCGTAGCCTTGTTTGCCGACGATGGCGGTGGCTGCGGCGACGTAGGTGAAGGAAATGCCGGTGACCATGGGCAGGCGGCTGCCGACGCGCCACAGCGGGTAGAGCTGCAGGCAGGTGCCGAGGCCGGCCACCAAAAGGCCGTTCTGGATGATCATCGCCGATTGCGCCGGCGTCAGATGCGCGGCGGCGGTCACCAGGAAAATCGGGGCGAGGTTGGCGACGAACATCGCCATGACGTGCTGCAGGCCGAAGGGGATGCCGCGCCAGAACGAGATCTGTCCATCGAGGCTGGTCAGCGCCTCTTCGGTGCTGGGTTTTGGCTGTTTTGCCTCATCTGCAGCGGTGTCATGGCCGTCGCGTTTTCGCCATGGCAGGTGGGAGGCCAGGCCTGAAGCGGGCTTTTTGCCAGATGAAGTCTGCTGGGTGGGTGAAGTCGCCGCCGTTTCGCTTTTGGCGTTGTCCTCATTATCCGATTGGAAGGTGTTCGATGGTTCGGCCCCATTCTGGGTGCCGTGCTGATCAGTGCTCAAAGGGTCTCTTTTCCTGATGAAATTGAGATAGTGCTGACAGCCAAAAGTGTACGCCCGGCAGTGGGCAGTTTGGTTTTGTGGGTGTTTCTCGGGGATGATCCGGTTTGTTACGGTATGAACAGCCTGGGGATATTGCGATTGTTTGCGGCTCTGGAACTCGCACAGTGTCATGGAGAATGTGAAACGGGAAAACTATCCGGACGGATAACAAAAGCGGCCGCCGAAGAGATTTTCGGATTGGCCGCTTCTGGTTTGAACGATTATTAATAATGAATATAAGAACTCAAGCGAATTCGATGGTGCCTTTTTCGCCGTCCATCGCCTTCACGACGGCGAGCGAGGCGACATCGTAGCCAGCCTCTCGCAGTTCCTTGCCGCCGCGCTGGAAGCCCTTTTCGATGGCGATGCCGATACCTTCGATAATGACCCCCGCCTCGTTGCAGATGTCGATCAATCCGTGCATGGCCTTGCCGTTGGCGAGAAAGTCGTCGATCAGGAGAACATGTTCGCCGGGGGTAAGGAAGCGCTTGGAGACGATGACCGGGAATTCCTTCTGCTTGGTGTAGGAATAGACGCGTGCGGAGTACTGGTCGCCGTCGAGGTTGATGGATTGCGATTTCTTGGCGAAGACGACCGGGACGTTGTTGAAGTGCTGGGCCGCGATGCAGGCGATGCCGATGCCGCTGGCCTCGATGGTGAGGATCTTGTCGATTTTTTTGCCGGCGAAGATGCGAGCCCATTCCGCTCCCATGTGATCGAAGAGCGTGACGTCGCACTGGTGGTTCAAAAAGGCATCGACCTTGAGCACGTCGCCCGGCTTCACGGTTCCGTCCCGACGAATCCTGTCTTCAAGTTCCTTCATGTCATCCTCTCGTTTCCGTCGGTAGGTCGTTACGTCGATGCCCCTGCAACGCGTATATATGGTCTAAGAGCATAATCTCGGGCGGTGACGTTCATAAGGAATGTCTAGAAAAAGCAATCAATTTGATTTATATTCATTATTTTTATGAAAAAACGACACGCACGATGACGTTATCGCTCTTCCATTGACTCGGCGGTTTCAAGATTTTCCATGAACGGTCCGGCAATAATGGCGAGTAATGGAGTGTCCGATTATCGTTTTGATGACAACTGGATGTGATAGAAATAAAGACCTATGGCACGGGCGTGGACCTGTACGAGGGCGCCCGCACGATGGCTTTTTGAAGGGAACAGGTGTGGCACAGGATCCGGATTTGATTGCACGAAGCGCCGAGGAACTGGTCGGCGATCTCAACGAGCAGCAGGCGAAGGCGGTGCGGTATCGTGGGCCGGCGCTGCTCATCGGCGCGGGTGCAGGGTCGGGCAAGACGCGTGTGCTCACCAGGCGCGTCGCCTGGATCCTTTCGCAATTCGGGGCCTGGCCAAGCCAGATCCTGGCCATCACCTTCACCAACAAAGCGGCCGCCGAGATGCGGGAGCGCCTGGAGACCTTGATTGGCCCAGTGGCGGAACGTATGTGGATCTCGACCTTCCATTCCGCCTGCGTGCGTATCCTTCGTCGTGATGGCCAGGCCATCGGCCTCAATTCCGGCTTCTCCATCTACGACACCGCCGACAGCCAAAGGCTCATCAAGCTCATCGGCACCAGCCTCAACATCGATCTGAAACGCTATACGCCGCGGGCCATCCTCGGCCAGATTTCCGATTACAAGAACAAGCTCGTTGGCTGGAAGGAACTGCTCAAGACCTACGCACCTGATTACACGCCGGGCCAGCAGGGCTACCAGCTGGGACGCTATGACAACGCAGAGGCGCTTTACGCCGTGGTCTATGCTGAATACCAATACCGGCTCGCAGCGGCCAATGCGGTCGATTTCGACGATCTGATCGTGCGCACCGTCGAATTGCTGCATGATCATCCCGAGGTGGCGGATTATTACCACCACAAGTTCCGCTACATCCTGGTCGACGAATACCAGGACACCAACCACGCCCAGTACCAGCTGGTGCGCGAGCTGTCCGGCATCGACGACAAGCAGGGTGGCGGCGAGGTGCCGAACCAGCCCACCGCAGGCCGCGAGGGGCCGGCGTGGGTCACCGTCGTGGGCGATTCCGACCAGTCCATCTATGCTTTCCGTGGCGCCGATATCAGCAATATCCAGGACTTCGAAAAGGACTTCCCGGGTGCCCTGACCATCATGCTGGAGCAGAACTACCGCTCCACGCAGACCATCCTCGACGCCGCCAACGCCGTCATCTCCAAGAACACCGGCCGCAAGCCCAAGAAGCTCTGGACCTCGCTCGGCAAAGGGGAGCCGATTGTGGGGTATGCGGCCGATAACGCCCAGCAAGAGGGCGCGTGGATCGCCAATGAGATCGCCAACCTCAGGAGCGAGAACGGGTACCGCTATTCCGACATGGCCATCATGTACCGCGCCAACGCGCAGTCAAGGGCGCTTGAGGAGGCGCTGATCAACGCAGGCATCCCGTACCAGCTCGTCGGCGGCACGAAATTCTATGAGCGCCGAGAGGTCAAGGACGCCATCGCCTATCTGCAGGCCATCACCAACCCTGCCGACAGCGTCAACATGCGCCGCATCATGAACACGCCCAAGCGTGGGCTCGGAGCGCGTGCCGAATCCATGGTCGCCGGTTATGCCGAGGCCCATAACGTACCGTTCTGGGGCGGCATCGAGCACATGGACGAAATCCCCGATTTGCCCACACGCACCCGCAAGATGCTCGAAGAGTTCCGCGACCTGATGCGCGGGCTGATGCAGTTCGCCGCCGACCATGACTCCAAACCCTCCGAGATCGTGGCGGAAGTGCTTGGCAAATCCGGATTGCTTGAGGAACTGCAGCGTTCCACCGACCCGCAGGATGAGTCGCGCGTCGAGAACCTTTCTCAGTTGCAGTCCGTCGCCGCCGAGTTCGAGCAGAAGACACCGGACGCCACTCTTGCCGGATTCCTCGAGACCACGGCGTTGGTCGCGGATTCCGACCAGCTGCCCAGCGAGGGGGAGGACACAGGCAAGGTCACGCTGATGACTTTGCATACGGCCAAGGGCCTTGAGTATCCGGTCGTGTTCCTCACCGGCATGGAGCAGGGCACGTTCCCGCACTCGCGCTCGCTTGAGGACGAGCAGGAGTTGAGCGAGGAACGGCGTTTGGCCTACGTGGGCATTACCCGCGCCAAGCAACGGCTCTACGTCACCCGTGCGGCAGTTCGCTCGCAGTGGGGGCAGACCGCCGACATGATGCCTAGCCAGTTCCTTGACGAGATTCCCGACGAGCTCATCGACTGGAAGCGCCGCGAGGCTGGTGTCGAGCGCATGCATTCCGGCTGGAGCTCAGGTGGAGACAATGACTTCGATGACGAATTTGGTGGTTGGGACGATGATGATGATTTCTCATCCGGTTCAGCGTTCGGAGCTTCGGGGTCGTCTTCATACGGTGGTTCGCGCGGTTCCGGTCGTTCCAGCTATGGCTCATCGTATGGTTCGCGTTCCGGTTATGGCTCATCGTATGGCTCACGCTCGGGTTCGTCGCAAGGTTCGCGCTCAGGCTCCCATTCCTTATACGGCGCGGGTTCCAGCTACCGCGGCTCTTCATCGCGTTCAGGGTACGGTTCGCGTTCTTCCAGCGGCTCATCATTTGGCTCGCACTCCGGCTATGGTTCGTCCTCGTACTCTTCCGGCTCCCATACTCGCGGGGGCAAGGTGACTACCCGTCGCTCCACTGCTAAATCCGCGTCACGTTCGGTTCCGGCCTCATCTCTCAAGAAGGACAACAAGCTCGATATCTCCGATTTCAGCATCGGTGACAAGATCACCCACGACCAGTACGGTCTGGGCACGGTCATCGACACCCAGGACAAAGGCCGCAACTCGATCATCACCGTCGACTTCGGCTCTGACGGCGTCAAGCGCCTGATGCTCCGCGTCGCCCCGATCGAAAAGTTGTGAATGAACCAGTTTCCATGGTTGTGAACGATAGGCTGGAACACTTGGCTTCGTCCACGGTCTGCGAGTACAATAAAACTTTGTGTCTGCCATAAGGCGGGCATTATCTGGAGTCTTAGCCCATCAGTGGGTCGGCGGCTTTCTCATGCAAGTGATGAAGGTCGTTGGCACTTGGCGCCATGAAGCACTGGAGAGGCCCGGCTCAGCGCGGTTTCTCGCGATTCCGCGTTCCGTTCAGATAACGACAGAATACAAAGGAACAATGCAATGACCAACATTCAGCGTTCTCGCCGTCAGGTGCGCCTTTCGCGTGCCCTCGGCATCGCACTGACCCCCAAGGCTCAGCGCATCTTCGAGAAGCGTCCGTACGCTCCTGGTGAGCATGGCCGCACGCGTCGCCGCACCGAATCCGATTATGCGGTTCGTCTGCGCGAGAAGCAGCGTCTGCGCGCCCAGTACGGCGTCTCCGAGAAGCAGCTTCGTGCAGCTTATGAAAAGGGTACCCACACCAAGGGCCAGACCGGCGATGCAATGCTCGTCGATCTCGAGACCCGTCTCGACGCTCTGGTGCTTCGCGCAGGCTTCGCCCGCACGACCGCCCAGGCACGCCAGTATGTCGTGCACCGTCACATCATGGTCGACGGCAACGTGGTGGACCGTCCGTCCTACCGCGTCAAGCCCGGCCAGACCATCCAGGTCAAGCCGAAGAGCCAGACCATGGTTCCCTTCCAGATCGCCGCTGAGGGCGTGCACCGCGATGTGCTGCCCGCCGTCCCCGGATACCTGGACGTCAACCTCGCCTCGCTCAAGGCGACTCTCACCCGCAAGCCGGAAACCAAAGAGATTCCGGTCGAGGTCAACATTCAGTACGTCGTCGAGTTCTACGCTCGCTGATTTCTGAATCCCATTCCTTTTAGGACATACCGCAAGGGCCCTGTGAGTTTCAAGCTCACAGGGCCCTTGGCGTTGTCGAGGATGTTTTCTTCGGTTTGATTCCTGTCGGAAAACGCTTCGTGTATTTAGAACCCATCCTCGAAGAACTCAAGCAAATCGCTCATCGTCAGTTTCTTCTTTTGCGCGGCGTTCAGATCGCGGACGATCTGGCCTTTTTGCAGCACGATAAGCCGGTTGCCGTATTTGAGGGCATCATCGAGACGGTGCGTGATCATCAGACAGGTCAGGTGCTGTTCGGTGATGGTGCTCGCAGTGATGGCCATGAGCTGTTTGGATGTCTTCGGGTCAAGGGCTGCCGTGTGCTCGTCAAGCAGCAGCAGATCGGGTTTGGTGATGGTCGCCATGATGAGACTCAGCGCCTGACGCTGGCCACCGGAAAGGTTGCCGGCGGGAGTGTTCAGATGCTCCTCAAGCCCGTTTCCGATGCCCTTGCACAACTCGTAAAACCGGTCGTGGTTGGCGGCCATCTCGCGCATTTTGAAGCGACGAGGCTGTCCACGTCGGGTGGCCAGCAGCAGGTTCTCCGCTACCGTCATACGTGGGGCCGTTCCCATTTTCGGATCCTGGAAGACGCGGGCAATGTATTTCGCGCGTGTCTCCTGAGTGGTCGAGGTGACGTCCTCACCATTGAGCAGCACGCGCCCTTTCGTGGGATGGATGCCGCCGGCGATGACATTGAACAGGGTGCTTTTGCCTGCGCCGTTGCCGCCGAGCACGGTGATGAAATCGCCGGGTTTCACTGCGAGGTTGGCGTCGCTCAGAATCTCCTTAGTGTCATCCATTCCATTGTCGACGACCACAGAGCAGTGCTCGACCGCCAGGCGGATGTCCTTCGGATTGCCCGCTTCCTTCATTTCGACAGTGCTGGCCGTCGGTGCGGATGCAGTTTCATCTGGCTTTTTCATGGTTTCGTCCTTCATGCCTTCACCTTTCCGCTGGCCTGCACAACGTCGTTCTTCTTGAAGTACTTTTCGAATCCTGTGGTCAGGTGCAGCGCTCGTTTGAACTGCGGGATAAGCATGCACAGCGAGAGCACGACGGCCGAGAAGAACTTGAGATACGTGGTGTCGAAGCCGAGCCGAATGACCAGCAGAATCAGCAGCTGGTAGATGATGCTGCCGACCACGGTGGCGAGCATGCGCTGGAAGAAGGAGAGCTCGCCGAACAGGACCTCGCCGATGATGATGGAGGAGAGGCCGATGACGATGGTGCCCACGCCCTTGCTCACGTCGGCGTAGCCGTCATGCTGTGAGATGAGCGCTCCGGAAAGCGCGATCAGCCCGTTGGAAAGCATGAGGCCTACGTTTGTCATACGCTCGGTGTGAATGCCAAGCGATTTGGCCATCGATTCGTTGTCGCCGGTGGCGATGTAGGCCTGCCCGAACTCGGTGTTGAAGAACAGCGACATCAGCCCGATGACGATGGCCACGGCCAGGAGCCCGATGAAAACGGTGTCGTAGTTTTCCGGCAGGTTCAGCGGAATAAAGACGTCCTGGATTTTCGGAAGGTTCAGCAGCGAAAGGTTCGGCGATTTCATGACGAAGAGCATCACGGAATTCAGTGCGGACATCACCAGAATGCCGGCGAGCACGACGGGAATCTTGCCTTTCGTATAGAGCAGACCGGTCACCAGACCCGCGCACATGCCGGCCAGAACGCCGAGCAGGGTGGCGAGGAACGGGTTGACGCCAGCGGTGATCGCCGCGACGCACACCGCACCTCCCAGCGGGAACGAGCCTTCCGTCGTCATATCGGGGAAGCCCAAAATACGGTAGGTCATGAAGATGCCGAGGCCGAGCATGCTCCAGAGCATGCCCTGGCCGATCGATGAGATAATCATTGCTTGCCGACCTCCGTGCTGACGAGTTTCGCGTTCTTCATCAGGTCGTCGGGGATGGTGATGCCGAGCAGCTGCGCCTGCTCCTTGTTGATGATCGTGTCGCCGGTGGTGAAGGTGTAGACGGGGGTGGTGGCCGGCTTGCTCTTGCCTTTGAGGATGTTCGCCGCCATCTTGCCGGTCTGGATCCCCAGCTGGTATTGGTTGACGCCGATGGTGGCCAGTCCGCCCTGCTTGACCATCGTGTCTACGGAATTGATCACCGGCCGCTTCTTCTTGTTGGCTTCCTGCGTCACGGTGGGCATGGCGTTGGCGATGGTGTTGTCAAGCGGGGTGTAGATGAAGTCGCACTGGTCGCTCATCACCTGCACGGTCTGGGCGATCTCGTTGCTGGACGGCACCGCGAACTTCTTGACCTGCAGCCCGAGTTCCGTGGCCGCCTTGGTGGCGGTCTCGACCTGCGACTTGGAATTGTCCTCGGTGGAGGAGTAAAGCATGCCGACCGTCTTGGCCTGTGGCATCAGCTGCTTGCCGAGCTTGATTTCCGCGGCGACCGGCGGCTGGTCGGAAACGCCGGTGATGTTCTTTCCAGGGGCCTTCATGTCCTTCACCAACCCTGCGGCGACGGGATCGGTGACCGCGCCGAGCACGATCGGGGTGGTGCTTGTGGCGTTGGCCAGTGCCTGTGCGGCGGGGGTGGCGATGCCGACCAACACATCGGATTTCTTGTTGACCAGTTGCTCGCTCATCGTGGCGAGCTTGCTTTGGTCGGCCTGTCCGTTCTGGTCGAGGATCTGTATGTTCTTGCCGTCAACGAAGCCTTCCTTTTTGAGCTCGTCGACCACGCCTTTGTGGATCTGGTCGAGCGCCGGATGGCTGACATATTGGAGGATGCCGACGCGTTTCATGCCGCCTTTGGCGGCCGACGATTGCACCGTCTGGCTGGTGGCCTTGCCGCCGGTCGCTTCCTTGATGCCGGCGCGTCTGCCCAGTTCGTAGGTGAATCCACCCACGAGGATGAGGGCGATGACGATGATGGTCGCGGTCAGCGCTTTGCCGTGTGCCGCCTGTGGTTTGTCGTTGCTCATGATGTTCTCTTGCTCTTTCGATTGATTGTCCGTCCTTGCGCCAAGTGGGGTGCATGGTCAATGTATCGGCATATCAGCGAATCAAGCCGATATCACACGTTGACATTGATTGACACATTCATACATGCGGAATTCGCCACGAAGGTTCTATTCTTACAACAAATAAATGACGCCTGGCAAGGCACATATTAAATTCTGGTTTGCTTCATTGCTTGAATTAGCTACGCCAGCCACGCCAATCGAAATGCGACGAGAGCGGTGATGACGGATATATCATGACTTCTCCTTTCGTGGCATTTCAAATACAGTTCAACGATAGGAGAACACCTGAACAACAAGGAACCGCGGCTCGCATCATGAGACATGGCGCTGTGCGATAATGGAGCCATGTTGTTGCATCTTCACTTGGTCCGCCATGGGCAGACCTATTACAACCGTTACAATCGTCTGCAAGGTTGGTCGAATTCCCCGTTGACGGCCTCCGGACTGGCCGATGCCGACAAGGCAGGCGCGAAGCTTGAAGGTTTCGATTTCGCCGCCGCGTATTGTTCCGATACCACCCGAGCCGAGCAGAGCGCCGCGCGGATTCTCGACATCAACGAGCAGGCTGGGCACAGGCGCCCGGAATTGATTGCGGACATGCACTTCCGCGAGCAGTTCTATGGCTATTTCGAAGGCCAGGACATGAACGTGGCCTGGTGGGCCGCCGGGGCCCCGCACGGTGCCAAGACCTACAATGAGATCGTCGAAAAATATGGTCTCAAGGAGACCAGGGACTTTCTCAAGGAGGCCGATCCGTTCCACGACGCCGAAAGCGACGATGAATACTGGAAGCGTGTCGAGGGCGGTTTCGCGCTTATCGCCTCGAACCCCACGCTCAAGGACGGCGACGATGTCCTGCAGATCTCGCACGGCAACACGTTGCTGAGCCTCATGCACCGTTTCGCGGGCCCGGGCTACGATCTCTCCGAACGCCCGGCGAACGGCAGTGTCACCTCGCTTGATTTCGACACCAGCAAGCCAATCGGGAGCGCGGTGACGGTCGTCTCCTACAATCAATGATCCAAGGCTTCAGCGTCGCGGGCGTTGGGTAACCTTGGGCTTTATATGTGTGAAAACGTCAAGGCTTTGAAGGGAAAGAGGCTTACATGAGTATTGGAGACATCGCAGGGCTCATCGCCGCCATAGCGTTCGCTGTGCTGGCCGGTTTCCTGATTTATCCGCTCGTCAGGTTGGGCAAGCTGTTCGACCAGCTCGCGCAGACCGTCAAGGATTCCGGCGACCATGCCATCCCGGCGCTTGACGAAGGCGTGACCACGGTCCGTCAGGTCAACAAGTCGCTTGAGGATGTCAACAAGATTTCCTCCGCTGCTTCGACCACGGCCGGAAACATCGGCGCGTTGACCGACCTTTATGGTTCGTTCCTGGGTAAGCCGGTCATCAAGCTGGCGTCGTCCTTCTACGCTTTGAAATCCACCGCGAAAAGCTTCATGGATAACAAAGGAGCGGCTCCGGCGGGAGAGGCCGGTAGGCCCAAGGCGGCGGCCTCCAAGGCCAGAAGCGGCAAGGAGTAACGATGGTCAAACGAATATTCTGGGTGTCGCTTGGTGTCGTCATCGGAGTGGTCGCCGTATCGAAGGCTGAGGCCTACGTACGCGCCAACACGCCTGACAAGGCGCGTCAGTTCGTGCTCGGCCCCGACCAGGACCATGTCATGCAGCGTTCGTTGCGTGGTTTGTTCGATGAGTTCAATGCCACCCGTATCGCCCGCGAAGAGGAACTCAACTCCCAATACGCCGACAAGCTTGGCTGACTTGCTGATCTGTTGATTGAGACAGGGAGTTCGAAGCCGTTTGTTTGGTGCGAATGTCATCAACAATTCGATTAACCGGAATTCCTAAATGAATCTTTCGGGACAATGGAATCGAATCATCGGTTTCCAATAGTGACGTTTTAGTTTTTACATTTGATAAGCAGTATCGCAGCATTGCGTTGCGAGTGAAGCAAGGAGCAGCAAGAAGCATGCGCACCTCTGAAATCGCCAGCCGGTTCCAAACCTATTTTGAGAAGCAGGGCCATCTGGTTCTTCCTTCGGCGTCTTTGATCTCGCCGAACCCCACGACGTTGTTCACCATCGCCGGCATGGTGCCGTTCATTCCTTATCTCTTGGGTGAGCAGACCCCACCAAGCAGGCGTGTGACTTCCAACCAGAAGTGCGTGCGCACCCTTGACATCGACGAAGTCGGCAAGACCACCCGCCACGGCACCTTCTTCCAGATGCTCGGCAACTTCTCCTTCGGCGACTACTTCAAGGCCGAGGCCATCCATTACGCATGGGATCTGCTGACCACCCCGCAGAGCGAGGGCGGCCTGGGTTTCGATCCGGACACGCTGTGGGTCACCACCTACACCGATGACGACGAGGCGCGCTCCCTGTGGGTCAACGAGGGCATGAACCCCGAGCACATGGAAATCCTCGGCATGGAAGACAACTTCTGGACCACCGGCGGCCCCGGCCCTGGCGGCCCGTGCTCCGAAATCTACGTCGACCGCGGCCCGAAGTATGGCAAGGAAGGCGGCCCCAGCGCCGACGACAACCGCTACATCGAGATCTGGGACTTGGTCTTCGAGAACTACGCTGTAGACAACGTCAAGTCCAAGACCGACCTGCACATCGTCGGCGAGCTCGAGCACAAGAACATCGATACCGGTGCCGGTTTGGAGCGTGTGGCCTATCTCCTGCAGGGCAAGCAAAACATTTACGAAACCGATGAAATTTATCCCGTCATCGAAGCAGCTGAGAAAATCTCCGGCCACAAGTACGGCGAGGACCAGGAATCCGATGTCCGCTTCCGCGTCGTGGCCGACCATGTGCGTTCGGCTTTGATGATCATGAGCGACGGCGTGCGCCCGAGCAACGTCGGCCGCGGCTATGTGCTGCGCCGCCTGCTGCGCCGTACCGTGCGCTCGATGAAGATGCTCGGTGTCAACGAGCCTGTGCTGCCCACGCTGTTCCCCGTGTCCAAGGACGCGATGGTCCCGAGCTATCCGGAGCTCAACGACACGTTCCACGACGTTTCCGAGGCCGCTTACGGCGAGGAGGATGCGTTCCGGCGCACGCTTGAAAACGGCACGACCATCCTCGATACCGCCGTCAAGAAGGCCAAGAAGTCCGAGAACGGCGAGGTCTCCGGCAAGGACGCCTTCACACTGCACGACACCTACGGCTTCCCGATCGAGCTCACGCTTGAGATCGCCGGTGAACAGGGTGTCAAGGTCGATAAGAAGGGCTTCGAGGAGCTGATGGACGAGCAGAAGTCCCGCGCCCGCGCCGACGCGCTGAAGAAGCGTCACAACGTGGACGTCAGCGTGTACGACGACTTCAAGAAGACGCTCAAGAATCCGATTGAATTCCTTGGTTACAAGGACCATTCCAGCCGTTCTACCATCCTCGGCATCTTCGTGGAAGGCAAAGGCAGCGTCCAAAGCGTCGAAGGGCCGGCCAACGTCGAGATTGTGCTCGACCGCACTCCGTTCTACGCGGAGCAAGGCGGCCAGCTGGCCGACGAAGGCGAGATGATTTCCGATGACGGCGCCGTGCTCGAGGTCGACGACGTGCAGAAGCCGATCAAGGATCTGATTGTGCACAGTTGCCGGCTCACCGAAGGCAAGCTCAGCGTCGGAGAGAAGGTCAACGCCACGATCGACGAGGAGCGTCGTCGCGGCCTGGCACGTTCCCACACCGCCACGCACATGCTGCACAAGGCGTTGCGCGAGGTGCTCGGCGAGCAGGCGACCCAGCGTGGCTCGCTCGTTGCCCCCGATTACCTGCACTTTGACTTCCAGTGGCCCACCGCCATGACACGCGAACAGATCGACCAGGTCGAAGCCCGCGTCGTCCAGCGCGCCTGCGACGATCTGCCGGTCACCATGGTGGAGATGGATTACAAGGACGCCATCAAACTTGGTTCCATGCACCTCTTCGGTGAGAAATACGGCGACCGTGTGCGTGTGGTGACCATCGGTGAGGACGCGTGGAGCCGTGAGCTCTGCGGCGGCACCCACCTTGACGCTACTGGCAAGATCGGCGAATTCGTCATCACCTCCGAGTCTTCGGTTGGTTCCGGCGTCCGTCGTATCGAGGCGTTCATGGGCAAGAAGGCCTACGAATTCAACGACGAGCAGCACAAGACCGTCTCCGGCCTGGCCGATGAGCTCAAGGTCCGTCCCGAGGAGCTGCGTGACCGCGTGCTTGCCCTTGAATCCAAGGTCAAGGAGGCCGACCAGCGTTTGAACGTGCTCTACGAATCCCAGCTCGAGGCCGCGGTGCCTGGCTTGATCGCGCAGGCGGAAGCCGATGGGGATGCCCCCGTGGAGCTGGTCGCTTCGAATGTCGGCCATTTCGGTTCCTTCGATGCGTTGCGCAAGACCGTGATGGATATCCGCGCCAAGATCGGCGACAAGAAGTCCGCGGTCATCGCGCTTTCCGGTGTCAACGAGCAAGGCAAGCCAATGGTCGCCGTCGCCACCAATGACGACGCCCGCAAGGCTGGCTTCAAGGCCGGTGACCTCGTCCGTGTGGCTTCCAAGGTGCTCGGCGGTGGTGGCGGTGGCAAGCCCGACTTCGCCCAAGGTGGCGGAGCCGATGCCTCCAAGATCGACGAGGCGTTGAAGGCCCTGCGCCAGGCCGTGCGCAAGGACTGAAACCGTCTATGACTTGGCTGGGCGTGGATTTGGGAGACGCCAGGGTCGGCTTGGCTTTGAGCGACCTTGAGCTCTCCTTCGCACACCCGGAAGGCAACATCCAAGCCAACGGCGATTCGTTCCGAGCGCTCGATGAGGTCGTGGATTTCATCGACGACCATGCCGATATCGATCGGGTGGTCGTGGGACTGCCGCTGCTGTTGAGTGGCGAAGCCGGCAAAAGCGCCAAAAAAGCCAGACGTTGGGCGGCCAATCTCTCCAAACGTCTTGAGGTTGCCGTCCAGAGTGGGGAATATAAAATAGACAAGGTTCCTGAAATAGTACTTCAGGACGAGCGCCTCACCACGGTGAGCGCGCACCACCAATTGAGCCAAGCCAGTGTTCAGAGCAGAAAACACAGGCCGGTGGTGGACCAGCAGTCGGCGGTTGTCATCCTTCAGTCGGCTTTGGATAAACGCGACTGACGATTCTGAAGCGGAGAGGAATTCATGCCAGAAGACTTCAATGAGCTTTTCGACACGAACGCCGAGTGGGTGGATTCCACCGGCTCCTCTTCTGATGCCCAACCCCCGAAACCTCCCAAGTCCCGTCACGAGATGCGCCAACGGCGTCAACGCCAGCGTCGCCAGCGTCACCGGCAGTTTGCCATCGCGGCCATCGTCGCAGTTGTCGTGCTGATCGTGGGATGTGGTGGTTTCTTCGGTGTAAGGGCCGTGGTCCATCATTTCGATGACAATTCCCAGAACGTTTCCACCGATTATCCGGGGCCTGGAACCGGCAAAGTCTGGTTCACCGTCGAGACCGGTGAAGGTGTCGCCTCCATCGGGACTCATCTGGCCAAAGCCGGCGTCGTCAAGAACGCGGATACGTTCGCGAGCACCGTGGCGGCCAACAACAGCACGCTGTATCCGGGCATGTACCAGCTCAAAAAACACATGTCTTCCGTCGACGTGGTGAAAATCCTCTCCGATCGGACCAAGGCGACCGGTTTCCTTGAAGTCAAGGCCGGTGAACGCAGCTCGGAGATCATAGCCGAGGCGGTGCAGCTTTCCGGCATCGACAAGTCACAGTTCGACGCGGTGGTCAACGGTGGCGGACAAGGCATTCTTCCAGCCGAAGCCGGAGGCAAATTCGAAGGCTGGCTGCAGCCAGGCATCTACGATGTCAAAAAGAAGGGCAGCACCGCTGCGTCGATTTTGAAGTCGATCGTTGACAAGCGTGTCGAGAAACTCAATGAATTGCAGGTGCCGACAGGATCCCAGCGCGAGACCATCCTCAACATGGCCTCGATCGCCGAATCTGAAGTCAACCATTCGGAATACTACGGCAAGGTCGCGCGCGTCATCGTCAACCGTCTGAACCAAGGCATGGTCTTGGGCATGGATAGCACCGTCGCCTACGGGGTTAATGTGAAGGCGAGCCAACTGACCAACGCCATGCTGAACAACGCTTCCAACCCCTATAACACACGTATCAACAAGGGTCTGCCGCCCACGCCAATCAGTTCCCCGGGAGACGAGGCCATCAAGGCCGCGATGAATCCGACCCCTGGCAATTGGCTCTATTTCGTCACCACGAACCTGCAGACCGGCGAGACCAAGTTCGTCGCCACCCAAGATGAATTCAACCAGATCCGTCAGGAATACAAGACCCAAAACCCCAACGCCAACTGAGTTGTTTTTTATATTTTTTGCCCTCTATGGTTCAGTTTCGTACTTCAGTTGCTATAAGCGGTTGGTCGCAGGTTTGGCGGGATATACAATGTTCTGGACACTCAAGGCCGTTCGGCCAAGCCTACGCCAGAACATCGCATATCCCGCCAAACCTGCTTATGTAACGATTAAAAGAAAACGGTCTTGCTAAATTTCGTAAGGTAATTGAGCAACATGAGTGGATTAGCGGGATATGTGATGCTGAGGCGTAAAGCTTGGCCTACCGGCCTTGAGGGTGCCGAAGCATTACATATCCCGCCAATCCACGACCAACCACGAAACGTAACTAAACCCGAAACTGAAACGCAAAATAATTATAAAGCGGCCAACAATACGGCAATAATCGCGGAGGGTACTATTACCGGGACGAACGGGGCTTTTGACGAGGGAGAGGATGAGAGCTTGGCGAGCTGGGGATAGAGGGGAATCCAGAGTAGTCCTAGGGCGCCCATGAGCAGCCACCAGTAGAGGTACGGCATCAGGCCGAATGAGCCTATGGCAAGGCCGATGAGGAATGATGTGGTGACGTCGCCGAATCCTAGGGCACCGGGCTTCAGGCGGGAGAGTACGAACTGGATTACGGCTGACAGTAGCGCATATCCTAGGGGGAGCAGGACTTTGACGGGATTGCGTTCGATGAGGGCAAGCGCGAGAAAGACCGCCAGTTGTATCAGGACTCCGAGGGCGACCCATGTTCGGGGCACGCGAAAACGGCGGATGTCTTCGACGGCAAGCGCCAGTCCGCAGATCAGACTCGGAAGCACAGCAATGTAGGCCATATCGGTAAGATAGTTGATAAATCCATGATTTGACGAATGGAAAGCGCGAAAGCGTGGAAAATTAAAGATTTTTCGAGGTTTGAATTTGTGAATCGATTCGTCAAGGTTCGGCAAGGAGTAGGTATGTTGCGTTGGCAGACGGCGGGGGAGTCGCACGGTGAGGCGCTGGTCGCGATGATCGAGGGGCTTCCGGCCGGCGTGGAGGTGCGCTCGCAGGACGTGGTGGATGCGCTGGCGCGGCGGCGTCTGGGCTACGGCCGCGGGGCGCGCATGAAATTCGAGCAGGACAAAGTGCGGATGCTGACCGGCGTACGCCATGGCAAGACGCTGGGGTCACCGGTGACCATCGAGATCGCCAACACCGAATGGCCCAAGTGGACCGAAGTGATGAGCGCCGATCCGCTTGACCATGAACTGCCGCCGACAGGACGCAACGAGCCGCTGACCCGTCCGCGTCCGGGCCATGCCGATCTGACCGGCATGCGCAAGTATGGTTTCGATGACGCCCGAAACGCGCTCGAGCGTTCCAGCGCCCGCGAGACCGCTTCGCGTGTGGCTTTGGGTGAAGTGGCGGCGAAGTTCTTGGAACAAACCGTTGGCATCAGAACCGTTGCCCACGTTGTTTCTCTGGGTGGCGAAAAGGCCGATACCAGCACACTGCCGACGCCCGCGGATGTTGAGGCGCTTGACGCTTCGCCGGTGCGCACGCTCGACAAGGACGCCGAGAAGCGCATGATGGCCAAAATCGATGAGGCCAAGTCCCGCGCTGACACGCTTGGTGGCGTCGTGGAGGTCATCGCTTACGGCGTTCCTGCGGGATTGGGCACATATGTGGAAAGCGATCGCAGACTTGATGCCGCGCTGGCCGGCGCACTGATGGGCATCCAGGCCATGAAGGGCGTCGAGGTCGGTGATGGGTTCCTTGAGGCCGATCGGTTCGGCTCCGAGGCGCACGACGAGATGTTCACGGACGACAACGGCCATATCGAACGCTATTCCAACCGCTCCGGCGGCACCGAAGGCGGCATGTCCGACGGCCAGCCGATTCGTGTGCGGGCCGCGATGAAGCCGATCCCTTCCATTCCGCGTGCGTTGCGCACCGTGGATGTCGCCACTGGCGATGAGGCCAAGGCCATCAACCAACGTTCCGACACCACCGCGGTGCCGGCCGCTGCCGTCGTTGCCGAAGCGATGGTGCGTCTGACACTGGCGAAGTTCGTGCTTGAGAAATTCGGCGGTGACAGCGTCGAGGAGACGCGTCGCAACGCCCAGAATTATCTTGATTCGTGGCCTGAGCACATGCGCTGATCGGCGCTTTGCGATACTGCGAATTTGAGTGGCTGGGATGGAACCTGACAAAATAGAAAAAATGCTTGATAAGGAAAGACAAGGTGCAACGATCATGAGTGGTCATCGTCCGCTTGCCGTCGTCATCGGGATGCCCGGTGCCGGCAAGACGCGCGTGGGGCGCGAGGCGGCGCAGATGCTCGATGTCGATTTCGCCGATGCGGATATCGAGATCGAGCAGGAAGCGGGCATGAAGATTCCCCGGTATTTCGAGAAATACGGGGAACCTGCGTTCCGCAAGCTGGAGGCCGAGGTCATCGCGGACTTGCTGGTCTCGTTCGATGGTCTGCTCGCACTTGGCGGCGGTGCCCCGATGACGGAATCGACGCGAGAGGCGCTGGCGGATTACATCGCCGAGGGCGGCAAACTGGTCTATCTGGAAGCCGACAAACACGAGGCCATGCAACGCGCCTCGCGCAGCGGCAACCGGCCGATGCTCAATGGCGACGCCAACAAACGCTGGCTGAAACTTTACGAGGAGCGCGATCCCGTTTTCCGCGAGATCTCCAATCTGCATGTACACACCCATGGTTCGACGCCGCGCGTGGCGGCAAGGAAGCTGAGCAATATGATCCAGGAACGCATCGTCCATGTCACCGGTTCGGGCATCGAGCCCTACGACGTCTGCATCGGGGAAGGCACGTTGAACCGTCTGCCCGAAATGATCGGCACGGACGTGCTGCGTGTCGCGCTGATCCATACCCAACCGGTGCAACGCCACTCCGACCAGGCCCGTGCCCTGTTGCGCCAGGCTGGTTATGAAGTGTATGACATGGTCATTCCCGACGCGGAAAAAGGCAAGACCATCGACGTGGCCAAAACCATTTGGAAGCGGCTCGGGGAGATTGGTTTCACCCGTTCCGACGCCATCGTCGGCCTTGGTGGGGGAGCCGCGACCGATCTCGCCGGCTTCATCGCGGCCACCTGGATGCGCGGCATCCGCTACGTCAACTGCCCGACCTCGCTGCTGGCGATGGTCGACGCCTCGACCGGCGGCAAGACCGGCATCAACACCGACGAGGGCAAGAACCTGGTCGGCTCGTTCTACACGCCGGCGGGTGTGCTTGCCGACCTGCGGACGCTCAAGACATTGCCGCAGGATATTTTTATCGAAGGGCTCGGGGAGGTCACCAAGTCCGGGTTCATCCGCGACACCAAGATCCTTGACATCCTCCAAGAGCATGCAGACGAGCTCAAGAACTTCAATGGTGACGATTTCCTCGGCTCGCCGCTTGAGGACGTGGTCGCCGAACTCATCGAACGCACTGTCCGTGTCAAGGCCTATCACGTCTCCAGTGATCTGAAGGAGGCCGGTCTGCGCGAGTTCCTCAACTACGGGCACACGCTCGCCCACGCCATCGAGAAACTCGAGAATTTCCGTTGGCGTCACGGCAACGCGGTCGCCGTCGGTTGCGTCTATGCCGCTGAGCTTTCCCATATTCTCGGTCATCTTGACCAGGAGACCGTCAATCTGCATCGTTCGATTTTCTCCTCCCTTGGCCTGCCGATTTCCTGGAACGGCGGCGATTGGGATTCGGTGCTCGCGCTGATGCACAAGGACAAGAAGGCGCGCGGCAACACGTTGCGGTTCGTCATCCTGGACAGTGACGGCCATCCGATGCACCTCGAAGATCCGCCGATGGATGCGTTGGTGGAGGCGTTCAAGCGCATTCGTAGTTGAGCGATCGCACAAGTCGGTGGATAGGTTTTAAGGATTGGCGCAATACCAAGGTTCCTTAAAAACTATTAAGCGACTTGTGCTGGGAACAATTCAAACAAACCCAATAAAAGGACAAACAAATGACCAAGGTAATCGTCGTCAACGGGCCGAATCTCGGGCGTCTGGGAGTACGTGAACCGGACGTGTACGGCCATCAGGACCTCAAAACCCTGCGTAAGGACTGCGCCGAGTGGGGCGAGGCGCTTGGCCTCGAGGTTGAGGTGCGACAGTCCGACGACGAGGCCGAGGTCATCGGCTGGATGCATCAGGCCGTTGACGAGCAGACCCCAGTGGTGATGAACCCCGCCGCCTTCACCCATTACAGCTACGGCCTTTCCGACGCCTCCAAAATGGTCACGGACGCCGGCCTGCCGCTGATGGAGGTGCACATCTCCAACCCGTCATCGCGCGATTCGTTCCGCAAGCACAGCGTCATCAGCCCAGTGGCCACCGGCACCATCACCGGAATGGGCTTCTACGGCTACAAGCTGGCCCTCGACGCCGTGGCCCATTTGTTGGCGCAATAAATACGAAAAAGACGCAGTGAAACCGGCGGGAGAAATCCGTTTCTCTGCTCCCGCCTACGAACACGCCGAGTCAATAGCGAATGATAGGCTGAAGTTCCATGGCAAGAGAAAATAATGATAATTCCCATGGACATGTCACCAAGCATATTTTCGTCACCGGTGGCGTTGTTTCCTCCCTTGGTAAGGGCCTGACAGCATCCTCTCTCGGTCGTCTCCTCCGCAGCCGTGGTCTCCGCGTTTTGCAGCAGAAACTCGATCCCTATATCAACGTTGACCCGGGCACGATGAACCCGTTCCAGCACGGCGAGGTCTACGTCACCGAAGACGGCGCCGAAACCGATCTGGACATCGGCCACTACGAGCGCTTCCTCGACGTTTTCCTCTCCCAGAAGGCGAACGTCACTACCGGCCAGATCTACCAGTCCGTTCTTGAAAAGGAACGCGCCGGCAAGTACTTGGGCCAGTGCGTCCAGGTCATCCCGCACATCACCAACGAGATCAAGAGCCGTATGCGTGCCCAGGCCGCGGACGACGTCGACGTGATCATCACCGAAATCGGCGGTACCGTCGGCGACATCGAATCCCAGCCGTTCCTCGAGGCCGCGCGTGAGGTCAAGCGCGAACTTGGCCCGCATAACTGCATGTTCGTTCACGTTTCGCTGGTTCCGTACCTGCCGGCCGCCCACGAGCTCAAGACCAAGCCGACCCAGCATTCCGTGATGACCCTGCGTCAGCTCGGCATCACCCCCGACGCGCTGGTGCTGCGCAGCGACCGTCCGCTGAACCAAGGCATCAAGGACAAGATCTCCCTGATGTGCGACGTCGACGAGGAAGGCGTGGTCAACTGCGTGGACGCCCCGAGCATCTACGACGTGCCGAAGATCCTGCACAACGAGGGCCTCGACTCCTACGTGGTCCGCTACCTTGAGCTGTCCGCCCACGACGTGGATTGGGCCGAGTGGGACGATCTGCTGGAGCGCGTGCACCATCCGAAGGAAGAGGTCAACATCGCCATCGTCGGCAAGTACATCGACCTGCCCGACGCCTACCTTTCCGTCATCGAGGCCGTCAAGGCCGGCGGTTTCGGCAATTACGCCAAGGCGAACGTCAAGCTCGTCGCGGCCGACCTGTGCGAGACCGAAGCCGGTGCCGACGCCGAGCTGCGCGACATGGACGGCATCATCGTTCCCGGTGGTTTCGGCGTGCGTGGCATCGACGGCAAGATCGGCGCTCTTCGCTACGCCCGCGAGCACAAGCTGCCCGCCTTGGGTCTCTGCCTCGGCCTGCAGTGCATGGTCATCGAGTATGCCCGCGACGTGCTGGAGCTTGAGGACGCGGATTCCTCCGAGTTCGAGCCTGACTGCAAGAATCCCGTCATCGCCACGATGGAGGAGCAGAAGGACATCCTCGCCAATTCCGACATGGGTCACACCATGCGCCTTGGCGCTTACCCGGCCGTGCTCAAAGAGGGCTCGTTGGTCGAAAAGCTGTATGGCACCACCAATGTCAGTGAACGCCATCGCCATCGCTATGAGGTCAACGTGGCTTACAAGAAGCCGTTGCAGGAAGCTGGCCTTGAGATTTCCGGCCAGAGTCCGGATGGCGAGCTCACGGAGTTCGTTGAGCTTCCTCAGGACGTCCATCCCTTCTACGTCGGCACTCAGGCCCATCCGGAGTTCAAGTCCCGTCCGACCAAGCCGCACCCCCTGTTCAAGGGTCTGGTGAAGGCTGCGCTCGACCATCAGGAAGCACGCAAAAGCCAGCCTGAAGAGGAACTGAGCTGACCAGTTGCTAGCAGCGTGATTGTTGTGGCATCACCGTTAATCGGTGATGCGCTTTCGAAGCTGTGAAATCGAATGTAAGAAGACCCTGCTTCGGTGGGGTCTTCTGCTATACGTTTTGGGTTGTTTGAAGCGACAAAAGAATCACAAGTAAACGACAACAGGTCACTGACAAAATTGGGAAAATCGTAGAATCAAGCGCATACGGAACGCTTGTGAATTAAATCACTTTCATTGTCAGCGTTGTTTTCTGCGCAACCCTAGTAATAAAAGTCCGATTCTGTTAGGTTTATATTGAGTGTAGTCAATGATGGGAGGCAGCGTACGGTGGCAGAAAAACCAACACCAAACGCCGCGTCTGATACGGAGATGAGCCAGTATGTGGCTGATCGCGAACGTGTCAACGAGGATAAGATCAAAAAGGATGACGAGATCATCCAGGAATTCGGCGAGTACAACTATGGCTGGCACGATTCCGATGCGGCTGGCGAGGCCGCGAAGAAGGGCATTGACGAGAACGTCGTCCGCGCCATTTCTGCTGACAAAGGCGAACCGCAGTGGATGCTCGACATGCGTCTCAAGGGTTATCGAGCCTTCATCGAAAAGCCCATGCCGAAGTGGGGTGTGGACCTCTCCGATTTCGATGCCGATGATTTCAAGTACTATGTAAAGCCGATTGATAAGCCGGCCAAAAGCTGGGAAGACCTGCCTACGGACATCCGTACCACCTACGACAAGCTGGGCATTCCCGATGCCGAGAAGAAGCGTCTGGTCTCCGGCGTCGCCGCACAGTACGAGTCCGAGGTTATCTACAACTCCATTCAGGAGGACTTGAAAAAGGAAGGCGTGATCTTCACCGATACGGATACCGCGTTGCGCGAGTACCCCGATTTGGTCAAGAAATATTTCGCCACCGTCATTCCTTACGATGACAACAAATTCGCGGCGCTCAACACGGCGGCGTGGTCCGGCGGCTCGTTCGTCTACGTCCCCAAGGGCGTCCACGTTGACATCCCGCTGCAGGCCTACTTCCGCATCAACACGCCGAACATGGGCCAGTTCGAACGCACGCTGATCATCGCCGAGGAAGGCTCCTACGTCCACTATGTCGAGGGCTGCACGGCCCCGATCTATGCGACGGACTCGCTGCACGCGGCCAACGTCGAGATCATCGTCGGCAAGAACGCCCGCGTGCGCTATACGACGGTGCAGAACTGGTCGAACAACGTCTACAACCTGGTCACCCAGCGCGCCTACGTCAAAGAGGGCGGCACCATGGAATGGGTCGATGGCAACATCGGTTCCAAGGCGAGCATGAAGTACCCGTCCTGCATCCTGGCCGAACCGTACGCGAAGGCGTCCACCATGTCGCTGAGCTTCGCCGGCAAGGGACAGTACCAGGACACCGGCGCCAAGATGATCCATCTCGCGCCGCACACCAGCTCCACTATCGTTGCCAAGTCGATTTCGCGTGGCGGCGGACGTTGCGCCTATCGTGGCCTGGTCAAGGTGATCGACGGGGCCAAGGGCTCGAGCTCTTCGGTGGTCTGCGACACGTTGTTGGTCGATGACTACTCGCGTTCCGACACCTATCCGCACGTCGATATCCGCGAGGACGACGTGACGATGGCGCACGAGGCGACCGTTTCCAAGGTCTCCGAGGATCAGCTCTTCTACCTGATGAGCCGCGGGCTGGAGGAGAAGGAAGCCATGGGCATGATCGTACGCGGCTTCGTCGAGCCGATCAGCCGCGAGCTTCCGATGGAATACGCGCTGGAGCTCAACAGGCTTGTCGAGTTGCAAATGGAAGGATCGGTGGGCTGATCGATGGCCGAAAAAGAAGTGAATATCCCAGTGGCGGATCCCAACAATCCCTACGCGATGCCGGCAGCCATGCCGTCCAGCGCCGACAATGAGCGTCGCTCGTTTGAGGTCGAGGATTTCAAGATGCCGACGCGTAAGCAGGAGGATTGGCGCTATACGCCTCTCGAGCGCATCGAGGAGTTCTTCAACGTCTTCAACCCCAGCGGTGAGACCAAGGTGAGTGTCAGCAATATCGATGGTACGCCGATTGACGACGCGAAAGTGACCACATCGGTTATCGATCGTAGTGAAGCGCCTTCCGGCTCTGTGATGAAGCCGAACGACCGCGTCTCGGCCGTCGAGTGGAACAGCGGCAGCAAGACCGTTGTTGTCTCCGTTTCCGGCGAACTCGATCAGCCGGTTTTGATTGAGGTCGAAGGGCACGGTAGCGATCTTGACTCGCTGCACCTGGTCCTGCAAGTCGCTGACCGGACGCACGGTGATATCGTCGTGCGGCATCAGGGCTTGGCCCGTCTCGCCGAGGGTGTGGAAATCATCACCGGCAAGGATTCCCACGTCTCCACGACCTTCGTGCAGGAGTGGGACAAGGGTTCCAAGCATGTGGGCAATCAGCGCATCCATGTCGGCGACAACGCCTCGTTGCGCCACGCCGTGGTCACGCTCGGCGGCGACATCGTGCGTCTGCGCATGGACCAGGAATTCGGTGGGCCGAAAGGCGACCTCAACATGCTCGGCATCTACTTCGCCGAGGCCGGCCAGCACCTGGAGCACCGCACGATGGTGGTCCACAACTACCCGGAGTGCAAGTCCCGCGTGGTCTACAAGGGAGCGCTTGACGGCAAGGACGCACATTCGACCTGGGTCGGCAACGCGCTGATCCAGCCGCAGGCGCCGAACACCGACTCCTACGAGCTCAACCGCAACCTCGTGCTGACCCCCGGACCGGTGGCCGATTCCGAGCCCAACCTTGAGATTGAGAACGGCAACATCATCGGCGCCGGCCATGCCAGCTCCGTCGGCCATTTCGACGACGAGGAGCTCTTCTACCTGCAGTCGCGCGGCATCACCGAATCCGAGGCCCGCAAGCTCGTGGTCCGTGGATTCTTCGCCGACCTGATCGAACAAATCGGCGTGCCCAGCATCGCCGAACACCTTATGAATGTCATTGACCGCAGGCTCGCGCGCGGTGAAAGCGCCGACATGCAAGCGGTATTGGAGGATAAGTAATGTCAACATTGGAAATCAAGGATCTCTACGCATCGGTGGAGACCAAGGAAGGCCGCAAGCAGATCTTGAAAGGCGCGACCTTGACCGTCAACTCCGGCGAGACCCATGCCATCATGGGCCCCAACGGAAGCGGCAAGTCCACGCTGGCCTACACGCTGGCCGGCCATCCGAAGTACTTCGTCGACTCTGGTGAGGCGTTGCTTGACGGCAAGGATCTGCTGAAGATGACCGCCAACGAGCGCGCGAAGGCCGGTCTGTTCCTAGCCATGCAGTATCCCGTCGAGGTGCCGGGCGTTTCGATGACCAACTTCCTGCGCACCGCCAAGACCGAAATCGACGGCAAAGCCCCGGCCATCCGCACCTGGACCAAGGAACTGCAGGACGCCATGAAGAACCTCAGGATGGACAAGAAGTTCGCCTCGCGTTCCGTCAACGAAGGCTTCTCCGGCGGCGAAAAGAAGCGCGCCGAAGTGCTGCAGCTCGAGCTCTTGAAGCCGAAGTTCGCCATCATGGACGAGACCGATTCAGGGCTCGATGTGGATGCATTGCGTATCGTCTCCGAAGGCGTCAATCGCGCCAAGGAGAACACTGGACTCGGGATCATGCTCATCACGCATTACACGCGCATTTTGAAGTATATCAAGCCGGATATTGTGCATGTGTTTGCGGGGGGACGGTTTGTCAAGACTGGGGGACCCGAGCTGGCTGATGAACTCGAAGAGACTGGGTATGATCAGTATCTGCCGGAGGGATCTACGGAATCGGCGTTAGCTTAGTTTAGTCTTGGCTTGTTTCCGTAGGTAACTTGCTTTTTGCGGTTGGTCGCGGATGGGAAGAGGATGTCATGTTTCGGAACCCTCAAGGCCGGTAGGCCAAGCTTTACTCCTCAACATGACATCCTCTTCCCATCCGCTTATGTTGCGTTTTGCGGTCAGGTTATTTTTGGAGGGCTTTGGATGATTTTGACACATCGAGTGTCAAAATCAGCAGGCTTCGCCTGAATCAGTTTTAGTTTACCTGAGTAATCTTTTCAGTTACGAAATGCTTCTGCTTAGTTGATGTTTATTGACTAATGTTGAGTTAGATAACGTTAATAGTGGTGGGGAGGGATATGCGATGTCAGACCGTAAAGACTTGGCCTGAGCGGCCCGGAGCGTGTTGGACATTGTATATCCCTCCCCGCCACGGGAGTCGAAGCTTTACAGAATCGAATGATGATAAGAGGCAATGATGGTGGATTTTTTGGGGATTAGGGAGCAGTTTCCTATTTTGGGGCAGGAGATCCATGGGTGTCCGCTGGTGTACTTTGACTCCGCGGCTACGGCGCAGAAGCCGCAGGGTGTGATTGATGCCGAGAGTCGATTTTATGAGACCATCAATGCTGGGGTGCATCGGGGGGCGCATGAATTGGCTGCGCGTAGCACTGTTGCCTTTGAAGAAGCACGGGCGAAAGTTGCCAAGTTGGTTGGTGCCAATGCTGAAGAGGGGCAGGAAGAGATTGTCGTTACGGCTGGGGCCACGGCAGGGCTGAATTTGCTGGCTACCGCCTTTGGCAATGCCTCGCTCGGGCGTGGCGGGGAAGCGGCCAAGAGGTTTGCGCTGAAGCCTGGGGACGAAATCGTTGTCTCCAAGGCCGAGCACCATTCTGTCTTGTTGCCGTTCCAGGAATTGGCTTATCGTACTGGCGCCACGCTGAAGTGGTTCGATCTGACGGATGATGGGCGGATTCGTTCTGATACCGCCGATGAAGTGATTACGGATCGCACCAAGATCGTTGCCATCACGCATATCAGCAATGTCACCGGTGCGATCACCGACATTGCACCCATCGTCAAGCGGGCGCACGAGGTCGGGGCCATTTTCATCCTCGATGCCTGCCAGTCCGTGCCGCATCTGAAAATCGATTTCCATAAGATGGATGTCGACTTTGCCGCATGGAGCGCCCACAAGATGTACGGTCCCACCGGTGTCGGCTTCTTGTATGGCAAACGTGAACTGCTGGAAGCCTTGCCACCGGCCAGTTTCGGCGGGTCGATGGTCGAGCTCGCTTGGATGGACAAGCCTGCAGAGTATATGGATCCGCCAGCCCGTTTTGAGGCCGGGACCCAGCCTGTCGCACAGGTTGTGGCCGCAGGTGTGGCCGCTGACTGGATGCGCAAAATTGGCATGGAAAATGTCGAAGCGCATGAGAAGACCATTACTGCAGAGCTTTTGAAGTTGAATGATGTCCCCGGTTTCCGCGTACTTGGGCCGTTGGAGAACAAGAATCGTATCGGCACGGTGTCGTTTGATGTCGAAGGTGTGCATCCCCACGATGTCGGACAGTTCTTTGACGCGCAAGGCATCGCTGTTCGTGTCGGCCATCACTGCGCCCAGCCTGTCCACCGTCACTTTGGTCTGTTTGCCTCGTCCCGCGCTTCGACCGGCGTGTACAATACCGTCGAGGAGGCCAAGCAAGTAGTCGAAACGGCCGGTAAGGTCCGTTCGTTCTTTGAGGTGTAGCAATGAGTGATTTTGGTATGAGCGGTGACGATCTCGAGCAGATGTATCAGGAGGTCATCCTTGACGCGTCGAAGCATCCGCATGGCAAAGAGCATTTCGCCGCGGACGTGACGAAAGAACCGAATGCCAGCAGCGATACCGGCGAAACGACGGTGCGTGCCAGCCACGAATACTGCACGCCGGGGGAGTCCCACCAATTCAACCCAACCTGCGGCGATCAAGTGACTGTCCACGTCGAGGTCTCCGAATCCGAGCCACACAAGATCGAGCGCTTGGTATGGGACGGCAGCGGCTGCTCCATTTCCACCGCGAGCCTTTCGATGATGGTCGATCTGGTCGATGGCAAGACGGTGGACGAGGCCATGCAGCTCGAGGGTGTGTTCCAAAAGCTGATGAAATCGCGCGGGGCTGGGCTCAATAACGATGCCGATGAAGAGGCGTTGGGCGATGCCGTGGTGTTCCAAGGCGTCTCGAAATACCCTATGCGCATCAAATGCGCGTTGCTCGGCTGGGCCGGTTTGAAGGATTCGCTGGCTAAGGCTTTGGCGGCGGATAAGTAACGTGGGAATCGTCGGTCGATATATTGCCGTCATGATAGCAATCGACTTATGTTCGACACATAAGTGATGATAGTGACGGTCGATATGCAATGACCGCAACGCTAATCCGCAAATGTCCAGGAAATAAGCAGCAAAGAACGGCCCAGGAATATGTGGCACAACGGGCAGATGGCTTGATTACGCTATCCGCTTGTGTCAAGCGCACGAATACATGGCATAATAATTTTGGTTCACCGCAACAGGAGGCAACATGGAAAGCCAAGACAATCTCGTCCCGACCCCGCAATCCTCGATTCTCGATTCGGCCGTCAAGGCCCTTGGCAGCGAGGAGAAGGGTGAGGCAGCCGTTGCTAACCCGGCTGCGGTGGGTTCGCTTGATAAGTTCGATAAGCAGGATGAAATGGGTTCCCAGAACGCTGATACAGCCGATGATTCCGCGCAATCGGCAGGCAACACCGTCAAGGATGAGGAAACCGGCATCCCGTTGACTTCTTTTAACGACATCGGCAGGGCTACGGCCGCCGACGTGCGTGAGGCGTTGCACCAAGTCATCGACCCAGAGCTTGGCATTGACGTCATTGATCTTGGCTTGGTCTATGGCATCGAAATCGACGAAAAAGGCCGTGCCATCATCACCATGACGTTGACGACCCCTGCCTGCCCGTTGACCGATCTGCTTGAGGATGAGTGTGCTTCGACTTTGGCTGGCTTGGTCGAGGAATTCCGCATCGACTGGACGTGGCAGCCGCGCTGGACGCTGGACATGATCCGTCCGGAGGGCCGCGAACAGCTGGAGGCCATCGGCTTCAACTTCGACAACATGCCGAAATACTGATTTCTATCATTATCAAAATAAAGAAGCGCCGCACGGAAATTAATTCCTGTGCGGCGCTTCTTTTTAAAAACGGTTATCAATCGAGTAGTCGATTAGTCCTTGATCACCGTGCGCTTGGGGACGATGGTGATGCCATCCTTGACGGTGAATCCGCGGGCGAGGTCATGCTCGTGGTCGATGCCTACCGTCGCGTTCTCCTCCAGAATGACGTTCTTGTCTAGGATGGCCTTGCAGACGCGGGCGCGACGGCCGACGATGACCCCGTCGAACAGGATGGAATCAACGACCTGTGACCAGGAATTGATGCGGACGTTCGGCGAAAGCACCGAATGCTGCACGTCGCCGCCCGAGACGATGACGCCTGGGGAGATGATGGACTCGGTGGCCCTGCCGATGCGGTTGGTTTCCGAACGGACGAACTTGGCCGGCGGCATGTTGCCGGAAAGCGTGTAGATCGGCCAATCCTGGTTGTAGAGGTTGAACGGCGGATTGTACTCGATCAGATCCATGTGGGCCTCGTAGAACTGCTTGATGGTGCCCACATCCCGCCAATAGGCGCGGTCGTATTTGGTCGCCCCGGGAACCTCGTTCTCACTGAAATCGTAGACGCCGGCCGTGTGACGTTCGGAGAAATAGGGGGCGATGTCACCACCCATGTCGTGCTTGGTGTTCTCCGCTTTTTCGTCTTCCGCCAACGCTGCGAAAAGCGCGTCAGTGGTGGCGATGTAATTGCCCATGGAGGCGAGGATCTGGTTGGGATGGCCGGGCAGGCCCTCGGTGGTCTCGGGCTTTTCCTTGAATCCACGAATCATGTGCGGGTGCTCGGGGTCGACGTCGATGACGCCGAACTGGTTCGACGCCTCTACGGGCTGGCGGATGCCGGCCACGGTGAATTCCGCCCCGGACTCGATGTGCTGCTGCAGCATCTGGTTGAAGTCCATGCGGTAGACGTGGTCGGCGCCGACGATGACCACATAGTCGGGCTGTTCGTCCTGAATGATGTTGATGGTCTGATAAACCGCGTCCGCCGAGCCAAGATACCAATGCTTGCCAAGCCTCTGCTGCGCCGGGACAGGCGAGACATACGCATCGAGCAGAGGGGAGAAGCGCCAGACCTTGGAGATATGGCGGTCCAGCGAATGCGATTTGTATTGCGTGAGGACGACGATTTGCGAATACCCGGAATTGACCAGGTTGCTCAGCGGAAAATCGACGAGACGGTAGACGCCGCCGAATGGCACCGCGGGCTTGGCGCGGTCACGCGTCAACGGCATCAGACGCGTGCCTTCGCCGCCAGCTAATACGATCGCCAGTACTTTAGGACTTTTCGCCATTTCCGTTACTCCCTCTGGATGCCGCGTCCTGGCGGCCACTTTCCATTCCTGGTCCCAGCACAGGTGCGATGTGAACCGCTCTCACGCCACCTGTACGGCCGCGAGAAGTTCATCTTTGCACACGACCTTTTACCATCACTGTATCGGATTGAGCAGACGCGAAACGCCCGAGGGCGAACGGGACATCTAGTTCCGCTTCACCCTCGTCGCGTAGAAGGCGACGGCGCTGGAGGCGGCCACGTTGAGGCTGTCCACACCGTTGCTCATGGGTATTTTGACGGTCAGATCCGTGTTGGCGATGGTGCGGTGCGCCAGCCCGTCGCCTTCCGTGCCAAAGATGAGGGCGAGCTTGTCGATATGGTCAGGTTCGTTCGGGTCGTTGTCGAGGCGTCTGATCAGCTCGTCCAAGCTGATGGAATCGTCGGACAACGCCATCGCCACGGTGGTAAAACCGAGTTCGTTCAAGTCCTTGAGCCCCCGCACCGGCCAGTATTTCCGGTCTTCTTCCTTAGTGTGGCGGTTGCTGAAATCGGAATTGGGGTTTGGTCTCGTATTGTTCTTATCGCGCTGATTGTCTGTGTCTGCAAGTGATTCGGTCGAATCGTTGTCATTGCCGTTATTGGCCTTTGGTTTTTCGGCCCCAACTTTATCGAAAGCTGTTATCGCGCCGTTTTGTGATGATGTCCCATCATTGGATGTATTGCTATTTTCACCATCGTCTTCTAAGGTCTCGGCGTCGATACGTGTCCATGGAACCTGAAATACCGTGCCCATCGAAACGCGGGCGGCACGACGGTAAAGCGGGTCGCCGCAGGAAGGCGTGACCAGCACGGCGTCGACGTCAAGCGCGGCGGCGGAGCGCATGATCGCGCCGACGTTGGTGTGGTCGACGATGTTCTCCATGACGGCGATTCGCCGGGCATCCTTGCAAAGCTCGGCGACGGTTGGCAGTTTCCAACGTCGCATCGCGGCCAGGGCCCCGCGGTGAAGCCGATAACCGGTCAGTTTCTTGAGCTGTGCCGGTGAAGCGACATAAACGGGAACGTTCTTGCCCCAGCGTTTGTCGATGCGCTCGAACATGTCTTTCATACCGTCAAGCCAAGGCTTCTCGACCAGTAACGAGACCGGCTCTCGCCCAGCGGCCAACGCGCGATCGATGACTTTGGGGGATTCCGCGATGAAAATGCCCTTTTCAGGCTCCAGGCGGTTACGAAGCTGCGCCTCGGTGAGGCTTACGTACGCGGCCACCCGTTCGTCGTTGACCGACTCGATGTTGATGATCCGCATATCTGTCTCTCCTGTCCGTTCCAGTGCTTGACTTTACCAGCAAGTCTATCGTTCGTGGCCAAATGACGAACAGGTATCGGATACGTAGAAGGAAGCTTCGTGATTATTGGCGTCCAACCTTCGGCTTTGCAATCCTTCCGATGATTGCACTGCAACAGACCAGGCCACAAAGAACCCACAAGGGAGCCAATGGCATGAAGTAACGGTATTGCATGCCGGGTACTCCCACAAACCCCTTCGGCGTGTATTGCAGCCAAAGCGCCAAATAAGTCAGTAGAAGAATGCCTATCGAAATCAGATAAGTAAGAAGCCAGAACGTTTTTTGCGCCGTCGGCATGCGGTGAGTGCATAAAGTGACCAATATGATGACAAGCAATATGACCAGGAGAATCCAGAAAACGCGTATGCGTTTGGTATCGGTCATGGAATTGAAATTCGACTGACTGTGGATGATGGAATAGGCGATGCTTTTGATTGCTTGAAGAGCAGTCGAGGGCTTCGTCATCAAATCGTGTTTTCGCTGGAGCATGTCATGGTAAGGAAGCAGTCCGGGGGTCGTCGAGTACCAGTCGTTCAGCTTCATCCAGACGGCCAGCCATATAAACGAGCAACAGGTGCCGGCAACGGGAATCCAAGTACGTGCCGATAGGTGGTGCGATTTGCTGTTTTCCTTTTCCGCGCTTTCACTGGGATCGGCGTCGAGCCCTCCCGATGAGATCGCGGATGTCGCAAAGGCTGACTGTAGCCACGGAATAAGCAGCAACAACAGCGTGAGCGGCGCGTACACGAATTTGCCCATCGATAGCAATACACCTACGACCGAAAGGCCGACAAGGTATTTCGTGGACACTTTTCGCTCGGTCGCGCGATAGAGCATGCAGATGAACAACGCGGCGATGGCCTGGATGTATGGATCCGCCGAAATCGCGAACGGATGGACATTGACGACGGGAAGAATCAGACCGACGATGATACGCCATCGTGGCAGGAAGAAGACCGCAAGGCCCATGCATAGCGCATTGGCGACAAGGGTCAGTATCTCCGCCAGATAAAACGTAACGTTCGCGCCCAGGCCGGATACCTTTCCAATGCCGAAACCGACAAGCTGCGGAAGATAGGTGACCGCGCTGTTGATGGCCGTGTTGTTGTACGGCACATCCGCGCCTTTGGAATCCTTGACGGTGATGGTGTCGGCAATGACCACCGCCGGATCCCAATTGTCGTAATGCTCAAGGGAATAGTTGATCCATTCCCAGTCCACTTTACCGCCGACATTGTCGCTGCCGTGGTGAAAGGTGCTTTGGGCTTTTACATGATGGGTGTGGCTGCCGTTGAGGATGGCGGAAATGCGATAGGTATGCGACCATACGTCGTAGGTGTGGCCCGGGGGGATGCGTGCGATGGAAGCCCCACCGATAACGAGCGTGAGAATGATGGTGATGGCGGGCATGAATCGGCGCAGGACGGTCAATAACGATTTGTGGGAGGTCATGGCGCCTTTCCTGCTGTCCTCGCGGCCTTGCAGGCATCTAAGGCCTGAAGTCCAGTGTTTCACTGTTCCATCGGTAACTACGCTTATATAGTATAAGGCCGCCGTGTAGCAGCCAAAGCGATGCAACGACTTCCGGGAATTCTGTGCCCTTTTTGTGCCCTCTGCTGCCAAAATGCTGACAAATCCGACGTTTTAAAAGCGGCCAGATACACTGAAACCCCTTGATTTCCAAGGGGTCTCAAGTTTTCAATTTTCGTGCCCAGGACGGGAGTTGAACCCGTACTCCTGTAAAATTATAGGAACTAGCACCTCAAGCTAGCGCGTCTACCATTCCGCCACCTGGGCAGGTGTCGTTCAAGCAACAGATAGAACTATACACCTTCCCGGCGTCGTTCGGCAGGCCGGTGTGTCGGATGACTTTATGGGACTCACGGTAGAATAAGGCCGTGTTTGTTGGTGCACCGGAAATTGGGGACGATATGGCAAAAGCTCAACGGTCGCGGAAAAGCGGGGGAAGACGTGGCACGCGTATCGCCTTGGCCATGGTTCTGGTGGTTGCGTTGGTGATCGTTCTGGGGGTGGTGCTGTTCGATCCCGCGTATTCCTATTACCGCAAGGGCATGGGGCAGTGCGTGCAATGGGGGAATTCGTATGAGCTTGCCGCCGCGCATCTGGATACGGTGATTGCCCAAGATGCCGCGTTGGTCAAGCAAGCCGGGATGGATGGCGGGCCTCAGCAGAAGACCATATCGATTCATGCCTTTGAACAAGCCAAAAGCGCCTTGAAAACCGCGCAGGGCCACCGTGACCAAGTCACGGCCCAGGAATCCGCCAATCCCGTCATGGCGTGCACGAGCAGAGCGTTGACACCCAAGCTCAACGCCGAAACCAAACGCGAACACGGATGGACGGCTACGTTGCAGCGTCAGATTGCGGCGTTGGACAAGGCGTTCAAGCCCATGCTCGTGCTGAAAGATACTGACGCTGAGGCTTCCAAGGCGGCGCAGAAAGAGCTTGAGGCCGTCTCCGCCGGGGTGGCGGGCTTCGCCAAGTCCGAGAAAAACAGTATCAAGAGCGCGACGCTGGCACAACTCACCAAGGCGGTCGATCAAGCGAATGAGGATGTGACGAAAGCCGCTCCGTATTCGGTTTGCAAGCGGGACGAAGACAGGCTTTATGCCGCCGCGGATCAAGCCGTGGCGGCGCACAACAAGGCGCGCGACGTCGATTGTGATGTCCAGAAGTGTGTCGCCCTGACCTTTGACGATGGGCCCGACCCGAAGTTGACGCCGGAACTGCTGCTTGACCTCAAATCCGGGAACGCGAGGGCCACGTTCTTTGAGATGGGGCAGAAGGTGCAGGCCGACGGCGGGGCGCTCGCGCGTCAGGTCTCGCAAGCTGGTTTCCCGGTGGAAAGCCATACGTGGAGCCATGAGGACCTGCCGGCCATCATGCAGAACCATCACGAGCAGCAGCAGATCGACGATACCGGCGAAGTCATCGGTTCGGCCACAGGATTTCCCGTCAACTTCGTGCGTCCGCCTCACGGTGCCGCCGACGAGGCCAGCCGCACGTATATCGGCCAGCAGACCGGCGCCGCGATTGCCATGTACGGAGTGGATTCATACGATTGGTCCGATGGCGCGACCTCATCGTCCTTGACGCGCAAGATCATGGCGCAGATCGAACCAGGCGCGATTGTGCTGATGCACGATATCCACCCGCATACCGTTGCGGCCGTTCCCGATATCATCGCGCAACTGAAAAAGAAGGGCTATCGTTTCGTCACCATTCCCGAGTTGACAGGCGAATATCCACGAGCCGGGGCGGTTTATTATTCACGTGACGATATCCTGCGGATGTGAGAGCCCCTGTATGCGATGTTTCGGTGTGATTTGTCGATAACATATTGGTCTGTGGGTTATTGATAAATAATCAAAGTACTTATTTCGGTATCTTCCAAAACCTTCGTCCGCGGTTCCGGTAGCCTTGAACTATGACAAGTCCGCTTTTTGTATTCGACGCCGAGCACGATGACGTGCCGGTCAACCGTGACGAGCTGCGCGCAGGCTGGACGATAACCTTGCCGCCGGCCATCAAAAGGCACGCGATGGGTGCCATGCGCTTGCAGAACGGTGACGACCTCCAGCTTTCCGACGGACGTGGGCTGCGCATCAATTGCGAAGTGGCCGATACGCAGAACGGCTTGGTCAAGGTCTCGGAATTCACCACGGAGGAACAGCCGGTCACACGGCTCGCTCTGGTGCAGGCGCTCGCGAAAACCGGGCACGACGAGCAGGCCATCGACATGGCCACGCAGATTGGCGTTGACGAGGTGGTGCCATGGCAGGCCAACCGTTCGATTTCCAAGTGGAAGGCCGGACGCACTGACCGCAAATGGGATCAGACGTTGGTCGCGGCTACGGAGCAATCACGTCGCGCTTGGAAGCCGGCTTTGGATGACTGCGTCTCCAGCAAGCAGGTGGTGGCTATCTGCCGACGTGCCTGCGTCCACCATGAGCTGGTAATTGTATTGCATCAGGACGCGACCTCGACATGGAACGGCATCGAGCAGAAGGTCTCGCTTCTTGAGCAACGCTGCCTTGACGACGGCAAGCCACGTACGATTTACGTTGTGGTCGGCCCCGAAGGCGGCATCAGCGACGATGAGGTTGAGCAATTCACCGATGCCGGAGCCGAAGCGTGTGTGCTGGGCGGCAACATCATGCGTGCCTCGACCGCCGGTCCGGTCGCATTGTCGTTGCTGGCTCGTGCGCTGGGACGATTCGCCTGATTCCGCTGTATCGGCCAGCGTAATTATCCGTGCGGGCTAATAGCATGGGGGAGTAGGGCGCAACCGCGTCCTGACAGCTTTTGGTAAGGAGCATATATGGCCGACGATTGCCTGTTCTGCAAGATCATTGCGGGCGAGATTCCGAGCACCAAGGTGTACGAAGACGACACCACCTGCGCGTTCAAGGACATCAACCCCAAGGCGAAGGTGCACGTGCTGATCGTGCCGAAGAAGCACTGCGCCAACGTGGCCGAACTGGCCAAGTCCGATCCTGCCGAGCTCGCCCACATCGTCGAGATCGCCCAGTCCATCGCCGACAAGGAATTCCACGGCGCCTATCGTCTCATCTTCAACACCGGCGAGGATGCCGGCCAGTCGGTCTTCCATGTGCACGCGCACGTGCTGACCGGTGAGACGATGGAAGAGTAGGAGAGCGGTGGCCAGCGCAAAACGAGTCATCACCATCCCCACTGAGCTTGACCCGGTGGCCGTACTGGGTTCGGGAGATAAGGTTCTCGCCGAGGTGCAGCACGCCTTCCCAGAGGTCAACGTGTTCGTGCGGGGCAATCGCATCGAGATTTCCGCCTACAACAAGCGCGATGACATCGAGGCCGACAAGGTTTCGGATGTGCTCAACAACATCATCGACGCGGCGTACAAGGCTCCGGCCGACGCGATGAACGTGCGACGGATGCTCGAGGCCCGGCAGGTCGGTAAGAAGGCCGGACTGATGGGCGATGGCGGTCGTGGGCATGGCTATGCCGGGCATTCGTATACGCGCGGATTCGCTGGTGCCGGGGTTGGCTCGCGGTCGCAGGCTCGTTCATTCCATGATGACGAAGATTATGGCGATGAAGGCAAGCGTTCCATTGCAAACCGCCATGTTCCAGGTGTCATAGCCTTCGCCAACGGTGAGCCGGTTCGTGCGAAAACCGCCGGTCAGGTTTTCTACGTCCGTGCCATCGATGCCAATACGATTACGTTTGCCATCGGCCCTGCTGGAACCGGCAAAACCTATCTTGCCGTCGCCAAAGCGGTTCGTGCGTTCGAGGATGGACGGGTAAGCCGCATCATCCTGACGCGTCCTGCCGTAGAGGCCGGCGAAAGCCTCGGCTATCTGCCGGGAACCTTGAACGACAAGGTCGACCCGTACCTGCGCCCGCTTTACGATGCGCTTTCCGATATGCTCGGAGCTGGCCAGATGCATCGTTACATGACCGACGGCACTATCGAGGTCGCGCCGCTCGCCTACATGCGTGGCCGCACGTTGAACGACGCCTTCGTCATCCTCGACGAGGCGCAGAACACCACCGAGCAGCAGATGAAGATGTTCCTTACGCGACTTGGCTTCAATACCAAAATTGTCATCACCGGCGACGTCACGCAGATCGATCTGGCGGTGCCGCATTCCGGACTGAAATCCATTGAATCGATTCTTGGCAACATCGACGGCATCAGCTTTGCCCATCTTGGCGCCAAGGACGTGGTGCGTCATGAGTTGGTCGGCAAGATCGTGCAGGCCTATGATGCGCATGCCGCTCATGCAACCGATCAAACCGGACGCAAGTCAGGACGAGGAACGGCCAAGCCCGATATTGTACCGAAATCAGATGAAACCACTGATTCAGCGTTCAAGGTTTCACAAGATGAAACGGATCCAAGTGGAAGGGAACGCCGTTGAGCGTCGAAGTCACCAATGAGACAGTCTGGCAGATCGACCCGAAACTGTTCTCCGACTTGGGTTTGTGGGTGATGGAACGCATGCAGGTGAGCACGCAGTCCGACCTGACCATCCTTTTCGTCGACCCCGATCCGATCGCGCAGTTGCATATGCGCTGGATGCAGCTCGAAGGCCCGACCGATGTGATGAGCTTTCCCATGGACGAGTTGCGTCCTGGCGAGGACGGGCAAGTCATGGAAGGTGTTCTGGGCGACATCGTCATCTGCCCGTGGGTCGCGCAGCAGCAGGCCGCGGCCGCCGGTCATTCAACGATGGACGAGATGATGCTTCTGGCCATCCACGGCATCCTGCATTTGCTGGGTTACGATCACGTCGACCCCGAGCAGGAACGGCAGATGTTCGGCTTGCAACGCCAGCTGTTGCTGACATTCTTCGCCGTCCGAGACGAGCCGGTGCCGCAGGCTGTGCTGCCGGCAGGTTCCACCGATCTGCTGGCCCAGTGGGATGCGAATCACGCCTCCGGTAATAATAAAGAATCGTGATGGCAGCTCTTGGTTTGTTTTCGAGACCTTGTCGATGGATTTTATATCTTGATGGAATCTATCGACAATATGTACTGGCTATCCCGCCTTGCTAATAAACTTGAAGATACCAACGATTTGATAAACCCAAATCAAATAACCATCGCAACGAACCAGCAAATCGTATCGAGAAATAGGAAAGCACGCAGAATATGGATACCTTGACCATCGCCACCGTGGTTGTGCTCGTCATCGTCGCGGCGCTGCTGGTATGGCTGTCGATGATGATGGCGTCGAGCGAATCCGCCGTTTCGCGTGTCACCAAGGCCAGCCTTAACAACCGGATTATCGAGATTCAGACTGACGACGAGGACCTCGGCAAGTTCGTGCAGGCCAAGCAGATTCGCAAGGTCCACAAAGTGCAGCGGCTTATTGTCGACCGTTACGCCACAGCCGGTTCCTGCGCGTTCTTCCGTATCTTCTGCAACGTCTTTGACGGCGTTCTTGTGGCCATTATCGTCATGCTGTTCTCGGAGCCTGTCTGGGTGGCGTTGGTTACCGGAGTGGTTTTCGCACTAATCGTCGCTGTGGTATCGGTTCTGCTCCGTCCACGTTCTGCCGGTGCTTCCAAGCCGCTCGACGTGATGATGCGCTTCTCTGGCATCATCTCGCTGGCCGTTGTGTTGACACCGTTCGCCAAGGCCGGAGAAGGCAAAGAGCAGCGTCGACGCGACAAGGAAGACGAGCTTTCCGACGACGAGGAACTTGAAAAAATTCAGCGTGAGCAGGGACGTGCGACCATCGACCGGTTGGTCGAGACCGATGATTTCGACCCTGAAGTCGCGGAAATGCTACGCAATGTGCTTATGCTTTCCGACACATTGACCCGCGAGATCATGGTGCCGCGCACCGATATGATCTGCGTCGAATCCGATTCCACGCTCGAACATTTCCTGCAATTGTGCTCACGTTCAGGCTTTTCGCGTATCCCGATCATCGGCGAGGACGTCGACGACTTGGTAGGTATGGCCTATCTGAAGGATGCCGTGCGTGCCACGGCCTTCAACCCCGAAGCTCGTAGCCGTGAAGTCAAATCCATCTGCCGCCAGCCGATGCTGGTACCCGAATCCAAACCCGTCGATGACCTTTTCCACGAGATGCAGCGCACTCGTCAGCATGTGGCCGTGGTGGTCGATGAATACGGCGGCATCGCCGGACTGGTGACCATCGAGGACGCTATCGAGCAGATTGTCGGCGAGCTGGAGGATGAGCATGACCGCATTCAGCACACCGAGCCCAAGAAGATCGGTGACCACAAGTGGCAGATGCCCGCTCGCACGCCTATCGCCGACCTCGAAGAACTCTTCGAAGTGGATATCGACGAGGATGATGTCGACACTGTTTATGGCCTCTTGACCAAGCTGCTTGGCCGGGTTCCGATCGTCGGCATGAGCGCGGTGACGCGTGGCTTGCGTCTGACTGCCGTCGATTCCGCCGGTCGTCGCAAAAAGGTCTCGACCATCGTGGTCGAGCCAGCAACGCTTGATATGGCCGAAAAACAGGACGAAGACGACGAAAACGAAATCAACCGAGAGACGCAACAGGACGTAAAAGGAAACGAATAACATGACCGAGAGCAAGAATAGCGAAAAACAGTCTGACAACAAGGAACCGTATCGTTCTGGCTTTGTCGCGGTGGTCGGGCGGCCGAACGTCGGCAAGTCCACGCTGATCAATTCCTTGATCGGTACGCAGGTTGCCATCGCTTCCTCGCGTCCGGAGACCACGCGTAAGGCCATCCGCGGCATTCTGACCACCGACAATGCCCAACTGGTACTCGTTGATACCCCCGGCATCCATCGCCCGCGCACGCTGCTCGGCCAGCGTCTGAACGATGTGGTGGACGAGTCGTTGAGCGATGTGGATGAGATCGCGTTCCTGCTGCCCGCCGATCAGGAGATCGGGCCTGGGGACAAGCGCATCCTCAGCCGCCTGCGCAGTGAGTTCGCGCGCAAGGTTGATGGCGGCGAAAACGGCAAGAAAACCGATAACAACAAAAGCGGCAAAGGTTCTCAACATAACAAGCAAGAAGGCGACCACGAACAGGGCAAGTTCGTCTGGAGGGTGCCGCTGATTGCCATTGTCACCAAGATTGATGAGCTCAACCGTCAGGAGCTCATGGCGAAGCTTATCGAGATCAGCCAATTCGCCGACTTCACCGATGTGGTGCCGGTCAGTGCTCTGGAACGCGACAACGTGGCCGAGGTCAAGCGCGTGCTCATCGACAACATGCCTGAGGGCCCGCAGATGTACCCCGATGGCCAAATCACCGAGGAAAAGCCGGAGGACACCATCGCCGAGCTGGTGCGCGGCGCGTTCCTCGAGGAGCTGGACGACGAGCTGCCGCACTCGTTGGCCGTGGTCGTGGATTCTATCGACCGCCCCGGCGAATCCGACAATCCCGAAACCGAGGACGGCAAGGCGCACGTCATGGTTTCGATTTACGTCGAGCGCGACTCCCAGAAGCCCATCATCATCGGCCACCGCGCCGAGCACCTGGTGCAGGTCAAGAAGCGCCTGCGTACCGCAGTCAATCGCATCGTAGGCCAAAAATCCAAGCTCGACCTGCACGTAAAAGTCGCCAAAGGCTGGCAGTCCGACCCCAAGCAGCTGGAGCGACTCGGTTTCTGAGCGGAGATATGAGTCCAAACGTGCGCAATCCTCAATCAGGGATGCGCACGTTTGCTATTACTAGGTAGGTGCTTGGCAGAGATGAATGTTGAAACCTGAGAGTCCCTAGGATGACGCGGTTTCGGAATTGGTCTCCTCACCAATATGAGATCGTCTTGCGATCTCACTGATCAATCTGTCATCCTCTGGCTGTCAAACAGCTATTTTCTTATTTAAAATACATTTTTGATTATCAAGTCTGTTGGCAATGTCCAAATAAAGCCTTCTGAAGACATCAAAATCGCTCAAATGAGCGCAAAAATGTGGTTGTAATGACATTCGAGTGCATTTATATTGATAAGTGTTTGAACAGCCGGTATAAGGCGAAGTAGCGAAAGAGCTTATATGGAATCTCGTTTTAGAATGCCACGGGAGTTGGGAGTGCTCATTGTGGCATCGATTCGTGGTCGGTCCCAATATCGCCTTGGACGGTATCATCGCCGAGCCGACGATGCGTTCCGGTATCCCATGGTGGGGCGCTGGAGAAAATTGACATGGAATAAAGATAAGGAAGGTGAATGATGACTGATAATCGCCATGAAATCATGGAGCAAATCAGGGAACTCAACCAAGGAGAGTCGCAGGCTGTCGCCGACATTGAAGGCGTGTTTGATGAGCGCTTCGAGCAGGTGGTGGACATGGTTCTCTCTGCTCCGCTTGTGCTCACCACGGCTGTTGGCGATTCAGGCTCGATTGCCTCCCGACTGGCGCATATCCTTGCGTTGTGCGGCGCTCCGGCTCTTTATCTCAACGCCGATCAGGCCCTTCATGGGTCCGTCGGCGCGGTGAAAGAAGGCGATGTCATCATCGCCATCAGCAAGGGTGGCGTGACGGACGAAGTCAACACGTTCGTGAAGTTGGCGCTTGAAGCCGGAGCGAAGATCGTGGCTGTGACGCAGTCGCCCGAATCGCCGTTGGCCAATATGGCGACGATGGTCCAAGCGCTGCCTCATTGCGATGCCGACCCTGAAGGCTATATCGGCATGGGAACCTCTTTGGCGCAAGCCGCCTGGGGTGATGCCTTGGCTCTGGCCGTCCATCTAAGGCGTGGAGAAAACGCCAAGGACATAGCCTCGCGCCATCCTGCGGGCCTGGTAGGCAAGTTGGCGAATTCCGCGAAATAGGCAATCATCACAGCAATTGGTGAATTTCGTTGTTCTGTTGACCCAAGGTCGCGGAACGACGGAAAGGAGAACATGATGGCGACATTGGTCATGGGGGTCGATTCCTCCACACAATCATGCAAGGTCGAATTGCGTGACGCCTATGACGGCAGGCTTGTCGGCCATGGGAAAGGGCCTCATCCTCCAACCCATCCGCCGAAGAGCGAGCAGTACACCTCCGACTGGTGGGATGCCCTAGTCAAGGCGACGCACCAGGCGATCGACGGATTGCAACCTGGCTACCGCGCCGAAGATGTATCCGCCGTCTCGATTTCGGCGCAGTGCCACGGATTGGTGATGCTGGACCAAGACAATGCCGTCATCAGAAAAGTGAAGTTGTGGAACGACACCACGACCTCGCCGCAAAACGATGAGCTCATCCGCACGATTGGCAGGAAGGAATGGATCCATCTGACCGGCTCCCTGCCGACTTCGTCGTTCACCGCTTCAAAAGTCGCCTATATGGCGAGAAAAGAACCGGAAATCTGGAAGCGTGCCAAAACGGTCATGCTTCCACATGACTACTTGACGTTCAGGCTGACGGGGCGTTATACCACCGATCGATCCGACGCTTCAAACACCGCTTATTATGATTCATTGCACGGCCGTTATCTTCCTGAAGTCTTCAATGCGGCCGTTGGTGGGAAGGGCCCGCAATTCGAAGATATAACGTTCCCCGAGGTCCTGGGCCCCGAGCAAAGTGCCGGGATCTTGCAGAAAGCGCCCGCGCAGGAACTCGGACTCCGTCCGGGAATCGTCATAGGGCCCGGCGGCGGAGACCAGGAGGTCTCTTCATTGGGATTGGGAATCCTTCCCGGAGACCTCGCCCTTTCCTTGGGAACCTCTGGCGTCACCTTCACCGCTTCGCAACAGCCTGTCTATGATGAGAACGGCCTGGTCAGCGGTGTGGCTGATGCGGCTGGAGGATGGTTGCCGCTGACTTGCGTGCTTAACTGTGCGAAGGCGTTCGGCGTGGTCGCCTCCTGGCTTGGGGTTGATTTGCAGGAGCTCAATGTCTTGGCTTCCAAGGCGGCCACCAATGCGGATCGTCCTATTTTTGTGGCTTATCTCGATGGCGAACGTACTCCGGACCTCCCTTTGGCCACGGCTTCGATCGACGGATTGACCAGCGATACCACAAGGGAGTCCTTGGCTTTGGCGCTTATCGAAGGCATCGCCCTGGGCATGGACTCCGGCCGGCGCTTCATGATTGACGCTGGCGTGAACCTTGACGGCACGATCGTCGCCACAGGTGGGGCCATTCACTCGCCCGCTTTCCTGCAGGCGCTGGCGGACTTCATGGGCCAGAGCATTTACGGCACTGATGTCGAGCAGGCTGTGGCAAGAGGAGCCACGATACAGGCGGCTGCGGTGCTGCGTGACGAAAAAGTGACGAAAATCCGTGACGATTGGAAGCCAAAGCGGACGGAGTTGGCGACTCCTCGCCCTCTGGCGGTGACCCATGCTGATGAAATCATCCAGAGGTATCGCATCGCATCACAATGGAGGGGAATGGACCGTAAAGAGTGATGTGCTGTAGTTTTTATATTCGGTGAATAATCAGAGCTTTCCACCTTCCACGACGATGTCATCGGGGTTGGAGGAGCTGCCATAGACTGGCTTCAGGGTCTCGTCGTAGTCCTTGTGGAAGAACTGCTCCTTGCCGAGCTTGACAATCTCCTCGTTGATGTAGTTCAAGAGTTCCTTGTTGCCCTTCTGCACGGCCGGGGCGATGGGTTGTTCGTCGCCGAGCTTGGTGATGCCCACGGTGAAGCCCTTGTTGGCCTTGGCCCAGGCGAGCACCTCGGTGTTGTCGGTGCTCATCGCGTCGCCGCGGCCATCGAGCAAGGCGTTGTAGGCGTCCGCGTACTGGTCGTACTTCTGCAGCTTGATGTCAGGGTACTTGGCGAAGTATGGTTCGGCGGTGGTGCCCTTGGCGATGATCAGCGTCTTGCCTTTGAGCTGGTCGACGCTTTTGATCGGCTTGGAGTCGGGAGAGACCACGCCCAGCGCGACCTTCATATAGGGCTTGGCGAAGTCGACCTTCTCCTCGCGCTCGGGGGTGACGGTGAAGTTGGCGAGCGTGACGTCGACCTTGTTGCTGGCGAGCACGTCCACGCGAGCGGCCGGATCGACGGTGGTGTATTCGGGCTTTACGCCAAGGTCTTTAGCCAGACGCTCGGCGAAGACGATGTCATAGCCTTGGTTCTTGCCGTCTTTGTCGACGTAACCGAATGGCGCCTTGTCGGAGAAGACCGCGACCTTGAGTTTGCCGGACTTCTTGATCTGCGCGATGGTGCGGGCGGTCTGCTGCTTGCCAGCACCTGCGGAACTGGAACCCGAATTGTTGTCGCTGCTCGGAGTCGCGCCGGAGGGTCCGCATGCGGCGAATCCAGCCAGCATGGCCACGGCTGCCGCCGCGGAGATCATCGCTTGTGCCACTCGTTTCAATACGTTCGTTGTCATGATGTTCTTTCTTTTTATTTACAAGTTCTTTGAATAGGGATGTAAAAAATACTGGTCTAGCCGGATGATGGAATGTCAGGATTCCAGCATTACGCTAGTTTTGCCGATTACAGACCGCGACCTATATGTTTCCGGCGTAATTGGCGATATGTCATATCAAATCTTATTGATGCAGATCAGCGAGACATGGAGGCCATGAGTTGACATCGGTTCGGCTCCGTGGTGCCGCACATTCGTGCCACCAAACGCATATTCGGTATGTTCCGGTTCATCATTCGACCTCCCTTTGCTTCCTTATTGGTTGATGCCGGTAAAAACTATCAGCTATTGTCTCTCACGAGCATACGTGAACGTGTTCAGGAACTGCTGGGCGCGTTCGGATTGTGGATGGTTGAAGAACTGTTCGGCGTCGTCGGATTCCTCAACGATGCCGCCGTCCTCAAGCAGGATGATATGGTCGGCCACTGCGCGGGCGAACGCCATTTCGTGGGTGACGATGAGCATGGTCTGGCCGCTGTCGGCAAGTTCGACGATGACGTCAAGTACTTCGCGCACCATTTCCGGGTCAAGCGCGGCGGTGACCTCGTCGAAGAGCATGATCTGCGGGTGCTCGATCAGCGCGCGGCAGATGGCGATGCGCTGGCGCTGCCCACCGGAAAGCTCGTGCGGCCAGGCATCCTGACGGTCGGCGAGCCCCACGCGCTTCAGCAATTGGATGGCCTCGGCCTTGACCTCATCCTTCTTGCGTTTCTGCACCAGCACCGGCGCAAGCATGATGTTGCCGAGCACGGTTTTGTTGGGGAAGAGGTCGTAGCTTTGGAAGACCATACCCACCTTGACCGGGTTTTCGTTGTCATTGCCGGCCTTCGAACCTGAACCATTGGCCGCGTTCGCTTTGGCGATATCCTTCTTCTTGCCGGACGTGCGCAACACCTCGTCGCCGATGGTGATGTCGCCGCCCTGGATGGGTTCGAGACCTGCGATGGTGCGTAGCAACGTGGACTTGCCGGAGCCGGAAGGCCCGAGAATGACGAACACCTGGCCGGCCGGAACGTCGAAGGAGATGTCGTTCAGAACCGGCTTCTCGGCATTGTCATACTGCTTGGTGATATGCCGGATATGCAGGGTTTCGTGCGGTGCGTTCGCATTGGTCGTAACCGTAGTATCAGTCATGAGCCCACCTCTTTTCAAGCCTTCTGGCCACAATAGAGAGCGGCCAGCATACGAAGAAATACATGAAGAAGATCACGCCGTAGATCCACAGCGTAGCGTCCGGGTATTGGAAGCGGTTCGCGTCGATGATCTGCTGGCCGACTTTGATGACCTCGATCACGCCAAGCAACGCCGCCAACGAGGTCGTCTTGACGATGCGGGTGACGAGATTGACACTGGCAGGGAGCAGACGACGCAATGCTTGCGGAAGGATGACCCTGCTGAAGGTCTGCCACGAATTGAGTCCGAGTACTTGGGCGGATTCGTATTGCGTTCGTGGAATCGATTCCAAAGCGCCACGGACCAGATCACCGAGCTCGGCCCCGCCCCAAAGCACGAAGACCAGCACGCAGGCGCCGGTGGCGTCGAGGTTCCAGTTGAAGGCGCGGGCGAAGCCGTAGAATGCGATGAACAGAAGCGCCAGTTGCGGCATGATACGGATGAAATCAAGGTAGACGCGCATCACGAAACGGATGATCGGGTTGCGTAGCGTCATCAGCCAGCCGACGATGAGGCCGACCGGCAGGGAAAGCAGGACGGAGGCCCCAGCTATCCAGATGGTGACCCATAGGCCTTGCAGCAGACGCGGAAAAACACCCGGCTGCAGCAGTATCTCAGCGCCGTGCATAGTCGAACCTCCTCTCCAAGACCGTGCCGATGATGGAAATCGGCAGCAGGATGATGAGGTAGGTGATGATCAGCAGCGTCAGCGATTCGTAGGTGTTGTAGGTCTGGCCCATCAGATCCTTGGTGACGTACATGACGTCGGCCAGCGCGATGGCGGAGACCACCGACGATTCCTTGACGAGGAAGATGATGTTGGCCACCACGCCCGGAATGGCGGTGGAAAGCGCCTGCGGCACGGTGACATGAACCAGCATCTGCGAGGGGCTGAAGCCGAGCACTTGCGCCGATTCACGCTGGATCTGCGGCACGGCCTCGAACCCGCCGCGCAACGCTTCCGCCATATACGAGCCGCCGAGGAAAGTGAGACCCACGATGGCGCAGGTTTCCGCCGACCATGAGACGCCGAGTTTCGGCAGTCCGAAATAGAGGAAATAGAGCTGGACCAGCAATGGTGTATTACGTGAAAGTTCGATATATACACGGACGATCTGTTTCAAGATCGGGATATTGGCCGCTTCGATGGCCGCGCAAACCACACCCAGAACGATGCTGAAGACAATGCCGAAGAACGAGATGAAGACGGTCATGTAACCGGCGTTGACGAAGTAGTGAGCGTTATGGGCTATGAAGCTCCAGTCCATGGATGCCCTCCCACTTCGTGATATGAATGCTTACTCGTTGCCTGCGCCACGTCCCAAACGATTGGAAACTCCAGCGGACCACTGCGCGCTTGTTGCCATACTAGACGCGGAGACACCCAAATGCACGCTTTGCGCCATATAAATAACCGATAAAGCGTTATCGGCTCAAATCAGGATTCGGCATCTGCTTGTCAACATAAAATCGGCTGGCAATGAGGATATCCCAGCATCAGCCGATTCATAAAGCATGGAAACGATTTTGCTTACTTCTTCTTGGTGTACATCTGCGTGTTGAGCAGGTTGGCGTAGTGCTTGATGACCGCAGGACGTATCACCTTCATCGAGGCGGTCAGCATGCCGTTCTCCTGGCTGAACTCCTCGGGCAGCAGGATGAACTTGCGTACGGATTCCGCACGGGAGACGCCTTCGTTGGCCTTGTCGACCCACTTTTGCACTTCGGCGCGGACCACGGCGTTCTTGCATGCCTCTTCCATGGGCATGTCCTGGTCGAGACCGGCGGCGTCGAGCCACTGGCGCAACGAGGGCTCGTCCAGCGTGATGAGCGCGGAAATGAATGGGCGCTTGTCGCCGAGCACCAGCGCCTGCGAGACGAACGGGCAGCGTTGGATGATCTCCTCGATCGGTCCGGGGGCGACGTTCTTGCCGCCGGCGGTGATGATGAGGTCCTTCTTGCGGCCGGTGATGTAAAGGAACCCGTCATCGCTCAGGCGCCCGAGGTCGCCGGTGGCGTACCAGTCGTCTGGGGTGAAGGCGAGTTCGGTGGCTTCGTCGTTCTTGTGGTAACGGTGGAAGACACAGGTTCCCTTGACCTGAATCTCGCCATCTTCGGCCAGACGGATCGAGAAGCCGGGGTAGGGGACGCCGACCGAACCCTCATGGAACGGCGTGCCCTTCGGGTTGAACGCGCAGGGCGCGGTGGTTTCGGTCAGGCCGTAGCCTTCGTAGGCGGGTATATCGGCGCCGCGGAAGAAGGCGAGCAGTTCCGGATCGAGCGGGGCGCCACCGGCGACGAACCACTCGGCGTGTCCACCGAGCACTTCTCGCAGCGACTTGTAGACGATTGGATCGAAGGCGGCGCGGCGGGCGCGGGTGGCGAAGCTGGCCTTGCCGTTCTCGCTCATTTCCTTCTCGTACTCTTGGGCCGCCACCACGGCAGCGGCGAATGCCACGCCCTTGGCCCCGTTTCCAGCCTTCTGCGAGGCTGCGTTGTAGACCTTCTCCCACACGCGTGGCACGAGGATGGTGACGCTGGGCTTGGCGACCTGTAGGTCGCTGATAAGTGTCTTGATGCCGCCGGCGATGTAGATGCGCAGGTCGCTGGCGACCACGATGTAATTGACCGCACGGGCGAAGGTGTGTGCCTGCGGCAGGAACAGCAGGACGGACCTGCCTTTCTGTTTCAAGAGTTTCGGCATGTAGTCGCGAAGGTTCAGCGCGGTGGTGCAGTAATGCTCGTGCGTCATCTCGACGCCTTTGGGAGCGGCGGTTGAGCCGGAGGTGTAGACGATGGAGCACAGGTCGGTCTTTTTGATGGAATCGATGCGCTGGTCGAGCGCCTCGTCGCTCACCGACTTGCCGTAGTCGCGCAGTTCCTCAAGCGCCCCGGCCTCGAGCGTATAGATCTTTTCGAGCGTCGGGCAGTCCTCGACGGCGCCGTCGGCCTTCTCGCGCATCTCGTTGGTTTCGACGATGAGCAGACGCGAGTCGGAATTGTTGACGATGTTGCGGATCTGCTCGGCCGAATCGGTGTCGTAAATGGTCGCCAGCACGCCGCCCACGGCCATCACGGCCGCGTCCACGACGTCCCATTCGTATGAGGTGTGGGACATGAAGGAGACGCCGTCGCCTTTGTCGATTCCGTAATGCATCAGGCCTTTGGCCACGCTGCGCACGTCCTCAAGGAACTCGTTGGCGGTCTTGGTGACCCAACGGTTATCGGCCTTGAACGTGTAGAACGGATCGTCACCCATGCGCTCCGCTCGTTCGACATAGAGGTCGTAGATCGACATGTCGTCGTCGATTGGCGGGTTGCCGGCCGTGGTGACGGTGAGCAGTCCGGTCTTGTCGTCGACGAACAGTTTGGTGGGGTAGCCGGGGCCCCATTCGTGGCTGTGCGGCAATGTCGAATAATCGACGGGCTTCACAGTGGCGAGATGACGGTCGTCATTGAAGTCCGGCGTTTCCGGATCCTCGGTGTTGACCGGATGCTCGAAACCGTTGCCCAAATGGAAGGCCTTCTGGCTCAGCTTCAGTGTTTCCTTTTTCAGTGAGTTGATGACTGACACGTGTGCACTCCTCGACCTTCTATAGCGGCGTTGTATTCAAGCAATGAAGCCAATTCTATAGGGTTTGTCGCGTTTCGTCACCTTACGGTAGCGTAAGGGAAGCCATGTTTCACAAGGCCTCCAGCGTATCTCCACATCAGTGGAACGTGTGGGTGGGAACGGTGCGACCAAGCGAAAATGACCATATATATTCGTCGCTCAACCTGTGTCGACGAGGAAAACTCATTCGTTCGGGATTGTGCTATCAGTTGAAAACGATGTATCCCGACACGCCTTTGGGTTTGTTGAGGTGGAAGATCTTGGTCACGAAAGCCGTCACGGTCTTCCAATAGCGCTTGGGGTCCGTGGAGGCAGACATCGCGTGCGCCGCACCTGGGATCATCAGTTTCTGCTTGATTGGGCTGGCGCAGGCACGGAAATTGCGCTCGAGGCTCGCCGGGTTGACGAAATCATCGGCTGAGCCGTGGATGAACAGCATGGGAATCGAGGTATGGCGCAACGCCTGGACGCATGAGGCTTCGGTGAAATCGTATCCTGCGCGGCGACGCGCGATGGAGCTCATGATGTGGATCGCCGGTTTGGCGAGGAGCTCCGGCGCATGGTAAAGGTGACTGGCGCTGTAAAGGAATTGGTCTTGAAGGCTGGTATAGCCGCAGTCAGCTATCGCCGCCTTGACGTTGCTTGGCAGTTTGGGATCACCGGCGGCCAGCATCACCGTCGCCGCGCCCATGGAATTGCCATCCAGCAAAATTCTCGCTTTCGGGTCATCGGCGACGATGGCATCGATCCAACGCAGCAGGTCGCGGTGTTCGAGGGTCCCCATGCCGATATATCTGCCGTCGCTACGCTCATGGCAACGGTGGGCCGGGGTGAACACCGTGAAACCGAGTTTGGAGAAGCGATGCGCGTATTTCGCCATCTCGGCGGGAACGCCTGAATAACCATGGCAGCAAATGGCATAGAGATGTTGCAGGGGATTGGAGCAATCCGGATCGAGCACCCAGCCATGAAGGCGGACGCCATCGAAAGCGGTGATGGTCGTCTCTCGTTTCGCGTCCTCGAACCATTGCGCGGCCTCGGCCTCCTCCTTGGCATCATGGTGGGGTTGGCGCGCGGCCAAGGTGGTGTCTGGCTGGTCGCTGTGGAAGAGCGAATGCTTCCAGCCGGGCTCAAGGACGAACCGGAAGAGGTAATCGGCCGTCAGGTAAAGCGCGCCGGCCGTGGCGGCACCTGTGCAAAGAAGCGCGCGGACAACGGTGGTTGTGTGGCGACGTCGGGCCATGATGGGCTTCCTTCCTTTGGGCCAAGAATTATCTTCCATCATAAATGTTTGGGTTCACAATCTTGGATGATGATTAGCGAATCTTCCATGTTTGTTACGTTCAGCGTTTATTTCAACGCTCTGACTTGAATACGCGATATGCCATGTCTACTTGAGGACTTATTATTAATAACGTTGTTTCGGCAGGTTTTTATATCTGTCGCGCTTTGGCGAGGGGAAGCGATTCCCGTTATCGACTGGGCTGAATGTGTTGGGTCTCTTTGAGGCTGCGATTTCGGCGCGTCGGTGCACCGGAACAATGCAGTACATATAGGTAAATGATCTCAAGGAGATTACATTATGGCAAACACCATTACCATCGAGGGCGAAGTCCGCGACCAGTTCGGCAAGGGCGCTGCCCGCCGCATGCGCGTGGCAAAGGAGATTCCGGCCACCATCTACGCCGGCGGCAACGACCCCATCTTCGTGAAGCTGCCGATGCGCGAGACCACGCTGGCCCTGCGCCGCACGAACGCGCTGTTCACCATCAAGTACGGCAAGGATTCCAAGATGGCCGTCGTCAAGGACGTCCAGCGCAACCCTGTCAAGCGCATCGTCGAGCACATCGACTTCTACGAGGTCAAGGCCGGCGAGAAGATCGAGGTCGACGTCCCGGTCTTCGCCGTGGGCACCCCGAAGGGCGCGGCCGTCGCGTTCGTCGACATCCAGCAGCTCCGTGTGCGCGCAAGCGTCGACGCCCTGCCCGAGCGCATCGATGTCAACGTCGATGGCCTGCAGGACGGCGAGAAGGTCTTCGCTAAGGATCTTGAGCTGCCCAAGGGCGTCGAGTTCGTCAACACCGACGCCGACGAGTCCGTCGTCTCCGTCGAGATTCCTGAGGACGCCACCGCCACCACCGCGGTCTCCGCTGAGGACGCCACTGCCACCGCTGCTGGTGCCGAGGGTGAGGAAGGCGCTGCCGCCGAGGGCGACACGGATGCCGCTGCCTCTGATGACGCTGCCGCTGACGCCGACAAGAAGTGATTCCGTCTTTCAGCAGATGTGAACACTTCCGTTGATACGGTTGATTCGTTCGGCCTGTACCTTTTCCATAACGGTGAAGGTGCAGGCCTTTTTCTTTGTACTCATAGAAAAACAGGGTGCGCCCAGGCACTTGTCTTTTTCATAATGTGAACGATTTCACCATACCTGTGCGGTTATGTGCGAAAGTAGCAGCATAACCAAGCGCCACAAGCGTATGGCAAACCACCATTCCGGCCGCCAGACGGCTGAAGTAAAGAAGAAGTGCAAATGACTGAGCAATCCCATCATGATCCAGCGGCGTTGTCGAAATTGACCGAACCGTTCAAGGTTCTCGACAACCCGAATCCCGCCTCCGACGCCGAGCGCGCGAAGCTGATTGACAAGCCGGCGTTCGGCCAGCTTTTCAGCGATAACATGACCCACATGGTCTGGCACAAGGACAGCGGCTGGGGCGATCGCCAAGTCGAGCCTTTCGGTCCTCTGCCCATGAGCCCTGGCGCCTCCGTCCTGCATTACGCACAGGAGTGCTTCGAAGGCCTCAAGGCCTATCGCCACGCCGACGGCAGCACCTGGCTGTTCCGCCCGGACGCGAACGCCGAGCGTTTCGCCAATTCCGCCAAGCGTCTCTATCTGCCGGAACTTTCCAAGGAAGACTTCTTGGGCTCCGTGGCCGCGCTGGTCAAGCGTGATGTCGACTGGGTGCCGACCCGCCGCGAATACACGCTCTACATGCGTCCGTTTATGTTCGCCTCCGAGGCGTTCCTCGGCGTGCGTGCGCCGCAGACCGTCGACTATTGCGTCATCGCCTCGCCTTCCGGCCCGTACTTCCCGGGCGGCGTCAAACCGGTGAGCATCTGGGTGGAAGACAAGTGGTTCCGCACCGGCCCCGGCGGCACCGGCTTCGCCAAGTGCGGCGGCAACTACGCGGCCTCGCTTCTTGGCGAGTACCGCGGCGCCGACCACGGCTGCGAGCAGGTCTGCTTCGTCGACGCGGCCACCAAGACCTACCTTGAGGAACTGGGCGGCATGAACATGTTCACCGTGCACAAGGACGGCCACATGGAGACCCCGTCGCTCACGGGCAACATTCTGCCTGGCGTCACCCGCCGTTCGCTCATCCAGTTGGCGCAGGACCACGGCCACGACGTCGTCGAGACCATGATCAAGCTTGACCAGCTGCTCGAGGACATCAAGTCCGGCGAGGTCACCGAGGTCTTCGCCTGCGGCACCGCGGCGATCATCACGCCCATCGGCCGCTTCAAGTCCGAGAAGTTCGATGTTGAGGTCAACGGCGGCAAGTCCGGCGACTTGACGTTGAAGCTGCGTGACGAGCTGCTCGGCATCCAGATGGGCGAGATCGAGGATCCGCACGACTGGATGTGGAAGGTCTGCTGAGCGCTCGAAAGCGTTAAAGCGAACTTGAGACTCTGAAGTTTCGTATTAAAAACGGCCTGTGCCGTCGCATGATTCATCATGATGACGGCACAGGCCGTTTGCTCGTTGTTTTGGCCGGTGTTTGCTATACTTTGCTATTGGCTTTTATACAATTCGAAGAAGGATGTGCGGTATGCAATTGGCGCTGGAAAGTAACGTCTTTTTCTGGGCCATCGAATACATCGCGACCTTTTGCTGCGGCCTTTTGGGTGGGCTCTGTGCCGTCAAGAAAAAATACGATTTTATCGCCATTTTGATGACCGTCTGGCTCACTGGTCTCGGAGGTGGAATCATCCGTGATGTGCTGCTGGGCATATTCCCACCCGTCGGTGTCTCGGATAAAGGTCTGGTCATCACTTGCTTGCTGGCCAGTGTCACGGTCGCCATCATTTACCCGGAAGTTGACCGGCTCAAATGGATCATGGTCGGTCTTGACGCGCTGGCGCTTGGTTTATATGCGGTCAACGGCACACAAAAGGCGTTGATTTATCATACGTCCGGCATGACAGCTGTTTTCATGGGACTGATTACGGCAATCGGGGGAGGCCTTATTCGAGACATCCTCATCAACGACGTCCCGTCGGTCATCCGCGACAGCCATTGGTATGCGGTTCCGGCGTTGATCGGCAGTATTCTGACCGTCTTCGTCACCCGTGCCTACCAAGCCGGGCACATTCCGTTCAGTCTTGAGGTGACATTCGATATTGCCATCGTGGCCTTCGTTGTCATCTTGCGTGTGCTTTCCGTACGCTTCGATTGGAAGGTGCCGGGGGCGATCAAGCGGCATCACGCGTACTTGCCATTGCCGGCAAAACAGGATGACGAGAAGACCGATAGTAGCAAGTGAAATGCGTTTTGGTTATTGTTGACTGATTAATCGGTTGATTGTTTTTGCTTTTATGTTTCCATTCGCCAATCAGCTGATTAATTGTTTATTGCTGTTCTCCTTCGACTTCATGCTTGAGCGGGTGAATCGTGAATGGCTTTCCGCATATATATTATTGGGTACCGGTATCAAGAATGATCAGAGTAAAGATCACTATTTGCAACGGGAAAACCATGCATGGCTTATTACAAGCATTTGTTGTCCCAGCAGGGCGGGAAAATCGAGGTACCTGACACCAAACCTTCAGCTCAAGCACGTGAAATCGACTCGAAGGAGGCAGCATGTCGATTGGTGATAGTACGAGAGATGATAAGCCTTCGGCAAAGGAGCGTTCTCGCATCTCGTCTCTGACGACATTGCGGAAGTCATTACGGCTACTCGTGGCAGTGGCGCCGATAGCCGTCATTGTCCTCCTCATTCTTACTGTGGTGCGGGCCCTGCTGTCGCCCCTTCAGATTTTGGCCACGACACAGATCGTGAATTCCGTGGGTACGGGTTTGCTTCCGAAGGTTGTCGATTCGGCGGTACTTTTCGCTGTGGTCCTAGTGGGAATGTTCGTTACCGAGAACGTCATTAAATATCTATCCGACTCAATTCGAGAAAAACTATCCTACTGCGCTAATTGCAGTATCGTCGATAAGCTCACTACGCTCGAAACGCAGCAGTTCGAGGATGCGGAGACCTTCGATCGCATACAGCGGGTCGGAGGAGATACCGGCGGACATATCTTCAATATATTTGATAGTGCACGTGATTTTCTACAGTCGTTCCTCACTATTGTATCCGTATTCTCTTTACTGGTTTCATGGAACAAATGGGTGGCCTTTTTCCTTCTGCTGGCGCCTATTCCAGGTACCATCGGCACATTGATGGCCAGTTCCAAACAGTACAATATCGATTACCGGCGGGCAGGGGAAAAACGCTTGTCGGACTATTATCGTTCGATTCTGACATCGGATAATGCAGCCAAGGAAATCCATCTGTTTGGTCTGGGTGGTTTGTTATCAGGGCGTTATAAGACGCTTATCGGTGGTTTTCTCAAACAGGATCTCGCTATGTCACGTACCTATCTGTGGATTGCGCTTGGCTTGGGAATTCTTACGACTCTGGCCAATATCGGGGCGGTCGCCGTGGGTGCGATTCAGGCTATGCATACAGGCGATGTCGGGCAGCTGGCCGGTTATATCAGTGCGACAGGGTCATTCGGGCAATCGGTATTACTCATTTTGGTTTCGGTCTCCAGCATTTATCAGAGTCTGCTTTACGCCGGCAATTGGGTTCATCTCATGGACACTGAGCCGGCTGTGATTCGCTCTGGCGGCGAGAAACTCGATGATGGAACGCCCGTGACCGTTTCTTTCCGAAAAGTAAGATTTGCCTATCCTGGTTCCACCGATGGCAAAGAAATTCTCCATGGTGTCTCTTTTGATCTTCCCGCCGGTCAATGTTCGGCTCTTGTTGGACTCAATGGTGCCGGTAAATCAACTATCGCAAAACTGATTTTACGTGTCTATGAGCCCACTTCCGGGTCGATTCTCATTAACGGTAGGGATATCAGTGAGTATTCCCGTGCGTCATTGTACGAGAGGTGTTCTGCGATTTTCCAGGATTACATACGATACGAGCGGCCCTTACGTGAGAATGTGGGATTTGGTGATCTGGATGGAATCAACGATGATGATGCCATTGAACATGCGCTTGATCTGGTAGGGATGAAGGGTCTGGGGCAGTCACTGCCCGAGGGTTTGGATACTGTATTGGGAAGGCACTTCGAGGGCGGCTACCAACTTTCCATCGGGCAATGGCAGCGCGTCGCCCTGGCCCGCGCTTTGTTCAGACGGCCGTCATTGCTTATTATGGATGAGCCGACCGCATCCGTGGACGCCCTTTCCGAGAAGCACTTCTTCGACTCGCTGGATCGGGCGGATAGTACGGAGGAAGGGCCGCGGCGCACCACCATCCTCATCGCCCATCGTTTCACCACCATCACCCACGCCAGTCATATAGTCGTCCTGCGTGACGGCGATATAGTCGGAGAGGGTGATCACGAGACATTATTGTCCGATTGCCCGTATTACCGCGGTTTATATGAGGCCCAAGTGGTCAGTCAGCGGCACGAGGATCCCGCATCGATGCTGCGTCCGGAGAATATCGAAGGAGAATAAGATTCGCCGGTGCAGGTACTTCCTGTTGCAATCATTGATTGCCCGCAGATTCTGTCATCGCATATCGCTGGAATTCCAGGTATTCGAATTCCTGTCATACGACGAAAGTCACGAAAAACGGCCCGAAAGCGTGCTTTTCGTCGTGTGGGCGGGCGTTTATCACGTCGGCTGTTTTGGTTCGTACTTGAGGATGTCGCCGGGCTGGCATTCCAGCGCTTCGCAGATGCCGGCCAGTGTCGTGAAACGGATGGCCGCCACGCGGTTGTTCTTGATTTTCGAGAGGTTGACGTTGGATATTCCGACCTCGTCCGCCAGCTCCTTGAGCGACATATGCCGGTCGACCATCACCTTGTCAAGCTCGAGCACGATAGTGCCTGTCGGCTGGTGGGATGTTTCGTCGGTACCGTTGTCCTGTTCGCTTTGATTGGGCAATGAGATGGCATCGGTTGTGGCGTGCTGTGGTTGTACGGCTGAAGTCTCGTGTTGGTTATCGGCACGGGCGGTGGTGTCATCGACGGAGTCGCCAGCAGCGCTGCTTTCCGTCAGTCGAAAAGAGGAATCTTCCTGCGACTCGCCAGTTGATTGGGTGTTTTTCGGCTTTCTGAAAATCATGGTGTCCTCTTCAGATCAGTTCATCGTGTTCACGCTGCAAGGTTTCTCCATATCTTAGGATTCTTGCGACGCAGAAGATGAAGATGCCGGCTACAAGCCAAATGATGCTGATAGGGGAGGTGCTGATGTCAGGCTTGACGCTAACGGATGGCGCAGAGGTGGTGGTGCCATCCAAGTCATAGGCTCCTTGCGTCCATCCTTCTGAGAAGCCATGACCAAATGGCAACGCGGCCGCGACCAAGGTGCCGATGACCCAGACCAAGACCAGAGCGACTCCGATGTTGCGTACGGCTTTCGTGATTTCGGGGCTGAATGGTGTTGGCTCGCCGGATTCGGGATTGCGATGCATCCGGTCGAATGCCTTATAAAGGTTCATGAAGGCGTAAGCGAAAATGCACAGAATGGCGATGGCTCCGATGGCATAGCAGATCAGTTCGCCTTTATGTTGTGAGGCATTGCCAAAGGTGATGGCGATGCTGAATCCGTAGACGCTGGGCAGTTGGGTATGCTGCCAGGATTTCGGGAACGAACCGTTGAGGATTCCCGTGTAGATCGAACCGATCAGCACCAGAACCGCCGACACGATGTTGACCCATTGAAGGATCTTGGCCGCCCATTTGATGACGGTGTCGGTTTTATTGGGCTGGTACATGATGTGCTCCTTAGTCAATTTCAACTTCTTGAATATCATGAGCATATCATTAATCAACAAATAATTAACGATAATCATTAAAATAATATTGAATTTCGTTATAATAAAACTTTATAAACTGTCCTGTCAAACGTAGGGGAGTTTATAACGGAATGCAAAAAGTCCTGTGGGCTGCAAACGTAACCATACGTTCACAGCCCACAGGACTTCACTGATCTAAAGGCATCTAACCTTTAAGCCGTTTCTCACATCTTGTTGATGGCGACTGCGAGATTGGACTTGCGGTTGGCGGCCTGGTTCTTGTGAACCACGCCCGCGCTGGCGGCCTTGTCGAGCTTCTGGCCGGCGATCTGGTAAGCGGCCTGGGCTGCTGCCTTGTCTCCGGACTCGATGGCTTCACGGGTCTTGCGAATCGCAGTCTTCAGGCTGGACTTCACGGACACGTTGCGCTTGTGCGCCTTTTCATTGGTCAGCACGCGCTTCTTCTGCGACTTAATGTTTGCCACAATTTCTCCAAACAACGTTTTCTATAAGGACATACAAAAGTTAAGAATAACACCTCATGCCGATATTTCCGTACTTCTCGTTGAATATTCCATCTTTCTTTTTCAGTGGAGACTTAACGATTCCGCAATGCAGGGGCGCTTTGTCCATTGCATGTCACGTAATTCCTTTGCCTACCGCGGCCGTTAGAATAAGGCTTACTATAGGAAAGGCGGAATCGGAGAGATTCCGCTATGGGGTATTTGTGGATAAGGAGTGGCATCAGTGACTGAGGCGAAGAACAAACCGGGATTCACCGATCAATCGCTGATTCGCAATTTCTGCATCATCGCGCATATCGACCACGGCAAGTCCACGGTGGCCGACCGCATCCTCCAGCTTTCCGGCATCGTGCCGCAACGCGAGATGCACGACCGATTCCTCGATCGCATGGATATCGAGCAGGAGCGTGGCATCACTATCAAATCGCAGGCCGTGCGCGTGCCGTGGACCTTCGACGGGCAGGAATACACGCTCGGTATGATCGACACTCCGGGTCACGTCGATTTCACTTACGAGGTCTCGCGTGCCCTGGCCGCGTGCGAAGGTGCGGTGCTTCTGGTCGACGCCACGCAGGGCATCGAGGCGCAGACGCTTTCCAACCTGTATATGGCCATCGAAGACGATTTGACCATCATCCCTGTCCTGAACAAGATTGACCTCCCCAGCGCCGAACCGGACAAGCATGCCGAAGAAATCGCGAACCTGCTGGGCTGTAAACCTTCCGATGTGCTGCGCGTTTCCGGCAAAACCGGCGAAGGCATCAAGGACCTGCTCGACCAGATTGTCTTGGAAATCTCTGCCCCGCACGGTGACCCGAAGGCTCCCGCCCGCGCCTTGATTTTCGATTCCGTCTATGACACCTATCGCGGCATCGTCACCTACATCCGTATGGTCGACGGCGAGCTCAAAAGCCGCGAGAAAGTGCACATGATGGGTATCGGCATGACGCACGAACCCATCGAGATTGGCGTGATCAGCCCGGATATGACCCCGACCAAGGCGCTCGGCGCAGGAGAGGTCGGCTATATCATCACCGGCGCGAAGGACGTCAGCCAGTCCAAGGTCGGCGACACCGTCACCTCGGCCATACGCCCTGCTTCTGAGCCGTTGCCTGGCTACCGAGACCCGCATCCGATGGTCTATGCCGGCATTTTCCCGATCGACAACGCCCAGTTCCCGGAGCTGCGCGATGCGCTTGACAAGCTCAAGTTGAACGATGCGGCGCTGATCTACGAGCCGGAGACTTCAGTGGCGTTGGGCTTCGGCTTCCGTTGCGGCTTCCTCGGCCTCTTGCACATGGAGATTGTGGTCGAGCGCCTGAGCCGCGAGTTTGGGCTCGACCTGATTTCCACCGCCCCGAACGTGACCTATAAAGTCACCACCGAAGACGGCACGATGCACGAGGTCAAGAACCCAAGCGAATTCCCCGACGGGAAGATCAAGCAGATTGTCGAACCGATGGTCGCGGCCGACATCATCACACCCAAGGAGTTTATCGGCTCGGTGATGGACCTGTGCCAGGACCACCGCGGCGAAATGGGCACGATGGAATACCTGAGCCCCGAACGCGTCGAGATGCACTATCGCATCCCGCTGGCCGAGATTGTCTTCGATTTCTTCGACCAGCTCAAAAGCCGCACCAAAGGCTACGCCTCGCTCGACTACCACGAGGACGGCGAGCAGAGCGCCGACCTGGTCAAGGTCGACATCCTGATCCAAGGGGAGAAGGTCGATGCGTTCAGCGCCATCGTCCATCGCGACAAGTCGTACAGCTACGGCGTGATGATGACCAAGAAGCTGCAGAAGCTCATTCCACGCCAGCAGTTCGAAATCCCGATCCAGGCGGCCATCGGCTCGCGTGTCATCGCCCGCGAGACCATCCGCGCCCTGCGCAAGGACGTGCTCGCCAAGTGCTACGGCGGCGACATCACCCGTAAGCGCAAGTTGCTCGAGAAGCAGAAGGCCGGCAAGAAGCGCATGAAGATGCTCGGCCATGTCGAGGTCCCGCAGGAGGCGTTCGTCGCCGCACTGTCCACCGGCGAGGCCGGCCCCAACCAGTCCATGGATATCGACACGAAGAACAAGATACGCGCCGCCGAAAAGGCGGTTAAGTAACTGCTACAGGAATATCGCATGTCGAATTGTTCCTGATTCCGATCTGGCGGAAGCGAATACGATTCCTCATGAAATCGAAATGCGTTGCAAAGTAGGGAAGTATGGAACTGAACGAAGCGATTCGGGTACGGCATGCGGTTCGGCATTATACCGACAAGCCGATTCCGCAGGATATCGCCGACGATCTGCAGCGAACCATTGATCAGTGCAATCGCGAAGGCAACTTGAGTATGCAACTGAAGCTCAACGACCCGGCGGCATTTGAAGGTTTCCTCACCAGTTACGGCATCTACAAGGGCGCCCGCAATCTTGTCGCCATCGTCTCGGATAAAACGCCGGATTGGGAGGAACGTTGCGGCTATTACGGTGCGCACGTTCTGTTGCGGGCTACTCAACTTGGACTCGACACCGGTTGGGTGCGCCAGTTCGGCCGTCACCTCTCCAAGCATGTCGCGCTCGAACAAGGGGAGCGGCCACGTTTCGCCATTGTCATGGGCTATGGAACCAACCACGGCCACCAGCATCGTTCCAAGTGTTACGACCAGGTTGCGCGAGTCCCTGAAGGCATGGAAACTCCAGAATGGTTCCGCAACGGCATAGAAGCCGCGTTACTCGCTCCGACGTCCCTGAATCAGCAAAAATTCGTCTTCACCCTTCAACCGGACGGTCGCACCGTCACAGCCAAAGCCAGCCTGGGCCCCTGCACACACACCGACCTGGGAATCGCCAAATACCATTTCGAAATCGGTGCCGGCCCCAATACTGATTTTGCGTGGAAGCGATGATTAAAAGCGAACTGTTTTAGGTTCTCTGCACTTTGTTTTATTTATCGAAGTGAACGTCATTACCGAAAAGTCGGCGCCAATCATCAACAATCTCACCGAAATTTTGCCTGATGGCTGCCTCAATCAGTTTGATATGCTTCGTCGGAAGATGGCCATGGTTATGAGCCAGAAGCACTGTACCGTCACTTTGAAGGACAAAACGTGCAAAATCTCGTTTCGAGCCACTCGCTACATGCACATGGATACCATGTTCTTTGTCAAGAGTGCTGAAATAGACGCTGTAACCCGCGAGGAAGAAGACCTCAGACATAAGCGTATTCCCGGTCGATGGCGCGGAAGTCATCAATCATTGGTTTGACCCGGGCGAACCAATGCTTCAGGAACGGGATTCCTTCTTTACCGAATGTTGAGGAAATGATGTTGCCTTGGTTGTCCATGACGGCGGTGCGGTCAAAGCCCTGCTCGGAGATACAAAGCGAATTATCGTCCCATTGCGTTTTGATACCGTCGATGATGAATACATTGTCGTCGCTCATGTCTCCTCCTTCGGGTGTTTTAACTGTTGACTCATACTATTTTAACGTATAGCAGAGTAACTTGCCTATCTTGCCAATTCTGTTCTCTATGGACGAATACAACCTGATTTTCCTCGAAAAACAGGATGAATACAACCATATTTTGCATTGAAACCGGTATAAATACAACCGGATTTTCTGGTAATTTTACATTTATCCAACCTGATTTGTTTCATATTTGTATACTAATCCAACCGGTTTTGGTTCAGGATAAAGATGAATGTGACCTCGTATCAAGGGTAGTTCTAATTTTGGATTCTGGTTTTGTGTGAAGTTGCGTTATTACATCACTATTGACGTTGCTGAGTTTGGAGCCAGGCGATGGCCAGCTGGGTGCGATTGGCGAGGCTGAGCTTGGTGAGGATGTTGGTGATGCGGTTGCGGACGGTGCCTTCGCTCAGGTAGAGCTGGGCGGCGATGTCGTGGTTATCGAGGCCAAGGGCTACCAGACTGGCGATGTCGCGCTCGCGGGCGCTTAACGCAGCGAAGGCTGAAGCTGGCACATTGATAACGCCTTCCTGAGGCGCGTTCGATGAGACGGCCATGCGGGTACCACGTTTGTCGGCTGTGGATGAAGGGTTCATGTCAGCGCTGCCTTCGACCTCGTGTCTACTGGTTGCGGAAGAGGCTGAAGACAGTTTGCCAAGTACCTGTGCGCCGAGGACGACCTGGCCGGCCATCACGGCTTGAAGCGCCGGGCCCACGGAAGCTGCATCCTGCTTGATGAGATAACCTTTGGCACCGAGGGCAATGGCCTGATCGATGTATTCCTTGTCGTCGAAGGTGGTGAGGAAGAGGATACGGGCGGCCTTGTCGCGCTCGAGGATGCGGCGCGCGGCTTCTAGGCCGTCGACGCCCTGCATCTGAATGTCGATGAGCAACACATCCGGACGGTTTGCAGGATTATCGAAATAGTTCGTCACTGCCGTCTCGCCGTCGTTTGCGGTCCATAGGACCTCCGCGGCGTCCGTCGCCTCGAGAATCGTGGTGAGTGACGAGCAGACAATGGGGTCGTCGTCGACGATTGCCGTTTTCATGCTGTTTCCTCTTTCTTGTCTTTATTTGTTTCTGTGCTGGTTCCTTCACTCGTTGTTGTTTCAACATTATTGCCAGCATTTGAACTCATCGCATCTGAACTCATCCACGGAGCTTTCTGCAGGGAAACGAAGACGCGCCAGCCGTCGCGGTACGGGCCGCACAGCGAGGTGCCGCCGAGGGCATGGACACGTTGTTCGATATCCGCCAGGCCCATGCCGCGAAGGTCTTGGCTGATTTGGTTCGTGGTTTGAGTGAGCGGTTTCGTCGTTGTCTTGTTGAATACGGCGAGTTGCCAGAACGCCGGATAGTCATGCAAGGAAACATTAGCGCTAGCGGAATCCGAATGTCGGATGACGTTGGTGAGCGCCTCGCGGATGACGGCGGTGAAGCAACGGGCCACCGGGGCCGGGGTGTTTTGGATGTCGCAATCCAGCGTAACGGAAAAATCCGGCCTTGCGCTATCCATAACATGGACGGCGTCGGCGATCTGCGTCTCGAAATCGGTGCCGTCATCTTCAAGGTCATGTACCGAACGTCGTACCATGGTCATCGCTTCGTTGAGGCTTGCGTTGATGCCGGCAAGTTGTTTGGTTGCGGTGTCGTCGCCGGTTGCGCTGGCCACAGCGCTGGCCGCTTGCGTCTGCATCAGGGCACGGGTGAGTAGGTGGCCCACGTTGTCGTGAATCTCGCGGGCGATGCGCGTGCGCTCGCGCAGGGTCGCCACACGGGTTGATTCCTCCTGTTGTTCGCGCAACGAATCGACCTGCATGGCGTTGCGGCGGCGGGTCATTCTGATGGTGTCTTTGAGGAACAGCAAAGCATGGTGCTCAGAGTCCGCAGCGGAGAAAATATATCCCAGTAGGGCAGTGAGACACGAAAGAAGGATCGCTATGGCGGCATCCAATACGGGATGGGTCGCGGGGCGATTGTTGTTGCTGACTGGGAGAAGTCCGTGATAACGATAAATCCAATATGAACATATCAGCGGAAGAATCCAGCATGATGACATCAACTTGTGCCAGATATTTTCGGATTGACTGGCTGGAATGGCCATCGATTCGAACGCGACCAATGGCATGAACGCGAGAAATTCAGGGAATAACAACGATGGTATACAGAACAGTAGCAAGGGGAGCGGCGCGAAATCGGTTGCATTGCCGCCAAAGTATCGGTCGTCGTTGCGGAGCCATTGGCTCAGTGCCGAACAGCATATTGCTGCAAGCACGGCTGCGATGGCGGCGACATCGAATGAACCATGTTGTCTCGCCGCTTCGAGCAGGGCGCAGCAAAGCAGCAATGCGGCTCTGGCCGCGTCCTCAAGATGGCGTCTGTTCACGATTCGAGGGTATCACCCGGTCTCCGTGCGGAAAATCGAATGATGTATCGAATCCGATCATGTTCCACCGTTGTTTCCATAGCGTTTCAACGGTTTTCGATGTCACGTGTGGTGCACTGAAAAAACGTCAAAGCAAAAGTGGTGACAAATGTAATTAGTGATATGGCAAGAAAATGACGACACTCACCATATCTTTCGTGCTCTTCTAGGTCACAATGGAACCACCAACATACACAACGTTCGCAATAGATAGGAAGGTTCATCTATGGACGCGAAACAAGACCCGAACGGAACCGCCGACATTCCGGCGGTGAAGATCAGCCATCTGGTCAAACGCTATGGCGACCATCTGGTGCTTGACGATTTCGACCTCGATGTGCCGCAAGGCAGGATATTCGGTCTGCTTGGCCCGAACGGCAGCGGCAAGACCACGTTGATCAATTGCATTCTTTCGCTTCTGACTTACGATTCGGGCGATATCAGGATTTTCGGTGAACCGATGACACCGAGCGCCTACGCGCTCAAGTCCCGCATCGGCTTGGTGCCGCAGGATGTCGCGGTGCTCGAAGAGCTGACGGTCGAGGAGAACATCGATTATTTCTGTGCGCTCTATGTGCCGAAGAAGGACGAGCGCAAGCCGCTGGTCGATGAGGCCATCGCATTGGTCGGGCTTGAAGATTTCCGCAAATACAGGCCGAAGAAACTTTCCGGAGGATTGAAGCGTCGTTTGAACATAGCCTGCGGCATCGCGCACAAACCCGACCTCATCTTCTTCGACGAGCCGACCGTGGCCGTCGACCCGCAGAGCCGCAACGCGATTTTGGAAGGAATCCAGAGGCTTAACCGTGCCGGCGCCACCGTGGTCTATACGAGTCATTACATGGAAGAGGTCGAGCAGATCTGCGACCAGATACTCATCATGGACCACGGCCGCCATGTCGCGGAAGGTACGGTCCCCGAGCTCAAGGCGATGGTCTCCACCGGCGACCGCATACTTATCGAAACGCTCGATCTCGCCGACACGGCACTTGCCGATCTCAAGGGACTGCCGACCATCGTCGACGCCGACTACGACGGCAAGACGCTGACCGTACGCTGCAGGCCGGGCGAACGTAATCTGGTCGACATCCTCGACCTCCTGGAACGCTCCGGCGCCAATATCGGCCACGTCTCCTCGAACCCGCCGACGTTGAACGACGTGTTCCTCGAGATGACCGGCAAAGCGCTGAGAGACTAGGGGGGGCGGCATGTTCACGTCTTTCAAGACATTTCTCAAAGCGGGGGTGCGAAATCCCAGCAACGTCTTCTGGGTGTTCGCCTTTCCGCTGATCATGCTGGCGATGCTCCATCTCATGTTCAGTGACATCAGCGATATGATTCATGTCGACCCACAGCCCATGGCCGTGGCCGAGGACTCCAACTGGGGCAAGGCGAGCGGGGCCGCACAGGTGGTCAAGGCGCTTGCGGGCGATTCAGACGGCAAGAGCCAGGCCAAGGGAACGACAACCAAGAACGATGACGAGAAGCTCATCACCATCAAACAAGCATCCGGCGTCGCGGACGCCAAACGCATGGTCGCCGACGGCAAAGCCAAAGGCTACCTGTACGTAAGCGATTCGGGAGCGCTGCGCATGGCGCTCGCGGACACGACGGTGAATTCCGGCGACGAGGCCGTTTCGATGAGTGTGACCGCGCTTGACTACGCCCTGCAGCAATACAACGAGACCGGTCAGGTGGTCAGTGCCGTCGCGGCGAAAAACCATGCCGTCATGGCCAATCCGCAAGTCAGGTCGAGTATCGGCGCTTCCAGCGGATTCATGAAGCAAGTCAGCGTAACGACCATCAAGCCGCATCGTTTCGCGCGCTATTATTTCTCGATGCTCGGCATGGCCTGTCTGCTCGGCGCGACCATATCCATCTACCTCATCACGCTTACCCAGGCCAATCTCACCGCTTTGGGGATACGCGCGAGCGTCTCGCCGTTGCCAAAGATCCGGCAGACGGTCGCCACGCTTCTGGCCTCTTGGGTCATCTCGTTTGTCTGTATGCTGGTCGCCTTCTTCGCGATGCGCTACGTCATCGGCGTCGGCGTCGCGGGTCGGGAACCGGCGGCGGTACTTGCGGTGGCGGCCTCGACCCTGATGGCCAGTGCTCTGGGGCTTGTTATTGGTGCCTTGCCGAAGCTTTCGACACGTGCCAAGCTTTCGGTCAATGTCATTCTCACCTGCTTCCTGTCGATGTTCACGGGGCTTTATGGAACCGGCGCGATGGCGCTGGGGGATGCGTTGCAGCGAAAAGCGCCTGTCATCGCGCGGATCAACCCCGCTCGACAAGTGAGTGATCTGTTCTACGACTTGTTATATTACGACAATTACCATCCGTTCTTTATCGGCCTGGCCGTCATGGCCGCCACCACGGTCGTCTTCGTCCTGATTGTCGTGGCGATGCTGAGGAGGCAACGTTATGAACATCTGTAAAGCCGCGCTCACCGTAGCAAAACGGCATCTGACCTATATCCTCTTCTATTTGGTGGCGTTCAGCCTGATTATGACGGCAATCCTGTTCCAAAGCGTCTCCGACACGCATGGCTCATCATCGACGTATTCGTCGTATACCTCGCGTGTGGCGATCATCGACCGGGACGGTGACGCCGGCGGCATCGCGACCGGGCTGCGGGACTACTTGGGCCACACGAATACCGTCGTGCACGTCGATGACAACCGCCGTGCGATGCAGGACGCCATGGCCACCGATGCCGCGGACGCCATCTACGTGGTGCCGAAAGGCTATATGGATGATTTCGCGGATGCCGCTTCTGATGGACATGCTCCGAAACCGCTTAATGTGATCCTCAAAGGCCAGGATACGCAAGACCTTTCGGAAACGAAGGTTTCGACGTTCCTTTCGAACCTGCGTACCTTCTACCTTGCCGGAAATGTTGCGCAGGACGGGACTTCCCGAGTCGACGACTCCGCCGTTATGCATAGCGCCGTCCATGAGGTCGTGAAGGCCGGCAATTCGGTCAAATCAGACTCCCATGTTTCCGTAGTCGCCACACACCGCACCTCCGGCAACGCTTCGGCGACGTTGATATTCGGCCGTTCGCTCTCGCTGGGCTCGTACCCGATTGTCACGTCCATGATTGTGGTCATCGCCATGGTGATCGGTGCCTTCTCGATCGAATCGACCCGTCGTCGCATGGAGGTGTCCCCGGAGCGTCCACGTGCCACCGGCCTCGGCCTGCTGACGGCCTGCGCGGGCATCGGAGTACTGGTGACCATCTATTATCTGCTCCTCTCGCTTGCGGTGACAGGCATCATGACCGGTTCGCTCGCGGGATTGGCGTTGCGCCCGGTGCTGCTGGCGACGTGTTCGATGGCCATCTATGTGTTTTTCGGCATCTCGATCGGTTTTGTGCTTGGGCGCCTGGCCGTTTCCGCGAGTGCCGCCAATGGCATGGCAAACGTGGTGGGCCTTGCCATCGCGTTCACTTCCGGCGCGTGGTCGTTCGGTTCCTCGGTGATGACCGGTCCTGTGGCGCTCGTCGGCAAATTGCTGTGCGGACGCTGGTACCTTGATGCCATCGACCGGGCCATGGGCTTGGGAACATATGCGGGCGGCACGTCCAGCCTCGCAGGTTGGGCATCCTCCACCGGCATGGTCGCGCTCTTCGCAATCGCACTCGTATGCGTCGGCCTCGCCCTCGGTTCTCCAAAACGGCATAAAGAAAGAAGTCGTTCTTGAGATAAGGTTGGTTGAATGCCGATAAATCCGGTAGCTACTTGATTGCAGTCCCTTCTCGACATATGTCTGGAAGGGGCTGCCGCTAGGGTAAAGGCTATGTTCGAGGTTTATGTTCATGTGCCGTTTTGCTACCGGAGGTGCGGGTACTGCGATTTCAACACCTATACGGCCGTCGATATGGGCGGGGGCGCGTCGCGTGGCAATTACGCGAACCTTGCCGCCGACGAGATAGGACTTGTCAAGGAGTGGCAGGACCGGCACGGGATTGATGAGCCGGCGGCTTCGACGGTGTTCTTCGGGGGAGGGACACCGACACTGTTGCCCGCAATCGACCTTGGGCGCATGCTCCATGCGGTCCAGGAAACGTGGGGTATCGATGACGGCGCGGAAATCACGACCGAGGCCAATCCCGACACGGTGGACGAACGATATCTGGAAACGTTGGCGCAGGCCGGGTTTACCCGTATCTCCTTCGGTATGCAGTCGGCCGTGCCTCATGTGTTGAAAACGCTCGATCGTACGCATACCCCTGCCAATGTCACCGCAGGAGTGAAAGCGGCGAACAAAGTCGGTTTGCGTTCCAGCGTGGACCTTATTTACGGGGCGCCCGGCGAAAGCATGGAAGACTGGCGCAAGTCCGTGGAGACCGCCATCGAACTTGGCATCAACCATATATCGGCGTACGCGTTGACCGTCGAACCAACTACGAAAATGGGCCGGCAAATCAAGTCCGGTACCATCGCCAAACCCGATGATGACGACGAAGCGGCCAAATATGAGATCGCCGATGAGCTTTTCGCACAGGCCGGTCTGCAGTGGTATGAAATCTCTAACTGGGCACGGCCTGGCTATGAGAGCCGTCACAATCTGGGTTATTGGCGCAACGTCGATTGGACCGGCATCGGTTCTGGGGCGCATTCGCACTACCGGACTTCGAACGTCGGCGCGTGGCAGGAACATGCGGTTTCCGGCGCTCGCGATATCGATGAGGATGGATTTCGGAAAACAGACACTGTTCAGACCAAGAGTAATACAAAAGAGGATCAAAGAGATCTTCCGAATGCCGTAGTGAATGAACTGACGTATCAAGGTAAGGCCGAAGCGAACGGGTCAGGAACGAACCTGGTGCCAAGAAAGCCGACGATTCCGGACGATGCCGGAAATCAAGGTGACAATGCTCATTTTGAGTCCGAAAATAGCATCAAATCCGATGCCAACCAGTTTGGAGTGCGTGCTTGGGACATCGCCCATCCCCGCAAGTGGGCGGAAGCGATGCACGCCGGTAATGTCCCGTGGCAAGGGAGCGAAGCCATCACCCACGAGGAGAACCTTGAAGAAACGGTGATGCTTGGGTTGCGTCTACGTGAAGGGCTTGATATTTCGAGAATCGACCAGGCGTCTGGGCACGTCGTTGACCGTGCAAGGCTCAAAGAAATCGAGCGTTCTGGTTTAATCGAGATTCACCAGGATGACCGCATCGTGCCGACATTGCGTGGGAGATTGCTTAACGACACCGTCATCGAACAGGTGCTCGATATCTGCGGTTGGTAGCCGAAATAATTAGACGAAAGCTCTTGCAGCTATTGGTCATCGAAAGTGATGATGTCCACGATGTGGAAGATTTTATCTGAAAATGGACATCGATACATTCCTGACATGACGTACCGCTAATCTATGAGAGCACTCGTAACTGAGTATTGGTTATCGGAAGTTAGAGGTGATTGTGGTGACGTTTAAGACCCCACTCGATTTGACGGTTCATCGCCCGGAAGGTATGTACGACCCAGCGGCGGAGCATGATGCGTGTGGTGTCGGCATGGTCACCACTTTGAATCGTCGGCCGGAACGCAAGATTGTCGACGACGCCATCGAGGTGCTCGTCAACCTGAACCACCGCGGGGCCGTGGGAGCCGAGGAAAACACCGGCGACGGTGCTGGAATCCTGCTGGCCATGCCGGATGAGTTCATGCGCTCGGTCATTGAGGCGGATTTGCCTGAGGCGGGTCATTATGTCGCCGGCATTGCGTTCCTTGACCGCGATTTGGCTGCGGCGAGCGAGCAGAAACGTCAGATCGCCGATATCGTGGCGCAAGAAGGCTTGGAGGTCCTCGCTTGGCGCGCGGTGCCGACTAATCCGGACGGGCTGGGATTGCAGGCCCTGGCCTCGATGCCAGCGTTCGAAATGCTGGTCATGTCCTCACCAAAGCATGATGGCCAGGAGTCGTTGGGTGGTTTGGAACTTGACCGCAAGGCTTTCCGTGTCCGTAAGCGGGCCGAGCACGAGGCCGGTGTCTATTTCGCCTCGCTTTCCGCACGGACGATCACCTACAAGGGCATGCTCACCACGATGCAGCTGACCGGTTTCTTCCCGGATCTCAATGATCCGAAAGTGAAGACGACCATCGCCATCGTCCATTCGCGTTTCTCCACCAACACGTTCCCGAGCTGGCCGCTGGCCCAGCCGTTCCGCCTCATAGCGCACAACGGCGAGATCAACACCATCCAGGGCAACCGCAACTGGCTTTCCGCCCGCGAAGGCAAACTCAGCAGCAAACTTTTGGGGGAGTTCGAGCCGCTGTTGCCGATTGCCACTCCCGGTTATTCTGATTCGGGCACATTCGATGAATGCCTCGAACTCTTGCATCTGGCCGGGCGCAGCCTGCCGCACGCGGTGCTGATGATGCTGCCGCCGGCCTGGGAGAAGGACGATACGCTTGACGCCGACGTGCGGGCGTTCTACGAATACAACAATTCTCTGATCGAGCCTTGGGACGGACCGGCGGACATCGTCTTCACCGATGGAACTTTGGTCGGCGCCCAGCTCGACCGCAATGGCTTCCGTCCCGGACGTTGGCAGGTCACCGACGATGGCTATGTGGTATTGGCCAGCGAGGCCGGTGTGCTGCCGGAAACCGAGCAGGAGCATATCGTCGCCAAAGGGCGCCTTGAGCCGGGCAGGATGTTCCTTATCGATACCGCCGAGGGACGTATCGTATCGGACGAGGAAATCAAGCACCAGCTCGCCACGCAACATCCCTATCGCGAATGGATCGAAGGCAATGCCGTGAGCCTGAGCGATCTGCCGGCACGTGAGCACGTCCGTCATTCCAACGTTTCCGTCGTCCGCCGTCAACGCGCCTTCGGCTATACGCAGGAGGATCTGAAGATTCTTTTGAGGCCGATGGCCAACACCGGCAAGGAGCCGATCGGCGCGATGGGCAACGACACGCCGCAGCCGGTGCTTTCCAAGAACAGCCGCATGCTGTTCGATTACTTCACCCAGAAATTCGCACAGGTCACCAACCCGCCGCTGGACTGGGAACGCGAGGAGATCGTCACCTCGCTGGCCTCGGCCATCGGCCCTGAACCCAACCTGCTGGAGGACCTGGAACTTTCCGCCAAGAAGATTGTCATTCCGAACCCGGTCATCGATTCCGACGAGATGGCCCAGCTGAAGCGTCTTGACCGAGCCAAGGTGCTCGGTGGGTATTACAAACCGTTCGTTGTCCATGGCCTCTATCAGGTCGCTGGTGGCGGCAAGGCGCTTGAGGCCCGCCTTGAGGAGATCTTTGACGAGGTCGACCATGCCATCGCCGAGGGCAAGAACTTCATCGTGCTTTCCGATCGTGAGTCCAACCATACTTGGGGTCCGATTCCTTCGCTGTTATTGACCAGCGCCGTCCAGCATCACTTGCTGCGCACCCACACCCGTACGCAGGTCTCGATGGCTGTCGAGGCCGGCGACGTGCGCGAGATCCATCATGTCGCGCTGCTGATTGCCTATGGTGCGGCCTGCGTGAACCCGTACCTCGCCTTCGAGTCCGTCGAGGATCTGGCGCGAGGCGGCTTCCTCGACGTCGATGCCAAAACCGGTGTGGAGAACCTGCGCAAGGCGCTTTCCGTGGGTGTTTTGAAGATCATGAGCAAGATGGGCGTTTCCACCATCATGAGCTATCGAGGTGCACAGCTCTTCGAAGCCGTGGGCTTAAACCAAGACGTCATCGACAAATACTTCACCGGCACCACCTCGCGTGTCGGCGGCATCGGCCTTGACGAGATCGCCGAGGAAGTCGCCATCCGACATCGCGTCGCCTATCCGAACCAATGGACGGCGACCCCGCATCGTCGGTTGCGCATCGGAGGCCAATACAAGTGGAGGAGAACCGGCGAGGACCACTTGAACGACCCCGAATCCGTGTTCCTTCTGCAACAGGCAACCGAGCGCGGAGACTACGGTTTGTTCAAGAAGTATTCTGAACATGTCAATGACACATCCAACAGGTTGATGACGTTGCGCGGGCTGATGAAATTCACCGGCAACCGCAAGCCCATTCCGATCGATGAGGTCGAGCCGGAAAGCGAGATCGTCAAGCGGTTTTCCACCGGCGCGATGAGCTATGGTTCCATCTCGCAGGAAGCGCATGAGACGCTGGCCATTGCGATGAACTCCATCGGGGCGCGTTCCAATTCCGGCGAGGGCGGCGAATCAGACGACCGCATCGAAGACCCGTTGCGTTCCAGCCGCATCAAGCAGATCGCCTCCGCTCGTTTCGGCGTGACGAGCGACTACCTCGTACACGCCACCGACCTGCAAATCAAGCTCGCACAAGGAGCCAAGCCCGGAGAGGGCGGTCACCTGCCCGGAGCCAAGGTACCGCCGTGGATCGCCACCGTGCGCCACGCCACGCCAGGCGTCGAGCTCATCTCGCCGCCGCCTCATCACGACATCTACTCCATCGAGGACTTGAAACAGCTGATTTACGATGCGAAGATGGCCAATCCCAAGGCGCGTATCCATGTTAAGCTAGTCTCCGAATTCGGTGTGGGCACCGTTGCGGCAGGCGTGGCCAAGTGCCATGCCGACGTGGTGCTCATCTCCGGCTCTGACGGCGGCACGGGCGCGGCCCCGTTGAACGCCATCAAGCACGCCGGAACCCCTTGGGAGATCGGCCTTTCCGAGACCCAGCAGACGCTGATCCTCAACGGCCTGCGCTCCCGCATCGTCGTCCAGTGCGACGGCGAGCTCAAGACCGGCCGTGACGTGGTCATCGCCGCGTTGCTCGGCGCCGAGGAATTCGGCTTCGCCACCACGGCGCTCATGGCCGAAGGCTGCGTCATGATGCGCGCCTGTAATCTCAACACCTGTCCGCAAGGCATCGCCACGCAGGATCCCGAGCTTCGCGCACGCTACACTGGCAAGCCCGAATATGTGGTCAACTTCTTCATGTTCATCGCCCGTGAGGTGCGTGAGCTCTTGGCGCAGCTCGGTTTCCACAGCCTTGAGGAGGCTGTCGGCCACGTCGAGTGCCTCGATCAGGACGAAGCGGTGGAACGCTGGAAGTCCAATGGCATCGACCTGACCAACGTGTTGGCCCAGTCCGGGCCCACACCTGGGACGATTCTGCATCAGACCATCCCGCAAAACCATGAGCTCGACAAGGCGCTTGACAACAGGCTTGTCGAGCTTGTCAAGCCCGCACTAGACAATCGCGAACCGGTGCGTCTCGACCTGCCGATTCGCAACGTCAACCGCACCGTCGGCACGATGGTCGGCTACGAGGTCACCAAGCGTTATGGCGCCAAAGGTCTGCCAGACGACACCATCGACATGACCCTACGCGGTTCCGGCGGCCAGTCCATCGGCGCGTTCATCCCGCGTGGCGAGACGTTGCGCATCTATGGCGAGGTCAACGATTACGCGGCGAAGGGGCTTTCCGGCGGGCGCGTCATTGTACGACCCGAAGACGGAGCGCTCAACTTCGACCCGCACACCAACGTCATCGCCGGCAACGTCACCGGTTTCGGCGCTACCAGCGGCGAGATGTATGTCGCCGGACGTGCCGGAGAACGCTTTGCCGTACGTAACGGGGGAGCGACGTTCGTTGTGGAAGGCGTCGGTGACCATGGCTGCGAATACATGACCGGGGGCACCGTCGTGGTGCTCGGCCCAACCGGACGCAACTTCGGCGCAGGCTTCTCCGGAGGCCACGCCTATGTGCTCGACCTGGATATGGATAAGGTCAATCCGGGAGCCGTCAAATCTGGTTCGTTGCTTTTCGAGCCATTGGATGATGCCGAAGCCCAGCATGTTCATCAAATGGTCAAGAAGCATGCCGAGGAAACAGGTTCCGCTTTCGCGCAAGCTTTGCTAGATGATTGGGATGAGACGCGTTCGCGCTTCACGCATGTCGTGCCCAAGCAGTTCGTCGCGATGAGCGCGGCCATGGAAGAGGCCAAAGCCAACCACGTCGATTTCAACGCCCCCGGAACGTGGGACGATGTCTACGAGCATGTGATGGAGGGAGTGGACTGATGAGCGACCCCAAAGGATTCCTGAAGGTACGCACGCGCCACGAGGCGCAGGATCGCCCTGTCGCCGAGCGCATCCACGATTGGAAAGACGTCCATGCCCAGTTAGGTTTTGAGCCTTGGACCAAGGAACAGGCCGCGCGCTGCATGGACTGCGGCACGCCGTTCTGCATGACCGGTTGCCCGCTTGGCAACATCATCCCGGACTTCAACGATCTGGTACGCCAAGGCCAATGGGAAGAGGCCTACCAGCGGCTTTCGATGACCAACAATTTCCCGGAGGTCACCGGCCTTATCTGCCCCGCGCCTTGCGAACAGGCCTGCGTGCTTGGCATCCACCAGCCGCCGACCATGATCAAAGCCGACGAGCAGACCATCATCGACCAGGCGTGGAAGCTCGATTACGTCAAACCCATGCCGCCTCAACGCCTGACCGACATGACCATCGCCATCGTGGGTTCCGGCCCTGCCGGCCTCGCCTGCGCGCAACAGCTGACCCGTGCCGGCCACACCGTCGTCGTCTACGAGCGTGACGATGAAATCGGCGGCCTCATGCGCTACGGCATCCCGTCCTTCAAACTCGACAAGCATCTGATCGACCGTCGCATCGAGCAGATGGAGGCCGAAGGCACAGTCTTCCGCACCAATATGGAGATCGGCAAGGACCTGAGTTGGGACGAGCTGCGTTCGCGTTACGACGCGGTGGTCGTCGCCATCGGTTCCGGCGTGCCGCGCGATATCAACGTCCCGGGCCGCGAGCTCGACGGCATCCATTTCGCCATGGACTTCCTGCCCGACGCCAACCGTCGTTGCGAAGGCAAGGAACCGGTCAACAACATCGACGCCAACGGCAAGAAGGTCGTCATCATCGGCGGCGGCGACACCGGTTCGGATTGCCTGGGAACCGCCATCCGCCAAGGCGCCACCAGCATCACCGTGCTGCAGATCAACCCCAAGGAGCCAAGCGTTCGCCCCGACAACCAGCCCTGGCCCACCTACGCGCGCCTCTACCAGCCCACCACCTCGATGGAGGAGGGCGGCACCTACGAATACAACACCGATACGGTCAGCTTCACCGGAGTCGAGGAAGTCGCCGAAACCGAGCGCGTCACGCTGGATGACACTGGTTTGGCCAGCGGGTTTGTAGCCGACGAATCCGGCCATGTCACCGGCGTGAAGGTTGTTGACGTCGCGAGCACGGCAGACGGCCGACGCGAGCATGTCGCGGGCACCGAGCGGGTCATCGACGCGGATCTGGTCCTGATTTCCACAGGTTTCCTCCATCCCGATACTTCGACGTTGTTCGATCAACTGCCGGTCGAGCTTGACGGGCACGGCAACGTGGCCCGCAACAAGCAATTCGAGACCAGCCAGGACGGTGTCTTCGTCTGCGGTGACGCCGGCCGTGGGCAAAGCCTTGTGGTCTGGGCGATAGCGGAAGGCCGAAGCTGTGCCTCCGCCGTTGATCGATTCCTCAACGGCACCACGGAGCTTCCCGCCCCGATTGTCTCGACGCAACGGCCGATGGCATTGCCGAAAGTCTGAGTCCTCGGGCTTGGCAGGGTTCGGGTTAAAATCGAGGTATAGAAGCAATCCAAAGCCGAAAGGAACCGAGATGCCGAATCGCGCCGAACGCAGGGCACAAGCCAGGCAGAACCGCAAAGGGGTGCCGCAACCGAACCAGCCGCAGAACCGTGGCCGTGGTGGGTTGATCGACGAGTATTCGTTGCAGGAGCGCAGCCGTCGTTTGGAAGAGAATGGCGGCACCGAATGGAAGCCGAAGGCCGAGACCCTCGCCCCGAAGCAGGAGAACCTCGATCCCAATTACAGCGATCCGAAGGTCATGAAGGCCCCGCATTCGCTGCACCAGTGGTTCCGCATCTTGAGCTGGGTGCTCATCATTGTTTCCGGCATCGCCTTCGCCATCCTCATGTGGATTCCCAAGCATCCGATGTGGCTTATCCTGACGGTTTCCATCGTGTTCGTCGTCGGCGTGTTGAGCCTGTTCTTCACGGCCGGCAATTATCGGCACAACCCGAACCTCGACGCCAACGGCACGGCCATCTGATTGGATCGTTGCCCATGAGCCATGCTGACGGTGGTTTGAAAAGGTTGATTGGCGCGTATGAAGATTGATTTGCTGACACGGGAATATCCGCCGCATATCTACGGTGGGGCCGGCGTACACGTCGAGGAGCTTTCCAAGGTGCTCGCGGAGCGCGCCGAGGTGACGGTGCGCGCGTTTGACGGGCCAAGGAAACCCGATGAAATTCCCGATGTGGCCAACGGTTCTCTGCGTGTGGTCGGTTATGACGTACCCAGTGAACTGGCGCACGACAATCTGGCATTGCAGACCTTCGGCATCGACCTCCAGATGGCCAATGATGTCGAAGCTGACATCGTCCACGCCCATACCTGGTACGCCTGCTTGGCTGGCAGGCTTGCGCAGCAATTGCATGAGATTCCGCTCGTCGTCACCGCCCACAGCCTCGAACCATTCCGTCCTTGGAAACGTGAGCAGTTGGGCGGCGGATACAATCTGAGCTCTTGGGCCGAACGTGACGCCTTCACCCATGCCGATCGGGTCATCGCCGTTTCGAACGGCATGAAACAGGACATCCTGACGGCGTATCCCGCGATTGACCCCGCGAAGATCTGCGTTGTCCACAATGGCATAACCATAGCCGACTTCAGCATGCCGGGTCCCGACGATCCTGGCTGGAAGGTGTTCGATCGCTACCATATCGATCGCAGCAAACCCACGTTGCTTTTCGTCGGTCGTGTCACCCGCCAAAAGGGCTTGCCCTATCTGTTGAAGGCGATTCATCTCATCAGCAAGGATATCCAGGTCGTTTTGTGTGCGGGGGCTTCGGATACGAAGGAGCTTGGAGATGAGGTGCGCGCCGATTTCGCGCAGCTTCAGCGGGAACGAGGCAATATCATCTGGATCGAAGAGATGCTGCCACGTCCGGAACTCAACGCCTTGGAGCACGGTTGCGACGCGTTCATTTGCCCGAGCATCTACGAGCCGCTCGGCATCGTCAACCTTGAGGCCATGGCCTGCGGTCTGCCGGTGGTCGCCAGCGCGACCGGCGGTATTCCCGAAGTTGTCCTAGACGGTGTGACCGGATATCTGATACCGATTGAGCAGGAACATGACGGCAGCGGCACCCCCATCCATCCAGATGATTTCGTGCGTGACATGGCTGCGGCCATCGACAAGCTCATGGCTGACCCGCAACGCGCCAAGGAAATGGGCGAGGCGGGCTATAGGCGCGCACGCGACGAATTCAGTTGGGAACGCATCGCGGACGAGACCATGGACGTCTATCGCCAGGTATTGTCATGAAGATTCGTTTTGGTCATTTGTCATGAGAATGTTAAGTTTGATATCGCGGCAACGGTTGAATGGCCTTTGGTGCCAGGATGTCGATGAACAGGATTTGCAAACTGAATTGACAGGAAAGGTATGACATGTTCCAGTACGTGCTATACGTATGTATCTTCGTAGTCGCTGCAGTGGCGACCGCGCTGTGCCTTTCTGCCGCGTTCGGTAAAAGCAAATCGTTCCATACCCTCAAAATCGTCGTCGGCTGCTGCCTGTATTTCTTTGCCGTGATTCTTTTGGTGGCCAGCTTCCTTACCTGACACATCGTCTGCCTCCATCAAAATATGGAATCATGACGGGTTTGGCGGCGTTTCCGGATTAGTCTGTGAACACGGAAACAATTCGCGTAATCAAACGCGTGACCACGATGAAGGGACGAAGGATGGGCGAGGCTGTTTCGGCGCTGAAACTGAGCAATGTGGAATTTCGTAGGAACCGTCGCGTCATTCTGACCGATGTGAACCTCGATCTCAAGCAAGGCGAGAAATGGGTGCTCTTCGGCCCAAACGGCATCGGAAAATCCAGCTTGGTGGCCATGATGGCGACCCGTGGTTTCCCCTCGGTGGGGACTGTCGACATTCTCGGTAATCGGCTTGGCAAGGTCAACGTCTTCTCGTACCGCAACCGTATCGGCTTGAGTTCGGCTGAATTGTCGCGTTCGTTCCCCAATGACGAGGACCCGCTTGACGTCATCCTGACGGCGCTCACCGCCACCACTGGCCGTTGGCGCGAGCAGTTCACACAGGCCGATTACGACAAGGCCCGCGGATTCATGGCTATGTTCGGCATCGAATACCTCGAAGGCAAGCAGATGTTCAAGCTTTCCGAAGGCGAGCGCACACGCGTCTTGATTTGTCGAGCCTTGATGGGCGATCCGGATCTGCTGATTCTTGACGAACCGACCACCGGTCTCGATTTGGGTGGCCGTGAGCTTGCGTTGCGTGCGCTGAGTGATATTGGCCGTCACGATACCGACCGCACGGTTCTTTTGGTGACGCACCGGCTCGAGGAGATTCCGCAAGGTTTCGACCATGTCGCCATCATGGGGCGCATGGCCGGCAACGAGACCGACGCCCACGCCGACAACGTGGCCGGTGCCGACCCGCAGCCGGGCACCATCATCTACACTGGTGATCTTGAGCATGGCTTCACCGCCGAACGCCTGAGCCATATCTTCGGTCTGCCGCTCAAGGTGACCCACGACCAGGGCCGTTGGTCGGCCTACGCCGTCGAGAATTAGATTCGGCACGATTCCTGCTTCATCGAGATGATATGAGACCATAAGTCCCAGTGAGTATGTCATCAATGGAAAGAGCATGGATATGCCAAGACGCGGTGCGTTGCAAGCGGGTGAAAAGGTCCAGTTCACGGACCGAAAAGGCAAGAAGATCACCGACCAACTCGTAGCCGGTGGCTCTACCCAGACTGACCATGGCATCATCTTGCACGATGACGTTATCGGTGCCACCGAAGGCATTGTCGTCACTACCGTTACTTCAAAACGTGAGGTGCAAGTAAGCGGTGGCACCCCGGGGCACGATAAACCGAAACTTTGGAAGGCGGCGCGTGCCATCGGCGGCTGGGATTACACGGTCATGCGGCCACGTCTCGCGGACTACGTGCTATCGATGCCCCGTGGCGCGCAGATCATGTATCCGAAGGACATCGCGCAGGTCATCCAGCTTGGCGATATCCGCAGTGGCCTCAATGTGCTGGAATCCGGTGCCGGCAGCGGAGCGATGAGTCTCAATCTGCTTGACGCCGTGGGGGAGTCCGGCCACCTGACCACCATCGAGATGCGACCGGAGTTCGCCAAAATAGCCGAGGCCAACGCGACTTTGTATTACGGTAAACACCCGGATTGGTGGGATCTACTGACCGGTGATTTTGATACCGTCGCAGCAAAGCTTTCCGAAAGTATTGAATCTCAGGGTGAAGCCGCCGAAAAAGATACGGTACTATCTTCAGCTCCGTTGAAAGGCCTCCGTGACGCTAAAAATGCGCTAGCGGAATCGTCTAATGATTCTGCTGTGAATGCGAATGAGTCTTCGACTTTGCCGTTCGACCGTATCGTGCTCGACATGCTCGACCCATGGAACCGGCTTGAACAGGCCTATCGGGTCATTGCTCCCGGTGGCGTGCTCATCGTCTACATCACTACGACCACGCAGATGTCTCGTTTCTGTGAGGCGTTGCGTGAGGCGGGTTGCTGGACTGAGCCGGAAGTGCAGGAGACGTTCGAGCGCACCTGGAAGGCGCAAGGCCTCGCCGTGCGTCCCGACCACCAGATGATCGGACACACAGGGTTCCTCATCGTCACCCGTGCCATGGCTCAAGGTTTTGAGGCGTTGCACAAGCGCGACCGCGCCACCAAAGACACCGTCACCGACATCGATTCCCTCACCGACGAAGAACGCGAGTCCCGCTTGGCGGATCTCGAGCTTCGTGACATCAGCGACCACAAGCTGCGCAAAGTCTTGAGGGACCTCGGTGACCAGCTGCATCAGATTGACCCTGAAAGCGTTGAGTGGTAATCAACAGTCAATAATCGATAATCGGAATGTCCGAATATCGAATGTCATCGTGCTATACGCCGATGCATTTTTAAGCGCATTGCCTTTGCAATACTAAATTTGTATATAAACGCAATCTATAACGACACCCTAAGTGGCTTGATGGCCTTTGAACGGGGATTGTTTGATAGGATTTCGGTAGTCGTTTGTCAATCTCTGGCGGAATTATGTCAGCTCTCACATCGGTTTCCGGTTTCCCACGCATCGGGCGCGACCGAGAATTGAAGAAGGTCATCGAAGGCTACTGGAAGGGCAAGTCCAGCCTCGATGATGTCCGCTCCACTGCCAAGCAGCTACGGGCCGACCATTGGAAGCTGCAGGCTGATGCGGGAGTCGAGCTCATCCCCAGCAACGATTTCAGCTATTACGACCAGATGCTCGACACGGCCATCCTGCTCAACGCGGTGCCACAGCGTTATCGTCGTCTTTCCTTTAAGAATCCCGAGGACACCCTGTTCGCGATGGGCCGCGGTTATCAGGGGCCGGAAGGCGACGTCACCGCGCTGCCGATGAAGAAGTGGTTCACCACCAACTACCATTATCTCGTTCCCGAGATTGACGCTTCGACCGAGATCAAGCTCAACTCCACCAAACCGTTCGACGAATTCAACGAGGCCAAGGCCCAAGGCATCCTCACCAAGCCGGTGCTGATCGGCCCGTATACCTTCCTCAAGCTGGCCCGCAACCCGCAGGCCGAAGAGCTCGAGCTTGACCGCGGACTGGTCGACGCGGTTTCCGGTGTCTATGCGCAGATCCTCCGCAAGTTCGCCGAGCTTGGCGCGCAATGGGTGCAGTTCGATGAGCCGTATTTGGTGCTTGACAAAGAAGATGGTGACGTCGAGCTCTTCAAGGCGCTCTATTCCGCCGTTCTGCCAGCCCGTTCCGCGGCTGACGGCAAGAATGTCAAGGTGCTGCTCAACACCTATTTCGGCAACATCGCCGACATCTACGAGACAGTCAACCTCTTTGAGTTCGACGGCGTTGGTCTCGACCTCATCGAAGGACGCGACGAGAACCTCACAGCCATCGAAAAGTACGGAGTCGCCGAGAACACCACGATTTTCGCCGGTGTCATCAACGGCCGTAACATCTGGCGCAACAACTACGCGCAAAGCCTTGGTCTGCTCGATGCGCTGAAAACCAAGACCAGTGACGTCGCGGTTTCCACCGCCTCATCGTTGCTGCATGTGCCGTTCAGCACGGAAGGCGAGACGGGGCTCAAGCCGGAGGTGCGCAAGCACTTCGCCTTTGCCGTCGAGAAGCTCGGCGAGTTGGTCGATGTGGTCAAACTGGCGGACGCTGATGACGCCGCCCGCAAGGATTCGCAGGCTCTGGCCGCCAACCAGGCCTTATTCGACGGCAGCCGCGTGGCAGAAGATCCGGCCGTCGCCAAGCGCCTCGCTGCGCTCACCGAAAAGGACTTCGTGCGTCAACCTGCCCGCGCCGAGCGCAGGAAAGTTCAGCATGAGGAACTGAATCTGCCGGAACTGCCGACCACCACCATCGGCTCCTTCCCGCAAACCCGCGAGATTCGTTCCATGCGTGCCAAGGCTCGCAAGGGCGAGATTGACCAGAAGACCTACGACAATTTCATCGCCTCACAAATCGATCAGGTCATCGCCCATCAGGAGCAGATTGGCCTTGACGTCCTTGTCCACGGCGAATTCGAACGCAACGACATGGTCGAATACTTCGGTCAGCATTTGAACGGTTACCTCTTCACCAAGAACGCGTGGGTGCAGTCCTATGGCACCCGCTGCGTCAAGCCCCCAATTGTCTGGGGCGACGTCTCCCGCGCCGAGCCGATTACCGTTCGCTGGAGCAAGTACGCGCAGAGCCGCACCAAGCACGTCGTCAAGGGCATGCTCACCGGCCCGGTGACCATCCTGAACTGGTCCTGGCCGCGCGAGGACATCAGCAACGAGCTGCAGACCCAGCAGCTGGCGCTGGCCATCCGCGACGAGGTGCTTGACCTCGAGGCCGCCGGTATCAAGGTCATCCAGATCGACGAGGCCGCGCTGCGCGAGAAGCTGCCGCTGCGCCGCTCCGACTGGCACAAGAAGTACCTTGACTGGGCGATTCCCGCCTTCCGTCTCGTGCACTCCGCCGTCAAACCGACCACGCAGATCCACACCCACATGTGCTATTCCGAGTTCAACGACATCATCAAGGACATCGACAACATGGATGCCGACGTGATCTCGTTCGAAGCCTCCCGTGGCGATCTGGTTGTGCTCGACGCCATCCACGACGCTCATTTCGAGACCGAGGTCGGCCCTGGCGTCTACGACATCCATTCGCCGCGTATTCCATCCACCAAGGAACTGGTCGACCGCATCCATGCCATCTTGAAGAAGGCCGACGCCGGCCGCGTCTGGATCAACCCCGACTGCGGCCTGAAGACCCGCGGCAACGAGGAGACCTGGCCGAGCCTCGAGCACATGGTCGAGGCCGCCAAGACTGTCCGCGCCGAACTCGCCGATGGTTCGCCGGCCTCGCGTAACTAAGTAAGATCAGTACTTCCTACGTGTGGCCGACATCAAGCAAACCGATGCCGGCCACACGATTTGTCATAGGAGACAGTCATGCATTCGCCTATTTTCTCCCTTGAGGTATTTCCACCCAAACCGCACGCCCCGGTCGGCACCATCTATGATGCGCTTGACGGGTTTGAGGGTTTGAATCCCGATTTCATCTCCGTCACCTACCGTCACGGCAGCCATGCCAATCGGCTCAAGACCGCCAGGATAGCCCGTACCATCAATCACGACTATCACATCCCGGTCGTGGCCCACCTGACCGCCCTTTACAGCAACAAGGCTTCGGTGGATGAGGCGTTGGACCTCTTCCGCAAGGCCGGCGTCTTCGGCGTGTTGGCGTTAAGAGGCGATTATGTCGAAGGCAATGAACCATGCGGGGAATTCGAGCACGCCAGTGACCTGGCCGCCTATATCCGCGAGCACGACCCCGATATGCAGATCATGGGCGCCTGCTACCCGGAATGCCACCTTGAGGCCTCATGTCTGGAAGAGGATGTCGACAACCTCAAAAAGAAAGTGGACGCCGGCGTCACCCACTTGATCACCCAGCTATTCTATGACAACGATGATTTCTACCGGTTCCTCGACCTGGCGCGTTCCAAAGGCGTCGACGTGCCGATAGAGGCCGGAATCATGCCGGTGCGCAGTGTCAGTTCGATCAACAACATGACCAAACGCAATGGTTCCAAGATCCCCGTGGCCGTGCAACGGCTCGTCGACAAGTGGGGCGACGATGTGCCAAGCCTGCAGCAGGCCGGCATTGTCTACGCCTCCGAGCAGATTGTCGATCTGATTGCGCATGGCGTTGACGGCATCCACCTCTATACGATGAATCGTCCCACACTCGCTCGCCGGATTTGGGCGAACGTCGGGCCATTGTTCCAAGTCAAGGAATGATATCGGAACAGCAGGATGGGTTTCAGTGAAAACTGAGCCTGGAATCAGTGGGTGTGCTTGTGCTTCTTGCCGTTCTTCTTTCTCGGTGTGTGGTATTCGGCAGGCCTGGGCCTCGGTTTCTCTTCCACTTTTGGCGCCAACTTCGGGAATTTCATGACAAGCCATTGGTGAAGTGGCGGCAGTTTCGCCAAAGCGAACCCGGCTATGGCGGCGATGATGAGCGTCCACGACGAGATATTGAGTTTGTAATACAATAGGAAGAAGAATACGACGATCAGGATGATGCCGGCCCATTCTTGCAAATGATTCTGCCAGTCATTCAATTTGTTGGTGAACGCGGGCATGGCTCCGACGATAAGCCCAGTCGCCAGCCCGGCAATACCCGCGATAATCGCAACAACGATGTCGATAGTTTCCAATGTGTCTCCTGTATAAAACTTTGTTATTAACAGGATAATCGATATTCTGCCAACGTTGCTGTCATCTTGCGATATGTTGTGGGGCGAAAGCTGCGAAATTGGTTGCCGCACTGGGAATGTGCGTGGTACTTCCTTCAAGCAGGTGTGTGATTTTGGCTTGTGCGCGTTGAATGCACCGAGTTGTTGTAGATTGGAACCATGGAACATTCCGAGGACTTCACCATCAGCAATCGCGAGCTTATCCATGCGGGATTGCAGAATTTGGGCGAGAGCGGCGATTTGTTCGCTTCTTTGGCAAGCGTGGGATTCGACGAAGCCGAACGGAAGAACGTGCTCGCCGCGCTTGAGCGGGCCTGCGACCCTGATATCGCGTTGAAGCATCTTGCCGAGATTGTGGCTTCGAAGGAAAACCGCGCAAAGTTTGTCGATAATCCAACGGCGCTTTCGCGGTTGATCGGGGTTTTGGGCGTTTCGGACGCGATGGGCGGGCTGATGCGCACGCATCCGGATTTGGCAACCGCAGCGGCCTGCGATCCGTGTGGAAGCCTCGAATTCAGTCGCGCTGAACGTGTCTTACACATGGGCGATGCCGTTAAAACGGCTGTTTCGAGTCAAGCGGACACTCCAATCCCGACGAACAACATGTCAATAGCCGTGGAAGCGTTGCGTGAGAATTATTATCTTCAGCTTGCGGCCATCATGGCCAAGGACGCGGCTGCGGCGGATCCGGTGAAAATACAACCGCAAATCAGTGCCAGGCTTTCCGACCTTGCCGATGCCGCCATCTCTGCGGCGCTGGGAATCGCCAAAACGCAAGTTGAAGGCAGCGAACGTTGCGGATTCACGGTTATCGGCATGGGCAAGCTTGGCGCTCAGGAACTCAATTACGTCTCTGATTGCGATTTGGTGTATATAGTCGAACCGCTTGCCGCCGAAGGCGCCGACGAGAAAATCGACGGTGTGACGTTGACGCGTATCGGCACGAAAATCGGCACCACATTGCAGAAGATCTGCCAGTCGGTGATGCCCGGGGTGGATATGCCGCCGCTTTGGCAGATCGACACAGCGTTGCGGCCGGAAGGCAAGGACGGCCCGCTGGTGCGCACGGTCGATTCCTGCCGCGTCTATTACGACAAATGGGCGAACAACTGGGAGTTCCAGGCGTTGCTCAAGGCACGTGTGGTCGCCGGCGACGAGGAATTGGGCAAGGCCTACCTTGATATGACTAGGCCGTTGGTCTGGTCGGCGTCGAAACGGGAAAATTTCGTCTATGACTGCCAGAAGATGCGCAGACGCGTCGAAGACAACATTGCTCCTGACCTGCGCGATCGGGAAATCAAGCTTGGCAAGGGCGGGCTGCGCGATGTCGAATTCACTGTGCAGATGCTGCAATTGGTCCATGGCCGTTCCGATGAGTCATTGCGCGGCCGTTCCACGTTGGGTGCGTTGCAGGCGCTTTCGGCTGGAGGCTACGTCGCTCGTCCGCAGGCCGCGAAACTGGATGAGGATTACCGTTTCGAACGCGTGCTCGAGCATCGGGCGCAGATGTGGGAACTCAAGCGCACGCATCTTTTCCCCGACTTGGGCAAAGCCAATGAGGGCGGGGTCGATATCGTCCGCAACGCCGACCCTCGGGCGATCGACGATAATCCCGACTTGCGTCGCATGGGCCGCGCGTTTGGCTTGTTGCCGGACCAGTTGGTTGACAAATACGACAAGGTGCGGCGTGAAGTCCGTCGCCTCCACACCGATATCTACTATCGGCCCATGCTGCCTATCAACGCGCAACTCGATGATGACCAGGTCACGCTGAGCGATAAGGCCACCCGTGAGCGCTTCGAATCCATTGGTTTCGCCGATCCCGATGCCGCGATGCGTCATGTCGAGGCGCTGACCGAAGGCGTCTCACGCGCCGCCAAGATCAACCGGATCCTCCTGCCGTCTATCCTGCAATGGCTGGCGCAGGGGCAGAACCCCGACATGGGCCTGTTGCAATGGCGCAAGCTCGAGGAACGCTTCGGCGGCGGGAGCCAGTATCTTGGGTTCCTTCGCGATTCGCCGCAGGCGCTCATCAGGCTGTGCCATATTCTTTCGAATTCCCGGCTTTTGGGGGATTCACTCAACCAATCCATCGAATCGGTGACCTGGCTCGGTGACGACGAGATGCTCATGCCCCGCACCCGCGAGAGCCTCGATGTCCGGGCGAAGGCCGCGGTCTCGCGCTACGCCGAAAACATGAACGATTTCGCCACTTCCATCCGTGCAATGCGCCGGCATGAGATCGAGCGCATCGGCTTGGGCTGGACCTCGAAGGTCTTTGATGACGGCGTTGGGCTGGCTGGCATGACCGACGTTTATGATTCGGCCATTGAAGCCGCCCTGCAGTGGGCCATTCGCCATCAATGCGTTGAGATGAAACTCGATTCCGCACCAGTGGCCATCGCCGTCATCGCCATGGGCCGTTACGGCGGACGTGAGGTCAATTTCTGTTCCGACGCCGACATCATCATGATGTACCGTCCGATACAAAACGTAGCGGATGACAACGATGGCGATGAACAGAAAACTGCCGCGGAATTTGCGCGCAACGTCGTCAATGATCTGCGCAACATCCTGCAAGGTCCCGCAAGCCTTGAGCCCAAGATCGACCTTGACTTCGGTTTGCGTCCGGAAGGCAAGAACGGCCCGCTCATCCGCTCCTATGAATCCTGCCGCGACTACTACACCAAGTGGTACAGCACCTGGGAGCGCCAGGCCTTGCTGCGAGCCCGGTACGCCGCCGGAGACCGGCAATTGGCCGAGGATTTCCTGACCCAGCTGGCCGATCCGCTGCGTTATATGGACAGGGCGTTGACCGACGACGAGATCGGCGAGATCCGCAAGCTCAAGGCACGTATGGAAGCGGAGCGTCTGCCGCACGGCGTGAAACGCAGCCAGCATCTGAAGCTTGGTGCCGGCGGGCTTTCCGACGTCGAATGGACGGTGCAATTGCTCCAACTCGAACATGCGGGCGAGCACGAGAGCCTGCGTGTCAACTCCACGCTCACGGCGCTGGATGAGCTTGAGCATCTGGAATACATCAAAGCCGACGATGCGGACGCATTGCGGAAGGCGTGGAAGATGCTCACAGCGGCTCGTAACGGCAATTATCTGTGGGGCGCGCGGCTCTCTCAGGCCGATGTGCTTCCGTCCGATTTCTACGGACTCGGGGGAGTGGCGACGTTTCTGGGCTACGACGCCAACCGAGGCCAATACTTCGGCAACGATATCCAGGCCGTGATGCGCCGGTGCCGCGAGGTGATGGAGCGGCTGTTCTACGGACAGTAGCTGTGGCTGTTGCATGGCTTTGGATGATAAAGTCGATTTATTTGTATTACGAATCGTGAAAAGTGATCATGCTCTTGGAATCAGCTTTGGTCACTTTTGCCGGACATGCTCAGAAATGGGAGGCGCCCCACTCGTGTCGCCGCGTGCGGGTATCTTGTCAATGGTCACGCCAAGTGGCCACCTTGGTTGAAGAAAGGTGAGCCGATGCCGATAACACAAAAACCTAAGATTCCCGTTGATGGGATTGGACGATCATCATTGGTCGGTTCCAGCGTGGTGACGTTGGATAACATACCGACTTCCGAGATTCGGGTATTGCTTGACAAAGCGCAATACATCGATTCCCATCGTAAAGAAGTGGCGAACACCTGCAATGGCCGGGTGTTGGCCACTTTGTTTTATGAGCCCAGTACGCGCACGCGCCTGAGTTTCGAGACCGCGATGCTCCGACTTGGCGGCAAGGTCATCGGTTTTGCTGGCGCTCAGCTTTCCTCGGCCACCAAAGGTGAGACCATCCACGACACGGTGAAGGTAGTCTCCCAATACGCCGATCTCATCGCCATGCGCCACCCAAAGGAAGGCGCCGCGCTGGTCGCGGCGCACTCGTCGGATGTGCCGGTCATCAACGCCGGCGACGGCGGGCACATGCACCCCACCCAGACGTTGGCCGATCTGTCCACAATCCAGGCACGATTCGGACGCGTCACCGACCTGACCGTGGGCCTGTGCGGCGATCTGACGTTTGGCCGCACCGTCCATTCGCTGATTACCACGCTCTGCCGCTTCGGCAATGTCCGCTTTGTACTGATCAGCCCTGATGAGCTCAAGACCCCGCAGTATGTGCTTGACTGCATCGACCAGAGCTCGACTTGCTCCTACGTGGAAGCCAAGGATTTGTCGGCGGTCATCGGCGACCTTGACGTGCTTTACATGACCCGCGTCCAGCAGGAACGCTTCTTCAACGAGGACGATTACCTCCGTCTGCGCGACACCTACATTTTGGATGCAGGCAAGATGAAACTGGCCAAGCCCACGATGGCCGTGTTGCACCCGTTGCCACGCGTCAACGAGATCGCCAAGGAAGTCGACGACGACCCGCGCGCCGCCTATTTCGAGCAGGTGCGTCGCGGCATGCTCATGCGCATGGCGCTGGAAAGCTCGGTGCTTGGCGACAAACTGCCCGGCTACGACGAGAACAAGGAGGTGTTGGCCTGATGGAAGTCACAAGCATCACCAACGGCATCATCATCGACCATGTGGACGCGGGCATGGCGCTCACTGTGCTGCATTATCTCAAGGTCGACCCGGCCACAACAAAGCTGGCGCTCATCATGAACGCGGACAGCCACGCGTTGGGAGCCAAGGACATCATCAAGCTCGAGGACGTCGAGGATCTGAATCTTGACGCGCTCGGCTTCATCGCCCCGCACGCCACCGTCAACATCGTCCGTGGCGGCGAGATCGTCGAGAAGGCGAAACCCGAGTTGCCACAGCACCTTGTCGGTGTCATCACCTGCAAGAACCCACGTTGTGTGACCACTTCCGAAACCGGTTTGGAGCAGCGGTTCCATCTGGCCAACGCCGAACGCCGTGAATACCGTTGCGATTATTGTGACGAGGAAGCGGAACGATAGGGATTTTGCCCTGCGCCGGATTCCGTTGGATTGATGGGATTAGGCGCTGGCAGGCAAAAGCTTGATTGAACATCAAGCAAGTGGAGATACAGGCAAATAGCGGTTTATTGACAGAACGGAATGCACATGCTGACCATTCATGACATCGCGGTGTGGGACACCGGCGAGCGTATCGACCTCATCGTACCGGAAGTCGACGGTGAACGTTCGTTTACCGAGCCAGGTGCCGTTGTTTCCGGTGATATTGACGGCTCGTCACTGATCGTCGCACCGGGACTCGCCGATCCACATGTGCACTTCCGCGATCCAGGACAGCTGGACAAAGAAACGATGGTCACCGGGTCTGCGGCGGCCGCGGCTGGCGGTTACACACGCGTGCTCATCATGCCGAACACCTTGCCTGCTGCCGACGGACGTGACATCAATGTTCAGGATGTTGTCGACGGCGGCAAAGAGCTCAGGGAGGTCGGGGCCTACAATACGCTCGATTATTTGCAGCGCTATGAGCAGTTGCACAATGTGAAGCTGCCGGTTCGTTATGACCTCTCGGTTTGTGCTTCGCTGGGGCGTGCCGGAAAGCTGCCTAGTCGGCCGGAAGATTATGCACGATTCATGGATTCGACCGAGTGTTCATCGCACTCCGATAATGCGGAATCAAAGACAGGTGGAAGCTCGGATAATCCGGTTTCGGAGCACCCGTTGCGTGCGGTCACTGATGACGGATCGGCCATCACCAATGAAATTCTCGACGCGGTTCTTGCCGACTCGAAGGCGACGGGATTGCCGGTGTTGGAACATTGTGAGCATCATGATTCCGGAGCCATCAACGATGGGGCGGTCAGCAGAAAACTTGGCATCGCCGGTATCCCGGCAGAAACCGAACTGGCGATAGTCGACCGTGATATCGAAGCCGCACGACGAACGGGTGCCCATATCCATTTCCAGCACGTCTCCACAGCCGGAGCGTTCGATGCTGTTCGCAAAGCGAAAGCCGAGGGGTTGCCCATTACCTGTGAGACAGCACCGCATTACCTTGCGCTATGCGATGAGGACATTCTGAAGTATGGCGCGATGGCCAAGATGAACCCGCCTCTGAGAAGTGAGGCTGACAGGCGTGCGACGGTCGCCGCGATTGCGGACGGAACCGTCGACATGATCGCCACCGACCACGCCCCGCACACGGCCGCCGAGAAAGCGGGAGATCTGGTCGATGCTCCCAATGGCATCATCGGCTTGGAATGTGCATACGGCGTCTGCCGCAAGGTCTTGGTCGAAGGCGGAGCCATCAGCGATGAACGCTTAATTGAGCTCATGGCTTTGGCTCCCGAGCGATTAATGGGCCACACGCCGACGGACGTGGCGATGCTGCTCAACACCTCATCAAAGTGCGCGACGAAACGGACGCTGGATTTAAGCAAGGTCGAACACCCGGAATACGTCGATTTGACGTTGATCGATACCCACAACGAATGGACTGTAGACTCAGCAAAATTCCATTCCAAGGGCCGCAACACCCCGTTCGATGGCTGGAAGCTTACCGGCAGGCCGATGGCGACGATTATCGGTTCAAAGCTGGTATTTAGCCGGTTGCCGGACAGCCCGACAAGTAAACACGACAGTTCAAGGGTAGTTTAAATGAAATCCTGGCTGGTATATGACTCGACATAACAGTCAGAATAACTGTGATAATTAATAACAGAACAGTTCCACGAATGCAGAAAACGAGGTAAAGCAATGGATCGACTGATTGAGGCCATCGAAGCCAAAGACAATCCCAGCATTGTCGGGCTGGATCCGACGCAGGCACTGGTGCCTTCTCAGGCCTGCACCATGGAGATTGAATTCAACGAAAAGGATCTCGAGTCATTCATTGAGGGATTGGAGAGGAGCAGCAATCCCGAAGATCAGCGAATTCTGGCTTCGATAAACAACGCCGACGGTACAGACGCCAAAATGAAGGTTGCCAAGAAGGTTTTGGAAGGCGATTCGGGTGCCCAGATTGTTATGGGTTTTTATGAGTTCAATCGTGCAATCATCGACGCAGTGAAGGATATCGTGCCGGCCGTCAAGCCGCAGATCGCCATGTACGAGGCCTACGGTTCCATCGGTTTTGATATCTACCGCTTGACCTGTGAATATGCACAGAAGCAAGGGCTGTATGTGCTTGGCGACATCAAACGAGGCGATATCGGTTCTACGGCTGCGGCCTATGCCAAGCATTTGACCCAGATCAATTCACGCGAAGACGACGTCAACGGCCGGCCATGGTATGAAGATGCCGTCACGGTCAATCCGTACTTCGGAACTGACGGCATCACCCCATTCACCGACGCTGCCAAGCAAACCGACAAAGACGTATTCGCGCTGGTGCGCACCTCGAATCCCTCCAGCAAAGAGATTCAGGAACTCGAACTCGCAGACGGCGACAAACTCTATGAGCACGTGGCCGACCTCGTGGAAGGCTGGGGCGCGGACTCCATCGGCAAATATGGATATTCACGACTTGGTGCCGTTGTCGGAGCGACCCATCCGGAGCAGGGCCGGGAATTGCGTGAACGCATGCCACATACGTTCTTCCTTGTGCCAGGCTACGGTGCGCAGGGCGGTACATCCGCCGATGCCACACAGATGTTCGACAAGAACGGTCGCGGGGCCATCGTCAACTCGTCGCGTGGCATCATCGGCGCGTGGAAGAAATCAGGGGAGTACCGCGAGGATATGGCCAAGGAAGAAGCCCTTGATTTGGTGGGTCGCAGCGCTCGAGCCGCAGCCATCGCGATGCGTGATGACTTGAGAAAAGCCCTGCACTGATAATCGCAATGTTCAAACTTATAATCAACAGAATTTTGAGAAGGAGAGACATGAGCGCAACCGCTTTTATGCCTACTGTCACCACCGGAACCGTCGAACGGCAGGCGGCCGAAGCCGGACGGAAGCCCGGAAGACGCACCGACGAGGTGATTGCCGCCTCGATGTTGTCCGAAGGAATCTACGAGCTGGTTATCCGCGATCCGTACGTGGCTCGAACCGCACAGCCGGCGCAGTTCGTCAACCTTTATCCCGCCAACGCCACCTTGACATTGCCCCGTCCATTCGGCGTGGCCAAGGTCGAGGGTGACGATGTGACCTTGATTTACCAAATCGTCGGAGCAGGGACGGCAGAGTTCTCGTTGCTTCAAGCCGGCGATGTCATCGACGTTCTCGGGCCGTTGGGCAAGCCGTTCGATACCGCCGAGCCCGCAAATTATGTATTGGTTGGCGGCGGTCTTGGTGTGCCGCCATTGCTGTATGCCGCACAAACGCTTAGTGGACGCAATGATGGTACACAAGTAACCTCGGTTTTCGGTTATCGCGACGTACGTTTCGCCGATGATCTAGTGGCTCCTTATGCCGACCATATTCACAGCATCGTCAATGCCCAAGGCAACGTCGTCGATCTGCTGAATGACATCGAAGACGAACTTCGTAGCACCGACCAGCCGTCGATTATCCTCTCCTGCGGGCCGACGCCGATGATGAGAGCTGTCGCAGCCTGGGCCAGCAAACGCGGTATTCCGGCACAGTTGAGCCTCGAAGCCCGCATGGGTTGTGGCTACGGAGCTTGTGTGGCCTGCGTGGTCGATACGCCGAGCGGAAGGCTCAAAGTCTGCAAGGACGGTCCCGTGTTCACCACCGAAGAACTGGGCTGGGAGGCGTGAACGCAATGACGAGTACGATCAACGAAGGAACTGCTGCGATGAACGAACAAACGAAACAGGCCGAACAGATTAAGGCAATGAACGTCCTTGAACCCCATGAATGGCGGCACAAGACCGTCGTCGCGGGGGTAGAATGGAAGAATCCAGTGGGCACGGCCTCGGGCACGTTCCAGCTTGATGCATGCGGCGACTATTACGACGTCAGCCAGATGGGTGCCATCTGCACCAAAGGCGTCTCGCCGATTCCGTGGGAGGGAAATCCCTCGCCGCGTACCGCCGAAGGCCCGTCCAGCATGGTCAACGCCGTCGGCCTGCAGAATCCGGGCGTCGACCACTACCTTGTCGACGAACTAACGCGGCTCAAGAAGCTTGGCGCCATGGTCATCACCAACGTCGCCGGCCACAGCGACGAGGATTACGCGCAGGTCGTTGAGAAACTCGCCGATTCGCCTGCCGACATGCTGGAGATCAACGTCAGCTGTCCGAACGTCAGCCACGGCGGTATGAGCGTCGGCACCGACCCAGTGGTGCTGAGCCGGCTCATCAAGCACCTGCGGACTTTGACAGATAAGCCGATGATTGTCAAGCTTTCCCCGAACGTCACCGACATCGTTCAGATCGCCCATGCCGCGGTCGACGCTGGTGCGGACGCACTGAGCCTCATCAACACACTGGTCGGCATGCGCATCGACATCAACACCGGCAAGCCCATCATCGCCAACCGTACCGGCGGCGTTTCCGGCCCGGCCATCTTCCCGATCGCCCTGAGCTTCGTATGGCGAGTTCGTCAGGCCATTCCCGACATCCCGATTATCGGCATCGGCGGCATCGATTCGGGGGAGAAAGCCCTGGAATATCTTTACGCCGGTGCCAACGCCGTCGAGGTAGGCGCCGCAGCGCTGTTCGACCCGACCGCCCCGATGCGCGTAGCCCGCGAGCTTGACGATCTGCTCGATTCTCGTCCCGAACTAGCCACGAAACTTGCCAAAGGCCAGACGTGGTAACCGTGGTCGCCACTCAGCTGCTTGCAGTCGAACAATTCCGCCATAAATGGACCACTGCTCAGCACTCACTGGCTTATTTATGGTGCAACAATATTTTTCCGCCATATATAGGCAACTAACAGGCTTTTAGCGGCTTGTTTATGGCGCAAACAGTTTATTTCCGCCATTTTTGGGCTGCTGATTAGTTCCTAGTGACCTATATGTGGCGCAATTGTAGAAACGGCATCGGTTGGTACAACGAATAATATGAAAATGAAAGGGATTATCATGAATCAGAAACATAGTCGCAACGAGGCCAATGGGATGACCCCGTTTGACGAACGTTTTACCGAGTTCTTGCTCGAATCCGGAGCCCTGAAATTCGGTGATTTCATGCTCAAGTCTGGTCGTCAGTCGCCTTACTTCATCAACGCCGGCGCGTTCAACGACGGCCGCAAAATCGCCACGTTAGGCGCTTTCTACGCCGAAAAGATCACTTCGGCCATGGCCGACGGTACGCTCCCGAAAGATATCGCCACGATTTTCGGCCCGGCCTATAAAGGCATCCCGCTGGCAGTTTCCACGGCCATTGCGTTGACCAGCATGCATGGCATGGAGGTCGGCTATACCTTCGATCGCAAGGAGAAGAAGGATCACGGGGACGGTGGCATCCTTGTCGGAACCCCGCTGAAAGACGGTATGAAGGTTCTCCTGGTCGATGATGTGATGACCGCCGGCACCGCTGTCCGCGAGGTCGTCCCGAAGCTCAAATCCGCCGCAAACGTCGATATCGTAGGATTGGTGCTTTCGGTTGACCGTATGGAAAAGACCAAGGATTCCGACATGTCCGCCGTCAAGTCGGTCGAGCAGGAGTTCGGTTTCCCCGTCCTTTCCATCGCCAACGTCCGCGAGATCTTCGCCGCCGCCTCCCGCATGGTCACCACCGACGGCAAGCCATTGCTCGGTGACGACATCAAGGAACGTGCCGATACATATTTGGCCAAATATGGCGCATGAGATAACACATTGACGTATTTAGTCAGCCACGGCTTTTGACACCGATTTCTTACGCTCGGAGTAAAGTTTTTAATAGCATTACGTCAACAAGGGAGCCGTATGCAACAGGAATACACACAGCCGCTAGAAAAACCGATCGAAAGCGACCGGAACATCTTCACATTGCTTGACGACCGTGCCAAGCGCACACCGGAAGAGTCGTTGGTCGAGTATGTCGGCGACGACGGCAAGTGGCAGTCATTTACCGCGACGCAGTTCCGCGACAAGGTCATAGGGTTGGCGAAAGGCCTGATCGCCCGTGGCGTGAAGCCTGGTGATTCCGTCGCCATTATCGCGCATACGTCATGGCAGTGGACAGCACTCGATGTGGCCATCATGTCGATCGGTGCGCTCACGGTTCCCGTCTACGAGACCAATTCGCCTGCCCAGGTGCAGATGATTTTCAACGATTCCAATGTCAAGATGGCCTTCGCCGAAGATGACGGACAGCGCGACAAGATTGACGCCGTGCGTGATTCCTGTGCCGATCTCAAAGATGTGTATGTTATTACCGCTGGAGCCATCGAGACCATCGAAAAGTTCGGCCAAAGCGTCACCGACGAGGAATTCTGGCAACGCGAAAAAGCGGTCAAAGGCAGCGATTTGGCAACCATCGTCTACACTTCTGGTTCCACTGGAACACCGAAAGGCATCGAGCTGACCCATTCCAATTTCGTGTTCATCACCATCTCCGGCGTGCAGTCCATGGGTGACATCCTCAACAAGCCCGGTCGTAGGCTGCTCCTGTTCCTGCCGTTGGCGCACGTCTTCGCCCGATTCATGCAGCTTGTTTGCTTCGCAGGGACGGTAACACTTGGCTTGTCGAGCAATCTCAAGACCATTCTGGCCGATTTCCGCACGTTCAAACCGACGTTCATCCTCGCCGTCCCGCGTATTTTCGAGAAGATCTACAACGCCGCCTCGCAGAAGGCTGGTTCTGGCATCGCCGGCCGTGTCTTCTCGCATGCCACGGATACCGCCATCGCCTGGTCAAAGGCCCAGCAATCCGGTAAGCCGATTCCGCGAGCGCTGCAAATTCGTCATGCCGTTTACAACAAGCTGGTCTATTCCACGATCATGCAGATTTTTGGCGGCAAGGTCGAATATGCGGTCTCCGGTGGTGCGCCGCTCAACGCGACTATCGCGCACTTCTTCAACGGCGTCGGCCTGCCGCTGCTTGAGGGCTACGGCATGACCGAAACCTGCGCTCCGGCCATGGTCAATCCCACCAAGGGCTACAAGATCGGTACTGTCGGCATTCCGCTGCAGGGCGTGTCCGTCGGCGTCAGCGATACGGGGGAGTTGTGTATCAAGAGCCGCGCCGTGTGCGTCGGTTATCACAACCATCCCGAAATCACCAAGGAACAGATCGTTGACGGGTGGCTGCATACCGGCGATCTCGGCTCCATCGATTCCGACGGGTTTGTGACGCTGACCGGTCGCAAGAAGGATATCATCATCACCGCCGGTGGCAAGAACGTATCGCCTGCCGAGGTCGAGACCTCCGTCATGACCTCGCCGGTGGTCAGCCAATGCGTCATGGTCGGCGACCGCAAGCCGTTCATCGCCGCGATCATCTCGCTGGATTTGCAGGAGACCAACGATTGGCTCAAATCCGAAGGTGCCGAACCGGTCAAGGATTTGAAGGAGGCCAGCGAGAATCCGATAGTCCGCGCCGAGGTCGAACGTGCCGTCAACAAGGCCAACGAGCTGGTCTCTCGCGCCGAATCCATCCGCAAGTTCGAGATCGTCCCCGACGAATTCACCGAGGCCAACGGCATGCTCACCCCAAGCCTCAAGGCCAAGCGCCAGGTCATCACCGATTACTACAAGGATCTCATCGACAACGTCATCTACGCGCCGAAGAAGAGCTGAGTAGGGTTGATAAATAAAACTGCCTTATGAATCGCAAATAAATGCTCATTTCATGCTTCGCGATTCATAAGGCAGTTTCTTATTCACAAGAATAAAACGTTATTCTTCTGAGCCTGGATTGAAGATGTCTTCGATAGTGCAATCGAATAGTTCGGCTAGACGGAAGGCAAGCGGTAGGGAAGGATCGAAGCGGCCTTTTTCGATGGAGATGATGGTTTGACGGCTCACGCCAACAGACTCAGCGAGAGCGGCCTGCGACAGCTGGTGTTGCTGGCGAAGTTGCGGCAGGTGGTTCTTCATGCCATGGCCTTCTTGCGATAGACGAAGTAGGCGCATGCCATGGTAAGCAATCCGATGAGCATGATGCCAAGCAGCGCGAACGCCGCGACGACGCTGGGAATCGGCTTGTCGTAGAACGCCACCAGTAGGAGCAGTACCGTATCGGCAAGCACCATTCCGATAAGGCCCGTGGACATCGCCTGCGTGCGCCAGGTGTCTTCCACGTTCTCTTCAGGATGGGGAATCGAGCCGGTGATGGTCGTTCTGTCGACGATGGTCACCCAGCAGAAGCCGACGCTGCAGCCGCCGATCAATACCGCCATCAATATGATGAAAGTCCAATCATTGAGCTGTGTAGGTCTGCGGATGATAAAAGCGATGACCCCGAATATGACACCAATGACGATTCCCGCGACAATCGATGTGCCCCAAAGAGCGACTTTGCCGCCTCCGAAAATGGTTTTCGTACCGAAGGCGCTGGTTGTCTTCTTTCCGGTTGTTTTATTTGATTCGGTCGCTTCGGCATGTAGCTCAGAAGTGGTGCCGGTCTGGTTGTTCATCATATTCCTCCTTTACCGCATCGATGAAATAGCCTAATTCCAACAACATCAAGTAAAGCAAACTTTACTATGTAAAAGAAACTATACATTGTTAGTCGAGGACTGTCAATTTTGATGAAATATATTTCAAAATAAGTTGAAATAAAAACAGAAACATTGTAATCTATTTCTATATTTCAAATATATTTGAAATATAAGATATGGTTTCTAGCAAGAAAGGAGAGGCGATGAGTTTACAAACTACATTGAAAGCACTTGCTGACCCAGAGCGCAGAAGGATTCTTCAATTGCTCAGACAGAAGGTCATGAATGCCGGTGACCTGATGGGCGAGACCGGTTTGTCTGCTTCAAGTCTTTCGTATCATTTGCGTAAGCTTCGTGAGGCTGGGCTCGTGGAAGACAGCCGAGATGGAACGACCATTTGGTATGAGCCGAATCTGAGTGTACTTGACGATCTTATCGTTTGGCTCAACAAACTCTAATCAAGCGTCAACCGCAAGGTAAATTCATGTAATTCCCTTGGTTGGAATCACATGAAATCTAATCACAAACAAAGGAACTGAAATGATTCAGGATGTAAACGATGGAAAGTTTGAAAATTCGAATATGAGGCAAAGTGTCGCCAGACGGGTTATGGTATGGAACGCGGTATTTGGTGTCATAGGCTTGCTGCCCCTGATTGTGTATTTGATTGCGATGCCGTCTATGCCCAATCGAGTACCCATGCGTTATGGTGATTCTGGGATTGAAAGTTGGGGAAGCAACGTTCAAGGGCTCGCATCTCCTCTCTTATCACTGTTCGTTTGTGTGCTATGGATGCTTTCAGAGATTTTGGTGGTACGTTCGATCAGGAAACGAACAGATGAAGACCCATTCTCTACTTTGAAGGTCTATATCATTGGCGGTTGCGGTGCCTTGATCACTATCAACGTTTTGAACATCTATTACATTTGGACAGTTTTCAATAACGGTAATATCGGCAACGCTTCATTTAATGGCTCCTCAATCTCCAATATCGTTGCAGGGCTTGTGTTCATTGTTTTGGGTAACATTGTGCCCAATTCGAGGCCGAACGGGTGGTCTGGTCTACGTACCCCCTGGGCTTACAAAAGCCGCGAGACGTGGCGCCGTTGCCAAAGGGTCGGAGGCATATTGCTGATTGCCGGTGGCGTTGTGCTTGTTGCTGTTGGACTTGTGTTTCGCTCGGCGAGTTCTTGGATCATTGCTGGAGTCGCTGTGGTTTTAGGGATTATCGGCATCGTTTATAGCATATATGCAGCGCAAAAATACGGGAATATAGGAGGATCGCTCGATAAAAAGCGTTGAAAAAGTATTTTGAGTTGAGTTTTTAACCAAGAACAGTGGGTATGGGGATAATCATCATATTATCCCATACCTTTTTTTATTGCTCTTTTGTTTGGCCAAGCGAAATAAAGTCGGACTTTTTAATTGATCCTTGATGGTTTGCCAATAAGCAAGTCATAAAGCCGAACGGTCTTTTATATTGATGACTCTACTCGTATTGTGGTTGATGGTCCCTTTGTATTTCCGGAACAAGATGATAATCTTAGGATAATTTCAAATTTAGTTGAAACATTCTATCTAATGAGGTACTGAATAATGGGTGTGCAGACTACATTGTCGGCGCTTGCAGATCCGGCTCGACGCGAGATTCTTCAGCTGCTGAGACAACGAGTGATGAATGCCGGAGAACTCGCGGAAGCCACGGGGTTGTCGGCATCAAGGCTTTCGTATCATCTGCGCAAGCTCAAGGAGGCCGAGCTGGTTACTGACAGCCGCGACGGCACGACCATCTGGTACGAGCCGAATCTGACCGTCCTTGACGACACCATTGTCTGGATGAAAGAGCTACAGCGCAACAATGCTGTTTCCAAGGCTTCGCGGTACAAAGCGAAGCGAGCAGCAAGGGGGAACGCTATCCGAGGTTCACAAAAAAGCGCAACCGAAACGGTGAGGAATGGAAAAACGCGAAGATAACCAGACGGAAGTTCAGAAAGTCAGTGATGACGAATCTGGACATCTCAAGCAACATATTGGTTGGAAAGACGTGCTTGTCGGTGCGAAAAATTGGAACTTCGCCCTGGTGCTTCTCGCTTTGTTGCCGCTTATCATCTATCTGCTGGCTTTGCCGTATATGCCGGATACTATACCGATGCATTACAACAGTAAGAATGAGCTTGACCGTTGGGGGAGCAAATATGAGGGTCTCGTTGTTGCTTGGATGGTGTTGATTTTTTGTGTGTTCTGGCTGGTGTGCGAGATTCCTCTCGGACTTTCCGTGTACAAACAATCGCATCCGGATATGAGCCCAAAAACGACAGTGCGAGTCTGGATCGGCGGCGGATGTTGGGTATGTTTGGAGATGAACATCATCAACATTTGGATTATCTCCGATGCATTCAGCAAGGGAGGTACGGGTTCCAGCATACCGTTGGAGCCTATCATGAACGTGACCGCTGGCTTGGCGCTCATCATTTTCGGCAATGTCATGCCGAGCGTCAAACCGAACGGATGGTCCGGCATACGCATGCCCGGAGCTTTCAAAAGCCGTGAGTCCTGGCGTCGCTGCCAGCGTTTCGGCGGTTTTGCGTTCATCATTGGCGGCATCGTCTTGATTGTTGCAGGTCTCTTTGTGCATTCGTCCCGTTTCGTCGACCTGTATGCCGTCCTTGTTGTCGGCTTGGCGATCGTGATAGCATTCGCAATCTACAGCGTCTACGCCGGCAAGAAATACGGCGATGTCGGCGGCAAGATTAACAAGAAATAATGCCAATCGTAATTAAGATGAGATTTTTCGACAATCAGTTCTCGGTATGAAAAAGGCTATGAAAAATCTCCATCGGTTTGAAAATACTTATTCGATCAGCTTGTAGCCGTGGCTGGCGATGACGGACTTGAGCTTGGAAAGGTAGCTTTCGGCGGCGTTGGAGAGGTTGGCGCGTTCGTTGGTGATCCAGCCGACCAGCATGGTCTCGTCGGTGTCGAGCGGGACCGTGACGATCTTTTCATTGTTGAGGTCGCCGTTGTCGATGCCGGTGCAGATGGTGTAGCCGTTGAGCCCGATGATGAAGTTCAAAATCGTGGCGCGGTCGGTGACGTTGATGAGTTTGGGGGAGTCCTTGGGCCAGACCGCTTCCTCGGCGAAGTAGAAGCTGCCCTCCTCGCCCTGTTCGTATTGGATGAACGGGTATGGCTTGAGGTCGTCCATGGTCACCATTTTCTTGGACGCGAGTGGGTTGTCGCGTGAGATGAAGACGTGCAGTCCGGCACGGAACAGCGGATGGAATTCGAGGTGCTTGCCGCGCAGGAGCTTGCCGATGACGTCCTTATTGAAATCGGAGAGATAGAGGATGCCGATTTCGGAAAGCATGTTGGCGACTTGGTCGATGATGTCGCGTGTGCGGGTCTCGCGGATGGTGAATTCGTATTCGTCGGATTCGATGGAATTGATCATTTCGACGAATGCCTCGACGGCGAACATGTAGTGCTGGGTAGAGACGCTGCACAACTGCTTGCGTGGCTTGGCGTGCTTGTACCGTTCCTCCATGAGTTCGGCCTGGTCGAGCACCTGGCGGGCGTAAGTGAGGAATTCCGCGCCGTCGACGGTCAGTGCGATGCCTTGCGACGAGCGGGTGAAGATCTCGATGCCCATCTCGTGCTCAAGCTCTTTGACTGACGAGCTCAGTGCGGGCTGGGAGACATACAGCTCGTGTGAGGCCTCGTTCATCGAGCCGCACTCCACGATCTTGACGATATATTTCAGCTGTAGCAGTGTCATATCCAAAGTTTATAACAACGTGTGTATCGGGAAGGTTAACTTATAACGATTTTTGATATTGAAATCCGTTTTGGCTCAGATATTAACACCCAGACGTTGCAACTCTGTTCGGGCGTCGCTGGCGTTTTGGAATCGGATCGCGTTGATGCCGACGGCTTTTGCGCCATCCACATTGGCTTGCGTATCATCAAGGAAAACGGTGTGATTCCCATCAAGATCGAAGCGGTTCAGGGCAAGATTAAAGATATCCGCGTTGGGCTTGTGCATCTTTTCGGTGCCGGACACGACGGTGCCTTGCAATAGGCGTTCGAGCTGTGGGAACTTTTCGAAGGCGAAATGGAAGGTTTCGCCTGACCAATTCGTCAGCCCCCACACGCCATAACCCGCTTTTCGTAAATCAGTTAACAGCTCTTCCATACCATCGATCATTTTCGGTAGGGCATCATCGTAATGTCCAATGTAATAGCTGAACATGTCGGCCAGATCGTCGCCGTACTGCTTTCGATAATCCTTGATGACATCGGCGAAATTCTCACCCGCGTCCATACGCGCCTCGGTGGCGAAGAACCCGTAAGTATCATCTTCGTCCGCGCACAAGGTATCAACGACCTTTTGCGGGAAATGGCCTTGCAGGCATGGCCGATAATTCAGTTCGAGCAGCACGCCACAAAAGTCGAACATGACGTCACGGATTACAGCTTCACGATTGATGGCGTTTATGTTTTCTGCTTTGCCCATCATGTCTCCTGCTCTTTGCTTGTTTCAGTTCCGTATTTCCATGCCGTTGGCCGTGAGTTGACCGGTTCGTTGGAACCTATTTCCGCACCAATTCCTCAAACGCCTGGGGCAACGCTTCGATGGCATCGGTCGCCACAATCGGATGCCCCGGTTTGCCTTCCGGCGTGATCGTGCCATCCGCATCGAAAATCTCAGGCGGCTCCCAGCCGTGCTGGTCGCTTTCCGCGGCCAGGCTTGCGGCGTAACCGTGGATATAGCTTGCGCTTGCGGCGGTCATAATATCGAGGTTCGGGCCGTGTTGCAACTCTTCCTCGCCCTGTTGTGCGAGCATTCCGGCCATGACTCCGGCCAGTATGTCCCCGGCTCCGGCGGTTGCCAGCCATGCGGGTCCGCTGCCGGAGATGTAGGTCGTGGTCATCTTGCGTGTGCCGTCGGCATTTTCGGTTCCTTCTTCAATTCCGGCAGGTAGACCAGCCACGTTGGCGTCGCCAACGACGATAGTTACCGCACCCTTGAGCAGCACGGTCGCGCCAGTCAGTTCATGAGCTCGTTTGGCCCAATGCCAAGGCTCTGCGGTGATGGCCGCAGTGTCCACATCCTCACCGCGCAAACGCAGCAATGCCGCGAGCTCACCGGCGTGCGGCGTGATGATGACATGCGCCGGCACACGTTCGGGAAGCAAATCGAGCGCACCTGCGTCGACGCAGATCGGCGGCATGGTCCAAGGCTCGCTGTCGTAATCGACGTCCGGATCGGCGTTGCCCCATACAATTCCGGTACGCTTGGATACGTATGACGTTTCTTCGTTATCCAGATCATGGACTGGAATCTCGGTCTCGTCGCGGGTCCCGGAAGCATTCTTATCCGGCAATGCATAGTGCTTGAGCAGCGCCGCAATGGCTTCGCGCTGGCCGTCAGAGCCGGACAGACTGTGCTTGCCGGAATTCTGGTTCTGATCGGTTCCTGAAGCGGCCGCCGTCGGAACGCCGGAACCGACGGCCCAAGCCTCAACGCGCCCTTTGCCGAGAACGATTTCGGGGGAATTCCGCAGTACCATGTCGGATGCGTTGACCGGTCCCATATAACGGACCATGCCAATATTGGAACGCATAGCCGCGGCCGAGCTCAGCACCGCCGCACCGGGATATTTCGCAGATCCGGTGATCAGCCCGACGACACCACGTGAGTACTTGGAATCCGATGGTTTCGGCAGACGTATCATACCGCCGGCAGTCTCGTCAATCGAGGAAACGACGGGGTAGGCGTAGGTAATGTCGAAACCGAAATCGACCAGAACAGTGCGGCCGCAGGCGAAACTTGCCGGAGGCAGCATTGCGCAGGGTTTCATCGCCCCGAACATCACCGTGACATCGGCCGGAATATAGCTGCCGGGCAAGGTGCCGTCGTCCACACCGATGCCGGAAGGCGTATCGATGGCGATGACCAGAGGCTTCTGCTCCTGTTCGGTATTAGCGACAAACTGCGGCCTCTCCGGTTCGGTTCCGTCATCATTGGTGGGATGAAGGATATTGGCCATGGTTGCGGCAGGCCCACGCAAGGAGCCTTGGACGCCTATGCCGGTCATCGCGTCGAGAATCACATCTGCCTGCTGCGTCAGTTCGATGGCCGCCTGCAAGCGCTCACCGGCTTCTCCCGCGCTGAAACCGGAGGCAACACCGGGGATGTCCGCTTCCGGATTGATGATCAGCAAGCGTCCGCCGCTTCTGGTGAAGGCGAGCAGACCTTGCAAGTGCAACGATTTGCCGACTGCGATGGCTGTGACCTGGGCACCGGCACAAGCCAACTGCGCCGCCGCGAAAAGGCCGTCCCCGCCGTTGTCTCCGGCGCCAGCCAACAACACGACTTTCGCCCCGGCGACATCGATGTCGTGTTCGTCGAGCAGTTCGGTGGTGACCCTTGCCGCCGCCGAGGCCGCCATTCGCATCAGAGGCACGCCCTTGTCGAGCAATGGACGTTCCATTCCACGCACAGTCTCGACGCTGTAAGCACGGTGTTGCAGCAGCGATTTGCGCATCAGTTCCGTCATCCTCACTTCGTCCATTTCCGACCTCCTGCTATCCGCAATCGTTAGCTCGATGTTACCTTATTCTTCGGCGACCAAATCCAGATAATCGTCGCTCCACAGATCTTCGTCGCCGTCCGGCATCAGCAGCACCCGCTCGGGGTTGAGTGCCTTGACTGCGCCCTCGTCGTGGGTGACCAGCACAATGGCGCCCTCATACTTGGCGATGGCCTTGAGAATCTCGTCGCGCGAGACTGGGTCGAGGTTGTTGGTCGGTTCGTCGAGTAGCAACACATTGGCACGCGAGGTCACCAATGTCGCAAGCGCGAGTCTGGTCTGTTCGCCGCCGGAAAGCACCTTCGCCGGTTTGAACGCGTCATCGCCGGAGAAAAGGAAGCTGCCGAGGATGGAACGGGCGTGTGTGTCGTCAAGGTCGGGGGCGACATGCTGCAGATTCTCGAGTACGGTCGCGTCCATTTCCAACGTGTCGTGTTCCTGCGCGAAATAGCCGATCTTGCATCCGTGGCCGTATACGACCTCGCCGGTATCGGGCTTGTCCTCACCGGCCAGGATGCGCAGCGTCGTGGTCTTGCCGGCACCGTTGTAGCCCAGAATGACCACGCGGGAACCCTTGTCGATGGCAAGATTGATGCCGGTGAACACAATGTTGGAGCCGAATGCCTTGGAAATATCCTTGGCCATGATCGGCGTCTTGCCGCAGGGAGCCGGTTCCGGGAAGCGAATGTCGGCGACCTTCTCCTGCCGTTCGGCCTCGCTGGTCTCGCTCAACAGACGTTCCGCGCGACGCATCATGTTCTGCGCGGCGACGGCCTTGGTGGCCTTGGCGTGCAGGCGGATGCCCTGCCTCATCAGGCGCGCGGCCTTCTTCTCGGCCACCTCACGTTCGCGGCGGCGACGCTCCTCGTCCACCACGCGCTGTTTCAGATAGGCTTTCCAGCCCAACGAATACATGTCGATCTGCGCGGTCTGCGCGTCCAGGTGCCAGATCTTGTTGACCACTTCGTCCAGCAGCTCCGTGGAGTGGGAGATGACGAGGAATCCGCCCTCGAACCGCTTGAGGTACCCGCGCAGCCACTCGATGGAATCCGCGTCCAAATGGTTGGTCGGTTCGTCGAGGATCAGAGTATCGGCGTCGGAGAACAAAATACGCGCCAGTTCGATGCGTCGTTTCTGGCCGCCGGAAAGCGTGCCGATGGGTTGCTGCATAACGTCGTTGGGAAGGCCGAGACTCGCCGCCATCGAAATCGCCTCGGACTGCGCCGCATAGCCGCCGGCCTTGTCGAAGGCCTGCATGGCCTTGTCGTACTTGTCCATCGCCTTTTCCATGACCTTCGGATTCTCGTTGGTCATTTCCTTCTCGGCCTTGCGCATGCGTTTGATGATGCTGGCGATGTCGCGGGCACTCATCATGCGGTCGAGCGCGCTCTGCTCGGGGTCGTCGGCGTGGGTGTCCTGTGGCAGGTAGCCGAGCTTGCCGGAAACACGAACCTTGCCGGCTGTGGGAAGCAGGTCGCCGGTGATGACCCGGGTGAGCGTGGTCTTGCCGGCGCCGTTGCGTCCGACCAGGCCGATCTTGTCGCCCTTGCTCACATGAAAATCAGTGGGATTGAGCAGCGTCCGTGCCCCGATCTGAATTTCCAGCCCTTGCGCCTCGATTGCCATACCTTGTTACCTGTCCTGTTTGCTATCACGAAATTGCGGCGAAATACACCAACATGCCATCATAGCGACACGTCTGCTTTTACCAAAGGAATAAGTGGTATGAAGTGATTGAGGTAACGGCATGATTCTGGTTTCGCTTATCAAGAACCCGCGAAGATACGTTTCCTGATAGCTGTTGGTAAATGGCGTATATACAAGGTTTATTGGTGGAAACACATACTCGAACAATTGTTCGAACCGTCCACTATGATGGGTTATCCTACAGTGGAGCATTCGGCATCAAGCGGAGGTAAGCATTGGCAACAGCATCGACGGCGCGCAAATCAGGGAAAACCGGCAATCCGTTGGCAAGTGTGGTGGCGCAGAAACTGATGGACAGCGACTCGTTCCTGTCTCAGGAGATCGCGAAGGCGCCGCTGCGCAAAACCGACCATTCGCTCGTGGCGGACATCTCGCATATCCCCAGCGACCTGAAGATCACGATCCAAGGCGCTCGCGAGCACAACCTGAAGAACATCGACCTCGCCATTCCACGCAACCGCATGGTCGTGTTCACTGGGCTTTCGGGTTCTGGCAAGTCCTCGCTGGCGTTCGATACGCTGTTCGCCGAAGGACAGCGTCGCTATGTCGAATCGCTGAGCGCTTACGCCCGTCAGTTCTTGGGGCAGATGGACAAACCTGACGTTGATTTCATCGAAGGCTTGAGCCCGGCCGTCTCCATCGACCAGAAGACCACCAACCGCAACCCTCGTTCCACAGTCGGCACCATCACCGAGATCTATGATTATCTGCGTCTGCTGTTTTCGCGCACCGGCATCCCGCATTGCCCGGTCTGCGGTGAGGTCGTCAGTGCCCAGACGCCGCAGCAGATGGTCGATATCCTGATGAAGAAGCCGGAAAAGACCCGCTTCCAGATTCTGGCGCCGGTCGTTCGCGGCCGTAAAGGCGAGTTTGAGGATCTGCTTGAGCTGCTTCGCGGCGACGGGTATTCGCGTGCGCTGATCGATGGCAAGATGTGCCAGCTTTCCGACGATATCAAGCTCACCAAACAGAAGAAGCACACCATCGAGGTTGTCGTCGACCGCTTGGTCATCAAGGACGGCATCCGCCAGCGTTTGACCGATTCCATCGAGACCGCGCTGAAATTGGCCAAAGGCATCGTGGTCATCGATTACGTCGACCTGGATGAGAAGGATCCGAACCGCCGCGAACCGTTCAGCGAGAAACGTTCCTGCCCAAACGGCCACCAGCTCGAACTCGATGAGATCGAGCCCCGCACCTTCTCCTTCAACGCCCCGTATGGCGCCTGCCCCGATTGCGACGGTATCGGCTACAAGTTGGAAATCGACCCGGAACTGGTCATCCCAGACCCGAGCAAATCGCTCAACGAGAACGCCATCGAGCCTTGGGGCATGACCAAGGGCACCGGTGACTACTATCGTCACGTTCTTGAAGGCCTGGGAGAGGAGATGGGCTTCAGCCTCGACACCCCTTGGAAGGACCTGCCGAAGAAAATCCAGCAGGCCATCATGTATGGCCACGATTTCAAGGTCAAGGTTTCCTATCGCAATCGTTGGGGGCGCTTGCGCGAATACAGCACCGGCTTCGAAGGCGTGGTGCGCACACTCATGCGCCGGCACGACGGGACTGACTCCGACCAGATGAAACTGTATTACGAGTCCTACATGCGCGAGGTGCCATGCCAGACCTGCCAAGGGAAGCGTCTGCGTCCCGAGGTCTTGGCGGTAACCGTCGACGGCAAATCCATCGCCGATGTCTGCGATATGCCGGTCGAACGCAGCCTCAAATGGATTCGTTCGCTGAAGCTCGAAGGTTCGGCCGCACTGATCGCCGGCGAGGTCTTGAAGGAGATTCGTGCGCGGCTCGGGTTCATGAATGATGTCGGGCTGAACTATCTGACGCTGTCTCGTGCCGCCAAGACTCTTTCCGGCGGCGAGGCGCAGCGCATCCGCCTGGCCACCCAGATCGGAAGCGGCTTGGTCGGCGTGATGTACGTGCTCGATGAGCCTTCCATCGGCCTGCACCAGCGCGACAACGAACGCCTCATCAAGACGTTGCATCATCTGCGCGATCTCGGCAATACGCTGATTGTGGTCGAGCATGACCAGGAGACCATCGAAAAAGCCGACTGGCTGGTCGATATCGGCCCCGGGGCTGGAGAGAAAGGTGGCGAGGTCGTCTACTCTGGTCCGGCGGCGCATGTCGTCGAAGCTCCACGTTCCATCACGGGAGACTACATCGCCGGCCGTCGGACGATCGAGGTGCCGAAGAAACGCCGCAAAACCAACAAGGACAAGCAACTCAAGGTCATTGGGGCGCGAGAGAACAACCTTAAGAACATCAATGTTTCCATTCCTTTGGGCGTGATGACCTGCATCACCGGTGTCTCCGGTTCCGGCAAATCGACGCTCATCAATTCGATTCTCTATCCGTCACTGGCTGACAAGCTCAACGGCGCACGCATCGTGCCGGGCAAGCACACCCGAGTCGAAGGTGTCGATCAGTGCGACAAGGTCATCCACGTTGATCAGAACCCGATTGGCCGCACCCCACGAAGCAATCCCGCCACCTATACGGGCGTGTGGGACAAGATTCGTCAGCTTTTCGCCAAGACGCCCGAGGCGCAGGTTCGTGGCTACGGACCTGGCCGCTTCTCGTTCAACGTCAAGGGCGGGCGCTGCGAGGCCTGCCATGGTGACGGCACCATCAAGATCGAGATGAACTTCCTGCCCGATGTTTATGTGGAATGCGAGGAATGCCACGGCAAGCGCTACAACCGCGAGACGCTCGAGGTGAAGTACAACGGCAAGTCCGTGGCCGATGTGCTGAATATGCCAATTTCCGAAGCGGCTGATTTCTTCAAGGCATACACTGGCATCTCCAGATATCTTGACACTTTGGTCGATGTCGGCCTTGGCTACATCCGCCTCGGCCAGCCGGCGACCACGCTTTCCGGCGGCGAATCCCAGCGTGTGAAGCTCGCCACCGAATTGCAGCGCCGTTCCACCGGCAAGACGGTTTATATCCTCGATGAGCCGACTACCGGCCTGCACTTCGAGGACGTTCGCAAGCTGCTTCAGGTTTTGCAGGGACTGGTCGACAAGGGCAACACGGTCATCGTCATCGAGCACAACCTCGATGTGGTCAAATCCGCAGACTGGATCATCGACCTCGGCCCTGAAGGCGGTGACGGTGGCGGCACCATCGTCACGCAGGGCACGCCGGAACATGTGGCCAAATGTGAAAAAAGCTGGACGGGCAAGTATCTCGGCCCTATGCTCAAGTGAATTGTTTTGATGGTTGATAATTTCGAAAGGTAGGCAATGGCGATAACGACGGACGGGCAAAAGAGCGGTGACAGCACCGGCTGGCGCAAGACGACGCGCAAGCTGGGGGACACCCGCGACCTGTTCCGCCCTGCAACCGGCGACATTCCCACCGATCCGGGCGTCTACAAATGGCGCGATGGCGACGGCAGGGTCATCTATGTCGGCAAGGCCAAGAACCTGCGCAACCGCCTCACCAACTATTTCCAGCCGTTGAGCGACCTGCACCCACGCACGCAGAACATGGTGCTGACCGCCCGCAGCCTCGAATGGACGGTGGTCGGCACCGAACTCGAGGCGCTCACCCTCGAATACACGTGGATTAAGGAATTCGACCCACGATTCAACGTCGTGTTCCGCGATGATAAGACCTATCCATATCTAGCGGTCTCTCTCGGCGAAAAATATCCGAGAGTATGGGTCACGCGCAACCGTAAACGTCTTGACACCAGATATTTCGGCCCTTACGCAAAAGCATGGGATCTTCGGAAAAGCCTCGACAGGTTGCTCAGAGCGTTCCCCGTGCGAACCTGCAGCAAGAACGTGTTCAATCGCGCCCACATGACTGATCGGCCATGCCTGCTCGCTTCCATCGGCAAATGCTCGGCGCCTTGCGTCGGCCGAATCAGCGAGGAAGACCACCGCCGCATGTGCGAACGGCTGGTCGGTGTGCTTACGGGCCGTTATGGCACTTCGTTCATAGCCGGGCTGACCAAGGAAATGAAGCAGGCCAGCGACGACATGGAATTCGAGAAGGCCGCACGCCTGCGCGACCAGATTTCCATGCTCAAAACTGTGTCTGAGCAGAATGCAGTCGTTTTTGATCAGGATGTGGATGCCGACGTGTTCGGCTTGGAATCCGACGAACTTGAAGCCTCGGTCCATGCGTTCTTCGTCCGTTCCGGCTCCATCCGCGGCGAACGCAACTGGAGCGTCAAACGTGTCGAAGACATTGATGACGCCAATCTCATCGCCGACCTCATCACGCAGGTTTATTCCGACATGATGGAGGAGACGGAGAGCCAGGCCAATGTGCCGTTGAACCTCCCTAGCAATGGCGAGGAATTGCTGGAACAGGACAGCGATGTCGCCAAGGATTCGGATGGCCTTGATGAACATGGGGAGGCACAGCAGGACTCAGCGGACATATCGACTTCAGAAGCCGGTACGCCCGTTGCTGTGACCAAAGATTCCGTGACGCGGCAAGACGAATCCGATGCTCATAAAAATGTCGTCGATTCAAATGCCCAGGTACGAGAGGATGGCTCGGCTCCTGTTCCGGCCTCCACAGATAGCGCGGTTGACATTGTCGAGCGACGCGATGCGTTGGGCGCGACCCAAAGCATCACGGCAACTGACAGTCTTTCGCGTGCCCAAGCGACGCGTATTCGCCGGGAGCGTCGGATGCAGACAGGCAGAAGTGATTTGCTGGCACCGATTTCCCCGGTTCCCAGGGAGGTGTTGGTTCCGATAGAGCCCGCTCGGTGTGGCGAACTTGAGGAATGGCTTGGTGATTTGCGTGGGGCAGCGGTAAGAATCCGTGTGCCGAGCCGTGGTGAGAAAAAGGCGCTGATGGACCGCGCCAACAGTAACGCGAAACAGGCGTTGCAGCGCAGCAAGATGAGCCGCATCAGCGACATCGGCGCCCGAACAGAGGCGATGAACGATGTGGCCAAGGCGCTGGGATTGAGCGAGTCCCCGTTGCGTATCGAAGGCTACGATATCTCCAACACCATCGGCGGCATCTACCAGGTCGCCTCCATGGTGGTCTTCGAGGACGCCATCGCCAAAAAATCCGAATACCGCCGGTTCGCCATCCGCGGCAAGGACGGCAAGGGCGCACTTGACGATCTGAGCGCCATGTACGAGACTCTAACCCGTCGTTTCCGCCACGGCAATATCGCCGGTGACACGGGCGAAAGCATGGACAACGAGAAACGCGTCGAGCAGGCCGAAGAGGCGTCTCGCGGCCAATCGGCTCAGCCGGGAAACGTCGCTGAGGTGCAGGTTTCTCAAAAAGACAACGATATGTCCTTCCAGTCGTCAGCAAAGAGCGAACCGCAACGGCTGGCTGGAACGGACAATGATCTTAGTCAACCTTCGCCGAACCAAGGCACGAACTCCGAAGCCAATGGCCTGACCAGCGCTGATGCCGTCGTCCAGCAGGATACGCATCCACGTCACTTCGCCTATAAACCGAACCTCATCGTGGTCGACGGCGGCAAGCCACAGGTCGAAATCGCGGCCAAGGCCCTGAAGGACTGCGGCGTCAATGATGTGGCCGTCTGCGGATTGGCCAAGCGACTTGAAGAGGTCTGGATACCTGGGGAGGACTACCCGCTCATCCTCAAACGCCAGTCCGAAGGCATGTATTTGCTGCAACGGGTCCGCGACGAATCCCACCGCTTCGCCATCACCTATCATCGCAAGTCACGCCGTAAAGGCGCTCTGCGCTCCGCCCTTGACGACATCCCGGGCATCGGCGAAAGCTACCAGAAAAAGCTTCTGCGCGCTTTCGGATCGGTGAAGGGCATACGCAAAGCCAGCGTCGAGGATCTCAAAGCCGTCAACGGAATCGGCGACAAGAAAGCGGAAACCATATACAATGCCCTCCATCCAGCCGAGAACACTGACAAGGATGATACGTCGAACAAGTAAGATGGAAGCACGAGTATGGCTTGGTTTCGATAGATAAAGGTGGAAACATGAATTCCAGTTCCTGTCCGAAATGTGGGTCGCAGAACCCTCCCGACGCGGCATTTTGCGCCAACTGTGGTGCGCCGCAACATGCGGCGAATCCAGGCAGGCCCTCGACGTCGACGACAGGAGTATCAGGTCCTGCCGTGCCGAGGCAGCAGGCGCAGCCGACGCCAGCCATGCCGGCCGTCCAACAGCCTTCGTCACCGTCTCCGTCTTCGCAACAACCATCGGCGAACACCTATTCATCCGGGCCAAACACCCAAAACCCGCATTTCTCGCAACCGACTGCGTACGCCCAACAGCCTGGTCAGCCTTCCATGGGTCGCCAAGCCCAGCCTCAAAATCAAGGCCGAGGGCAACAAGGTCCGTATCAGGGCAACTACCGATATCCCCAGCATCCTTATGCGCCGCAAGGCCGCCAACCCAATCCGGGACAATACACGCAGCCTGGCCAACAACGCCAGCCGTTCCAATCCAACCAGCCCGGACAACGCGCTTCCGGTGACAAACAGAACATTTCCATCAAGCATTATGTGGCCAAGTTCGCCGGCGAAGACGAGGCCGGTGTCGCCGACATCAAGCTCTCGTCGCTGTTCTCCGGTGTGTTCAAGAAGCATACCAAGCAGCAGGCAGAGGAGCTGTTCACCTGCGGGACCTCCAGGACGACGCCGAACATCCTCGACATCGACGCCAACAACGAAGCCGTGAAGCCGTGGCTGTTCTCCCGCGTACTCATGTGGCTGGTGCTGGCGTTCGTTTTGCTGTGTATCCTCACGCTTTCGTTCCACAACGAGAAGCCGCTGGTCGCCCTCATCATGGTCGGGGCCATAGCGGTCCCGGTCGCCGGCATCGTCTTCTTCTTCGAAGTGAACGTGCTGCGTGACATCAGCTTCTTCACGGTGATGAAGATCTGCGCCATCGGCGGCATATTCTCGCTCTTGGTCACTTTGGTCCTTTACGAGGTCACAGGGGCCGGCCGCGGCGACCTCAGCCTGACCGACGCGTTGTCCGTCGGCCTCGTCGAGGAACTCGGGAAGATGGCCGTCGTCGCCTACTTCGTCTATAGACTCCATGCGCGAAATGTATTGCAAGGTTTGCTAATCGGCGCTTCGGTGGGAGCGGGCTTCGCGGCCATCGAGACGGCCGGTTACATTCTCGACCCCATCTTGGAAGTCGTCGCTTACTTTGGCATCCAAGTCGGGGCGTCCGGAGACAAATCGGCCATGCAGGATTTCGGCGCCATCATCGATCAGGCCGTGCAAGAGTCCAGCGGCCTATTCCTCAAGACCGCATTCGTACGGGCATGGTCGGCCGTCGGCGGCCATTTGATCTGGGCCGCCATGGTCGGGGCCGGACTTGTCCTGGCCGTACGTGCGCTGAAGCGTTTCTCGGCCGCCTGCTTCGTGAAGCCGCAGTTCTTGGTCTTCTTTGGGGTCGCCGTCGCCTTGCACACCTTATGGGATTGGAACATCAGCTATAGCGACTACAAGCTGATCGCGCTGATCATCGCCGGCTGGGCCGTCATCCTTCCCTTGATTTCCATTGGTTTGAAGGAGATTTCCATGGACAAGGCGTTGGTGCTCCCCGCGAGACGAAATCCACAATAAAGGCGGAATCGGCTGTATCATGGTGTCTGTCGCTCATTCGCCATGCAGAACTGGTGTCCCATGCAGGAATGCGGACAATCAGACGGTTTCCGGCCGGTAATCCGTCAATGGTGATGATGGCGGGATGATGGCGAGCCAAGGATCAGATATGTTCCCGTAGGAATGAGCGAGATGAGAAACGAGGAATGGAGAGCGATGAACGATGTGAGGCACCGTTGCGCCGTGCTGGGCAAACCCATAGCGCACTCCCTTTCTCCCGTTCTGCACAATGCCGCCTATCACGCGTTGGGTCTTGTGGATTGGCTCTACACCAAGGTCGAGGTGGGTGAAGCCGATCTGGATGGCTTTCTGAAAGCCTTGGACCCATCATGGGCGGGCCTGAGCCTTACCATGCCGCTGAAGCGGACGATCCAGCCGTATGGTGTACCCAACGATACGTGGTCACAAACGCTTCGGGTGGCCAACACCGCCATCTTCTCATGGAAAAACGCTTTCTCGAAGCCGGATATCAGGCTTTACAACACTGATGTCGAGGGCATCGAACGGGCATTCTCACATAGCTGGGGGTTGGACGGTCCTGTTGCGACTATGACGACTTCCATCAATAAAGCGGCGAATGAATCTCATGAAGGAGCCAAAGCCGTCATCCTTGGCAATGGCAACACCGCGCTTTCGGCGTTGGCCGCTTGCACGGAGCTCGCGGTGCCGAATATCGGTCCTATCGCCCAAGTGACGGTCTGCGCGAGGCATCGGCACGAGGATGATCCGATGGCGCGATTAGCGGGATCGCCTCACGGTCATGGCCTTGCATATTCACAGGTTCCGCTGGACGAGGCGTCGATTCAGCTTCGCGATGCCGATATCGTCATCAACACCATACCGGCCCACGGAGCCGACGAAACAGCGCAACGGCTGAGGAAAAGCCTCGTCGGGAATCCGCAAAATATGGAAGGCCGCACCTTGCTGGATGTGGTCTACGATCCCCGTCCGACCGAGCTCATGCAGGCGTGGCGCAGTGCCGGCGGAACGGCTGTTGGCGGCGAGGAGATGCTGCTCTACCAGGCCATCGCTCAGGTCAGGCTGATGACGGCAGGGGCGCATACCATAGGAACGGCAGATTTTGAGCAGGCGATGCGAAGCGCCTTACAGGAGGCACTGTGAGTTCGGAAACACAAACCCCGGGGGACACCGGCAGCCAGGTGGAGAAAAACCATACCACCGCTGCTGTCGGCCAATCGTCCGAGACCGCCGACAATGAGCCCAAGCCCGCCAAGGAATTCGAGGTCATGCTCATCACCGGCATGAGCGGCGCCGGCCGTTCCCACGCAGCGGATTGCGTCGAAGACATGGGTTGGTATGTGGTCGATAACCTGCCTCCGAAACTCCTTATTCCTTTGGTCGACATGATGACATCCTCCGGATCGAAGGTGCACCGGCTCGCCGCCGTCATCGACGTGCGCTCGCGCAGCTATTTCGACGATCTTTCGGCGGTGCTGAGCCATTTGGACGACCTTGGCGTGCGTACGCATATCCTTTTCCTCGACGCCAGCGACAAGGTACTTGTGAGGCGTTACGAGTCCGTCCGTCGTCCGCACCCACTCCAGCATGGAAACCGTCTCATCGACGGCATCCGCGAAGAGCGCGAGCTGCTTTCGAACCTCAAAGAGCACGCCGACACCGTCATTGACACCTCGAATCTGAGCATCCACCAGCTTTCGACGAAGCTTTACGAGGCCCTGATGGGCAGCGGGGCGAAAACGGTCTCCGTGCACATCTTCAGCTTCGGTTTCAAATACGGCATCCCACTTGACGCGGATTTCGTCGCCGATGTCCGCTTCCTGCCCAATCCCTATTGGGTGCCTAGCCTGCGCGAGCTCACCGGTCAGGACAAACCCGTCAGTGATTACGTCCTCTCGAACGAAAGCGCCAAGGAATTCCTGGACGCCTACGAGAAGGCCATCATGGTGGCCATCAAAGGTTACGCCCAGGAAGATAAGCATTACGTCACGATCGCCATCGGTTGCACGGGAGGCCAGCACCGTTCCGTCGCCATCGGCAATGAGCTGGCGCAACGGCTTCGCGCGCATGGGCTTTCGGTGACGGTCTCCGCAAGGGAGTTGCATCGCCATGCACGACAATGACCGCGAGAAGCCCCGAAAACGTTCCGCCAAAAGCATAGGACGCAAGGTTATCCAGCCATGGACGTAAAAATGGGCAAGAGAAAGTAAAACGATGGATTCTTGTCCAAGTCATTCGCTATCACAGATAGCCGTGGCATGACGTGAGATGACTCCGTTTAATGTACCAATTACACTTATATGAAGAACGGGAAGTAGGAGGTTGGGCTTTGGCTCTTCTGAACGATGTCAAAAGCGAGCTGGCAAGCATTGATACGGATCTGCCGGCCGCGAAGATGGCACAGGCCGCGACGATGATGCGGTTTGGGGGAGGACTGCGTCCCGTTGACAACAAGGCCGTCATCCGTGCACAATTCGATTCGCTTGAGGCGACCGAATGGCTGCGAAAGACCATCTCCCATTATTTTCAGCGCGAAGCTAAAGTGACCAGGGTCACCCGCCAGACGCCGAATGGCATCGTGCAACGTTATGATCTTCTCGTCGAGCGCGGGGCCACCGCTTTGGCCCTGCAGACCGGTTTGCTCGACCGTCGCATGCATTTGGTCAAAGGTTTGCCAGCTGAGGTCGTCAGCGGCAACATCGCCCAGATCAAGGCCGCATGGCGCGGTGCGTTCCTCGCCCGTGGCATGATTTCCGATCCAGGCAAGTCAAGTTACCTCGAGATCATCTGCCCTTCGCATGAGACCGTCACCGCGCTTCAGGGCGCCGCCCGCAGGCTCGGCATCACGGCCCAGGCGCGCAAGGTCCGCAGTTCGGAGCGCATCACGCTTCGGGATTCCGATTCCATCGAACGGATGCTGATGCTGATGGGCGCCCCACGTTCCGCGCGTGAATGGACAGGAAAGCGCAGCGACGGCGAGGCCCGGGGCAAAGCGAACCGTCTGGCCAACTTCGATGACGCGAACATGCGCCGCAGCGCCAAGGCCGCCGCCGAGGCGACCCAGAAGGTCAAGCAGGCCTTCGAAATCCTGGGTGATGACATCCCTGAGAACCTCAAGGCCGCGGGCGATTTGAGACTCAAGCACACCGACGCGAGCCTGGAGGAGCTTGGGCGCCTGGCCGATCCGCCCATCACCAAGGACGCCATCGCCGGTCGTATCCGCCGCCTGCTCCAGCTGGCCGCCAAGACACAAAGGGCTCAGGCGCAGCAGCAAGCCGAATAATCGAAATCTCATATCAATTTTGTTCTGAGCCTGTTTGGACAACCGAATTTGCGTTCTTCATTAGTTGAATGAACACTGTTAACGTTCACAATTTTGAGGGTATTTAGGGGTTATACCCTGCCTAAAACCGTTGTGTTGTTGGGCGAGGAATGTACCATGGCAAGTGACATAGGTCACAACTTTGTACTCTTTTCTCGGTCGAAAAGCTGATAAGTTCGGCCGGGAGTGGTTTTTCAAGGAAAGGATACCAATGAGGACACTCAAGGATTTAGGAGATCTGAAAGGCAAGAAGGTTCTTGTCCGCGCTGATTTCAATGTGCCGCTGAAGGGCACCACCATCACCGATGACGGCCGTATCCGCGCCGCTCTGCCGACGATCAAGGAACTGCGTGCCGATGGCGCGAAGGTCATCCTGATGGCCCATCTCGGCCGCCCGAAGGGCAAGGTCGTTCCCGAGCTTTCGCTGGCGCCTGTCGCCAAGCGCCTGGGCGAGCTGCTCGGCGTCAACGTGACGCTGGCTGAGGACACTTACGGCCCAGATGCCCAGGCCAAGGTCGCCGCCATGAAGGACGGCGACGTCGTGCTGCTGCAGAACGTCCGTTACAACCCCGAAGAAACCAGCAAGGACGACGCCGAGCGCGCCGCCTATGCCAAGAAAATCGCCGCTCTGGGCGATGTCTTCGTCTCCGACGGCTTCGGCGTCGTGCACCGCGCACAGGGTTCCGACTACGATGTGGCCGCCGATCTGCCGAGTGCAGCCGGCAAGCTCATCGAGAAGGAAGTCAAGGCGCTGTCCCGCGCCACTGAGAACCCGGAGCGTCCGTTCACCGTCGTGCTCGGCGGCTCGAAGGTCTCTGACAAGCTCGGTGTCATCGAGAACCTGCTGAAGAAGGCCGATCGCCTCCTCATTGGCGGCGGCATGGCTTACACGTTCCTCGCGGCCAAGGGCTACGAGGTCGGCACCTCCCTGCTCGAGAAGGACCAGATCGAGACCGTCAAGGGCTACATGGAAGAGGCCAAGAAGAACGGCGTCGAGCTCATTCTCCCCGTAGACGTCGTGGTCAACAAGGGCTTCCCGGACGGCAATACGCCCGTAGACCCCAAGGTTGTCGACGCCGACAAGATTCCTTCCGACATGATGGGTCTTGACATCGGCCCGAAGACCCAGAAGCTCTTCCACGACAAGATTGTCGACTCCAAGACGGTCGTGTGGAACGGTCCTGCTGGTGTGTTCGAAGTCGAGCAGTTCCAGGCCGGCACGAAGGCAGTCGCCCAGGGCATGGTCGACGCCACGGCCAAGGGTGCCTTCACCATCGTCGGCGGCGGCGACTCCGCGTCCGCGGTGCGCAACCTCGGCTTCCCGGAGGATGGCTTCTCGCACATCTCCACCGGTGGCGGCGCCTCCCTCGAGTTCCTCGAGGGCAAGACCCTTCCTGGACTCAAGGTGCTTGAGTAATCATACGAGATTGTTGGTAGTGCAGCGCTTCGGAGTTGAGTAGCCGAGGTGCGCTACACTACTAACAGGAATGTTTGCGGACATGCCGTTTGGTATGTCCGCATTCTTTTTGACTTGAGGCCCTTCATGGCCGTCGACAGATGGTCATGTCAGGCCTTGGTCCATGGACTCAAGCTCCGTAGTGAATGGAAGGAAAGTAATGTCCTCTGCGCGTATTCCGTTGGTGGCTGGCAACTGGAAGATGAATTTCGATCATCTCGAAGCCACATATTTCGTGCAGAAACTCGCCTGGCTCCTGCGTGACGCCCATTTCGACTACAAACGCTGTGAGGTCGCGCTGATGCCCTCATTCACCTCGCTTCGCAGCATCCAGGTGTTGGTGGACGCCGACCACCTCAAAATCAATTACGGCGCCCAAACTGTTTCCGTGACCAATCAGGGAGCCTTCACCGGCGATGTCTCCGCCGATATGCTCGCCCAGCTTGGTTGCAAATACGTCATCGTCGGCCACTCCGAGCGCCGCAAGTACCATCCCGAGGACGACGCCAACATCGTCGACCAGGTGCGGGCCGTCCTGACCGCCGGCATGCAGCCGATCCTGTGCGTGGGCGAGAGCATGGAGGAGCGCCGCAAGGGCATCGAGCTCGATTACGCCGTCGGCCAGGTCCATGACGTCACCCGCGACCTTTCGGACGAGGAGGCCGCCAAGCTGGTCATCGCCTACGAACCGGTCTGGGCCATCGGCACCGGCCTGGTGGCGACCCCTGAAAGCGCCCAGGACGCGGCCAAGGCCATCCGCACCGATCTCCATCAGACCTTCGGCAGCAAGGTCTCCGACGCGGTTCGCATCCTTTACGGCGGTTCCGTGACCTCGAAGAACGCGGTCGAACTCATCAGCCAGCCAGACGTTGACGGGTTCCTCATCGGCGGCGCCTCCCTTGACGCGGAGGAACTGGCCAGGATCTGCAGGCTCACGTTGAAAACCGTGACTGCCTCCCGTTGACAATCGGACATTTTCCGCACTTTGCGTTATACTGAATAACTAGTGTTTCGAACTGGAGGTTCAACTGTGTCGACAATGGCAATCGTCAAGCTGGTTCTGCAAATCATCCTTGTTATCTTCAGCATCCTGTTGACGTTGCTGATTCTCATGCACAAGGGCAAGGGCGGCGGCCTCTCCGACATGTTCGGCGGCGGCCTCACCCAGAACGCGGGCACCTCCGGCGTCGCGGAAAAGAACCTGAACCGTTGGACGATCATCATTGCCCTCCTCTGGGTCGCCATCATCATCGCTCTGGGCCTGATGACCAAGTTCAACCTGTTCAAGTGATCATTTAGATATTTCGTAGAATGCGTTTCATGAGAAATTTCATGAAACGCATTTTTTGTGTGGTTGCGGAGTATATGTTGATTGTTCGCGGCTTTTTCATCTGATTTTCATCAAGGAACCAATATGACCGATATTGACCTATCGACTGGGGACAAACTGCTCGTGGTCGATTTGGATCTGACCGTGCTGCGTGGAGATGACTATGACGGACGCTGGTTGTCTGAACGTAGCGAGCAGGCTTTCGCCGCGGCCAGGAAGGCCGGTAACGCGGTGATGGTGGCTACGGCCAGGCCGCCACTGACCGCGTTCGATTTGGTTAATCGTCTAGGCGCTTCGGCGTGCGCGTATCACAACGGTGGTGTCGTCGATCTTGACGCCCAATATTCGTCGTTGCAGGAGTTGGGTGACGATCAAAACACCACGAATGGCAACATCCTGAGGTTCGGCGTCCCTGTTGAGCGTTGTGTGGAAATCTGTCTCCGGTTGTTGGCCAAGATTCCGGATCTTCGGATAGGCATCGAGCTCAATGACACCCGTTATACCAATTTCGCTTTGACCGACATCTGGCCTTCGCAGGAGTACCAGTTAACCGATTTCAGTGATATGCCGTCTGGAATAGCCGAAAAGATCATGATGTTTCCCACGGACGTGCAAAAGGAAGAAGTAAGAGCTTTGATACCGGACGATATGGCCCTGCTGATTTCCGAAGATGTCCTCTGGCTGTTGATGAATCCGAAAGCCACGAAGTTGAACGGGATGAACTTGGCTTGCCAATGTTTCGGAATTTCGCCTAGCGACACCATTGCGTTTGGCGACGACTTGATTGATATGGATGTGTTGGAACACGCGGGTTGTGGCGTGGCCGTGTCCAACGCCAAGCCCGAGGTCAAAGCCATTGCCAACGAAATCTGCCCATCAAACAACGATGACGGTGTGGCCCAATGGATTGAAGAGCATTTGTAATTAGGTTTTGATTGGTTCGCAACAATTCTTTATTAATCTTCGACAAACACCGAACGAAAGCATACTTCTGACGCTGAAAATCGATTCGCATTTGGTCTAAACCTCATTGTCGGATAATATCTATATTTATGCCTTTCCCTCGCTGAGGGTCTGGAAGTAGAAGCCGGATGTTTCTCAAGTTTTACAGGACCCAGCTTCTGTCTTTTTTAACTATGTTAGAAGTCGGGTTATGAGCCATATTTTGTTTGGCATAGTGGTTGCGTCAAACTGACCTCTTGTGTAGGATACCATCATGTACGACGTTCAATGCAGACGATAAAAGACTTGAGAGGAATGCTTCTCAGCAATGGTGGCGAAAGGTGTTTCGTTGATGACAACATATAGGTTTCTCAATAGACAGTGGAACGACAAAGCCTTTATTTTTTTGCTCTGTATTTGAATGAAAAGTAATACCAAATCTATTGTGTGTTTAGGTTTAAATTAATTATCACATATTATGGGAAAGGATACAGTCTATGGAAAAGAGTCCAGTAGATAACGACAACGTAAACAAGCAGGATTGGAGCTACGACAACTCTCAGCCTAATGGAGATTCATCATTAGCTGATTTAGCTCAGGAGACCACTAGCATAAAGGTCAACAACACAGTAAAACCAGACCTGCCACCACGACCTGACAACAAGACTAAAAAAGAAACAGCTGACTCAAAAGTTGAATCAGATGACAACAAAGATAAGAAAACAGATAATAACCAGAATGACAGCAAAAATAGCATCAAGGATAAAAAGGATGCCGAAAAAGATAAGCCCAAAAAGTCACATAAAGGCTTAGTCATTGGCGGAATTGCAACGTTCGCAACAGGTGCTGTGATTCTAGCAGGTGCCTATTTTGGGAATAGCAAGACCTCAAACAAAGGACCAGAGCAGAGTCAGTCTAATTCAGCCCCAGCACCTGAGCATAACGCTAATAAGCCAACGGCCAAACCGCAGCAGCCCGACAATAAGCAAAATAAAGACGATAGGCAAAAAGGTATTTACGCTAGTGATATAGCTAAAGAGCTTGGCTATAAAACCGTTGGCGAAGCTGGCATTCAAGATCGGGAAGATTTGGATAAACTTATAAATATGCATGCAAAAGAAATTGGATATCACGAATGCACAATAGATAGTGACTATGAAGTTAGTCATGATGGTATAGATATTGATTGCGAATTTAATGGTAATACTACTAGCGGTACAGTAATTGTACGCACTCATCATGATAGTGATGAATTTGACATAGATTATATGAAGCAAAACCATTCTTCAAACAATAACGGTCTACATAAGACAAAATCTGATTACTTTCCAACGCCCAAGGAGGCCGAAAAAATCGTCATCGATGAGCTAGTAAATAAATAGTTCGCCGATAGTATAATATACCATTTGTATTTTGCAGTTAGGATATTTTTAGATATAATAGATTTTAATGTTAGTCTACTATCGACAGAATGACCCACGATGGGCAAATAAACTATTCGGTCAATACCCAATTACAGATAGTGGCTGCGGCCCATCATCAATGGCGATGATATTAACCTATCTATTAGATCGACCAATTGCTGCCGACAAGGTAGCTACTAAAGTACCCGATGCTTGTACAGGCCACGGTTGTTATCATGACCTAGCTGAGCGATTATCATATCAATATCCAATTGATGTTCACCGTGTTCCTAATGACGTTAGTATAATTAATCAGATTCTCGATTCTGGTGGCTTAATTTGGACATGTGGACACGGTCATCCGCCATTTACCGACTACGGTCACAGCATTGGTATTCGCGGTCGAACTAAACGCGGTCGGTGGTTGGTCTTTGATTCAGCCTTTACTCGCGGTCATCTGGACCATAATCGCTCATATAAACCGGCTAAACTTATTAGACAAATGAACGACGCCACGACCGCAGTTTATCGGCAGAGTCTGATCGAAACGATATTGAAAATTCCCGAACGAATGTTCATGCAAATATACAAAGTTCAAACCGGATATCCATGTATTTCATGGGTCCGGTTTTGGGGATACCGGCCAAATTGTGTGTCTTCTGGTGGTTTTGGTTTTTAGTCGGCCTGGTTGGGGTATCGGGTCGGGGTGTGGAACTCGTCCCAGTCGATGCCGGTGCCCCAGGTGGGTTCTCCGGTGGTGGCGAGCCTGCCTTCCGGGGAGCGCTGCCATGCCTGTTGGCTGAGCTGTTCGACCTGTTGGTCGGTGAGGCAGTGGCGGGCGAGCCATGCCGGGCTTTCGGGGTGTTCGGTGTGCATGTGGCACCACCAGCAGATGGCCTTGATCTCGCGGATGAGGGGCAGGCCGTTGTGCTCGCGGAGCATGTCGCGCAGTTGCCGGTTCCATGACTCGCACAGGTTGTTGTCCGGCGGGACCGGCTCGGCGCACTCCTCCTGCATGGTGATGAACGTGTCCATGACGTGTTCGGAGATGCGCCGCCGGATCATGGTGCGGGCGCGCGCCAGCCTCTGGTGGGCGTCGTTGAGGCTGCCGTCGGCGTATCTGCTCTTCTCGTCGAGGAAATCCTTGTAGTCCTGTTCCCACTGGTTGTAGCCCACGAGCCAGTCGCGCATCATCGCCTCGCTTTTGACGCGGCTGAGCCGTTGGGCCAGCTTGAGCAGCTCCTTGCCGGCCTGGAGCTTGGGCCGCTTGCCGGTGAGCGTGGTGATGTTCATGCAGATGTGGAACAGGCAGCGCTGCATTTTGGTGCCGGGCCAGACGGCGCGCATGGCCTTGCCGATGCCGTTGCCGCCGTCGCAGACCAGCACTTTGGGAGCCCGGATCTGGCGCATGAGCGCCGCCCACGCCCGGCCGTTCTCGCTGCGGGCGACGTGCCAGCCGGCCACATGGCCGCCGGCGATGGCGATCAGGACGACGGCCCGCCGGTGCAGCCAGATCCCGTCGGCGTGCACCACGTCGTACCGCTGTGCGGGCAGGGGCGTGGGCGGGTTCAGCGACCACATCGTCAGGTTGCGCCGGCGCTGCGTGCGGTCCGGCACCGCCGACTCCGCCTGCGACCGTTTGGAGAACAGCCAGTCCAGGCCCGCCTTCAGGTCGATGGCCCCGCGGTCGTGCCCCTGCGTGCGCGACGCGCCGCATCCCACGCACCTCCAACGGGCCCTGCCCGCGCTGGTCGTCCCGTTCCTTTTCATCTTCCCGCCGCACGCGGCGCACAAGGGTTCTCTCATGCCCCTTATGCAACCACGGCATCTCAAACACCGGCGAGCCCTTGCGCCGCAACGTCTCCGGCCCGATATCGGACACACATTCTGGCCGACCCCGAGATCGCCGCCCCCGTATCACAAACACCAGTCAGGCCATGCGGGACAACACCTCACACCCCAAAACAGACACACATTCTGGCCAGTATCCCCGGTTTTGTTTTCTCTGACTGCCCTCAAAATTTGAGTAACGGTTGAATCTTGAGACCTTGATATCAAGATTCTCGGTTTGGCTTGCAGTTGATGCTATATTAGGCGTTACAGGTTGAAATACATGTTTTTCGGGAGCGTGGAAGGAGATGATGTTATCCGAGGGAGGGCATTTGGTCATTGATAACAGTAACATTGACACCTTTATCGCCATGGACCAGTCTGACGAGAAATTCCCAGCGGCAAGGATTTCCACTCACATTTGGTGACCAGTCTTGACGAGCTGGAGCGCAATATGCGGGCACGGGATGGAAGCCTGCTGAAATTGGAGAGAAGTGAAACTTTTTGACGATCTACTACAGTTTTTTCCTTGAGAATGCAACGATGCGGAGGACCGAATGGCAATAAAGGAACGAATTGCGTGGGGAGATGAAAGCATCCGTACACAGGACACCAGACCGTCCAGATATGTTATTGGTGTGTCGATATGTAATCTTGACGAGTCGATGATTCGTTCTCAATTTTAAAAAAGCCAAGTTATTGAAAGGCAAAAAGGTCCATTGGTATGATATGGACTCTCGAGAGCATGAAAAATCTATCTCATTGATCAACGAACTCAAGCTTCATCATGTTTCAATTTCAGCGGAACCTTTGCTTAAAACCATGAGGCCGGAACGTGCGCGAAGAAAATGCCTTAAAACGCTGCTTCCAATACTGGAAATCCAATATGGAGTGACTCACCTTTTCATGGAATCACGAAACGTCAAACAAGACCATAATGAGCTACGTTTCATTCAGACTCTGCATGCAAAATAATTCGTGAGAGCGCTCCGTTATGAATTATTACCTGGAGGGTCGGATTCCAGACTGTGGTTGCCGGATCAGATTCTAGGTGCATCAGAGGGATGCGAATCGGAACGGCTTGTCGTCAATGATTTAGAGCGTTTTTCAATATCGCTGTGACAGTTCGTCTTTATATGCCCTGAGTGAAGAAAGAGAAATATTTGGTATAACCAACTGTGTGAGTTATAATATATTCATGCTTTTCCCTCGCTGAGGGTCTGGAAGCAGAAGCCGGATGTCCCTGTGTTTCATGGGGCCCGGCTTCCGCGCTTTTTAGAACAGCGTGAACGCTGAAAATTTTTAATGGAAGTAGCAATCACATGGTCACGCAGCCTGAAGCGTATACGGTTGTTAAAGGGGAGGGGCTGCCCATCATTATCGCCCACGGCATGGGAGTTGACCATCGTTCGCTGATTATGCTTGACGACGCGTTTCCTGAGGGCACGCAACGCATTTATATGGATTTACCGGGATACGGTCAGACTCCGGCTTTGCAGGGTATTGGAGGACTTCCTGAGCTTGCAGAATGGTTCACGAATGCCGTGAACGAATTGGTTGGTGGCAGCAGGCGCTTTGCCTTGCTAGGCAATTCGATGGGTGGGGCATTGGTTCGTGATACACTTTCACGTGAACCAAAACGGGTGGCAGGTGTGGCCTTGATTGCCAGCGTAGTCGACCCGGTGATTTCGCATCGTCATCTGGCTGAGCATGTCATCAGCAATGCCAATCCCGACTTGACCCATAATCTTCCACAAGACAAAGTCATTGATTTCGTCACCATGGGCGTCAACCAGTCCTTCGACGCTTGGCGCCGTTACCAGCGTTACATCCTCCCCGGAACCAAACTATGCGACCGCGATGCCAACGCCAAACTAGGCCAGCGCTACTGGCTCGACGGCGACCCAGAACAGCGCTTGGGAACCTACACAGGCCCCACATTGATTGTCGCCGGTAAAGAGGATCAGGTCGTAGGTTACGAAGATCAAAAGGCCCTGCTTCCGCACTATCCCAACGCCGTCTACAAGGTCATCGACCCGGCCGGTCACAACATCCACATCGACCAGCCCGAAGCCATAAAACCCCTCCTCGCTGAGTGGTCCTCCAAGCTATTGAGTTAGTATCGTTTTTTATATTCGCTGGCAGTAAAAGCTCCTTTGGCATAAGTAGAACCCGGAGATATGCGTTGTTGTGGCGTAAGACACGGCCGAGCGGCCAAGGAGCGTCCACAATAACGTATATCTCCGGGTTCTACGACTACCCTTTAAAGGAAATCAGCCGTTGACGCGGTCGATGCCGGCCTGGGTGTCGGAGAGGACCGAATCCCAGGAGGCGATGAACTTAGCGACGCCTTCGGCTTCGAGCTGGTCGGTGACATCCTTGATGTTGATGCCGAGCGCGGCGAGCTTGTCCATGATGGCCTGGCTCTCCTCGTATGTGCCTTCGATGCTCGGACGGCCGTCACCGTGATCGGCGAGGGCGTCAAGCGTCTTGGCCGGCATGGTGTTGACGATGTCGGGAGCGACGAGCTCGTCAACATACTTGCAGTCGGAGTAAGCCGGGTTCTTGGTGCCGGTGGAAGCCCACAGCGGACGCTGCTTCTTGGCGCCCTTGGCCTCAAGCGCTGGCCAGCGAGGATCGTTGGCGAACTTCTCCTGCCACATCTTGTAGGCGAGGCGGGCGTTGGCCACAGCGGCCTTGCCTTCCAGAGCCTTGGCCTCAGGCGAGCCGTTGGCTTCGAGCAGCTTGTCCACGGCGGTGTCAACGCGGGAAACGAAGAACGAGCCCACGGAAGCCATCTTGCTCAGATCGTGACCGTTCTTGGCGGCCTGTTCCATGCCTTCGATGAAGGCGTCCATGACCTGGTTGTAGCGCTCGAGCGAGAAGATCAGCGTCACGTTGACGGAGATGCCCTTGGCGAGCGTGGCAGTGATGGCGGGCAGGCCTTCCAGTGTTGCCGGGATCTTGATCAAAGCATTCGGGCGATCGACCATCTTCCACAGCAGTTCGGCCTGCTTCTCGGTGTTCTCGGTGTCGTGTGCCAGACGGGGATCGACTTCGATGGACACGCGGCCGTCGACGTAATCGGTCTTCTCGGCGACTTCGCGGAAGATGTCGGTGGCGTTGCGCACATCGGTGGTGGTCAGTTCGCGGACGGCGTCTTCGACGTTGATCTTGCCGAGCTGCTTGAGCTGTTCGTCATAAGGTCCGACCTGTGCCAGGGCCTTCTGGAAGATGGAGGGGTTGGTGGTCACACCGACGACGTTCTTGTCCTTGATGAGTTCCTGCAGATTGCCGGAGGTGATGCGGTTGCGATCAAGGTCGTCAAGCCAGATCGAAACACCGGAATCGCTGGTACGCTGCGTTGCTTCTGTCATATCTTTATCTCCTTATTCCAACGTTGGTGTTGGAAGTCTTTTTATACGACGATGCGGCCACCCGCGGTTCTTGCGAAATCTCGCGAATGGCCGCATCGCTCATTGATTGTTGAAGAGTGGGGTCAGACCTCAGGCACGCGCCTCTTCGATCGAGGCCTCGGCGGCTTCGACGACGTGTTCGGCGGTGATGCCAAGGTCGATCATGTTCTGAGCGCCGTCGCCCTGCAGGCCGAAACGCTCGATGGAGATCGGCTTGCCGTAGCTGCCGAGGTACTTGTACCAAGGCTGGGCGATGCCGGCTTCGATGGAGACGCGGGCCTTAACGGACTTCGGAAGCACGGCTTCCTTGTAATCGTCGTCCTGCTCCTCGAACCATTCCATGGACGGCATGGAGACCACGCGGGCCTTGATGCCCTTGGCCTTGAGGGTCTTGGCGCCCTCGACGGCCCACTGGACCTCGGAACCGGTGGCCATGATGATGACATCAGGCTCGCCATCGGTGTCGACAAGGATGTAAGCACCCTTACGGACGCCGTCACGTGCCTTCTCGGCGGTTTCGGCGAGCGTCGGCACACCCTGACGGGTGAGGATGATCGCGGTCGGCAGGGTGTTCTTCTTCTCGAAGAAGTAACGATAGGCCTCGGCGGTCTCGAACTCATCGGCGGGACGTACGACTTCCATATCGGAGATGGCGCGGAAGGCCGCGAGATGCTCGATGGGCTGGTGGGTCGGGCCGTCTTCGCCGAGCGCCACGGAATCGTGGCTCCAGACGTAGAGGTTCGGAATCTTCATGAGGGCCGCGAGACGGACCGCGGGACGCTCATAATCGGAGAACTGGAAGAACGTGCCGCCGTAAGGACGGGTGTCGCTGCCCAGCAGGATGCCATTGGTGATGGCGCCCATGGCGAACTCGCGAACGCCGAAGTGCAGCTGGCGGCCGTACTCGCTGGCCTTGGGCCAGGTGCGGGTCTCGTCGGACTTGGGACCGAAGGTCTCGGCGCCGTCTATGTCGGTCTTGTTGGAGCCGGCGAGGTCGGCTGAGCCGCCCCACAGTTCCGGCATGACCTTGGCGATGGCGTTCAGGACCTGACCGGAGGACTTGCGGGTCGCGGCCTGGTCGCCGGCGGCGAAGCTCTTCTCGAGCTCGTCGATGGCCTCGTCGAAGCCTTCAGGAAGCTCATGGGCCTTGAGGCGGTCATAGAGCTTGGACTGCTCGGGGTTGGCCTTGCGCCAGGCGGCGAGCTTCTCGTCCCATTCCTTGTGTGCCTCGAGGCCGCGGTCGGCGACCTTGCGGGCGTGGGCGAGGGCTTCTTCATCAACAGGGAAGTCGACGGATGGATCGAAGCCGAGGACCTTCTTGAGTCCTGCAACGGCTTCCGGACCCAGCTTGGAGCCGTGGGCGGATTCGTTGTTGGTCTTGCCGGGGGTCGGCCAGGCCATCAGGGTGTCGACCTTGATGAACTTCGGGCGGTCGGTGACCTGCTCGGCCTTGTCAAGCGCCGCGGCGAGAGCTGCGGTGTCTTCCTTGTAGGAGCCGTCGGGCTGGACGAAGCTGACTTCGTCGGTGTACCAGCCGTAGGCCTCATAGCGCTTGAGGATGTCCTCGGAGAAGGTGAGCTTGGTGTCACCTTCGATTTGGATGTGGTTGGCGTCGAAGATCACGGTCAAATTGCCGAGACGTTCGTTGCCGGCGAGCGAGGAGGCCTCCGAAGAGACGCCTTCCTCGACGTCGCCTTCACCGCAGATGACCCAGACCTTATGGTCGAACGGCGAGGTGCCGGCGGGGGCGTTCGGATCGAGCAGGCCACGCTCGAAGCGCTGGCCATAAGCGAAGCCGACAGCCGAGGCAAGGCCTTGGCCGAGCGGGCCGGTGGTCATTTCGATGCCTGGGGTTAGGTTGACCTCGGGATGGCCGGGCGTGCGCGTGTCGGCGCCGCCGCGGAAGTATTTGAGGTCATCAATCGTCAGGCCGTAGCCCGAGAAGTAGAGCTGGACGTACTGCGTCAGCGACGCGTGTCCGCCGGAGAGGATGAAACGATCACGGCCGTCCCAGTGGGGATCGTTGGGATCATGCTTGATGTAATGCTGATAAAGCGTGTACGCGATGGGCGCCAGTGAGATAGGGGAGCCCGGGTGGCCACTGCCAGCACGCTCAACCGCGTCTGCGGAGAGCACCTTCGCCATCTTGACGGCGCGCTCGTCCAAATCCGACCAAGTGAAATCGGTCATAGGTTTTACTTTCCTTCCAATATTCCGGATGCTGCCAACGCGGCTTATTCCGCGACGCATGGCACCCTCACATTGCCCTTTCATGCTAACTTTAAGAGCCGACGAAAAGTTATGTTTTGAACGTGTTTGATTAGTTTTGTGCTGTTAGCGTTCACACAGACACTTGGTTCGTTTCTGGCTGAATCTTCTGAGAGTGGAACGATTAGCACTCTCACGCCAAGAGTGCTAATACTTTGGTATACTGATTCATATATATGTATCGCCATGACCATGGAAGGAGGCCAAATGACACAGTCAAGACGCATGCTGGTGCTCAGGGCCGTGGTCGAGGACTACATCCGTTCCCAAGAGCCCGTCGGATCGACGGCGTTGGCGAAAGCACACGATCTGGGGGTCAGTTCGGCGACGATCCGCAACGACATGTCCGCGTTGGAGGATGAGGGCTATCTCATCCAGCCGCACACCTCGGCGGGGCGCATCCCCACGGAGCGCGGCTACCGGTATTTCGTGGACCGCTTGGCCACCGTCGTGCCTCTCAGCGAAGCGCAGCGGCGTGGCATCACCACGTTCCTCTCCGGTTCCGCCAGCTTGCAGGACACCTTGCAGCGTGCGGCCCGCCTGCTGGCCAACATCACCGGCCAGGTCGCCGTGGTCTCCTCACCGGCGCTTTCCAAGTCGAAGCTGCGGCGCATCGAGATTGTGCCCCTGAACGCGGTCACCATGTTGGCCGTCATCATCACCGATTCGGGTTCGGTGGCACAGCACACGTTCACGCTGAACGAGATGCCAAGCGCCGTGGCGTTGACTCGGTTCTCCGAACTGGTCAACGCGCAATGCATGGACATGCCGTTGGTGCAGGCCGCGCAACGCATCCGTACCATCATCACCGCCCCGGAATACCGTTCTGTTCGCGTTCTGGGAGAACGGCTCGCCAAGACCGTGGAATCGATGGCGCAGGACGAGGGAACCGGGCAGATGTACATGGCCGGCACCTCCCAACTCGCGCACCGGCAGCCCCGCACGGACCTCGGCCCGCTTTTCGACGCGCTTGAGGAGCAGGTGGTCATCATGCGCCTGATGAGTGACCTGAGTGAGGAGGGCCAAGGTGTAGGGGTCGCCATCGGATCGGAAACCCGGACGCCGGGTCTCATCCACGCCTCGGTCGTCTCATCCGGCTACGGACGCAGCGAGACCGCGGACGACAACGATGAGGGCAATGATGATGAGGCTGATGATTCCGGAGCGCCGCATCCTGTCGCCTTCGTCGGCTCCATCGGCCCGACCCACATGGATTACGCGACCACCATCACCGCCGTACGTGCAGTGGCGAGGTACCTGACGGACCTGATCGCTCAGGACGAGGCGGCGTAAGGTATTCCAAGGCTTATGGCACAATAACTGGCAGAACGTAGCGTAAACGTGTATCAAGAATTTACATATTCAAGGGATTTCAGTGGCAGATACAGATTATTATGAGGTGCTCGGTATCGAGCGCACGGCCAGCGACGAGGAGATTAAAAAGGCCTATCGCAAGATGAGCCGCAAATATCATCCCGATATCGCCGGGCCTCAGTTCGAGGACAAATTCAAGGAAGTCAACAACGCCTACGAGGTGCTTTCCGACCCGGACAAGCGGCGTATGTACGATTCCGGAGTCGATCCCAACGATCCAAACGCGTCAGCCGGCTTCTCATCCGCCGGTTTCGGCGACATGGGCGACATCTTCGGCCAGTTCTTCGGCAACGCGTTCGGTGGCGGCGCCCAAGGACCGACACCGCGCACCCAACCAGGGCGCGACGCACTTTCCAGCGCCTCCATAGCTCTTAAAACCGCGGTTTTCGGCGGTACGGCCCATGTCAAGATCAACACGTTCGGCCTATGCCCCAAATGCAGCGGAACCGGCACGGCCAATGGAGAGAAGCCGGTCACCTGCCCGGAGTGCCACGGCCAGGGCATGCGCCAGCAGGTCAGGCGCACCATGCTGGGTCAGATGATGACCACGGCGCCATGCGAGCGCTGCGAGGGCCACGGCACCATCATCGAGCATCCCTGCCCGACCTGCCAAGGCCATGGGCGCATCCGCACCTCCCGTGATGTCGGGGTGACGATTCCCGCAGGCATCTCCGACAACACCCGGCTGCGTTTGGCTAACCAAGGCGAGGTCGGCGAAGGCGGGGGAGCCGCAGGCGACCTTTACATCGACATCCGCATCAAGCCGGACAAGCAGTTCACCCGCGAAGGCGACGACTTGCATTGCTGGATTCAGATACCCATGAGCTGGGCCGTGCTCGGCCACGATCTGGACATCGACACCTTCGACGGCAAACAGACCATCAGCATCCCGCAAGGTTGCCAGCCCGAGGAGACCGTGCCTTTGAAAGGCCTCGGAGTCGCGAAAATCAAGCGTCCTGAGGAACGCGGCGATCTGATCGCCCACGTGAGCATCCACATCCCCACCAAACTCAATGATGGGGAACGTGACCTGATCGCGCAATTCGCCCAAAGCCACGACGCGGACGCCGCGCAGGTCAAGCAAAGCTCCCGTCCGACGACGGTGCGCAAGGGCTTCTTCGACAAGATCAAGGACGCCCTGCACTAAAAACGCGACGCCCAAGATATCAAAAAGTTCCGTTGCTCAGAAACTGGACAACGGAACTTTTGTTTAAAGCTTTGAGAAAAATGCGGGGATGGTTTAGGAGCTTAGGCCAACAGTGAGCGGCACATCGCGCGGTATTCGCTGACGTAGCCGCCTCCGAAGAAGACGCAATGGCCGGCAATCGGGTAGAGCTGCCAGATAGTCGTCCTGTCGGCGAATCCCTTCTTCAGCGGGTGCGCGGATTCGTAGCCATCCAGGATCTCGTCGAGATAAGGCATGCCGAAGAGGTTGAGCATGGCGAGGTCCTCCTCGCGATGCCCGCCATGCGCGGCCGGATCGATCAACACGGCCTCGGTCTGCCCGGAATCCTTGGTCCACATCACGTTGCCGCTCCACAAATCGCCGTGCACCCGGGCCGGCTTGTCTTCGGCCGCCGAGCCAAGCAAATCCGGCAACGCATCGATGACCTCTTGCGTCATTTCCAAGTCGTTGTCGTTCAATTCGCCGCGTTTGATGCCAAGGTGAACCATGGGGAGCAGGCGACCCTCACCCAGATAGTCAACGGGATTGCTCCATTCCCCGGTATCCATCGGCACGGGGTCCTGCAACGGCCCGAAATAGCAGGTTCCGTCATAGCCAGACGGAGCAGAGCCGAAATAATCCGCGCCCGCGTCATGCATGTGAGCCAACGCGGCGCCAAAATCATGCGCCGCCTTGGGGGTGGGGGAGCAGGAGTCGACGCGTTCGATGTCGAGCCAGCTGTCGCCCCAACCATAGACGTCGACGACCCGCGGGCCACCCTGCGGTTGGGCTTCTCCGAGCCATTTGAGCCCTTTGCCCTCGCATTCGAAGAATCCCTTTGGCGCGAACGCCCTGCTTTTACGATATTTTGCCATGATGTACCCTTCGTTTGCTTCCAACGGCCTCAGGGAACTCCCAAACCTTAGCGATATGGATTTCCGTATTGTCCGGCCGCTTGCGGGCAATGCCTGCGTCTCAATTGTGTGAGCGATGTGCGACAATCGGCGGCTTCAACACACGTAGTTCTGACTTGTTGGGTAATCTGATTTGGTACACACGAACCCCTGCCGGTCTTTTGCGACTATTGATGAACCAAGTAACGATTTTTTCGGCGGGGACACGCACAAAGAGGGATCATGAATTTCTTCCAAGCCATCGTTCTGGGGCTGGTCCAGGCGCTCACCGAGTACCTGCCGGTGTCTTCGAGCGCCCATATCCGCATCGTCGGCGAGCTGATGCTGCATTCCGACCCTGGGGCGGCATTCACGGCCATCATCCAGCTTGGCACCGAACTGGCGGTCATCCTCTACTTCCGCCGCGACATCGTCAACATCCTTTCGCACTGGTTCGGCTGTCTCTTCGGCCATCACGGCAAGGATTGGAAGTCAAGGCTCGGCAAAGGCGACCGTGACGCCACTTTCGGCTGGTACATCATCATCGGCACCATCCCGATCCTCATCGCCGGTGTCCTTTTCCAGAAAACCATCGAGACGACGCTGCGCAACCTGTGGATCACCGTCACCGTCCTTCTGCTGTTCGGCATCATCCTATGGGTGGTCGACGCGAAGGCGCCCGAACGCAAGACCGTCAAGGAAATGAATTGGAAAGACGCCCTCCTGTTCGGCGTCGGTCAGATGCTGGCGCTGATTCCCGGTGTCTCCCGTTCCGGCGGCACCATCACCTTCGGGCGCGCGATGGGCTATACGCGTGAGGACGCCGTGCGGGTGAGCTTCATCATGGCCATTCCCGCCGTCTTCGGCTCAGGTATCCTCGAAGCCGTCAAAGCGGTCGGGGACTACAAAAGCGAGCCGAATTTTCCAGGCTGGGGCGCCACGTTGGCCGCGATGGTCGTCAGCTTCCTTTTGGGCTATATCGTCATCATCGCGTTCCTGAAATTCGTCTCGACGTTCTCCTACAAGGCTTTTGCGATCTACCGCATCATCATCGCCGTGGTCGTGGCGATCCTTCTGATCGCCGGTGTCCTTCAGGCTTCGCCCGCGGCTTCCCAAGCGTTGTCTAACGTAATACAACCTGTCGTTGCTTCGTTTTGACCGATTAAAATAACGAAACGCTTGTGGAACATGCTGCTGGTTGTTCCGTTCAAACCATTCAATGATCAGTCAAGGATTCATTAATCTCATCAAATAAAAAGGTGCAGCCGAATGCATATGTTCGTGGGCACCTTTATCTGATTGATTCGGTAAGACTCAAAGATAATCAATCAGCAAAATCTTGACTAATCTTCGATGTGGGAGAGGAATTCTTCGGCCTCCTGCGCGATCTGATCGCCTTGCGGCACCGCCGTACCGCCCAAGTTGTCGAGTTGCTCGTCCAAATCGTATTTGGCCTCAAGATGCCGGATGTAATGCTTCAAGTCATCGTTGCAGTTGGCGAGCACATCAGCCTGGGCCTTCCATGTGGCGGACTGCTGCGGCAGCGTCCCCGTGCCAAGCTCGACTCCAAGGATCTGCGAAAGCCGGCGCAGGATCTCCAGCGTTCCTTGCGGGCATTCGTCCCCGGCAAGGTATTGCGGCACCGAGACCCACATGGAGTTGGTGTCGAAGCCTTCCTGCTCCGCGACCATGTCCAGGACGGTGGGGATACCCACCGGCCCGTCGTACGGATTGCCGCTTTTGGCGCGCGTTTCGGTGTCTTTCACCGCACCGCCACGGATGCTTGAATCGCCGCGCCGCAGCGCCGATTCATCGACGGGCAGCGGACGGGTATGCGGGCAATCGGCGAACATCGATCCCAACGTGACGATTTCGCCGATATCGAGCTCGTCTGCGATGCGCAGGCTGTTGCGGCAATAGTCGACCCAGCGGTAGTTGGGCTCCGGCGCTATTTGCGCGTAGAGGTGCACGTCCGGCCCGATGGTGATCTCATAGAAAGTCGTTTGTGGCCAGATGATGCGCGCCTGACCGCTCACATGGCATATCATGGGACGCGCCGCCTGAAGATCGTAATAACTATCGGCGCGAATATGGCGGATCTCCCTGGATTCGTAGCTGGCCACCAGATGGCGGATCACGTTCGTGGCCGCCTGGCTGGCATCGTTCCAGCCTTCGAAGGCACAGACCATGATGGGTTGAGTGGTTTTCGCATCCGTTGTCATGTGTTCTAATCTAGCCGGTGAAAACCTTGAAATTTGAAGGCTTATGCCATCGGTGAATGAGTTTCATCTACGGGAGTAGAAATAAGCATCATGAAAAAATCCGTGTTAATGACCAATAACAAAATGAAACGTTGGTATTTCGGGCGACACGCAAGAGTTGTAAAAAACGCGAAGAACAGATATAGTTATCTCTCGTGCTTCGGTGAAGGAATTCATCGGTAGCTTTGCGGACATAGCTTAGTTGGTAAAGCGCGACCTTGCCAAGGTCGAGAGCGCGGGTCCGAGTCCCGTTGTCCGCTCTAGGTCCGAGGAGTTGTACACGACCTTACGGTGGGTTAGCCAATCGGTTAGGCAGCGGCCTGCAAAGCCGTATAGACGAGTTCGACTCTCGTACCCACCTCGGAAGACGAGCGAAAGTTCGGATTCCAAGCAACCTGGGCGGTTGGCGCAGAGGCTAGCGCACTTCCCTGACACGGAAGGGGTCACAAGTTCGAATCTTGTATCGCCCACGAGAACCGGAGGAGACTCCGGTTTTTGTTTCATAATCGAATATCAATCGGGTGATTAGCGCAGCGGTTAGCGCACTTCCCTCACACGGAAGGGGTCGCTGGTTCGATTCCAGCATCACCCACAGTTTAAAAATTTTAGGGTTTTGTTGCAATGTAGTAGTTTCTGGGTTATAGGTCAAAAAGGATTGTAGGCCGTATTCGGATTATCGGCCAAAAAACGTGTCTCTAGTCGGTGGCGTTGGGGTATCTGGTGGCAGTGTGGAATTCGTTCCAGTCGATGCCGGTGCCGTATTCCTCGGGTGCGCCGAAGGTGCGCGCCGAGCCTCGGGCGAGCGTCGCCATGCCCGGTCGTTGAGTTCCTCGATCTGCCGGTCGGTGGTGCAATGGGCGGCGAGCCATGCGTAGGTCTCAGGGTGTTCGGTGTGCATGTAGCACCACCAGCAGATGGCCTTGATCTGGCGGGCCAGGCTGAGCCCGTTGTGGTCGCGCAGCATCGTGTGCAAGAGCCGGTTCCACGACTCGACGAGGTTGTTGGTCGGCGGTATCGGCGCGGCGCACTCCTTCTGCATGGTGACGAACGTGTCCATGACGTGCTCGGAGATCCTTTTGCGGATCATCCTGCGGGCCCTAACGAGCCGCGCGTGGGCGTCGTTGAGGCTGCCGTCGGCGTATTCGCTCTTCTCGTCGAGGAAGTCCCTGTAGTCCTGCTCCCATTGGTTGTAGACGACGAGCCAGTCCGCCATCATCGGCCCGTCCTTGACGCGGCTAAGCCGCTGCGCCAGCTTCAGCAGCTCCCGCCCGGCCTTCAGCCTGGGGCGCTTGCCGGTGAGCGCGGTGATGTTCATGCACATGTGGAACAGGCAGCGCTGCATGCGCGTGCCGGGCCAGACGGTTCGCATGGCCCTGCCGATGCCGTTGCCGCCGTCGCAGACCAGGACCCCGGGGCGGGGCGATGCGGCGCATGAGCTCCGCCCACGAGGCGCTGTTCTCGCTTCTGGCGACCCGCCAGCCGATGACGTGCCCCTCGGCCACCGCGATCAGGGCCACGGCTCGGCGGTGCAGCCAGATCCCGTCGACCTGCACCACGTCGTACCGTCTCCCGATCAGCGGGACGGGCGGGTTCAGGCCCCACATCAGCAGGTTGGAGCGGCGCAGGGTGCGTCCCGTCGTGCCGTCGGAGGACTGTCCGCCCTTGGAGAACAGCCGGTCCAGACCCCTTTTGAGGTCGGCGGCACCGCCGTCGCGTTTCTGCGTGGACGAGGCACCGCAGCGGCCGCACCGCCACCGGACCCTGCCCGAGCTGTTCCGACCGTTCCGTTTCATCACGTTGCCACAAGCGGCGCATACAGGGTTGATCATGACCCCCATGGAACACGGCCAACTCGAACACGTCCAAGCCCTTGCGCCGCAACGGCGCCGCCCCCGTATCGGACACGCTTTCTGGCCGGCCCCGAGTTCACCACCCGACCAACTCGAACACCCGCAAAAGCAGACGGGACAACCCCTCACACCCCAAAACAGACACGTTTTCTGGCCTATAACCCCAAATATTGTGGATGTTCCTGCTTGTGCTAGTCAACGTTCTTCCGCCAGGTTCTAGTTCTGCACTTGACCAGCTAATCACCCCATTACTTCGATGAACGTCAGGAAGCTTCGGACAAACGAGTCTTATAGCCTCAGACGGCGAATGACAAATCCTGGATGTGTACTCACATGAATGCGAAATGAATCATATTAATGTCAGTGTTACGAATTCCTTGTTGTTTGACCAGATTTCTGGAATATAACGTCAGACCTTCGCCATTCTGGTATGTAACTTGGACTATTGGCTGGTCATCCATATCTTGAATGCCTATTTTTTCTTTTTGTCTTTCATTCCCTTATGCTGGTTGGAAATGTTTCGAGAAGCTCAAAGAGAGAATTAGGGGACGATTATGTCCGATCAGAGTCATGGTTTCGACGCAGTGAGAAAAATCCTTGCCGATTGGTTGCGGCTCATCGCAGAAAGGTTTTTGGGGAAAGGCAATGTTTTAGTATCTCTATTTGCAGCTTGTTATTCCTCGTTGTTATATGCTCTACAATGGATGGACTGCTATTTTTTGAAAGAAACTTCATTTGCTGTATTGTTTGGCGGGCTTTCATTGGTGTTTTGGAGTACGTTTCTTTTGGCCTGTCCTTTCGCAGTGCGCTTTTACCGATGGATTCATGACCCTTTTTCCAGGCTGATTTTTGCCTTTTCTTCCGTTCCTTGGTTGTTTATGATAAGTACGATCGTCCTTATTTTTTCGGGTTTAAGCAAATGGGTGTATTGCAATTTGTATATTGGCATGATTGCCATCTGCCTGGCAATGATCGGTCTCTTTTCAGTACTTGTACGCTCTTCCCAAATGAGAATCGAAGGAAAAGGATACCATAGGCTGTCTTATAGTTTCAAGGAATTGAATGGCATCCCTGTGATGCTGTCAGTCTTGCTGTTACTTATGTCTGGTTCACTAGACTTAAGCTCGGACAAAAATCCGATGCTTTCGCCAGTTCATTCTATGTTCTCTGTTCTTTCCCTCATTTCGTTCATCGCTGCCTTCTTCTGTTGTTTGTTGGGTTTTATCTATACCCTTTATTCGACCGTCTCTAAGGTTCTGAAACTTGACAAGGATTTATACCATAAGGCATCCGTCCTGGTTCAGGGTTTGGTCATTGTGCTGGAAGGATTATACGTTTTTCTGATACTTCTGGAACTCGGTGGGCAACTAGATTTCAGGTTGATCTTTATAACGGGATTGGTGGTCGTATTCTCGCTTTTCTATCTGATTATCATGGCTGCGAACGGAATCACGCTGCGGCAGGGTATCACGATTTACACTGGAATCATATACATGATCCTTCTGGTGCTTGTGCTGGTACTCGAAATCAAATTGCCCGGAAATACTCAAATTTTCATCATCGTCGTAATGGTGGCCTTGTTTCTTCAGTTGTTTTCCGCTGGATTTGCCTGTAAGGACTCATTGAAACTTAGGTGGTTGGACACTCGAGTCAAGGCTCAGCGTATCAGATGGTTCGAGAAAACAGAACCGTATCAGATTGCTGGCATCTTGCTTTGCGTGGCGATACTCTATATAACTATTAGCGCTGCTGACATGGGGGCAAAGAAATCAATCGAGCAATTGCTCTGGAACCACCATTGGAACAAAGCCTTCTCCACAATGTCTGCCGGCCTTTCAAAAAGACAGATCCAAATGCCTTCTGTAGGTTCGACCAGTTTGGCGACCCTTGCCTATTCCGTTTTCACTGCGTTCGGGACGGTTGTCACATTCCAGTACGCGAAAACAATTTGGGATGAACGCGAGCCTTCGGACAAACCCCTCATGTCTATTCATAGGATTGTCGTGTTGAGTAGCAAAACGTGGCGATGGATGGGGGAACATCATCGCCTTTCAAAAAAGGCGCGTCATTCTAACAGGAAATTCAGGAGGAAAAAGACGATAGGCTTTATGATCTGACAATGCTCTCTTACGCTCACAGAGACGAAACAAATGTTATTTCAAAATAATCCCTTAAAATGTACTTATGAGCGAGAATGAGAAGGAATATGCGATTCATTGTGACCTGATGAAAACAGGTGAGGTCCTCGACGAAGTGCCAGAAACCCTGCTTATCTTAAAATCACATGGCTATGGTGTCGCTTACAAGCCAAATGGTAACGACACTGGACACGATTGGAAGGTCGTTTTTAATTGGCCGGATGATCCTTATGCCGCACAGCGCACCCCAGCTCAAGAAGCCGCTTTTTATGTCCCGACTGAAAATATCGTCTTTCAAGCTAAAGCTTATGTGAATCCTACCGGCCAGACGGTGTCGATAGAAATAGAACGGCCTGATGGTGTAGCCGAGAAGACACTACTTAAGGTGGTAATTGCTGCCATCCTCGTATCGAGACTTACGAATGGGTTGTCAGATATTGTAGATGAAGATGATTCATACTCGCTTCGCCAGACCTTGGACGATGCTGAACGAGATAGAAGTATGCTTGTAATCAATGGAGCCAAAAAGCAAACACTGTTCCACTCGGTCGCAGATTTGGAGGCGCTTGATGCATCTCTGGATGCTTTACAAAGACGTGTCGAACGGCTCGATTCGGAGAACAGATTGACACAGGAAAGAATTAGCGGACTGGTCGCCATTCTAGTCATGGCACTCTCTGCTACTTCAGTTGGACAGCTTGTACTGAATCTGATGCAGAGCAACCCCAAAAGACCTTGGTACGTGATTCCTCTTGTAATCATTATCGCGGTTTCATGTGTTCTGTGTATAGCCTTTTACGCCAGTTGGCCACGGTTGAAACATTGGATGAAGCAGCAAAAAGCAGAACAAAAGCTCAATGGTGCTACATTTGCCGTTGTCAATGGTGAAATAAATCTCGACTCGAGCATAAGAGAAGGCAAATTGGTCTATACGCATCGCAAGAAATGACGGAGATTCCAGCGGCGTTTCCGCCATCGGAACTGAAAAGACAAATAGACGAATATCGCCGGTGTCACCGCATAAACCGGAACCAGACCGACGATTTTCTTCTTGTTGAAATTGCCTTCCTGAACCATGATACTATCGAAGACCACACAGGCTAGCATAGTCAAGTGTCGAACGCAAACAATGCAGGTTGCATCGTCCCAGTCTGTACCGAGGCGCGGCACAACTTTTTCGCATCAAACAAGCAGTCTAAATTTATACTCCTAGGGTAGAGTAGTCCAGACAACGGCGTTAGTGGACGAAAACGGCCACGGAGGGTGCCGCTGGGCAATGGAGATCGTGGCACTGTGCAGCAAAAGCAGGCCAACACAAACAGCACGGCTATCAGTGTCAACTCTTGCTTCTCCAGAATCTGATAAAACTGTACAGTTGATTTGTGCGATGCTCTGGGCGTGTGAATGGGGTGTTGGGAAATTTTGCCTTTAAAACTTTGACAGATAGCCCATGCTTATTTATTTTCAACTTACTAATCTATAGAAACTGATGCTTCTAAGGTTTGGTTCATTGCGATTTCTTCCATTAAGATAGCCTTTATTGCTTGCTGCTAGTATTGGATTTTTAGGGTTGCAACATAACGCAGGAATCAACTGGTGGGAAAAGGTATTATGGCAAGCGATTCGGTGAAGACGGCGCTGTTGGCGAATGTCGGCGTGGCGGTGGCCAAGGGGCTCGCGGCGGTATTCACCGGGTCTTCGGCTATGCTCTCTGAGGCGGTGCATTCCGTGGCGGACTGTGCCAACGAACTGGTGCTGATGGTCGGCGGCAAAGCCGCAAAGAAGTCGGACAAGGACCATCCTTTCGGCCTCTATCGTGCCAAATATCTCGCATCATTCCTAGTGGCGACTCTTCTCTTCTTCGTAGGCGGATGGTTCTCGGCGTCTCAAAGCTTCGAGAAGCTCGTCAAACTTACCAACGGGACGATGCCGAGAAATGTTGAAACCATCGAATTGTTGGCTTCCTTGGCGGTTATCGTCATCTCAGCTTGCCTGGAAGGCTTCGGGCTGCACACGTCGATTCGTGAGGCTCGCGAGCGCATGGAAACGCTCAAATTAGGCCATCTCAATCTGTTTGCTTTCTGGCGGAAGACAAAAAGCGCGGAGCTCGCCTCGGTGATGATGGAGGATACGCTTGCACTGGTGGGTCTGGTTTTTGCCGGTCTGGGCATCGCTCTGGCTTTGGTGACCGGTGACGAGATTTGGGATGCGGTTGGCGGTCTGTGTGTCGGCGTCATTTTGATTGTGGGTGCCGTGGCGCTTGGATTCAAATCCGGTTCGCTGCTGATAGGCGAAGCCATCGAGCCCGAGATGGTGGCCCGCATACGCACCACCGTCGAGGAGACCCCCGGCGTTGACCGACTCATCAACATGCAGGCCATGCATATGGCCGAAGACGACATCCTCCTGTGCCTGAAAGTGCAGACCTCCAAGCTCGACCGGGATTATGACGTCGAGACGATTAACAAGATCGAGTCAGCCGTGCGCAAGGCCTTGCCGTTCTATCGTTTTGAAATCTACGTGGAACCTGACTTATACCGAAAACCTGAGGAAATGAAACAACGTTGATAAAACATAAGTACGAAGATTCCGTTATTGTACGTATCCCGGGTTTTGTGCTTGTCGACAACTTTTGCAGGAAAGCCTGACAGGTTATTCTGCCCTGAGCGGGTTGATTCTCGAACACTGCAATTATAGTTGGCAGCCATGTGCAGATTGCTTGGATACTGCGTCAACACAGCTCAATTGAGTTTGAAAGACATTCTGGGGGAGGCCAATACCGAGGATTTTCGCAGGCTCAGTGAGATCCATAAGGACGGTTGGGGCTTGTCTTTGAAAGGCTTAGCGGGTGACGGCGCATCCCAATTGTCGGACGACCGCACTTACCACACCACGGTTGCCGCTTATGACGATCCCATGTTTTCCCCTTTGGCCGATATGCCTGCGCAGTCGGCGTTGTGGCATTTCCGTTGGGGAAGCCCGGGTATTGCGGGGGTCATGGAGAATCAGCAGCCGTTTGCGTTTGATGGCATTGAATTCATCCACAATGGCCATATCGTCGACACGGACAATGTCAGCATTCTTGATAACCCTGGTTTTGAAGTTGACCGTGACGTTGTCAGATCCATCAGCGTCCACAGCGATTCGGCGATCTTTTTCGCCGTCATAGTAGGGTATGCCCGTCAGGGTATGGGCCTCAGCGACGCTGTCTCACATGCCGTCGCAAAGATGCGCGAGACATATCCGGCCTCAAGTTACAACTGCATTGTGCGTGACGCCGAAGAAATGGTCGTTGTTGAGGCCGGTCGTGGGGGAAAGACTTCGCGGGTGATCACGGAATTCTACAATGATTACGGTTGGACCGGCCAAGGTGACGACTACCGGGCCATGCGCTTCCGTGATATCAGAGACGGCAGGAACCATGGGTTGGGAGTGTTGGTCGCAAGTTCCGGATTCCGCCAGGATGCGGCTGATGGCTGGCGTGAGATGGGCAACAACACCATGTTGGTGGCCTCGCGTTCGACCGGAAAGTATTTCCTTCGTTCATTGTGATGAACCTGCGCGGTCATCACAGCGCGATAGAAACACTTATGCCAAAGTCTTTACTACCGACTTTTCGTGCATGATGTGGTGCAATTTTGGTGTAATCGACTATATGGGCATGTCTGTGGCTTCCGAGTAAATGGATGCCTCTTTCAAGAAACACGCCATGACTTGCGAGATGACCCATGTACCTGTATATTTTCGACTGTTGTCTTTGCGGACATAGCTTAGTTGGTAAAGCGCGACCTTGCCAAGGTCGAGAGCGCGGGTCCGAGTCCCGTTGTCCGCTCTCTTTCATTCAGCCCATTTCGCAGTGAGCCGAAGTAAGGTGCGCATCTCACAGCAATTCCTTTTCGGCGGTTTCCGGTCCCATAAACGCCACGATGGCCATGGTCACCGCCGCGATGAGGGCGATGAGGTAATAGACCCAATTCTCGTTGCCAATGGTCAACAGCAGTGTGATGAGGTAAGGCATGAGCGCGTTGCACAATTTGGCTATGGCATTGGCGACGCCCACAAAACGGAAACGCACGCGTGTCGGGAACAGTTCCGGAATATAGACCGCGGTCACTGAAGCCATGAGCACGTACAGGACGACGACCAAGGCGAATCCGACGATCGACACGAAGACGATGTTCCGTTGCACGGAATACAGGCAGCCCAGCACCGCTTCCACGCCGAAGGCCACGACGATCAGGCGTTTCCGACCGATTCTGTCGATGAGGGACGAACCAATGAAACATCCCAAAGGGGCGCCGAGCATGATGAGCACGCTGATCCATAACGAGTGGTGCAAATCATAGCCACGCTTGAACAGAATGGTGGGCATCCATGTCGTGAAGGTGTATGAGCAAACCATGGTCGCCGTCACCGCCACCGTGGCGACGAAGAAATTCTTCCACAGTGTTCGTGTGGTGAAAGGCTGAGGCGCCTTTTCCTGTTGAGGAGAGACGTCGTAAAAACCATTGACCGTGAGTTGGCTGATGATGTGCGCAGCTTCGGTCCTGCGCCCCTTCACCAGCAGCCAGCGCGGCGATTCCGGCAAACCCCTCCTGAAGAACCAAATCAACAGCGCCAGAACACCGTCGAAGGCGAACAGGGGCCTCCAAGACCAATGCGAGATCACCACTGCGGACAGGGCCATCGCCACCGGCACGCCGAAATTGGCGATCAGATCAACGATGGCGCACCAGTGACCACGTTTGAGTACCGGAGCGAACTCGTTGATATAGGTGAAGCCTGTGACGAGTTCGGCGCCAAGTCCCATGCTGGCGATGAACCTGCAGATGATCAGCACCGATATATTCGGGGCGAACGTGCAGGCGAAAGTGAACAAGCCGAACACCAGGAGATTGATGCTGTACGAGATCTTCCGCCCTTTCGCATCGCCGATGACCCCGGAGACCAGCGAACCTATCAGCAGGCCCATAAAGCCGGCCGAGAGGAACGTGGCATTCGTCCCGGAATTGGTGAAGCCTTGCGAGAGCAGACATGTGGCGATGGAACTGCCCATATAGACGTCGATGCTGTCGATGAACATACCGGCCGCCACCAGGACCACGATCTTATAGAACAACGGAGAAGGTTTGGCCAGATTCAAATCGTGCAGCAGCGACTCATCGGAAGGAATTGTGGAAGACTTGTCGTTCATCGTCCGCACCTCCTTATCAAAATACACAGGCCGGACGCTGATCGAGGACCCGCTTCATACGTGTGAAGGCAGTATCCGCTTTGGCCGTGTTGTCTGATCAAACCCTTTTGCATTTTCATATGCTCCCATGCTGAATTTCATTCCGAATGGTAGGCAAGACATCCCCGGAAGGTCAGCAAGGCTTCACATGCTGGAAAGAGGGGTCCGGAATTGTGGACAGGTACCTTCGAAAAATATGTCTTGCACAGTGGTGACGCGTTGGCGGTATGCGGTGTGAAACGTGGGAACATCGCATGTTCCACACCTCATTGCTGCGTCGAGCGGTTTTATCGGTATTGCTCCTATGTCTGTGTCGTCTCATAACCTAAGAGACGTTATTACCGTCCAGGCCTGCCCCTAGTAACGCGGACCCTGAAAGCAAAGGACACCATAGCTATGGCTGAACAAACCATCTCCATCAAACTCAACGGCAAGGCAAAGGAGGTGGAAGCCACGCAGACCGGTACCGATCTTTTCGCCGAAGACAAGAACATCATCGCCGTCCGCCTCAATGGCAAGCCACGAGACCTTTACACTCCGCTTCACGACGGCGACACCGTCGAACCCATCGCATTGGACAGCGACGACGGGCTGGCCATCATGCGCCATTCCGCCACCCACGTCATGGCGCAGGCCGTCCAGGAGATTCGTCCGGATGCCAAGCTCGGCATCGGCCCGGCCATCGAAAACGGCTTCTACTATGATTTCGACGTCGACAAGCCTTTCACCCCCGATGATCTGAAGGAAATTGACAAGCGCATGAAGCGCATCATCAAGTCGTCGCAGGCGTTCCGCCGCCGCGTGGTCAGCGAGGACGAGGCCAAGAAGGAAGAGACCGACCAGCCGTATAAGCTCGAGCTCATCGGCAAGAAGAAGGAAGACATCGACGAGACCGTCGGCACCGAAGTGCCGAACCAGGGCGAGATCACGATGTATGACAACCTTGACCGCGATGGCAACATCGTCTGGAAGGACCTCTGCCAGGGGCCGCATCTGCCCAACACCCGTTATATCAAGGCGTTCAAGCTGGAACGCACCGCAGCCGCCTACTGGCTCGGCGACGAGCACAACCCGTCGATGCAGCGCATCTACGGCACCGCTTGGGCCTCCAAGGAGGATCTGAAGGCGTATCAGGCTCGCATGGAGGAGGCCGCCAAGCGCGACCATCGCAAGCTCGGCGCAGAAATGGACCTCTTCTCCTTCCCGGAGGAGATCGGACCTGGCCTGCCCGTCTTCCACCCGAAGGGTGGCGCGATCATCAACGCCATGGAGGACTACTCCCGCGAAATGCACCGCAAGGCCGGCTACAGCTTCGTGCAGACCCCGCACATCACCAAGGGCGGCCTCTATGAGACCAGCGGCCACCTGCAGTGGTACAAGGACGGCATGTTCCCCCCGATGCATCTGGACGAAGAGACGGACGAGGACGGCAACGTCACCAAGAAGGGCTTCGACTACTACCTGAAGCCGATGAACTGCCCGATGCACAACCTCATCTTCAAGTCCCGCCAGCGCTCCTACAAGGAGCTGCCGCTGCGCCTCTTCGAGTTCGGCACCGTCTACCGCTATGAGAAGAGCGGCGAGGTCCATGGCCTGACCCGCGTGCGCGGTTTGACACAGGATGATTCGCACATCTACTGTACTCGCGAGCAGATGAAGCCCGAGCTCAAGTCCATCCTGAACTTCGTGTTGCAGGTGTTGAAGGACTTCGGACTGAACGACTTCTACCTTGAGCTTTCCACGAAGGACGAGAAGAAATTCGTCGGATCCGACGAGATCTGGACGGAAGCCACCGAGACGCTGCGTGAGGTCGCCGAGGATTCAGGCCTCGAACTCGTGGCCGATCCGGGTGGGGCCGCGTTCTATGGTCCGAAGATCTCCGTGCAGGCGCGCGACGCCATCGGCCGCACCTGGCAGGTCTCGACCATCCAGCTCGACTTCAACCTGCCCGAGCGCTTCAAGCTCGAGTACATCGCCAAGGACGGGACCCATCAGCGCCCGGTGATGATCCACCGCGCCCTGTTCGGCTCCATCGAACGTTTCTTCGCCATCCTGCTCGAGCACTATGCCGGCGCCTTCCCGGTCTGGCTGGCTCCCGTCCAGGTCACGGGCATCCCGGTGGCCGACGAGTTCGCGCCTCATCTGCAGAAGTTCATCGACTCCCTGACGCAGGAGACCGTGCGCTGCGAAATCGACACCTCTGACGACCGCTTCGGCAAGAAGATCCGTAACGCCTCGAAGTCCAAGGTGCCGTTCACGTTGATCGTCGGCGAGGACGACGTCAACAAGAACGCAGTGAGCTTCCGCTTCCGCGACGGCAGCCAGCTGAACGGCGTGCCCGTTGACACGGCCAAGGCCGACATCCTCAAGGTCATCAAGTCCCGCGCCCAGGTCAACAACGCCGACGATTTCGCCGCCGCGACCAAGTAAGAATAAAAGAGAGACGCCGAGGACAGCCTGAGCATGCTTGAGAAACTACGACCACCGTTCAAACGCCTTATCGCCCCGATAGCCAAGCTGTTGGTGGCGATGGGCTTCACGGCGAACGCAGTGACCATCATCGGAGCCGTCGGGACGATTCTTGTGGCCATCGCCACGGGGATCACCGGCTGGCTCATCCCCGGCTCCATACTGATGGCCATCCTCGCGGCGTTCGATTCACTTGATGGCTCGGTCGCCGCGATGACCACGGGCGGCACCAAATTCGGCGCCTTCCTTGACTCGACGCTCGACCGCATCGCCGATTGGGCCGTGCTCTTCGCCGTCGTATTGTATTTCCTGCTCCACGGCGGCATGTCGATCGCCTCAGGCTCCATCGACATGGACGATGTGATCGGTTGGATCGGCATCGGCTCGTCGATGTACGCGATGATGACCTCGTTCGTCACCTCATACGCCCGCGCACGCGCGGAATCGGTGGGTTATGAGGCCAAGAACGGCATCGCCACGAGAAGCGACCGTTTGGTCATCGTCCTTGTCGGCATGCTTCTGAGCGGCATCTTCGGCGACCCGCGCTGGCTCATGGCCTTCATCGTCATTTTGGCGGTGTTGGGAACCATCACCGTCTTCCAGCGCATCTTCGAAGTTCGTCGGCAGATGAAGGCCGACGGCGCGATCTGATATTCGTGAAAAAGCCTGTTTCACATCTTTTTGTGATGTGGAATGGGCTTTTGCTTATCTGGTATGAACACATTGTGCGCAATGATTTGCGGAAATTCCACGTAATGAAAAGCTTGAAAGACCAATACATTCATGTTCGATAGTTTCCTCGTATTCCTCGCCAAGCATCCTCGGATTATCCCCGAACCGTTGTTGCGCGGCCTGTTCCTGTTCGCGGCGAACGTTTGCTGGCTGCTGCAAGTCGGGGGAGTCAAGCAACTTGAACGCAATCTGCGTCATGTGCTTGAATCCAGGGATGGTTCGGTCTCTGAAAAAGACTTACGCAAAGCCAGTCTTCGTGGTATGCGTTCGTATTTCACCTATTTCGCCGAGGCCATGACGGTTGGCGGACAGCCGGATGAGCGGCTCCTTGCCCGCACCAGACCAATCGGACCAGGGCTTCCCATCTGTAGGGAACTGGTCCACGACAATCCGGGCAGCGCGCCAATGGCCATAAGCCACCAAGGCAATTGGGATTACGAAGGTTTTTTGGCGGCCAACGTCCTCGCGCCGGTGACGGTGACTGCCGAAAGACTCAAAAACCAAAAGCTGCTTGACACCTTCATCGAGATCCGCAAGCGCATGGACATCACCGTTCTCCTCACCGGCCAGCCGCACCTGATCGAGAAACTCGAGGAAGCGCTGGCTCAACCGCACGTTCTGGTGCCCCTGCTCGCCGACCGCGACTTGAGCCGGCATGGCGAGTTCGTGCGCGCTTTCGGCTCCACCATTCGTGTGGCGCGAGGACCGGCCACGCTGGCGTTGGACACCGGCAAGCCCTTGTTCGTGGTCAACATGTTCCGTGAGCGACTTCACGGCGACGCGCGGAAGAAGGCCGACGTCCGCTACGGTTATGTCGTCGACATCAGCGCCCCAGTGGATATCGACCGGTTCCGCAGCCTGCCGCGCGAGGAGGCCATCCACGCCATCAGCCAGGCCTGGGTGGACGTGTGGAGCCGTGACATTTCGGCGCATCCTGAGGATTGGCACATGCTCCAGCCGATCTTCATCGAGGATCTGGACGTCTCGCGCCTCAAAGACGTGCCTGACGACGTGATGGCCGAATTGCGACGAATCAAGGCGGAGCAAACCAGATGATAACGTCCATGACGCTTCAACTATGATTGAGCTGATAAATGAACGTTCATACGATAGCTATGGCAGAATAAAGAATCATGTCTTATCAAGAACCCGATGGAACCAGCCAACATCCCGATCCGCTTCACGGCAGGAAACTCAATGTCGGGATCATCTCACCCTATTCCTTTGAGACACCGGGCGGCGTGCAGTTCCACATCCGTGATTTCGCCGAGGAGCTGATCAAACGCGGGCACCGGGTCGCGGTGCTGGCCCCTGGCCGCAGGACGCGTGACATGCCGCTTTGGGTGACCACGAACGACTCGTCGTTCTCCATTCCCTACAACGGCTCGGTCGCCCGTCTGAGCTATTTCGGCTTCGTCGGCCCGCGCACACGACGTTGGGTCAAGCAAGGGCATTTCGACATCGTCCATCTGCACGAGCCGGAGACGCCCTCACTGAGCCATAAGCCGTTGACGATGATCCATCATCCGCCGTTCGTCGGCACGTTCCACGCGGCGTTCGATCCGTATCCTCTGGCCCTGCGCTTCTTCCAAGGCTATCTGCGGCGGTACCTTTCCCCGCTTTCCGCCGGCATCTGCGTTTCCGACGCGGCCAAAGAGGTTGTCAACCATTATGGGCCACGCAACATCGAATACGACGTCATTCCCAATGGCATCAATTGCAGGTTCTTCTCGAACGCCGAGCCGAAAGCGGCCTGGCAAGGCACGCTGGAACGACCGACAATCGGGTTCCTCGGGCGTATGGGGGAGGCCCGCAAGGGGTTTTCAGTTTTCGCCCGCGCCGCCAACGATATCGTCAGGCGTTACCCGTCCGCGCGTTTCCTTTGCGCGGGAACAGGGGAACAGGACGCGATGAAAATCCTGGACAAGGTGGATCCCAGCGGTGACCTCGCCAAGCATTTCGAATTCCTCGGGCGCATCAGCGACAAAGACAAGGCGCGCTTCTACAAATCGCTTGATGTCTACGTCGCCCCGCAGACCGGCGGCGAGAGCTTCGGCATCGTCCTTGTGGAGGCCATGGCCGCCTCGTGCGCCGTGGTTTCCAGCGACCTCAAGGCGTTTTCGGCCGTGGCGCAATCGGGGAAGGACGCCGCGATGTTCGCCAACGGCGATGGACACGATTGCGCCCGTCAGGTCCTTTCGCTCCTTGATTCGACGGAACACCGGAAAAGCATCCGTGAATCCGGTTTCGAGCGTTCCAAGCATTATGATTGGCCCGTGGTCGCCGACCGCGTTCTTGAGGTCTACGCCCGCGTATTGTCGTGAAACCGCTTTAAAATTGTCTCGTTTAACGTATTCGTATACCTGCTAGGAGCAATATGTCAGGGCATTCCAAGTGGGCGACCACTAAAAACAAGAAGGCCGCCATCGATTCGAAGCGCGGCAAGCTGTTCGCCAAACTCATCAAGAACATCGAGATTGCAGCACGTCTGGGCGGCGGGGACCCGGACGGCAATCCGACACTGTACGACGCCATCGTCAAGGCCAAGAAGTCCTCGATGCCCGCCGACAACATCAAGCGCGCCATCAAGCGCGGATCCGGTGCCGAAGCCGGCGCCGCCAATTACGAGAGCATCAACTACGAGGGCTACGCGCCGGCCGGCGTGGGCCTCATCATCGAGTGCCTCACCGACAACCGCAACCGCGCGGCCGCCGAAGTGCGTTCCACGCTGACCAAGGGCAACGGCTCGCTGGCCACTTCCGGTTCCGTGAGCTTCAACTTCGAGCGCAAGGGCCAGATCGTGGTGCCTTCCGACGGACTCGATTACGACAAGCTTTTCGAGATCGCCGCCGAAGCCGGTGCCGAGGATGTCAAGGACGAGGGTGACGTCTACACCGTCATCACCGCCCCTGAGGACATGGTCACCGTGCGCGAGGCGTTGCAGAAGGCGGATATCGACTATGATTCCGCCGACTTGGTGATGATTCCCAAGACCGAGGTCGACCTGGGCCTTGAGGACGCGCAGAAGGTCTCCAAGCTCATCGACAACCTCGATGACCTCGACGATGTGCAGAACATCTACAGCAACTGGACCGCCTCGGACGAGGTCATGGAACAGCTGGATGCAGAGGAGTAATCCGCTGTGATCATTCTTGGCGTCGACCCCGGGCTCACACGCTGCGGGGTCGGTGTGATCGAAGCCGACGCATCGCGCCGGCTTTCTTTTGTTCATGTCGACGTCGTGCGCAGCGACCCGCATGTCTCGCAGGACCTGCGTCTGCTGGCCATCTATAACGGGCTCGCGGCCAAAATCGACCGGTTCTCGCCGGACACCGTCTCCATCGAGCGTGTCTTCGCTCAGGAGAACCGTAATACGGTGCTTGGCACCGCCCAGGCTGCGGGACTGGCGATGCTGGCGGCGGCCCAACGCGGCATCCCTGTCGCCTTGCATACGCCGACGGAGGCGAAAATGGCGGTGACCGGCAACGGCCGCGCCGAGAAGATCCAGGTCGAACGCATGGTCGCCCGTATCCTCAACCTCACCGAAATCCCTCAGCCCGCCGATGCCGCTGACGCGCTGGCGCAGGCCATCTGCCATGCGTTGCGACCTTCCGGAGCCCTTCAAGGCGGGGAACGCGAGCAGCATCTCACCTTGGCCCAGCGGCAATGGACGCAGGCCCAGCAGCACGCCAAGAAACGCCATAGCGTCGATAGGGGCATGTAAGCTATCGAACAGATGTTCGAATGCAGTCGCTATGAGTCATGCTTTGATGAGTCGTCTCATCCACGTCTGAAAGTGACGCAAACGTTCGAGATCTCACCATACAGGCTATGGTTGCTGAAATCCGTGGCGAAACAGTGCGGGAGTGACAATGATAGGAATGCTGAACGGCAGGGTCGAATCCGTCGGATCCGATGCCGCACTCATTGACGTGAACGGCGTTGGCTTCGAGGTTCGTATGCCGGCCGCCGAGCTTTCCGCCCTGCATTCCGGGCAGGAGACCAAGGTGTTCACCTCGTTGAACGTCTCCCAGGACGCCATCGCACTTTACGGGTTCCTTTCCCAATCCTCGAAACGCATGTTCCTGCAGTTGCAGAAGGTCAGCGGCATCGGCCCGCGCGTGGCGTTGTCGCTGCTTTCCACCCTGCCTCCCGAGAAGCTGGCGAAAACCGTCATGGACGGCGACGCCGCAGCGCTGGCCAAGGCTCCTGGTCTAGGCAAAAAAGGCGCGCAGAAGATCATCCTCGAGCTTCGCGGCTCCATCAACCTTGATGAGATCGAAAGCGGGCACGCGTCGGCCGAACCCGATTACGACAACGGCACAACGCAGGTCATCGAGGGCTTGGTCTCTCTGGGCTGGCGAGAAAGCGATGCGGCGCACGCCGTCACCATGGTCTGCAAGGACAACGGCATCGAAACGCCACTCGCCGCATCCGATATTCCCAAAGTCCTCAAACTGGCGTTGACATCCTTGGATCGGGGGCGCTAAAGATCATGGCGGAAACTTCAACACCACAATCCAATAGCGGCGCCAACGAGGAGTCGTTACGCATGATCTCCTCCGAGCCCATCGGCAACGAGCCGGTCAGCGACGAGGAGCTTCGTCCACGGGCGCTTGAGGGCTTCATCGGCCAACCTTTGCTCAAGGCGCAGCTGCAGTTGTTTTTGGATGCCGCGAGAAAACGCGACGTGCCGCCGGACCACATTTTGCTGGCAGGCCCTCCAGGACTGGGCAAGACCACGTTGGCGATGATCGTAGCCAACGAGCTGCAGGTCCCCATCCGCGTCACCTCGGGCCCGGCCATCCAACATGCCGGCGATTTGGCGTCGATTCTGAGTTCGCTCGATGAGGGCGAAGTGCTGTTCATCGATGAGATCCATCGTCTGCCTCGCCCAGCCGAGGAACTGCTCTATATCGCTATGGAGGATTTCCGCGTCGACGTCATGGTGGGCAAAGGACCTGGCGCCTCCTCGATTCCATTGACGTTGCCGCGTTTCACCGTCATCGGCGCCACCACACGTGAAGGCATGCTGCCTTCGCCGCTTCGCGCGCGCTTCGGGTTCACCGCTCATCTGGATTTCTATCCCCATGAGGAGCTGGAACGGTTGATTGAGCGCAGCGCCTCGGTGCTTGGCATCAACCTGGGCGAGGGGAGCGCCAAGCAGCTTTCCCTGCGCAGCCGTGGCACACCGCGAATCGCCAACCGCTTGTTGCGCCGTGTACGCGACTGGGCGATCGTCCACGATCTCGATCAAGTCAACCCCGATGACGTCGAAGAGGCGTTGGCGCTCTACCAGATCGATTCCGAAGGCTTGGATAGACTCGACCTGGCGGTGTTGAACGCCATCGTCAAGAATTTCGACGGCGGACCCGTCGGGCTCAACAACCTGGCGGCGATGGTCGGCGAGGAATCAGAAACGGTGGAAACGGTCTGCGAGCCTTATCTGGTGCGTGAGGGTTTCCTCATGCGCACGCCCAAGGGCCGCGTCGCGACCGAAAAAGCCTGGCGTCATCTGGGGCTTGTTCCCAAGGATGATGTCAGCAAGTTATTCTAAAATCCGATATGTTAGACATATTTAAAAGAGCTGGACATATCTGTGGTCCACGCCAGAATATCCGTTCGATAGGAGTTCCAAGTGCCCGGTGGCAATTCAATTTTCATCATCGTCCTTATCGTCCTGATGGCCGCCATGATGTGGTGGTCGTCGCATAAGCAGAAGCAACAGCAGAACCAGGTGAAGGATTTCCGTTCGTCGTTGCAGCCCGGCCAACTGGTGCAGACCATTGGCGGCATCATCGGCAGCGTCGTCTCTGTCGATGAGAAGTATGAGGAGATCGTCATCGATTCCGAAGGCTCCAAGCTCCGTTTCACCTTCCGTGCCATCAACAAGACATACGAACGTCCCGCCTTCATCGACGATGACGAAGTGGACGAGGACGGCAATCCCATCAACCCGGAAGAAGAGAACGCAAGCTCTGAGGCACCGCAGGACGCGGCCGGCGAGTCTTCGGCGCGTGACGACAACGAGGCTCAGAAGCCTTTTGACGACAACGCGGAATCCGAAGAGGATTCTGTGGAAAACGCAGAGGATCCAGAGTCCACGCCCGAATCCCCATCTCAAAGCGCCGATGAGCATGATGGCGGGGAAGACAGCAAACAGTAACGGATTCCAATGCAGATGGCCTGTTCCGCGACGTATGTGCGTTGCCACGCCATCTGTCTCACCAACCAATAACATCATCGGCAGTAAAGGCTTGGCACATGACTGATTCGGACATCACCATCACAGAACTCGACAAGGTAGGGGCTGAGGACGCCCAATACATGGTCTCCTTGATTCGCACCATTCCCGGATTTCCCAAGGAAGGCGTGCTGTTCCGCGATTTCATTCCGGTTTTGGCCGATTCTCGTGGCTTCTCCATCATGATGAAGGCGCTGGAGCTGGCGTTGCCCGTTCCGGTCGATTCCTTCGATTACATCGCTGGCCTTGAGGCCCGCGGATTCCTCATCGGTCCGCCGCTTGCGGCCCAGCTGGGCAAAGGTTTCCTTGCCGTGCGCAAGGCGGGCAAGCTACCCCCGGAGACGTTGAGCCAGAGCTATTCTCTGGAATATGGCGAGGCGACGGTCCAGATTGAGAAGAACGCCATCAAACCGGGTGACAAGGTCCTCATTGTCGATGACCTGATGGCCACCGGTGGCACCGCCAAGGCCGCGGCCGACCTGATCACCAAGGCGGGCGGGGAGGTCGTGGGCTTCAGCTTCGTGATGGAGCTCATCGGGCTTTCAGGCCGTGATGATTTCGGCGACTCGCCCATCAGTTCCTTGGTGACGATGCCTGCCTGACTTTCGTTTGGAATATCGGGCGGAACATGGGTCGAACGAATAACAGCAAGTAAGAGGGTTCTATGGATCTCTATGAGTATCAGGCAAGACAGCTTCTCGAGGAGCAAGGCATCGACACGCCGCAGGGCATCTTCGCCCAGAATTCGCATGAGGTCGCCGAGGCCGCGGACAAGATCGGCTATCCTTGCGTCGTCAAGGCCCAGGTCCGCACAGGGCATCGCGGCCAGGCTGGCGGGGTGAAGCTCGCCAAAGACCAGGACGAGGCCATCCTCTCCTCTGAGCAGATCCTGCCGATGACCATCCGCGGCCACAAGGTCAGCGGCGTGTTGGTGGCCGAAGCCAAAAACGTGCTCCATGAGTATTACGTCTCCATCTCACTCGATCGCACATCGCGAGATTTCGATGTGCTGGCCACCGCCAACGGCGGCACCGAAGTCGAGGAGATCGCACGCGAGCACCCGGAATCGGTGAAGCGCCTGCACATCAGCGCACTCGAGGATTTTGATATCGAGGCCGCACGCAAAATGGCCGAATCCATCGGTTTCTACCATGCCGATGTCGACCAGGCCGCCGACGTGCTCTTGAAGATGTGGAAATGCTTCAAAGACAACGACGCCACATTGGTGGAAATCAACCCGCTTGCCAAGATCGGCGACCCGGATGACGAATCGTCCAAGAAGCTCTGCGCGTTGGACGCGAAGATCTCTTTGGACGACAACGCGGCCTTCCGCCACGATGGATGGAAACGCTTCGCCGACACCACCCACACTGATCCGTTCGAGGAGCGCGCCAAGCAGCACGGCCTGCATTATGTCCATCTGAAAGGCGAAGTCGGAGTCATCGGCAACGGGGCAGGGCTGGTGATGAGCTCGCTCGACGCGGTCTCCGGAGCCGGCGAGGAACAGGGGACCGGCGTCAAACCGGCCAATTTCCTCGATATCGGCGGAGGCGCCTCGGCCGAAGTCATGAGCACCAGCCTTTCCATCGTCCTTTCGGACCCGCAGGTCCAATCCGTGTTCGTCAACGTCTATGGCGGCATCACCGCGTGCGATGAGGTGGCCCGCGGCATCCTCAGCGCCCTCGATGAGCTCAACGTCTCCAAGCCGATTGTGGTCCGTTTCGACGGCAACGCGGCGCAAGAGGGGTTGAGGATACTCAAGGACGCCAGCAAGCCGAACATCCATGTCAGCTCAACCATGGAAGAGGCCGCCCAGCAGGCGGCGAGACTCGCGAAATCCGGCAAGGAGGCCAACTGATATGGCACTGTTCATCGAAGACAACGCCCCTGTCATCGTCCAAGGCATGACCGGTCATCAGGGAATGACCCATACCGGCCGTATGCTGAACGCAGACACCAACATCGTCGGCGGCGTCAACCCACGCAAGGCGGGCCAGAAAGTCGCTTTCCACATTGATGAGACCGGCAAGGACCTTGATATCCCCGTCTACGCCACCTGCATGGAGGCGAAAGAGGCGACCGGAGCCAGGGCGAGTGTGATCTTCGTGCCGCCCCGCTTCGCCAAAAGCGCCATGCTTGAGGCCATCGAGGCCGGCATCGAGCTCATCGTGGTCATCACCGAGGGCATTCCTGTGGCCGACACCGCCTATTGCGTGGAACTCGCATTGCAGAAGGGCATCAGGATCATCGGCCCCAATTGCCCAGGACTGTTGAAACTCCCAGAATCGAAGGACACTTCGGACAAGGGCATCAATCTCGGCATCATTCCCGACGGCATCGTCTCCTCTGGCCCGCTTGGCTTGGTCTCCAAGTCGGGGACGCTGACCTACCAGCTGATGGGCGAGCTTTCGGACATCGGTTTCACCGCGTGCCTAGGCGTCGGCGGCGACCCCATCGTCGGCACGACGCTGGTCGAGGCGTTGCAGCAGTTCGAGGCCGACGACAACACCAAAGCCATCATGATGATCGGCGAGATCGGCGGCAACGCCGAGCAGGACGCCGCGGCCTGGGCCAAAGCCCACATGAGCAAGCCCGTGGTCGCCTACATCGCCGGCTTCACCGCCCCTGAAGGCAAGCAGATGGGCCATGCCGGCGCCATCGTTTCCGGAGGCAAGGGGACGGCGCAAGACAAGAAAGAGGCTCTTGAAGCCGCTGGCATTCCCGTGGGCAAGACACCGGGCCAAGCGGCCCAATTGCTCCGTGAGATCGTGAACGGCGGTACCACCCAGGCATGAGCAAAAGCCAGCGACCATGGATGAAAGGGCTGGCGATAGCCCTAGGCGGATCGATGATATTCACGATCACGCTGGGTCTGTTCATGGCGCTCACGTTGCTCGTGATATCGATGGAAGAGGGCGGAGGCGCTCTCTCCAATTTCTCGGTGTCGCTGACCTTGGCCGTGGTCCTGCTCAGCCAAGGCGTGGGATTCCACGCCGGCGCCATCACCATGACCATCACCCCGTTGCTCCTGACCGGATTGTTGATCTGGCTGGTGGCATGGCTGACGCAAAAACTCTCGCGTAGCCCGAAAGCCTATATCGTCGGGTTGTTGGTATGGGTGGCCGTCATGTGGGTGTTCACGCAGAACGTCGCGGTAATCCTTGAAGACCCGATTTGGGTGGTGCTGGCCAAGACGGCGGTCTTCTTCACGATTGCGTTCCTGATCGGCGCCGTTCCCAAGTCGGCGACGACCAAAACCGTTGGTGCATTCATCAAGGACAATGTCTCCGAACGGTTGTCGAGTTCATTGAAGCTGGGCCTGTTCAATGCGGTGGTCCTTGTTCACGGTTATCTTGCCATGGGCTTGATTACGGTCATTGTTTGGGTCGTTACCAACCAAAGCGCCATGGTCCGTGTCTTCCATCTGGCTGGCATGCAAACCGGTTCGCGGATCATGACCACGATATGCACCTTGGCGTGGCTGCCGAACCTTTGCCTCTGGGCGCTCTCGTGGCTCTTCGGCGGCGGATTCTCCATCGGAGACCTCGCGGCTTTCTCGTTGTGGAACGACCATGCCGCAGGCCTTCCGGCTGTTCCGGTTTTCGCCATCTTCCCACAGGCCATCAGCAACGATCTGCTTCGCCTTTGCCTGATATCGATTCCTTTGGCTTGCGGATTCCTTTTGTCGTTGTTTGAGCTGTTCCTGCCACGTTGCTTCGCAATCGGTGCAGGCAAGCCCGACGAACCGTTCAAAGCCGGCAAGACCATCGGCCAGTTCATCTATCCTATCCTCTCCTTCTGCCTGACCAGTGGGTTGATGGCGATAGTCATGAACATCATCTTCAACCTTTCCTCCGGCGCGTTGGGCCAACACCGCTTGGCGCACGTGGGTGTCGATCCCATAGCCTCGTCACGTGTGGTCTGCCTGCCCAGCACCATCGGCTTCTCGCTGGCTTGGCTCGTTGCCGTCGTGGTGGTCGCGATGGTGTTCGCTTTGCGCCTGTTGTTCGGCTACCTGCATTCCCGTGATGTTTCGGAAGAAAAACGGCCGGAAGATATTTCCAATGCCGAGGATCCATCCCCACTTGATTCCATGGATGATATGGCCGGGGCCATATCGTCTGAGACGGATTCAGGCTCTGAAAAACCATAGATTTTGTCATTCACCAACCACTAGGGAGCAGCAGATGACAGACACAAACCGTTGTATACGGCGCGCATTGGTGTCGGTTTACGATAAAACCGGCATCGAGGAATTGGCCAACGCCTTCATCAAAGCGGGCACGGAAGTCGTCTCCACTGGGTCCACGGCGAAACGGCTTGCCGAGCTGGGCGTCAAGGTGACCGCGGTCGAGCAGGTGACCGGTTTTCCGGAGAGTCTTGGCGGACGGGTCAAGACCTTGGATCCTCATATCCATGCTGGCATTTTGGCGGATATGACCAATCCAGCGCAGGCCGAGGAACTGAAGAACCTTGACATCAAACCATTCGACCTTGTGGTGGTGAACCTGTATCCCTTCGCCGACACCGTGCGTTCAGGGGCGTCGAGCGCGGACATCATCGAGAAAATCGACATCGGCGGACCGTCAATGATCCGTGGCGCCGCGAAGAACAGCGCCAGCGTGGCCGTCATCACCGATCCGGCCGAATACGGCTTGGCGGCGCGACGTGTGGCCAACGGTGAGGGATTCTCGCTGAAGGAACGTCGCTGGCTGGCAGCCAAGGCGTTCGAGACCACGGCGGCGTACGACGCGACGATCGCCGAGTGGACGCGTAACCATTGGCAGAAGCCCCAGACTCTCAACGTCAATGAGTCCACGGTGTCCGGCGAAGCCGAGAATACACAGAATGCGCAACTGGAAGATGCCACAAAACCGAAAGACACGGCGATGTTCCCGGCGCATCTGACACGCACCTGGGATTACGCCCATGGGCTCCGCTATGGCGAGAACCCCCACCAACAGGCCAGCCTCTACGTCGATGCGCTTGACCAGACCGGGTTCGCGCATGCGCAGCAGCTGGGCGGCAAGCCCATGAGCTACAACAACTACGTCGACGCCGACGCCGCCTGGCGTGCGGTCTGGGACTTTGCCCCCGAGATCGCCGTGGCGGTATGCAAGCACAACAACCCATGCGGTCTCGCCATCGGCAAGACAGTGGCCGAGGCCCACTTGAAGGCGCACGCCTGCGATCCAATGAGCGCATACGGCGGCGTCATCGCGGCCAACACGACCGTCACCATGGAGATGGCCCAGAACGTCCGTCCCATCTTCACCGAGGTCATCGTCGCCCCCGACTACGAACCTGATGCGTTGGCGTTGCTGAAGGCCCACAAGAAGAACTTGCGCATCCTCAAAGTGGCGCAACGCCCGCATACCGATATCCAATTCCGACAGATCGATGGCGGCATCCTCGTGCAGTCCATCGACAGGATCGACGCTCCTGGCGACCATACGGAGACTTGGAAGCTCGTCTCCGGGGAACAGGCCGATGCCAAGACCCTCAAGGACCTGGAGTTCGCCTGGCGGGCCATCCGCTGTGTGAAATCCAATGCCGTGCTGCTGGCCCACGACGAGGCCACCGTGGGCATCGGCATGGGCCAAGTCAATCGTGTGGATTCCTGCCATCTCGCCGTTGAACGCGCCAACACACTCGCTGACGGCGCCAATCGTTCCAAGGGCTCCGTCGCCGCCTCCGACGCGTTCTTCCCGTTCGCCGATGGCGCGGAGACGTTGATCGACGCGGGGGTGAAGGCCATCGTACAGCCGGGAGGCTCGATCCGCGACAAGGAAGTGATCGAGGCGGCGCAGAAACGTGGCATCACGATGTATCTGACCGGGACCCGGCACTTCTTCCACTGAGCGGAAGGAACTGCCCAAACAAAGCAAAATACCGGTACGCGGCTAGACTGGCTGGCGTACCGGTAAATTATTTTCTGTTGTAAAGGAAAGATGATGTCCGACAAGCACCCCTATGTCTCCGAAGCGCACGAGGGCAAACCCGCCTTCGAGTGGGGCGTGCTCGCCGTCGTGGTGGTCGCGGCGGTGCTGGCAGGCCTTGGACACACGATGGCCGCCACGGCGATATTCTCCGCGACGGCCATCATCACAGCGCTGATCCGTTTGATTCTCAAGGACCGCAGCCCCTGGAAAATCCGCTCAGTCGGCTTCGACACCTTTATCGGCATCGCCTTGGGAATCGGTTTGCTGGTTGTCTACTTCAGCATCCAACTCCTCGTCTGAGTCTGCGCTTTTTACTTGTTTTCCGAATCCTCGTCAGATCCGGTTTCGTCATGCTTGATATCGAAACTCTCGACGGTCTCGTCGTCTGAAGTCCCGCTATCGGCGGTCTCGCCGTTCTTGATGTCGAAGCTTTCGACGGTTTCGTCACTATCGGCGGCATCATCCGATTTCTCCACGGTTGTGGCTTCGGCTGAATCCTCGAGATAAGGCATTTGGAACTTCGAGTGCTTGTTGGCGGCCTCTTCGTCAGTGTCGACATCAGCGGTTTTCACCGGCCCGGGCTGTTTGGTGGAGATCATCTGCGCGATGATGATGACGATGGAAACGATGGCCGCGGCCAAGATCGGGCAGATCCAGAAGATCCACAGTTGCTTCAGCGGATCGACCGCCAAGCCGACCTTGCTGGCGAAAATGGCGATGCCGGTGGAACGGGCCGGGTTCAGCGCCGCGCCGGTGATCGGATAGGTGAACGCGACACCAAGAGCGTAGGCGGCGCCAATAATCGCCGCGGAACGGGAGGTGGCCTTGCCGTTGTCATCCATGGAACGAACCGCGGCGGCAACAATCACGATGGACGCGGCGACTTCGACGATCACCGCGAAAAGAACGCCGAAGCTGACGCCGGCCTGATGAAGCTGGGTGGAGGAGATGGATCCCTGGTCATAACCGTTGACCGCGTTGGTGAACCACATCTTGGCCGGTGCGGCCTTGGAAGTCGGCAATACGAGCTTGACGACGGCGCCCGCTGCGATGCCGCCAAGGACCTGCGCGATGATATAGCAGATTCCGTTCAGGAAGCCGGTTTTGCCGACGAGCATCGCGGCCAGGCTCACTGCGGGGTTGAACTGTCCGCCGGAGAACTTGCCGAAGATGAAGGTCATGGAGGCGTAGGCCAGACCGGTGGCCGCCGCGACCAGCAACGCGCTTGGGCCGTACAACGCCGGGCTCAGGGCCGATACGAGGTAGATAGCCAGGAAGATCAGGAAGCTCCCGACGAGCTCACCGCCGATGCCCGGGAATGATATGCCATGTGCATGTTTTTTGCTGGTGTGCTGTGCTTGTTGTTGCGTCATCACGGTTCCTTTTATCGACATTTGGCGAATTGACGCCATACGAATCAACATGATAGCAAAGGGCGGGTAAGTACTGTATAATTATCTTGATTTGCGTCTATTTGAAGAGACTTTGGAAGCACGCAAAGAAACAGTACGCGACGGAACGGCGGAATAGCACGTTTCGCAAGGCCACGTTGGGAGAACGATGCCACACGCATATTCACACGCCGAAAAGGCGCATCAGGAAAATTACGATGAAGGGATTCGCCTTCAAAAGCTTTTGGCGCAGGCCGGTTTCGGCTCGCGGCGCAAATGCGAGGAGATCATCACCGAAGGCCGGGTGGAGGTTGACGGGGAATTGGTGACCGAGCTCGGCACCCGAGTCGATCCGTCCAACCAGCAGATCCGCGTGGACGGGTCAAGGATCCGCCTCAACAACAAGCACATCACCTTGGCGTTGAACAAACCCAAGAAGGTGCTTTCGACTATGGACGACCCGAAGGGACGCTATACGCTTCGGGACATCGTGGGGGACAAGTACGAGCGCATTTTCCACATGGGGCGTCTGGATTACGAGACCGAAGGCCTCATTCTGATGACGAACGACGGCGAGCTCAGCCAGCACGTCATGCACCCTAGGTACGAGGTCAAGAAGACGTATGTGGCCACACTTGACGGGCGCATCAGCGGCAACATTTGCCGGCGGTTGGTGACCCAGGGCGTCAATCTGGACGACGGGCTCATCCGCCTCGACCATTGCGCCATCATCGATTCCTCACGCGACCAGACCATCGTCAAGGTGGTGCTGCATTCGGGCAAGAACCGCATCGTCCGCCGCATCTTCGGAGCCGTCGGCTTCCCGGTGCGCAGGCTCGTGCGTACGCAGATCGGACCCATCAAGCTCGGCGATTTGAAACCAGGTTCGTATCGCGTGCTTTCGCAGACGGAAGTCCGTTCGCTCGCCAAGGAGGTGGGTCTGTGATACGAGTAGCCATTGACGGGCCCGCGGGAGTGGGCAAATCCTCGACTTCCAAGGCACTGGCCAAGTATTTCAGCTATGCCTACCTCGACACCGGCGCGATGTATCGCGCCGCCGCTTGGTGGTGCCTCAAGCAAGGTGCCGATTTGGATGCCGACGTTGTCGACGAACAGGCCATCACCGAAATGGTGGGGGACTTGTTCACCGGTGATCACTTCGATATCGGTGTCGACCCTGATGACCCCAAGGTTTTGGTGGACGACGAGGATATCAGCAAGGCGATTCGTGATTCCAACGTCTCTTCGCATGTCTCGAAGGTCTCAAATATCGTGCCGGTTCGGCATCTACTGATCGCCGCGCAACGCGCGTATATCAACCGCGAAACGTCTGTCGATTCGTTCTCGAAGGGTGCCGGAATCGTCGCCGAAGGACGCGATATCACCACTGTCGTTGCTCCGAACGCGGAAGTGCGTGTGCTCTTGACCGCGCGCCCGGAAGTGCGCCAAGCACGGCGTACCGGGCAATCTGCTGCAAGCGCTGGTGTTGGTGCCGATAACGTCATTGCCCGCGACAAGGCCGATTCCAAGGCCACCAGCTTCCTTGAGGCAGCCGATGGCGTCACAACCGTCGATAATTCCGATCTTACGTTTGAAGAGACGCTGGATAAGCTCATTGGACTGGTCGACGCGGCCGCGGAGGAACAGTCATACAAGCAGTATGCCGCGAACCTCGAAGGCTACGATCTCGATGAGGAAGACGAGGCGCTGCTTGCCGGCGAAACCGTTGACGGCGAAGCTGCGGCCAATCAGAAGGCTGTGGGAGTGCTCGCCGTGGTCGGGCGGCCGAACGTCGGCAAATCGACGCTCGTCAACCGCATCCTGGGCCGCCGCGCGGCGGTCGTGGAGGATACCCCAGGTGTCACCCGTGACCGTGTCAGCTATGACGCGGAATGGGCCGGAACCGACTTTAAACTGGTCGATACCGGCGGTTGGGAGACCGACGTGGAAGGCATCGAATCGGCCATTGCCTCGCAGGCGCAAGTGGCGGTAGGGCTTTCCGATGCGGTGATTCTGGTGGTTGATGGACAAGTTGGTATTACATCCACTGACTCGCGAATCGTCAAGATGCTGCGCGAAAGCGGCAAACCAGTGATTCTGGCCGTCAACAAGATCGACGACAATTCCAACGAATACCTGACCGCCGATTTCTGGAAGCTCGGCTTGGGCGAACCTTACGGGATTTCCGCGATGCACGGCAGGGGAGTGGGCGACCTGCTCGATGTGGCTGTCGATAAGCTGAAAAAGGCCAAGAAAACCTCCGGATTCCTGACGCCGACGAATTTGCGTCGTGTCGCTTTGATCGGCAAGCCGAATGTCGGCAAGTCCTCGCTTCTCAACGAGCTGGCACACGAGGAACGCAGTGTCGTCAACGATCTGGCCGGAACCACACGCGATCCGGTCGATGAGATCATCCGTATCGGTGACGAGGATTGGCTCTTCATTGACACCGCCGGCATCAAGCGTCGCTTGCACAAACTTTCCGGCGCCGAATACTATTCATCGCTGCGTACGCAGGCAGCCATCGAACGCTCCGAGCTGGCGCTGGTCCTGTTCGATGCCTCGCAACCGATTTCCGACCAAGATCTCAAAGTGATGAGCCAAGCCGTGGACGCCGGACGCGCCATCGTGCTGGTGTTCAACAAGTGGGATCTGATGGACGACTTCGATCGTCAGCGTCTCGAACGTCTGTGGCAGACCGAATTCGATCAGGTCACCTGGGCTCAGCGCGTCAACCTCTCCGCCAAGACCGGCTGGCACACCAACCGACTGCTAGCGGCGATGAACACCGCGCTTGGCTCCTGGGACAAGCGCATACCGACCGGCAAGCTGAACTCGTTCCTCGGCCGCATCCAGTCCGCGCACCCGCACCCGTTGCGCGGTGGCAAGCAGCCCCGTATATTGTTTGCGACGCAGGCCTCGACGCGTCCGCCTCGCTTTGTCATCTTCTCCACCGGCTTCCTCGAGCACGGCTACCGCCGCTACATCGAACGCCAGCTGCGCGAGGAATTCGGCTTCGAGGGCACCCCGATCCAAATCTCGATCCACATCCGCGAGCGCAAGTCGAAGAAAAAGTAACAACGGAAATTATCAATTCAAGATGTCATCGGTGAAAATACGGGTCGTGAACACAACCAAATTTCACGACCTGTATTTCTAATCTGCCTCTATGCTAGCCAATGCTATTTTTCTTAACTTGATAGAAGACATATTCAAGCTCCATCCATCTTTGCGCCACGCCGAGAGCGGTACCGACTAGTTTTTATGCTAAACTATCTCACTGGTGCTTTGCACTGTTCGGGTCGTAGCGCAGTTTGGTAGCGCACTTGACTGGGGGTCAAGGGGTCGCGGGTTCAAATCCCGCCGACCCGACGAGAAAAGCCTGAAATTCCAACGTTTTCAAGACATCGGAATTTCAGGCTTTTCGATTTTAGACACGATTAGACACGATAACCGCAGGTATCCGTCATTTTGTGTCTACTTTGCGGCCTACTTTCCGACGCCGGAACAACTTATTATTAGTGATTTGACTTTGTTTTCTCATCTCCGGGATTCTGTTGTTCGTTCTATTGCCTTATGACGGCTCTTGTTTCGATAGAGCATGGTGCATTTTATCTTATATGGCTACCGGTGAGCTCTGACTGCAGCAGACGCCAGAGTGTCTTGGAACGGTATCAGCAAAAGTTTTGCTATTCGAGGCTAAGGGCGTACATGAGGATGAGGTCGATGATTGCGATGAAGATGTAGGTGAGGCCGATGGAGATGCCGAAGATCCGGAGGAATCCGATTGAACCGATGGTGTAAACGACAAGTTCTAGGCAGAATTTTCCATATTTCGGCAGTACATGTGCGGAGCTGGGTGCGCCGTATCTTGCCCACACGATGATTACGATGACCCCGATGACGATCCACAAGAACTTGACTCCACCATTTTTGGAGAGGAACCCACCTCCCGCTACCAGACCGATGACCGTGGCTATCTCCAGAAGGAAGCGTATCGCGGCTACAATCGCCGAAAGAATATTCATCGCTAAAATTCCTCTTCTTGATTTTGGACTGGGATGGTTTCTGCCATCATTAAAGATAATAGGCAATTTAGCATTAGTTGTTCAATAGCTTCTGAAGCTAGGATGTTCCATATAGAGGGGAAGGCGGGGTTTGATTCCAGATGGAAGGTGCTCCGTTTGATGTGTAGGTGATTTCGAAGTCATTCACTTTGTGCATAGTCGCGAAGGAAATCTTGGATCTTTGGCATGAGCGTATGGATAAGCTTGAGATTTATGACAAACACCAGGAGTGCGGCGACTTGCCAGATTAGGTAAGCCGGCAGTCCTGAACGGTCGATACGCCAGTAACTGATGATGAACCAGACCATGAATGGCATCTCGATCAGTGCGGTGATGACACCGGGGATATAGCCATGTGCCAATGGGCATGCGAAGATATGCACAACAAGATGGAAGGTATAGGCCACGCAACTTGCCAAATACAGCGTGGTGTCGCCGGTGAGTTCGCAAACGGCGGAGACGATGACCAGCAGTACCATTTCCTCGGCGACACCGGAGCAAAGCGCCGGCCCGTCCGTAGTTGCACCGAAGGCCCGCCGCTTGACGATGTTTGTGTTGGGTGATTCCCGCTGTTTCCAAGCAGGTACCATGATTATCTCCTCGAAGTCGTGAAGGATGAAGACAATGGGCAGGATCCAAAAGCTCAGAAATATCGACATGATACCGGCCTTTCCGTCAAAGGTGACATTTGTTACCCTAAGAACGTAGGGTTCTCACGGAACGAACGTCCACCTGGTGACACACATCCATCAAATTGTCACCTTGCAGACAGAATTATTGAGGTTTATATGACTGGTAATGGTGCGGAGTCGAGGATCGGGTCATTGACGCGCTGTTCGCTAAGTTGGAAACGAATTCATTCGTGCCCTTGACTGTTTCCGAAATCGCCGCGAAGGCGGAAATCTCACGTAAGACGTTTTATCGGCATTTTGACGGCAAGACAGATGTGGTGCGTCGATACCTTGAAAAACTTATAGTTGGGTTAGTCGATGAGGATGAACGAATGGATGGTATGTCATTCGCCCAAGGGATCCAGCACTATTTTGTGTATTTCTTGGACCGGGCACCTCGTCTTCGACTGTTAAGAAGCAATGGGTTGTTGGACTCGGCCATATCAATTCAAAACGAAGTCTTCACCAGACGTTTCCCGCAGTTGAACTTGCCATGGCATGAGCCTGAATTAGGGGAGGAGCGTTTGGCGGATCTGTTCGTCGTCGGTGGTCTATGGAACGTGCTCACCGACAGCCTAGACGCCGATCCTCCGGTCGACCCAACCCGTTTGTCCGCCACGCTCATGTCACAGGTGGCCAAGCGCACTGGCAAACTAAGTTAAAAAGCTGTCGATTGTGGTGAATGGACCTGGCAAACCGACGAGAATTAATATTCGGGCGATTGTATTTTCCACATACGATAATTTGCGGATGTGATCAAATAAACGGACCGTCATGATAGTTTGCGCCATTTCAAACCCCATGTATCCAGGAAGCAATCAGCCAACTTTATTCATCACAGGCTTGGCATCACCATAGCCCCGTTCAGGGCGTTTTTCGAGAAAAGCACTGATGGGGGCGAAGGACAGCCGACATGGCCGATCTTTGGGGGACCGCTCTCCCGACAAAGATTTTCTCTACCGTGATGAGTTGCAAGGCTGGAAGATTGACGGCAACCTGACACGATTGGATGTGATCTGGTCAAGGTATGGCGAAAAGCGGCATATCTAGGAGGCATTGTTCAAGCTGGGCGATGAGCTGTTGCGGCGGCTCGAATCAGGAGCGGAACTGTATCTGTGTAGGCATGACCATGAAACATTGCAATCTGTACAGGACTCGTTGCAGGCTGCCATCGCTTAGCTTATGCAGGTACTTCAAAATCGCCTGTGGAGAAAAAGCGACGGTGACTTGGCATGGCCAAATCCGATATACAACGTTTACGCGATGTCAATCGCATCCATTGCTAAGAAAGTCGGATGACGATACTTTCAGCAGTCATCAAGTCACTGTCAACGGATATAAGATTGCGAAAGTAATGAAACAGATTTAAGTAGAATGTTTAGTTTGATTTTATTCTTTTTACGGCGTGTCGTGTTTCCGTAAACGCGTTTGACTATTTTAAACTTTCTTTCAGAACGAAGTTAATCGTTTAACCTGGAGGTGAACACAATGACGGTGACCATGAAAGACATCGCACGCAAGTCCGGAGTGTCCACCTCAGCGGTTTCCTTGGTCCTCAGTGGTCGAAGCGACGGCAGAGTAAGCGTCTCCACCGCCGAACGCATTCGCGCCATAGCCGACGACTATGGATATTCTCCCAACCCTTTGGCCCAGTCCCTGCGAACAAAAAGGACGCACACCATCGGCCTGCTTTCCAACCAAGTGGTCACTCTTCCTTTCCCGAGCGAGTTGCTGGCAGGAGCACAGAAAGCCGCATTCGACAGTAATTATCTGATGCTTTTCATCGATACCAATAATGATAAAAGCAAAGAGAAAAGCGCATACAACGCTTTGTTGCAACGCAATGTCGATGCCTTAATCGTCGCCGTCCCCGACCGTAGGACCGTCGCCATTCCTGAGCTTCCTGCCGATTTGCCAGTGGTATTGCTGAACAGCGAGCCTTCCGATGAAAATAAGGACATCGACTCCATCGTTCCCGACGATGAAGGCGGAGCGTTCAATGCGACGAACCTCTTGATTTCCAAGGGACACAAGCGCATCGCATATTGCAGTGTAGATGGTTATGTCGCCACCAATCTGAGAATGAAAGGGTATCTGAACGCTCTCAAGCGATCCGGCATCACCTTCAATCCCGATCTTGTGGTGAAGGCTCCGTCGGTTCAAACGGCCACCGCAATCGATGTGGCTATCCGTCTGCTTTCCCAACCGAATCGTCCGAGCGCCGTGTGTTGCTTCTGCGATCAGATCGGCATGGCCTTCTACGAGGCTGCCGGCTTCCTTGGCTTCAGGATTCCAGATGACTTGTCAATCGTTGGTTTCGACAATCAACGATTCGTGGCGGAGGCGCTGTCGCCAGGGCTCACCACGATCGAATTGCCATTGAAGAAAATGGGCGAATGGGCCACACGAAGGGTGATTGAAAAGCTCGAGTCACGGGATGATGGTCAGGTCAGCCACATCAATATGAAATGTCCCTTGATAGAAAGGGAATCCATTGCCGCCCGTAAGTCGTGAACACCGACAGGCGGCAAGGATCCAAAAGATTTCCACACAATGAAACAAAGGAGGTTTCACAACCAATAACCCAATAAACCATGGTGCGCTTGTTGTGCAAGAACAAACACACCATACTTTAGATTTCGAAGGCGAAACTTTATGAAAGTATATACAAAAATCATTGCAATGGCAACGAGTCTGGCCATGTTGGCCGGTGTAGGCGCCTGCGGCTCGTCGAATTCAAGCTCGCAGGAAGACGGCAACACCCTTACGGTGTGGTGGTATGCCGATGAAGGCAGCGCCGAGTCCAAGGGATGGAACCAGACCATCAAGGTTTTCGAGAAAAAGACGGGCAAGAAGGTCAAGTTTGAGCGGAAATCGTTCGAGCAGATCGCCAAAAACGGTAGCCAGTTCCTGAACTCGGACAAGGCCCCCGATGTGATGGAGTCCAACCGAGGCAATTCGAGCGCCGGCTTGCTGGTGACCCAGAACCTGCTTTCCGACCTGGGTCCGTATGTCAAGAAATATGGCTGGGACAAGATCGTCAAGGGGCAGAACCAAATCTTGGGCAAGTACACCAGCAAGGGCGTCATCGGTGGAAACACTTGGTACGGCATCCCCACCTACGCGGAGATGCAGCGCGTGTATTACAATGATGATCTCTTCGCGAAGTACAACATCCCCATTCCCAACACTTTTGACGAGTTCGTTTCGGCTCTGGCGAAATTCAAGGAGAACGGCATCACGCCGCTTTCCGAAGCGGCCATGGAATATCCCTTGCAGCAGCTTTGGTGGCAGCTGGTCCTGAGCAAGGCAGACAAGAAGTTCGTCGAAGACTATCAGCTCTACAAAGGCAAAGTCGACTGGAACAGTGAGCCTTTCACTTTCGCGACCAACACCATCGAGGCCTGGCTCAAGGCCGGCTACATCTCCAAGGATGTATCTGGACTGAAATCCGAGGATGCGTTCACGGGATTCACCAACGGCACTCATCCGATTTTCGTCACCGGCACTTGGAACCATGGACGTTTCATGGATGAGGCCAAGAACTTCAAGTGGGAGTCCAAGGAGTGGCCGGGAGCCAATGTCTATGAAGGCGGCACCGGCAACATCCTGACCATTCCCCGCAACGCGAAGCACAAGGACATGGCCGCCCAGTTCATCAATTGCGCGCTGCAGCCTGACATCCAGAACTTCATCGGCAACGCAGGCGGCATCCCGCTGACCTATGATCCATCGGCGATCAAGGATCCCTCGTTGAAGGTGATGATCGACGATTTCAAGAAGGTCGCGAGCAAGGGCGTATTAGGCTATTACCCCGATTGGGCTGGAGCCAATATGTATGACTCCATGTCTTCCAGCCTCCAGCAGTTCGTCAACGGCGAGATAACCGGCAAGCAAATGCTTGACGCGTACAAAGGCTATTACGACCAAGGTGTCAAAGACCTTGGGATCCTCGATTAGTCACGCTACCAATCAATAGGCAAGGCGTGGACGGCAAGCCCATCAATTTGGACCAAGCCTCGCATGGCTGTCGTGCCACGCCTGCCTATGCCGTGACAGCTAAACACCAATCAATGTCAAAGGCGTAAGGAATGAAAAAACAAAAAGACAAAAGGATGTCCAGACTTCCAGGAGCTCATCCGAATAGTTTCAATATCTATCTGTTGCCTGGATTAATCGGATTGCTAATCATCATCATTATCCCTCTGCTGGCCAACGTATATATCAGCTTCACCAGCTGGCGCGGTGTCGGTATGCCACGATGGACCGGGTTGACCAACTGGGCCCGCATACTCCATGATCAGGATTTTTGGGCTTCGTTTGGCCATTCGCTGCTCATGATCCTCGCGGTCACCATCATTCCCACGATTCTTGGATTGCTGACCTCTTCGTTGCTTTCCGATGTCATACAGAAAAAATTCAGCGGAAGGATGGCCTCGTTGTTCAGAGGCATCTTCTACATTCCGCAGATTCTGCCCATCGCCGTAGCCACCATCATCATGGGATGGATATTCCGTCCTGAAAAAGGCGCCGTCAACGAGGTGCTCAAGGCCATCGGCCTGGGAAGCATGCAACGCAACTGGCTTGGCTCCTCGACTTGGGCGATGCCGGTCCTGATGATCATCCTCATTTGGATTCAATTCGGTTATCCCATCGTGATCTTCATGTCCGGCTTGGAACGTGTCGATCCGGAGCTTTACGAGGCCGCCTCATTGGACGGGGCGAACTGGTGGCGGAAATTCTGCACGATCACCTTGCCTGAGATTATCCCGGAATTGCTGGTCGTTCTCCTCACCTCAACCATCGGCGCCCTGAAAACGTTCGGACCAGTGTACCTGCTGACGAAGGGTGGGCCAGGCAGACAAACGATCGTTCCTTCATACTATTCGTACACGCAGTTCTTCCAAGTTCAGCAAGTTGGTTATGGCGCGACGATTTCCACGGCTTTGACGCTCGTCATCGTGGTGTTTGCCATCGTGTTCTCCTTCATACAGAACCACGTCGAGAAAAACCAGGACTGAATAAGAAGAAAGCTTGAAAGACCTTAAAATGAAATCACGTCATATACGCACCGCGGGTGACTGGCTTGCCTTGGTCATCATGATTCTTGCGGCACTCATCATCTTGTTCCCGCTCATCATCCTGTTCATCAACGCGTTCAAGACACAAGCCGATTACACCCAGCATGGTCCACTGACCCTGCCGAAGGCGTTGACCATGAGCAATATCACCAGTTTCTGGAAGTCGTCAAACTTCCCTGTGAAGCTTACCAACAGCATTGTCATTTCAGTGTGCGTGGCCATCATCGGTGTGATCCTTTCGGTTCTGAATTCCTTCGCGTTGGGCATCGGTCGGGTGAAGGGCAACCGCGTCATTCTGGTGCTCATCCTCCTGGCGAACATGGCTCCTCAGGAAGCCTTGCTCTATCCGCTCTATGTAATGTTCAAAGCCATCGGCATCTACGACACACAGCTAACGGTCATCATCATTTTCTCGATAGTCCAAAGCGCTTATGGGACATACCTGCTTTCCTCGGTCTACGGGACCTTCCCGCAGGCGATCCTGGAAGCGGGAGTGATGGATGGGGCTTCGAAATGGCAAATCCTCTGGAAGATCATCCTTCCAGTATCCTGGCCGACCATCAGCGTGCTGTTCGTGTTCTTCTTCGTCTGGACATGGAACGAATACATGATACCGATGTCGTTGCTCATTTCGGACAGCACCCAAACAGTTCCGCTGGCACTTGCCCCGTTGCAAGGGCAGTATGTGGTCAACGCCACCCAGCTTGCGGGCGCGTCGCTCCTGAGCATCATCCCGACGATCATCTTCTACATGTTCTTCCAGCATCAACTCACCAGTGGGATCGTCGCTGGATCGGTGAAATAAAATCACGGTATTGATTTAGACAGTTAGGGTTAGTGCGTGTTGCATATCCATCATCGAGATGTGCGACACGCAATGTGAAAATGAAAACAAATACATTCGAAAACGAGAATTTTTCAACCATAGGCTATGACTCGAGGGGTGCCTCACGTAATCCGAATTCGTTTTTCGCGGCTGCGGGATTGAAGTGGCCTCAACAGACAACGCTTGAGGTTCAGCCTCCCCGCTACACGAACTACCCATTCAGCGTTGACGTCTCAAACAATCGCATTCTTGCCTCGTTTGATGGCAAGGGGGCCTTGCGACGTTGCGTGACGGCGGAAAGTGTCAGTGATGCGCGTGGGCAATCAGGCGCGGGAATCTATATGTACAAGCGGCTGGCGTTCGCGCAGGGGAGTTGTCGTATATGTGTCAAAACCGGGGACCATGCCACCATGGACGATCCGTCTCTGTCGTTTCATCGGGGAGTCTTCCCGGTATACAGCTATAACGCCAACGATCTTCACGTCACCACGACCATTTTCGCCCCGCAGAAAGGTCGAAGGCGTCCGCTGAAAATCGTCGAGATGATGCGGATCGCCAACCCAACCGAATCGGAACGGCGATACGGAATCGAGGTGGTCAATGACCTGCATGGCGTCGAGGGAAGCGACACGTTGTATAGTACATGTTCACTCTTCGCCTCGGGTCAGAGCGCGAAAAGCTCTAGCATGTCGTCGACAATCCAACCCCATGAGGAGCAGTATGTCGGAGTCGTCATCTCGTTTTCAACCAAGAAGGAGCAAGAGGCGAGAGACGATTGCTCCATGGAAATCCTGCAAAGAAGCTTCAAGGACACCCAACGCGAGCGTTTTCCCCGTACCGGCTATCTACATGTGCCCGAGAATCCATGGTATGGAGAGATACTGACCCGAGCCGAAGAATTGGCGAGGCAAAGCCTGCTGATGCTTGAGGACGGGACGGCGGCTGGTACGTTTTCAGGATCTAACGCCAATCCCCAGCCTGATGTGTGGTACAGGGATTACATGTATACCTGCTTGGGGCTGATAGAATCCAGCCCGGACCTTGCGGTGAAATCGTTGAACCTGATGGTGCAATACGCCATTCCCGACCGTCCATGGCAATTCGAGGCAACGATAAAACCCGACGCCATCGGCTTCGAGCATTCACTGGGCAACGCCTGTGCCGTGGCGGTGTTAAGTTCATTGCTCGCACGCCGATACGGCAAGGGGATTTTGGCGGATAATGCCCAATTGGACGATTACCTGCAGTCATTGGCGCGTTATCTGATCGATTGCAAACCTTCTGGTGGAAGTCTTTACCGAACCCTATACATATCCGATGGCCCTTCCAGAGGCGATTTCCATACCGGCTCCAATATCCTGGCATGGCGCGCAATTGTGGCGTTGCTTGACGATTTCAACGATCTGCTCACCGAAAAGCAGACGGCCGAGCTGCGCGAGATCCGCCAGAATCTTTTCACTGCCATACAGACGTTATGTACCCGCGAAATCGACAATAAAAACATGTTCGTTGAGGGCGTCTACCGCGACGGCGACTTTGTCGGAATCCATGACGGCGAGGAAAGCGATTTGACGCTTTCCTCGATTTATGGTTTCACCTCAAGAGACGATTCCAGGATCAGGGAACACGCCCGCTGGTCGTTGAGTTCGAAGAACCCGTATTACACACGCAAGATGCAGAACATCGATTTCTGGGATCTTGACGACAGCAACGGCATCACCTATCCAAGTTACCTGTTGTCCCTCGCCTCCGCGGGAACGCGAGAGGAACTGGCCACGGCTCTGGCAAAAATTCGCCAGACCACCGATCTGGATGGTTCGTTCTGGTGGTGGCCATACAACCATGACGAGGCCAATGCCACCAAGGTGCAACGTAGCCTAGGAAAATGCGGTTGGTGCGCAGGCGAGTTCGTAAGCTATCTGTTCAACAACATCCTCGGAATTGGCAGGGATGAGTCTTCCGATACACTTACTGTCGCGCCATATGTGCCTTGGTCGTCATTTGAGCTGAAGGATATGTCGTTTATGGGAGGACAGATTGATATCTCGTATTCGAAGAACCAGCTGTGCGTGACGAACCGTTGTCCGAGAAACCTGAATGTGGTACTGCAGCTGGCGCTCGGAGCCAATGATCAGCTTGAGGACATCTGGGTGAACCAGGAGTCCCGACGTTATCAGGCTGAAGTGGTGCATGTCTTCGATTCGGCCGCTGTCCGTTGCATGGAACGGATCCCAAGCGGTAAATCCGCGACTCTTCGGGTCAAAACCAGATAAGCTGTATATTCAACTCGAGGGCATGTCTGGTTGATCTCATTGCCACCGCGATGAGATCAACGGGATATGCCTTCTCATGATTGGGATTCGTCTTCAGCGGACCCACTGCACATGTTTCTGAATCGGTATCGGAACGACCAACGACTGTCTTGTTCGTTTGTTTTATACCCATCTTCTTAAGTTTCCAGCAAGCTTTCAGAAAAGCTAGTAGAGTAGAAAACTATGTTTATTGGTCATTGCTGATAACGCATGGCCGATGAAAAGTGAGGAAACTCGACTACGAAAGAGGTGCGGCTTGGAAGACGCCTTCGAAGCCTCGGCGCAAAAGATGCGCGAGCACAACATGAGCGATGTCGCCGTCGCGCAATTCAAGAGACTCTATAAGGAATGGCAGCATAACGACGCCAGCAGCTGGATTCGCGAGGACGATGTCGAGCCGTTGCAGGACGTGCCGAGTTTCCATGACGTCTACAAGACCATCGACCACGACCAGGCCGTGCACGCGTTCGCGAAGACAGCGTTCCTGAAGTTGAATGGCGGTCTGGGCACCTCGATGGGCCTCGACAAGGCGAAGTCGTTGCTGCCGGTGCGTCGCCACAAGGCGAAGAAGATGCGTTTCATCGACATTATTCTCGGCCAGGTGACGACCGCGCGCAAACGACTCGACGTCCCGCTGCCGCTGACGCTGATGAACTCGTTCCGCACCTCAAAGGACACGATGAAGGTGCTCAACCACAGCAAGGATTTCCATCAGGAAGACATCCCCATGGAGATCGTGCAGCATCAGGAACCGAAAATCGACCTGGCGACCGGCAAGCCGGTGGAATTCCCCGAAGATCCAGCCTTCGAATGGTGCCCTCCGGGCCACGGCGACCTGTTCTCGACCATCTGGGAGTCCGGCCTCTTGGACATCCTGGAAGAGAAGGGCTTCAAATACCTCTTCATCTCGAATTCCGACAACCTCGGAGCCCGGCCCTCGCGCACATTGGCCCAGTATTTCGAGAACACGGGCGCGCCGTTCATGGTCGAGGTGGCGAACCGCACCTACGCGGACCGCAAGGGCGGCCATTTCGTGCGTGACAAGAAGTCCGGTCGCCTGATCCTGCGGGAGATGACACAGGTCAATCCCGATGACAAGGACGCCGCCGAGGACATCACTAAGCATCCGTATTTCAACACCAACAGCATCTGGGTGCGCATCGACGCTTTGAAGGAAATGCTCACGCAATACAATGGCGTCCTGCCCCTGCCCATCATCCGCAACTACAAGACCGTCGACCCGACCGACCCTGATTCCACCAAGGTGATCCAGCTGGAAACGGCCATGGGCGCGGCGATCGGGCTGTTTGACGGGGCGATCTGCGTGCAGGTCGACCGTATGCGCTTCCTTCCCGTGAAGACCACCGACGACCTCTTCATCATGCGTTCTGACCGGTTCCATCTCACCGACAGCTACGAGATGGAAGACGGCAACTATCTCTTCCCGGACGTCACCCTCGACCCCGAATATTACCGAAACATCGAGGATTTCAACAATCGGTTCCCGTACGCGATACCATCACTGGCGGCAGCCAATTCGGTGACCATCAACGGCGACTGGACCTTCGGACACAACGTCGTCTTCTATGGCGACGCGGTTCTGGAGGACCAAGGGAAGCCCAGCTATGTGCCGAACGGCGAATTCGTCGGCCCGCAAGGCGTCGAACCTGATGAATGGACATGGTAGGTTATACATCGGTTCGTAGGGAAGGACAAACCTGACTTCCAACGACGGGCCGGCGCAAGAGGTTTGACGAAACGATTCAACAATACGACTAAAATGCATCGCTCCCGATAGCATCAACCCGTCATCAAACGCGGAACACGAGCAAAAACGTGAGAATTACCATTAAATTTGTGAAAATCCGCAATTCACAGGAAAAAGCATCTAAGATAGAGGGGGTGTGCGTCACAAGTCGCACACTTTTACTTGAACAATAATGATACGTGAGGACTAATGGCAGAAGGAAGCAACGGAAGGCGACGTTTTTCCGACAAGTGGGGCAAGCACGAACTGGATGTGCTCGCCGTCCTATCATCTGCGTTCCCTCAATGGTTGACTTCTCGTCAGATAGCGCAGCGGGTCAAGGCGTACGCCGATTCCTACGGCGAGCTCGCCGACCAAGCTGCGAAGGCGGCGTTCGCCAAGCAGTTCCAGCGCGACCGCGCGAAGCTGGCGGCCATGGGCATCGCCATCGAATCACGCCAACCTGAATATTCATCGAAGTCCGAGGGGCAGGATTTCGCTTCATACCGTCTGCAATTGGGCGATGAGCCCAGGGTGCGCCTCCGCTTCAAGCAGGAGGACCTGCCGGTGCTCGCCGCCGCCAATTATCTGGCGCGCTCGATGTCCATCTCCTCTTCCTCCTCTAAGCACGAGGAGCAGCACACCTCCCGCACGGCGCCGCGTGTGCCCCAGACCCCGACACCGGGTCTCGGCCTTGATTCCATCGCGCCGGGCCTTGGCACCCAGCCGATTCCCGACAATCTGATGAAGGTGGTCGACCAGCGACGCTTCGCCGCCACCATTGACGTGGACGGCGGGCACATGAACGTCGCCTACACGGATTCCGACGACCTGGCCATGTTCATGCTCGAGCATCCCGGCTCCTCGGTGGTCTCCCCTCAGGAAGCGGTGGACGCTTGGAACCGCAGGCTCAACGCCGCGGCCAATTTCAAGCTCGCCGACACCAGCCAAGGCGATGTCCGCGAAAGCATCGTCACGCCTTCCATCAGCAAGACCACGGTGAACGGCGATGTGGATACTGAGAACGCCAAGTCCCATTCGAAGCGCAATTCCTCCTTCCAGACCGGCAGCGAGGTGGACCGCAGGCTGCGGCTCATGCTCTTCCTTTCCGCCCATCTCGGCGAGGAATATTCCCTGGAGGAGCTCGCGGAGCGTTTCATCGGCGAGCCCAAGACCGAAGACGAGAAGAAGAAGGGCGTCGCCGTCATCCGCAAGGACATCAACACATTGACCACGGTCTCCGACGATGGCGAAATGGCCGGCAGCCAGTTCTTCGACATCGATTGGTCGCTCCTGGACGCCGACGGCATCGTCTCGGCCACCAACTCGCTGGGCCTCGAGCGCCTGGCCGGCATCTCGCAGCAATACCTGAGCATGCTGACCGCCTCGGTGAGCTACTTGGCCCATTCCTCATTACTGCCCACACAGCAGCGCGAGCAGGCCGAATCGCTCTACGTCCGCTTGCGCCAGCACGTCAAGCCGGGGGAGACCCCGTGGCTTTCCCTGACCGGCTATGAGGTCGAGCCCCGCAGCTTCAGCGTGGTCAAGCGCGCTATCTCCACGGATTCGCTTTTGGACATGGAATACACCGACGGCACGGGCCGCACACGCCGCAAGCTGGTGGCGCCTTCCAAGATCTTCGTGGACGAGGGCGTCTATTATGCGGCCGTCTGGACGGACGTGGCCAAGGCAGCGCCGAAGGACGAGAAGAAATTCGTCTCCAAGGACACGACCATCAACAAGGCCAACGGCCTGCCCCGCATCTGGCAGGTCCTGCGCCTCTCGCGCATCGAGAAAGCGGAGCTTGTCAAGCCCATCGCCCAGCTCGATATCCCAGATGTCCCGGTCGCGGAGCTTCGTAAATGGAGCTTCGACAACGGCACACCGACGGTGTTCGTCACCGACAAACCTGATCTGCCGTTCATCAAGACGTTGCCCGGAGCCACGGTCGAACCTTGTGGCGAGGGGGAGAAGGTGCATCTGACCGTCTCGTCGGATTCCTGGTTCGTGGCCTTCGCCATCGCCCATGCGCGCCATATCACGGCCGTCGCACCGGAACCGTTGCTGACGATGATCCTGGCCCGTGCGCATCGTGAGCTGAGCCTCGAGAACAGCGCGGAAAAGCAGGATTGAACGCTAACGAAATCAGCTGACAAATCATTCGAAAGTGACGGAACGAATCCGAAAGTGTGAGGAGGGTTCACATGCCTTGGTGGGGTTGGATCATACTGGCGGTCCTTATGCTCGCCGTGCTCATCATCGGCTTGGTGTACGCCGGAATCCACGCCGTCCGTGCGGCACACAGCATAGCCGATACGGGCAGTGACATCCAAGGCTATCTTTCCGTCATGCAGGAGTCGTCAAACAACCAAGGCGAAACCGCCGAACCACCGCTGTTCACCCAACCGCTTTCCACGGCAGCCCATCGCTACAGCCTCGCCCAAACGTCGGTCGAGCGCAGAAGGATCGCGAAGCACAACCGGCACGCCGAACGCTGGAGCGTGTGGAGGCACAACCGTGTGCCGTTCACCGGGAATATGGCGGCTGGAAGCAATCAGGCGGTCTCCGCCTCATCGAACCAGGCCTTGAACCAGGCGTTTGACGGAATCGTTCAAACGACGGTGCCTTCCGCAAACGCAGGACCCCGCGAAAACACCAATGAAAACAATCCAAGGACCAACTAAATGGCCGGCTTGAAGCTGTTTGCGTCAAATGCGCCAAAGCTTCAGAACCCATCCATCCTCTATAAATCGACAGTTTCACTTTCATGAGTCATTCACATCATTACCGCCACAAAAAGCATCAAGCTCTCGATTCGGAGGACCTCGACCGTTCAGTCCACGAAGAACCGGCCGACGAGCAGCCATTGTCGCCGTCGCAGCGCTACGCGGTGTTCAAAAAACACAGCTCCTATGAGCGTTCCGAGGCCGCGCGATTCGCGAGGACATTGCCGTTCGAGCTCGATCCCTTCCAAATAGAGGCCAACGAGGCACTTGAGGCGGGAAAGAACGTTCTGGTCGCGGCGCCCACGGGTGCGGGAAAGACCATCGTCGCCGATTTCGCCATGCACCTGGCGCAGGAGAAGAACGTCAAGGCGTTCTACACCACACCGATCAAGGCGCTGAGCAACCAGAAATACCATGACCTGGTCAACCTGTATGGCGCCGATCACGTCGGTTTGCTGACCGGGGACACCTCCATCAACTCGGAGGCGAATCTCGTGGTGATGACCACCGAAGTGCTGCGCAACATGCTTTACGAGAGATCCGAAACGCTGCGCGCCCTGCGCTACGTGATCCTCGATGAGGTGCATTATCTGGCCGACAAGTTCCGCGGGCCGGTGTGGGAAGAGGTCATCATCCATCTGCCGAAGACGATGAAGATCGTCGGTCTTTCGGCGACGGTCTCGAACGTGGAGGATTTTTGCTCGTGGATTGAATCCGTGCGCGGCGCCACCAAGCTGGTCGTCTCGGAGAAGCGTCCGGTGCCGCTCGAGCAGCACGTGATGGTCCAGTCCGACGAGAACCACGAACCAGAGCTGTTCGACCTGTACCGGCACAGCAAGGACGGCGTGCAGACCGACAAGCTCAACGCCAAACTCGTCGACCGCCTCGACCAGCTCGATCGAAAGGCCGCCTCAAAGGCACACGAAGAGCGCCGTGGCGGCAGAAACCGGCATCGCAGGGGAGCGGAGAACCGACACAGGACAGGCCAGGTGCGCCGTTACACACCACGTCGCTGGGCCGTGGTCGATGAGCTGAACTTCATGGGCCTTCTGCCGGGCATCTACTTCATCTTCTCGCGGAACGGCTGCGACGAGGCGGTCGAGCAGTGCCTGCGGGCAGGCCTGGAACTGACCACCAAGGACGAGGTGAAGCGTATCCGTGCCATCGTCGATGAGATGGTCGAAGGCGAGCTCGACCACGCCGACCTCAAGGCGTTGGGCTTTGCGCGTTTCCGTTATGCGCTCGAGGAAGGCTTCGCGCCTCACCACGCGGGCATGGTGGCGCTTTTCCGGCAGATTGTCGAACGGCTTTTCGAAGAGGGCCTGGTCAAGATGGTCTTCGCCACTGAGACGCTGGCCTTGGGCATCAACATGCCGGCCCGTTGCGTGGTCATCGAGAAACTCGAGAAATTCAACGGCGTCGACCATGTCACCCTGACTCCCGGCGAATACACCCAGCTCACCGGACGCGCCGGCAGGCGCGGCATCGATACCATCGGACACGCCGTCATCGTCGATCACCGCGACTTCGTTCCGGCCACCGCCGCCTCGCTTTCCAGCAAACGCGTCTATCCGCTGCATTCGAGCTTCAAGCCGACGTTCAACATGGCCGTCAACCTGCTCAACTCCAGCAGCTACACCACCGCCCGCGACACGCTCGACCATTCGTTCGCCCAATGGGAGGCCAACGAGTCGGCCGAGGAGCTGGTTTCCCGCATTCACACCTTGGAGCATGCGGTCGAGGGATACGAAAAGGCGTTCAAGTGCTCGCAAGGTGATTTCAAGGAATTCATGACCCTGCGCCAGCGTCTTTCCTACCTGCAGAAGGATGAGCGGCGGCATTTGAAGCGCCGGAACTTCAACAGTGACCAAGAACGCACCAAGGCGTTCCTCACGTTGGACCGGCAGATTGAGCAACTGAAGGCGCAGGAAAGCGACCACCCCTGCAAGTCATGCCCGGACTTTCAGAACCACCTCAAGTGGGGTCACCGCTGGTTGCGTGAGTCCAAGGAACTGCGGCGCATCAAAGGCCGTTACGAATCCCGTACCGGTTCCGTAGCACGGCAATTCGACCAGATCTGCAACGTCCTTTCATCACTGGGCTATCTCAAGGAAACGAACGATGATAGCCATCAGATTGAAGCCGCTAACGACACCAAACAAAACGCCAACAGCGTCGATAAGGCCATGGATCCAACTGTTTCCGACACTCCAGAGACCGAATCGCAAGAGCATGGCCGCGACTACCAACTCACGTTGCGTGGCCAATTGCTGAGGCATCTTTACAGCGAGTACGATCTTGTGCTCTCTGAGGCCATCACCGACGGATTCCTCGACGGGCTGGAGCCAGAGGAACTCGCCGCGGCGTTGTCATCGTTGGTGTACCAGGCACGCAGGGGAGGGGACAGCGAGCCACGCCGCTACCCCGGTGGTCCAGGTGGCCCCATCGCGCAGGCTTGCAGCGGATTGAGAGAGGTCTTCGCCGATGTGGAGATGATGCGCGAGGACGCCGATCTGGACGAGTTGGAGCCGCTTGACTTCGGTCTGGTCGATGTGATGTATGACTGGGCCAGGGGAGAGGACCTCGCTCAAATCCTGCATGGCACCGAGCTGACTGGCGGCGATTTCGTGCGCAACGCCAAACGCCTTTCCGACATCCTCCAGCAGATCGCCTCGGCAGGGCCGTACTACGACAACGATGACCCTCATCTGGCCGAGGCTGCCAGGAAGGCGAACCAGCTCATCAACCGTGGCATCGTGGCGTATTCCGGCGTGGACTGACGTTCGCCATGGCCCGAGTCCGGGAATAATCCAATCGTCCGAACTGTTCTGTACTTTAGAAATAGATAATTGACAAGGAGAATGTATGGCGGAACGCAGCCTGCGCGGTATGAGTATCGGAGCCAAATCACTCGAATCCGATGAAAATGTTGATTTTGCGGCAAGGACCGATGTGACGTACGTATGCCCGAAAGGCCATCGTACGATTCTTCCGTTCGCCGAAGGCGCCGAGGTTCCTGCGGAATGGGAATGCCGTTGCGGCGAGGTCGCCAAGCGCGACGATGCCGATCCGGACGAGATCGACGAGATCAAGAAGCCGACACGTACGCATTGGGACATGCTTATGGAACGCCGCACTGAAGACGAGCTCAAGGAACTGCTTGACAAACGCTTGAAGATGCATCGCGAAGGCTGGTTCCCGGATTACGAGTGAGTTGATTTTGCGCTCGGTTCGATTGAACAAATAATTTTCGAACGGTGACTGCTTGAATGATCAAGTGGTCACCGTTTTTTGTATTTGGATTTGTGTGCGTGTCTCTTAGAATCGCGATGAGAAAAGTTTGAAAATTCGTGAACCGAAATATCGTGTGAAAATGTTGGGCGATGTTGCTGGAAGTCATTCAGAACAATGGAATACAAATAGAGCAGAAACTCAGCTGGCACGTAACTGGTTAATGGTAATGGTAAATCCGATAATGTACGTTATGTCAGATTTCAAAGAAATCTGACATAACGTCGTCACGTTATATACCCAAGCTGCGCCTGGCTTACATAACGTGACGCAACCCCACCACCAGTACGTTTCCAGCGTCTCGCGGTTATATACCAAGCTTCACTTGCTTACATAACCGCTCGCGTAACACTTCTACTGTTTAGTTACGTGATGATGGTTGGACAGAACATCGTCGACGATGTCACGTTGGGCACGCCTGGCTTGCAGGAACATCAGGACCAGCTCGGCGACGAAGAAAACGCCTAGGACGATGGCTGATGGAATGCCTAGCGACGCGTACCAGTGACGCGTCGAGACTTGGATCTGGGCTCTGTTGAGCTTGTAGACGGCGTATGGCGCACAGCACAGGATCAACGAGAACACATGCATAAGGATGACGGACCATGGCACGGTCTTGACTGGCCTATGGTCGCTTTTCTTGCGCAACGCGCCTTTGACGATGCAGATCGCACAGATCGCCACCGCCCACAGCAGAGCGAAAATCCAAAGGAATCCGGGCATCAAGGCCATCTGTTCTCCGATCGAAAAAGAAACTTTCAAAATACTCTCACGAAATATTGTAAAATGACAGTTCTAGATAATAATCAACGTACAAACAGTAATCAATGCTGCAGCTGGCGTTCGAGACGTTGGGCCTCGAGCTTCTCGCGCATTCTGGCGGCGGCGATATCGTCGATGGGCGAGATGGGCAATGCGGAGGCCGTCTCGGACGTAGGCGTCACGTCGACGTATTTCTCGTTCTCCAGGTCCTGTTCGACCTGGTGCCACAACTTCCCCACCGAAACCGCGAACACGGCCGTGCCCTGGTCGATCAATCTCAACACCTCGTCGCCGCTCTCGCATTCCTTGACATCCTGGCCGTCGCAGATGATGGTCATGTGCTCGAGTTCAGCAGTCTTGTGGCGCGAGAGGAAAGCGATGGCCGCGGTGACGTTCTGCAGGTTGACGCCCGTGTCCAGCAGTTTCTTGGAAACGGCGAGGATGAGGACGTCCTTGAAGGAGTAAAGCCTACGCGAGCCAGACCCATGCGAGGGCGTGATGGAGGGGACGACGATCTGCTTGCGCGCCCAGTAATCGAGCTGGCGGTAGGTGATGCCGGCCACCTTCGAGGCAACAGTCCCACGATAGCCTCTCGTCACATCCTCGTCACCGGTTTCGGAGAACAACTCCCCCTGCACCAGATCGACCGACTGAACGGATCCGCGCGACGAATTATGCGTCTGAGCAACGGAATCAGGCAAGGAACCAGCGGCGGATGACGCCATGTGATTGACGTTCGTTGCCATGTTCCTCCCATCCATCATCAACGTGAGTTCGATTATCGAGTTCTCAAGTACCTCAGCGCGAACTTCACTTCACGGGCGCGGCGTTCGGTGCGAAGAACACGAGACGGAACTTCCCTATCATGATCTCGTCACCGTTGTGGAGCGTCGCGCGATCGACGCGCTGGCGGTTGACATACGTGCCGTTAAGGCTGCCGGCATCGACCACCTCGAAAGTGTCGCCAACACGACGAAACACCGCGTGGGCACGGGAGACCGTGGAATCGTCCAGCAGGATGTCCGCATGAGGGTCGCGGCCGACGCTGACCTCGTCCTCATCGAGCAGGTAACGCGAGCCGGACACCGCTCCCCTGGTGGAAATCAGCAACGCCGAACCCGGCGAAAGCTTGGTGATGGTGTCGAGGTCCTCCTGCGTCAGCGGACGGTCTCCAGCGGAGGTGACAGGGATATTGACAGCGGGCAGGCCGATAATGGTCGTCTCTCCCGCGCTTGGAATCGGATTAGTCATGGTTCTATTCTACCGTTTTCGCGTACTGATATTGTCCAACGTCGCGAGTCTCGCTGATATCTACACTATCCGAGGGTGTCACGGTGACGTCGGCGCCGAATTTCACCTTGAACCGCGAGCCGACGCCGCCCGCGATGTTGACGGCGTTCTGCAGGTTCTGCGGGTCGCCGATGGCCTTGACGGTATACGGGGTCTTGAGCTTCTGCCCGTCGCATTCCAGGCCCTTTTTCGTGTCGGTGACGTAGGTGGAGGTGACCACGCGCACGTTGTCCAAGGCCATGACTTCGACGCCGGCGTTGCGCAGCTCCTCCAGCAACTGGAACATGGTCGCGGCGTCGATGTTCTCCTTGGAGCCCTGCGAGATGGTGATGATGACGCCCTTACCTTCGGCCGGCAACCTGCCGGAGAGAATGCCGCTGGTGTCCTCGTTCTCCTTGGCGATGCGCTGGGCCTCCTGCTGCTTGTCCGCGGCGGCCTTGAGCGAGTTGAGCTGGCCGGTGAGCTCGGTCTTGCGCTGCTGGAGGTTCTGGACCTGTGTACTCGTCTCGCTGATGAGCCGGGTGAGTTCCTCCTCGCTCATCGTCTCATAGCTCGAGGTCTTGTTGTTGAGCTGGATGGCATAACCAAAGCCGAGAAACGCGCACAGAAACACGATGAGCAGGCTGGTCATGAGCCGCGAGGCGATGCCTCCCCCGATTTGGCGTGGCGGTTTTTTCCTGACCACGGGGAAGGAACCGGTGTCGGTCCGGTCGTTCTCCTTATCCTGCGCATGCTGGATGTGCATGCGGTTCAGGATGTCATGCGTCTTGTTGTGTTCCATGGTCCATCAGCCCTTGAAAATGAACCGGCGTATAGCGGAAACGTTGGAGAAGATTCGTATGCCGAGCACGACGATGACGGCGGTTTGCAGCTGGGAGCCGACGCCGAGCTGGTTGCCGAGCAAGACGAGCAGGGTCGCCGTCAGGACGTTGGAGATGAAGGAGATGACGAAGACCTTGTCGGAGAACGAGCGCTCAAAATACGCCCTCGCCGCACCCAACAAGGCGTCCAAGGCAGCCACCACCATGATGGGCAAATAGGGTTGCAGGACGATGGGAATGTCCGGCTTCACGAAGATGCCGATGATGACCCCGATGATCAAACCAAGCACTGCCGCCATCATTTGCTCCTTTTCGCATAGGTCACGTTCGCGGCCTCCGCAGCGTCCAATTTCAACGAATGGGATTTCGAGATCTGCGGGTTGATGCCCGCCGCGTTGAGCGAACGGTACAGTTCGGGTTGCGAGCCGCTGCCCATCTGGTCCGCCAGGTCCTTCGGATTCCCTATCGCCTCTATCTTATAGGGACTGGCCACCTGGTTCACCCCGATGAGGATGGTCTGGCCGGCGGTGCGCACGGAGGTCGACACGCCGATGCGGTATCCGTTAATTGAGATCGCCTCGGCGCCGGCTTTCCAGAGCAACAGCACGATGTCCTGCAGGTCGGAGTCGGTGACCACACGGATATGGCTGCTGGCATTGCCATCCCGTGGACCAAGGCCACCGTTCTTGCCTGCTGAGGCGATAGGGTCGGCCACGGTCATGACGATGCCGGGGCCTTTGACCTTGAGCGCACCGTTGGCCATTTCGTCTTGTTGAAGCACCGGGTCATCGGTGGTGTCCGGCATGGAATCGGCTTTTTTCACCACTTGACTGTGCAAATCCGTCACTTGCGTGGTGAGCTTGTTGAGGCTCGTGTTCTGTTGCTGCAATTCGGAGACGAGGCTCGCGCGCACCTGTTTGCGCGGGTCCGTATTGAGCTGGCGGACGAAGACGCTGCCGATCGAGCCCACGGCCACGCAGATGATGAACACGATGACGCGTGTGAACCACACCGAGAATGTGGAACGTGGTTTCTGCTGGGTGAGCAACGCATCGGAGAACAGCGGGTCGAGCGGGCGGTTGGTCAGGTCGTCGATCAACCGGAGACTATCGTCATCGACCTTACGATGCCGGCGACGCGCCAGGACCTGCTCATCTTCCTCGACGTCGGCATGCCACGGGCCCAGACCGGCCACGGCCTTGGAAAAGACCGCGCGGCGCTTGCTGGGCAGTTCATCGACTCCCACGGCAAAGGACAGTGGCTCCCGCTCGAAGTTCGTCATCGCTTGCCCGTGTCATGGCGTATCAATGTGACGCCTTGGCGAATGTAGATGTAACCAGCCAGCCAGTAAAGAACGATGCCCCAGATGCCCGCAGCCAGCGCGGCCAGGTGAAGGATCTGAGTGAAGGTGTTGTTCCACAAATCGGCGAAGATGAGCGCAGTGATGGAGATCATCAATAACGCAGTTCCCGCTTTGCCCACGAAATGGACCGGCAACGGGCCGTAATCATGCTGGGCGAGGACGAAGATCAATATGAGCAGGATCAGGTCGCGCAACCCCACGATGAAGAGCATCCACCAAGGAATGATGCCCGCCCAGCCCAGCGCGAGGATGCTGCAGAAAATGAGCAGCCGGTCGGCGATCGGGTCGAGGATCTGGCCGAGCTTGCTGACTTGGTTCCACTTCCTGGCGATGATGCCATCCAGACCGTCGCTGGCCGCCGAAATCGCTAGGACAATCAACGCCGCGACCATCTTGTGCTGAGCCGTCAACCACGAGATGAAGGGGATGGAGATGATGCGCAACAGACTGATGAGGTTCGGGACCGTCAGATAGATGTCCCGGGCGTCCGGGCTGTAACGGGAGGCATTCAGTGGAAGTTTCATGACCGCGTTTCAGATTCTCGAAGCCTGCAGGGCCGTGACGATGATGGCGCGGGCACCCACATCGTAGAGCCTGTCCATCGTCTGATTCACCTTCTCGCGTTCCACCATCGCGCGCACCGCGCACCACTGCTGGTCGTGCAAGGGCGAGATGGTCGGGCTTTCCAGCCCTGGCGTCAGGGCCGCGGCGGCACCAACTTTGCTGACCGGCACATCGTAGTCCATCATGACATAGCGTCGTGCGGTGAGCACGCCTTCCAGCCGTCGCTTGAAGATGACGAGTTGTTTGTCGTCCTTGGAAACGTGCTGCGAGCGGATGAGGATGGCTTCGGAATGGAGGATGGGGTCACCGAAGATTCGCAGGCCAGCGTTACGCAACGTGGTTCCGGTGGAGACGACATCGGCGATGAGGTCGGCGACTCCGAGCTGGACCGAGGATTCGACGGCGCCATCCAAGTGGGTGATGTCGGCGTGAAGGCCGTGCGCGGCCAGGTAATCGCGGACAAGCTTGTCGAAGGAGCTGGCGATGCGTTTGCCGTCGACGTCCTCGAGCTTGGTGATCGCCGAGTCCTTGGGGGCGGCGAAACGGAACGTCGAGGCGCCGAAACCGAGCGGGAGGTCCTCGGTGGCGGTGGTGTCGGTGTTGAGCAGCATGTCACGGCCGGTGATGCCGACGTCGATGGCGCCTTGGCCCACGTAGATGGCGATGTCCAATGGACGCAGATAGAACAGCTCGACGTCGTTTTCGTGGTCCTCGACCACCAATTGGCGTGGCTGGGTGCGCAGCTGGTACCCGGCTTCCTTCAACAGGCTCCATGCAGGTTCGGAAAGCATGCCCTTGTTGGGCACGGCAATTCTCAACATTCTCTTTCCTCCTTCGCTTCTGGCTTCTCGCATCTGCCATTTCACAGGCAAGCGCTTCTCAATGGCTCAGGGTCACAGGTTCTTGTAGATGTCCTCGAGGCTGATGCCATGCTTGATCATCATCACCTGGATATGGTAGATGAGCTGGCTCATCTCCTCGGCGGTGCGGTCCGCGCCCTCGTATTCGGCGGCGATCCAGGTCTCCCCCGCTTCCTCGTTGATCTTCTTGCCGATGAAATGGGTGCCCTTGTCGAGCTCATCGACCGTCTTCGATCCGGCAGGCCTGGTCTCGGCCTTTTCGCTCAGTTCCTTGAACAGTGATTCGAATGTCTTCATCTTCATGCTCCGTTGTCCTGCCGCGCTTCAGTCGCGGCATATTGCGCTTACGCCCGGTATGCGGCTTCGGCCTTGGCACGGATGTCGTCGATTGCCTTGGCACGGTCATCGGCGCCGTACACGGCCGAACCGGCGACCAAAACGTCCGCCCCGGCCTCCGCGACGATGTGCGCGGTCGTAGGGCTGACGCCGCCATCGACCTGGATGTGGGTATTGAGCCCGCGGCGGGTGATTTCATCACGCAGACGGCGCACCTTGGCCATCTGGTTGTCGAGGAACTTCTGGCCGCCGAAACCGGGCTCCACGGTCATGATCAGGATCATGTCGAACTCGTCGAGGATGTCGAAGATCGGCTCGACCGGCTCCGCGGGGCGCACGGCGAAGCAGGCCTTGCAGCCCATGTCGTGCAGCTGGCGCGCCAGGCGCACCGGGGCATGGACGGCGCCCATGTGGAAGCTCACGGAAGCGGCGCCGAGCTTGGCGTATTCCGGGGCCCAACGGTCCGGGTCCTCGATCATCAGATGGACGTCGACCGGCAGATTCGTCACCTCGCAGATGCGCTTGACGACAGGCTCGCCGAGGGTGAGGTTGGGAACGAAATGGTGGTCCATCACATCGACGTGGACCAGGTCCGCATGGTCGATGGCCTTGAGGTCACGTTCGAGATTGCAGAAATCAGCTGAAAGAATGCTTGGTGCGATTTGAATGCTCATAGTGTTCTATCCTATGCGGGGCGAAAGACTTGAAAGCGACGGATACCAACGGATATGCGGCGATTTCGGTGAATCTAGACAAAAATAAATCAAATGACTCATCACACGAACAGCCCGACACGCATCAGTCAAGGAATGATGCGTGTCACTTGTCGTCCTTGGCCTTTTTCTCCTCGTCGGCGGCGGCGCGTTCCTCGACCTCGGTCAAGGTGCGCAACCGCTCGGACAAAGCGATGGTGGGGCTTCCCAACCGTTGGATGACCACGAACGCCACAGCGCCCAGGACGAAGACGACCATCGAGACCCACACGTTGACGCGCACGCCGAGAATCTCGTGCGCGAAGTCGATGCGCAACGCCTCGATCCAGGTGCGGCCGGCCGTGTACCACATCACATACATGGCGAAAAGGCTGCCGGCCTTGAGGCGGTCCATGGCCTTGTGGCCGATCCAGATGATGAGCGCGGCGCCGATGAGGTTCCAGATCATCTCGTAAAGGAACGTGGGCTGGAAAAGCGTGCCGGTCGGGCAGGTCTCGCCGTCGTAGCACTGTTCGCCGTGGCCGATGGCCGAGCCGGTCATGTTGAGTTTCAAGCCCCAAGGCAGGTTGGTGGGGGCGCCGTAAAGCTCCTGGTTGAACCAATTGCCGAGTCTGCCCACGGCTTGGGCCACAAGAAGCGCCGGAGCCACCGAGTCCGCCAGCAGCGCCATCGGGTAATGCTTGTGGCGGCACCATGCCCATGCGGCCAGCGCGCCGAACAGGACGCCGCCCCAGATGCCGAGGCCGCCGTTCCAGATCCGCAGTATCTCCATCGGGTCGCCGTTCGGGCCGAAGAACCGTTCGGGGGTGGTCACCACATGGTAGAGCCGCGCGCCGATGATGCCGGCTGGCACCGCGCACAGGGTGATGTCGAGGATCTGGTCGAAATTGCCGCCCAGCTTCTTCCAGCGCTTGTTGGTGATCCACACGGCCAGCACGATGCCCAGGAGGATGCACAAGGCGTAGAAGCGTATCTGGATCGGGCCGATGCCCCAGTTGCCGATGGACAGGCGCGGGATGACGATCTTGGAAATGGTCGGGGAAGGAATGTAGGCCAACACTCGCGCTTGCTGCATGTTCAAAATAGATCCTGGTGTCATGGCTCCTCAACAACGTGTCGATGATTATGTATCCGCCGTCATCTTAGCGCGGCGTCACAACTGTGGGTTCTGCTTTTATCTTTTATCGGCACACGTCGTATTTGGCGTCTTCGGGTTTGCGCTCGCCGATTACCACGGGGACATGGCCGCCCTCGTCGAAGCAGGAACGCGCCCCGGTGTGGCAGGCGGCGCCGACCTGGTCGACTTCGACCAGCAACGCGTCACCGTCGCAATCCAGCGAAAGGGCCTTGACATATTGCACATGCCCTGAGGTGTCCCCTTTGCGCCAATATTCCTGACGGGAGCGCGACCAGAAGGTGACGCGACCGGTGGTGAGTGTTCGGCGCAGCGCCTCGTCGTTCATATAGCCGACCATCAGCACCTGCTTGGAATCATATTGCTGGATGACCGCCGCCACCAGCCCCTTGTCGTCACGCTTCAGGCGCTTGGCGAGCCGTGGGTCCAAAGTGGTGCTGTTGTCGTATTCAATCCGCTGTTCCATGTCAATGTCCTTAGTGTCCGTTCATCTCAAACGTTGCGTTTCGTATATCTCGGCATGCAGTCATTGCATAAACTCGTAATGCAATTCAAGCGCTATGCGGCAGTCCGACCGCATATTTTCGCCGATTGCCATCTATCTGGCCGGTGCCGGTTCCCGAACCGTGATGCCGTGCTCCTTCATCGTCTGCTTGACTTGGGCGATGGTCATCTTGCCGTAATGGAACACCGAGGCGGCGAGCACCGCGTCGGCCCCGGCCTCGACGGCCGGTGGAAAGTCCTCGAGCTTGCCTGCCCCGCCGCTGGCGATCAGCGGGATGTTGACCACCTTGCGCATGGCCTTGAGCATCTCGATGTCAAAACCGTCTCCGGTGCCGTCCGCATCCATGGAGTTAAGGAGGATCTCACCTACGCCGAGTTCCTGCGCACGTTGCGCCCACCAAAGGGCATCGATGCCGGTGGAATGACGGCCGCCCATGGTGGTGACCTCATAACCGGATTTGGTGTGCTGCTCCCCTTTTTCACGCCGGGCGTCGACGGAAAGCACCAGCACCTGGTTGCCGAAACGCTCGGCGACCTGGCTGATGAGCTCGGGGTTGTTGATGGCGGCGGTGTTGACGCTGACCTTGTCGGCGCCACTGCGCAGCAAGGCGTCCACATCGCCGACCGTGCGGACTCCACCGCCAACCGTCAAGGGGATGAAAATCTGGCCGGCCGTGCGGGTGACCACATCCATCATGGTCTGCCGATGGCTGCTGGAAGCCGTGACGTCGAGGAACGTCAGCTCGTCGGCGCCCTCATCGTAATAACGTCCCGCAAGCTCCACCGGGTCGCCGGCGTCGCGCAGGTTCTCGAAATGCACGCCTTTGACCACGCGTCCATCGTCCACATCCAGACATGGAATGACTCGTACCGCCAATGACATAAGGCAACTCCCACTCAACAGTAGATATCTTCATAAAGACTAATTCATCGCCGGGAACTGGGAACACGGCGTCTCAAAACACCGCATAACGGAATCAAATCAGGTTTCCGCCGCAATCAACCACTCTTCGATATCCGTTTGAACACCATAAGTTTTGGCGGACTCGAATACCTGTTGGCGCCTACGCCCGGATGTTCTTGGCGGCCAATTGGCCACAGGCACCGTCGATATCCGAGCCACGCGTGTCTCTCAACGTCGCCGTGATGCCGGCACTGTGGAGGATGTCGAGGAAACGCTCTTCATCCTCGGGTTTCGAGGCGGTCCATTTCGAGCCCTCAATCGGGTTCAGCGGAATCGGGTTGACATGCACCCAATTGTCGCCGTAATGGTTCAGGCGGTGGGCCAGTTGGCGGGCGTGCTCGGCCTGGTCGTTGATGCCGCGCATGAGCGCGTATTCGATGCTCACGCGACGGTGGCTGGCCAGGTAGTAATCATGCGCCGCATCGAGCACCTGCTCGGAGTTGAAGCGTCGGTTCATGGGCACCAGCTCGTCGCGCAGCTTGTCGTTCGGCGCGTGCAAGGAGACGGCGAGGCGAACGGGGATGCCTTCCTGGGTCAGCTTTTTGATACCAGGAACCACACCTACGGTGGAAACCGTGATGTTTCGCGCGGAGATGCCGAAGCCCTCTGGCGGCATGGCGCTGATCTGCCGGACCGCTGAGAGCACGGACTTGTAGTTGCCCATGGGCTCGCCCTCCCCCATGAAGACGACGTTGCTCAGGCGCCCGGGTCCTCCGGCGACCCCACCCTCCGCCATCGTTTTGGCGGCGACACGCACCTGCTCAAGGATCTCGGCGGTCGAAAGGTTGCGTGTGAGCCCGAGCTGGCCGGTGGCGCAGAACGGGCAGCCCATGCCGCAACCCACCTGGCTCGAGATACAGAGCGTCGCTCTGTTCGGATAACGCATGAGCACCGATTCGATGTGTGAGCCGTCGAAGAGCTCCCACAGCGTCTTGATGGTGGTGCCGTTGTCGGCGACCTGGTGGGTCACCTCGGTGATCAAGGTCGGGAAGAACACCCGCTGCGCATCTTCGCGTTTCGCCGCCGGAAAATCCGTGAAGGTGGAGACGTCGTTGTTGAAATGCTCGAAATAGTGGTTGCCGAGCTGTTTGACCCTGAATTTCGGCATGCCGAGGCGTTTGGCGGTCTCGATGCGCTCTTCGTCGCCCATGTCGGCAAAATGCAACGGTGGTTTGCCACGGCGCGCATGGTTCTTGGCCAGGACGTCCCGGAACGCCCCCGAGTCTCCCCCACTGGTCACTCCGGATTCGACGGTTTGAGCGGGAACGGAAGAAGCGCTTGCCGATTCGGGAAGCGCTGGATTATCTCTTGCAACATCATTCATCATTATCATCATTCAATAGTCCGGATACGTTTACTTATCTATATCCAGCACACTGCAATCTTATATAGCAAATGAGATTTCAATTCTCAGCCACAAAGACTTGCGGTCGATTACATGCCAGTCACCCAGAGCAGCACGGTGAAGAACGGCGCGCAGAGCAAAATGGAATCCACACGGTCGATGACCCCGCCGTGCCCTTTAAGCAAATGGCCCATGTCCTTCAACCCCATGTCACGTTTGAGCATAGAGGCGCACAGGTCTCCGAACGTGCCGATGACGCCGACCATCACACCGGTGAGGATCGGAACCCACCAGCGCGTCGACCAAAGGTCCGGATAGGTGATGGCAAAGATCACGAAGGCGCCGGCCATGGCGAAGAGGATGGACCCGCAAAGCCCCTCGACGGATTTCTTGGGCGAGATGCGTGGTGAGAGTTTGTGCTTGCCTAGGAACGCGCCGAAGAAAAGCCCACCGGTGTCCGAAAGAGCGGGCAGGAAGACCACCATGATGGCATGGGCGACAGGATGACCGTTGAAGGTCTCCGGGAGAATGATGCATGAGGCCAGCACCAGAATGTAAAGAACCAGAAACACCGACACGGACACGTTGTCGATGCTGCTTTCGCCGGTCTTGCTATTGGCCGCGGAAGACACGGAGGATTTCTCGACATTCTGCGCCGCGGCGAGCTTGCCTTCGATGGCGCCGGCCAGCCGCTTGCCCACATTGTGGCGCACATTGGCCGCTATGGCCACGGCCACCGCGGAGATTGTGATGCCGACTCCTGCAGCCAGTACATGGTTGGGAACGTAATACACGGAAA